>NZ_LOEE01000028.1 GCF_001562415.1 Thermotalea metallivorans | reverse complement strand
GGGACTTTGCCTCCGGCTTCCTTCAGATTCCACCTCACGATGGACACCCTTGCCTTTGGCTAATGGTTCCCACTGCCAAGCCCATAGCGGACTTTCACCGCCAAGTTACTGCCCATGCCGGGCGCACATGCACAGCTAGCAGGCTCTTTGCGCCTGCTAGCTGCTGAGTGCCTGCATCAAAGCCTTTGCTTTGTGCAAGGTTTCTTCATATTCCAATACTTCATCGGAATCCCATACAATTCCTCCACCTGCCTGGAAGAAGGCTTTCCCATTTTTGCAAAGGATCGTTCGAATCACAATATTTACATCTGCATCCCCATTCCATCCGATAAACCCGATGCCGCCGGTATAAATATTCCTCTGGGTAGGTTCCAGCTCATCAATAATTTCCATAGCCCTTATCTTTGGCGCCCCCGTGATGGACCCGCCCGGGAAGGCAGCCATGATGCAGTCCACTGCATCATATTCGTCTTTTATTTCCCCCACTACCGTAGAAACCAGATGATACACTGTGGCATATTCTTCAAGGTGAAATAGCTCCGTTACTTTGACAGTACCGGTTTTGCAAATTTTCCCCAGATCATTTCTTTCCAGATCTACGATCATCAACAACTCAGCTTTATCCTTCTCACTGCCCAATAGGGCTTCCCTATTTTTCATATCTTCTTCCGGCGTTTTGCCCCTGGGTTTTGTGCCTTTGATAGGTCTTGTCTCTATCATTCTGTCTTTTATTCTCAAAAACCGCTCGGGAGAGCTGCTTACAATATGTCCTTCGCCAAAGTCGATAAAGCTTGCAAAGGGTGCAGGATTGATTTTCCTCAGTTTGGCATACAAACGGTAGGGACTCTCTTCTAATTTGCATTCAAACCGCTGAGTAAGGTTTGCCTGGTAAATGTCCCCCGCCCTGATGTATTCCTTTATCTTTCTTATGGCTTCTATATATTCCTCTTTGGTAAAATTGGACTGGAATGCCACAGGTCTGCTCTCCAGCTTCACATCTGTCGAGATGCCCATCCTTTCCCCTTCCTTGATTCTCTCCGTAATTCCATTGACAATTTTTTCAGGACAATCTTTGATTCCCAAGGAAGCTGCAAACACTTTGGATGCAGTATGGTCCACAACAATCACACCATCATAAAAACCAAGGAAACAGTCGGGTATATCCACATCATCCACCGCAGTTCTCGGTAATTTTTCTATATGATGACACAGATCATAGGCAAAATATCCCACGGCCCCTCCTATAAAGGGCAAATCTGTACGATAGTCCATCTTATATTGGGCCAATAATTCTTTTAGTTTCAAAAAAGGATTCCCCGTAAAAGTTTCTACATTTCCATCTTGTATTATCTGTATTCGTTCATTCTTGCTTTGAAAAACCAAAAATGGATCAAATCCGATATAGGAATATTTCCCCAGCTTTTCATGATCCATTCCGCTGTCCAGTATAAAACTATAAGGACGGTCCTGAAACAGTGTATAGATTTCAAAAGGATTGCATGAAGTATCAATTTCTCGGATGAACATTTTCTCACCTGCTTGTCCTATTCTTTTTGGCTTCTTCTAAAAAGTTATGAAGCAATTCCATACCCATCTCCGTTAGAATGGCTTCAGGGTGAAACTGAACCCCTTCCACCAGATATTTCTTGTGCCTGATCCCCATGATTTCCCCCTCATGGGTTTCAGCGGTTATTTCCAGACAATCCGGCAGAGAATCCCTGTCTATCACAAGGGAATGGTATCTTGTTACATGCAGGGGATTTTTCAGGCCCCGAAACACCCCTTGATGGGTATGCCGGATGGGATGCACCTTTCCATGCACCGGTTCTAATGCCTTGATAATTCTGCCGCCAAATACCTGTCCGATGGTCTGATGGCCCAGGCATATACCCAAGATGGGAATCTTTCCTTGAAAATATTTCACCACATCCATAGAGATCCCTGCTTCATTGGGTGTACATGGACCCGGAGAAATTACAATCATCTGGGGATTGATTTGCTCAATCTCTTCTAGGGTTATTTGGTTATTCCTGTATACCAAAACCCTCTCCTGCAAGCACTCTAAATATTGAACCAAATTATAGGTAAAAGAATCATAGTTGTCAATCATGAGTATCAAGGATGACCGCTCCTTTTTCTGATGTTTAAACAAAATCCTTGATCTAGAGATCAAGGATTTCTTTATTAGCATAACTGCTAACCACACATATATTTAGCTGACCTGGTCTTTGCCCCCACACTCGCCTGCTGGAAGGTTTGCTCCGGGTTCGCCGTCACTACTACTCCTCTCAGAAGCCCTGACGAGCTTGCGCATCAACCGCCTCGCCACTCTCCTGGCAGGTCTTACTCCTAAGCCGCACCATGCTCAGCAGCCCTGCTTTTAAGCTGCCTTACGTGGGTCCCTTTGCCTGCGACTGGCATGGACTTTCAACCACAGACCTAATTATATGTATTTCATATTATACAATCTTTATCAGAATTTTTCAAGTATTGTCCATAGAAAAGGAAAATCCGCCCTCCGTTTCTTTGGATCACACCGTGACAGAGAACCGTCCCCTGTCACGATTATTTTTTCTTATCGATAAACACACCGCCATATACATTTTTATTTTTGCCGTAGGTATGGTTGATTTTTATATTGTATCTCACTTGACTCAACTCTTGCTTTACCGCTTCCAATGCCTTTTGCATATTTTCATTATTTTCTACTTCTAATTGCCGAATCTTCTCAATAATATCGTAAATTTGTTGCACAATATTTTTCAGTTTTTTGATCCCCTCATATTTTCTTATTTCAATTTCCTCTAATGATGCCACATTGCAGTATTTTTTCAATGCATCGTATTTTTCCTCAAATTCGCTATCCAGCATATTGACCTTATCAATCAATAGCTGTTTCCTATGGATCAAATCCATCATCTGATCCAGCTTTTCTTCATTTGTACAAGAGGATTGTTCTTTTGTAAGGGACAACATTTGATGCATTAATTGTAATTTTCCTTCACTCACGTTGATCAAATAGGCAATCATATTATGCGCATCCATCCCGATTCCTTCCTAACCTTTTCTGGCAATTTTTATTGCTTCTTTCCATGTATCTCTCAATTCCGTAGCAAGGCCCAGTACTTCCTCCAGAATATCAACATCTTTTTTCAGATTTGCTTCGATCAGCCTTCTTGACATATAATCATAGAGTGTCCTTAAATTCTTTGATATGTCATATTTCATATTTAGTGTCAAATTTAATTCGGCAATGATGTCTTGTGCCCTTAAGTTTGCATTGCTTGCTTTATCTAATTTTTTCTCCTGCATAAAGAGCTTTGATTGATTGATGAATTTTACCATTCCCTCAAACAGCATGAGGGTCAGCTCTTCCGGTGGTGCAGTCATTACGGTATTTTGCTTATATTGTGCATAGGGATTATTTAAAGCCATTATTCTTACCTCCTAAATTATCGGCCTCCTGTTTGAGACATTAACCATGCCGCTTGTGAATTCATTGCCTGAATTGCAGATTCCATTCTGGAAAACATGTTGTAGTAATAGGTTTCCTTATTATACAATTTATCTAATAATGTGTCTAGCTTTTTATTTTGTTTATTAATTTCTGTATTCATTGTATTTTGAAATTCCGTCAAATCTCCCTCAATCCCTGCTTTTTCCAACAAAATTCCTTTTTTCCCTTGGCTATCTCTAGTAAATCGTATATTGTCCTGAATAACATCATAGAGCCGTTGTGCCAGTCCTGACTCCTCATATCTTGTCCTACGCTTTACCGCATCATTCAATCCTTCTTCATATGAATATTGAGATCTTTGAGTAAAAAGTAGCGTTAATTTATCAGGATTATCCTGAACAGCTTTTTTCAACTTCTCTTCATCGATAACTAATTTCCCTCTATCCTGCCATAGTGAACTACTCGTAATCCCTATTTCATAAAGATTGATGCCTACATCCTTTACAGAATCATATAGGGCTTTTCTCATATCGGTTGTGATTTTTTGTAAAATAGGGTCGCTTCTTAATAATCCACTCTTTGCCTTTTTTTCCCACAGTTCTATTTCTTTTTCTGACATTTCTTTTTTCTGATCGTCGGTTAGGGGCATATAATCTCTATATCTTTTCTCCGTAAATTCACTATTGATTTTATCAATTACATCATTATATTTGCTCACAAATCCCTTAATTTTTTCAACCAAAGCATCTGTATCTGCATTTACATTAACTGTTGTAGCACCGACCGCCTTCAACGTATACGTTACGCCATCAATAGCAAACTGGTTGCTGCTTCTTTTCATGCCGGCAACGCCATCCAGGGTAAATACAGCATCTGTTCCTGCCGTATAGGTTCCTCCTTCAATCCCTAGGGCCTGCAATAATGGACTGCTGTTATAAGTAATGGTTTGTGCCTCTCCCGTTGTCTTCGATGTTAAAGTAAATTTATCCTGCAACGAATCGTAATTCAAAGTCACACCTGCGCTACTGCTGTTGACTGCATTCATTACATCTTTTATGGTGGCAGTTCCATAGGTTTTGCCCACGTTGATGGTGACCCCATTAATGACCAAAGTTACATTATCTCCGGAATTAAAATTTTGCTGAGACGTAAAATGCTGTGCTATGCTATCTAACCCAGCATCTAAAGAAATCCTGTTGCTCTTATTGTCCGTTGCGGTAAAGCCCAATTGCGTTAAAGTACTTTCTGCACCACTGATAGTAAAGGTACTGCCATTCAATAATGTTTTAAATTCAATTTTATCCCCTGATACAAGGATATCAAATTTCCCTGAGCCAAAAGCATTACTCAGTGCAGCCTCCAGCTGACTCTCTAGGGTCGCCCCATCGCCATAGTTGGCCATATCTATGGTTTTCGTCGTTCCATCCAAGGTAATCGTTAGCTGCTGCCCTGAAAAATCAAAATTTGTAATGGCATTGCTTCCATCTACTTTATCTGTGACCGGAAAAATTCCATCAATTTTCGAAGCCGTTGCCAGCTGGGTCACTGTAATGCTGTGGGTTTTTGTTATTGCACCTGATCTGGCCGTGGCGGTAACAACAGATTCGTCAGCGGATGTCACTTTGAATTCATTGAAAGCAGTGGATGACCTGAAATTCATGGTAGGTTTGATCACATCAAAATACTCATCCCTAAATCCTCTTAGTAGGTTACTAATCTCTCTGTAATTATCTCGCTGCCATTCCATGATTTGTATATTCTGCTTTAACTTGTCCACTTTTGCATACTCAATATTCATAAGCTTTCTGACCATTTCATCGGTATCAATGCCGGTTGCCAAACCAGTAATTCTTAAGCGATTACTTGTTATCATCTAGCATCCCTCCTTTATTTGCCTTTGAAGGCAAACACCTTTTCATTTTTACTACCCTCTTTTATCCACAAACAATCCTGTTTTCTCCAACATTGCTGCTACCATGTCCAATATTTTTTCTGGAGGAATTTCTCTAACCACTTCTTGTGTCTCATTATTAATTACCTTGACCATAATTTGTTTTGTCTTCTCATGGATGGAAAATTTTAAACTTGTATTAAATGTTTTCAAATCCTTATTAGATTTTTCTATAGCTTCAATCAATTGCTTTTCCTTAGGGAAATTTTCACTGGTGGATATTTGATTTTCAGCTAAATTTCCTTCTTGTACTATATTTTTCTTTTGAATTTCTCTTTCTGTACTGATCATATAATTACTATTGGCAATAACGCTACCCTCTATTTTCATTTTTTCACCGCCCTCTACTATATTTCTAACAAGTTTATCGGTAAAATTTAAATCTTCTTTATAAGATAGCCTTCATTTTTTCATTGATAATGGCCACGATATATTTCAGGAAATGCGGTTTCTCCAATTACAACAAATAATAAAATTTTTGTATAAAAAAGACTATTTATGAAAGGTTCTATAAATAGTCTGATTCAACACAAGGAATCCCATATCAGAAACCCTTGAAAATAGCTATGTAAAGTGAAACTGATTCAACATATATTGTATGATTAATTGCACTCAAATTTTTTCTGCATTCTTTCCGTGATGGCTTCTACAATTTTTTCTGCCCCTCTAGCATCTACAAGATTTCTTCCTTTTTGGCTATAAGATTTTCTCATATTATAATTCTGCACAAGTTTTTTTACAGCATTCACTACATCTGCCTTTTCTACAGCATGATACCATCCTATTTCCTTGATATACCCTAGCTCAGCCATTTTCCTTACCATCAGCTCCTGGTTGTCTGCCATAATAAAGGCTATGGTAGGTATTCCGCAGGCACACAGCTCATAGAGAGTGCTGCCACCTGCAGAAATTGCTATATCTGATTTTAACATAATTTGAGAAATTTTTTTTACATTTTCATGCAGAATAATATTTTTATTGTTTTCTGCTATATTTCGCAGTTCTTCTTTATTTATAAAGCCATTGCCGACAATTACATTGATGATGCAATTTCTTAATTCTTCATCTTCTAAAATCATATGTATAATCTTAACACTCATGCGATATGGGTCTGAACCGCCTGTTGTCACCAGAATTTCCTTTGCTTCTTCCCTTATCTCCCCAAGGGGTAAATCTCGAAATTCATCTCTGATTAAGTTATATTTAGGACCTAACAACATCATTTGATCTTGAGAATACTTTTGATAATCCATATATTCTCCTGTAATATTTCCATTGATCAGCACATCTACCGGATAAACAAATTGACTCAAATCATCAATATAAGCTAATATCTTTACATAGGGTTTTATTTTGAGAAAATACCCGTTTGTCACATCATATTTATCTATAAATAATAAATCTATATGATATTCTCGAATCAGTTGAATGATTTTATCTGTCTCTTTTTCAAGATCAACACCTCCAATTGAGCCTGAATTTTTTATAAACTCTGACTGGATCTGAGGGATTACTATAACATCAAAACCTTCATCCTTAATTTTTATGATGCCTTCCTTCATACTGCTAAAGAAATATACTTTGTATCCTTTTCTTTTCAGTTCCTTGGCCAAAGAAAGGCATCGCATAATATGACCCATACCTATGGCAGCCCCGCCATCTGCTCTTATTCCTACGTGAATCATCATGACTCCTTCCATTCTTCCTTTAAAACAGACATGATGACCACATCCTTGAACTGTCCATTCTTATATATTTCTTTTCTTAGTACTCCCTCTTGCTGAAAATTCAGCTTTTTATAAAGTTTTATGGCCTCATCATTATCATAAAATACTTTTAGATAAATTTTTTGCAAATTTAATTCTTTAAATCCATAGTTGATGAAAGCACGGGAAGCCTCTAAGGCATATCCCTTTCCCTGTTCTTCCTCTTCCCCTATGAGAATCCCATACTCTGCTTTTTGATTTCGATAATCTATATGATTAAAGCCAATGGTCCCTATTTTTTTGCCGTTTTCTTTGATCATAATGATAAATTCCATTCTGTCTTGATGTTTGATATACTGTTCAAACCATCTTCTGTGTTCACTGAATGTCGTGCCTTTAAAGCTGAATAAATGACGAATAATGTTGATTTTATTTCTCCATCGAACAATGCATTGTTCATCTTCTTCGTCTAATAATTTCAAAATGAGCCTTTCTGTTTGCAACATTTTATCACCACTTCTTTATCAGAATATAAAACTGCTATAACGCTACTCATCTATCATATTGAATGTTAATGGCATTCCCCTTTCGATATCCCTTGTGGCTTTATGTCCCAGTATGCTCTCATAGAATTTTGGCGGAAGACCATGCCCTGGTCGAATCACCCTGATGTTTTCTTCTGTGAAAATTTCGCCTCTTTTTATGTCTTTTACCACAAAGATAGATTTTCTGAAGACTTTGCTGGCTTCTTCCGCTTCTGATACCTCATAGCTTATTGTTCCAATGGCCCTTTCTGCTGCACGGATATCATCTACCATCTGTTTGAATTCATGGGCCTCCATGGAGAAGGACGCATCAGGATTTTCAACCTCTCTACTGATACAGAAATGTTTTTCAATGACTTTTGCCCCCATAGCAACTGCCGTTACTGCGCCAATAGACCCTAAAGAATGATCAGATAAGCCCACAGGCACACCAAAGGTTTCTTCCAGATGTTTTATTGTTCTTAAATTCATGTCATCGGGAACAGCAGGATAAGCACTGGAGCATTTTAGAAGACACAGGTTGCTGTTTCCCATGGATTTTACGGCATGCACCGCATCTTCGATCTCCCCTAGTGTAGCCATTCCTGTTGACATGATCATCGGCTTCCCTTTTGATGCCACATATTGAATTAAAGGAATATCCACCATCTCAAAGGAAGCTATTTTATAAAAAGCAACACCCAACTCTTCCAAAAAATCTACAGCCGTTTTATCAAAAGGTGTCGATAAAAAATCCATTCCCAGTTTTTCTACCTCTTCTTTTATCAGAGGCTGCCATTCCCAGGGAGTATATGCCTTTTTATACAGATGATACAGGTTTTCCCCTTTCCAAGTTCCTTTATTAATTTTAAAATATTCTTTATCACAGTCGATTGTCAATGTATCTGCCGTGTATGTTTGAATCTTCAGACAATCTGCTCCCGCTTCCTTTGCAGCATGAACGATTTCAATGGCTCGATGCAGATCTCCAGCATGATTTGCGGACATTTCCGCAATAATATAGGTTGGATATCCTTCTCCAATAAACCGATCCTTTATTTGAATAACTTTATTCATCACACCACCCCCAACTAGGCTATATCATCCTAGATTCCTGCTTTTCATTTAATCTTTTTTTGCTCTACATGTTCATTAAGTTTTATGAGCTCAGGGTGTTTCTCCATCAATTTCAATATGTCACCCAATCCAAAATTTTCATTTTCATCATAGAGATACCCATATACGGCTGAAATCAGTTGAAAATCTTCTTCCGTATCTAGGGTCCACCGATAAGCCGAATAGTCAACATCGTTTCTGTAGTAATAAATTTTCCTCTCATTTTCGTAAATATAAGGAGTTACATGTTCCCTCTGATATTTTTCTTTGGCATTGTAGAAAGCTGTTTCTAACACCTGAAAAGAAAATATTTCCGTATCTAATCCTCTTGGATAGGTTCTTTGTGATGCATGATTGCCTACATTCGTTACAAAAACATAATTATTTTCCTTATAAAATTGAACCATTTTGTCTATCAGCTTCGAATCAATTAAGGGACAGTCCGACGTAATCCTCACCACGATATCTGCATTATTTTCTTTCGCTGCATGATAATATCTGCTTAACACGTCGTCTTCACTGCCTCTAAAATACCGGATACCACAACTTATTGCCTTTTCCGCCACCACATGATCCTGTTCCAGCTCTGTTGTGGCAATAACAATTTTATCAATCTGTTTCGCCTGCTGAACCCGATAAACAACATGCTCAAGAACGGTCTTTCCTTTTACTTTTTTTAAGATTTTTCCCGGAAGCCTGGTAGAACCCATGCGTGCCTGAATAATTGCCACAACCTTATCCATTGTACTCCCCCCAACTATTTTCTAAAATAGGAGATAACTTTATGTACTGCATCAATCACATCTTCCGCATCTTTATCGGACATTTTCGGAAACAAAGGCAAGGTAATGATTCTTTCGTACAATGCTTCTGCATGAGGACAAATCCCTCGCTTATATCCTAATCTCTGATAATAAGGATGATAATGTACGGGTATATAATGTACATTTACACCAATATTCTCGGCCTTTAGGGCTTCAAATATCTCTCTTCTTCCTACGGAAAGCCTCTCCAGATCCAGTTGGATGATATATAAATGCCAACTGGAATGGCACCCTTCTTTTTCATAAGGAGTAATAATCTCTTCTATATTTTGGAAAGCTTCATTATACTTTCTCACGATCTCTCGTCTCCGTTTGACAAAACCGGCTAACTCCTGTAACTGACTGATTCCAAGGGCACACTGTATATCTGTGATTCTATAATTATTTCCCAACTCCAGTTGTTCATAGTACCAAGGCCCTTCGTTTTTGGTCATCAGGGCCGGATCTCTGGTAATCCCATGGGTTCTGAATAAACTCAGTTTTTCATAATAATCCTTGTTGTCTGTGACTATGACACCCCCTTCGCCTGTGGTAATATGTTTTACTGGGTGAAAACTAAATTCTGTCATAGCTGCCAAAGAACCAATTTTCCTTCCTTTATACTCTGCTCCCAAGGCATGGGCAGCATCTTCAATAACCACTAAACCATATGCTTCAGCAATTTCTTTTATGGCATCATGGTCCACGGGTTGTCCTGTAAAATCCACAGGGATAATGGCTTTTGTCCTATTTGTAATCTTTCTTTCAATATCTTTTGGATCTATGTTATAGGTATAGGGATCTATATCTGCAAAAACAGGAATTCCTCCCTGATACAATACACAATTTGCTGAAGCAGCAAATGTCATGGGTGTTGTGATCACTTCATCACCCTGTTGAATTCCTGCAGCAAAACAAGCTGCATGAAGAGCCGTTGTTCCGTTTGAAACGGCAACAGCATACTTCCCTCCCACATAGGCAGCAATTTTCTCTTCAAACTCCCTTATCTTAGGCCCTGTAGTTAAATAATCACTTCGCAAGGCGTCTACTACAGCCTGTATATCCTTCTCGTCAATCCATTGCTGACCATAGGGCAAATACCTGTCTCGCACCGGTTTTCCACCATTGATTGCCAATGTTTTTTCCACTGTATACCCCCCCACTTATATAAGATGCGGATTATTTTTAATCCATTCTTCCGTTCTTTTAATTCCTTCCTCTAAACTCACCTTGGGCTCCCATCCTAACAGTTTTTTCGCTTTGTCGTAATTGCACAATAACTTCTGGATTTCACTTTGGGGATGAATATGGGGTACATGCTTGATTTGCTCCTCAGAGTTTGCGATCAGTTTTGCAAGGTCATTGATGGTAATATCTTGCCCTAAACCGGCATTTACAATTTCTCCGTTTACTGCATCGCTATATCCTGCCTCCACAACAAATCTGGCACAATCTTCTACATACAATAAATCTCTCGTTTGCGTTCCATCTCCATAAATATGTAAAGTCTGTCCTTCCAGATTTCTCTTAATGAATATGGCCACAACGCCGCCTTCTCCCCCCGTTTTCTGAAATGGCCCGTAAGTATTAAAGGGGCGGATGACTACTACAGGCAATCCATATCCATACCAATAGGAAAGCACCATATTTTCTCCCGATATTTTGCTTCCTGCATAAGGAGATGCCGGTTTTGTAGGATGTAATTCGGTAATTCCCCTTGTGTCACTAGCCCGATCATATACCATGCAAGTACTCATGAACACGATTTTCGTATGGTGTTTTTTACATGATTCCAAGACATGAAAAGTGCCTATGACATCATTGTTAAACGTAGTTTCAGGGTCATCCAGGCTATCCTGGACATTAATGCTGGCACCTAAATGATAGCATATATCAAATTGATGCTGTTGAAATAAATTTTCTAAAGCTTTTTTATCTTTGATATCTCCATAAATGAATTCTTTAAAATTGCTTAAATGAAAAAATTCCTGAATGTTCTCTTTTCTCCCATTCGAAAGGTCGTCCAATACCCATACATGGTGTCCGTCTTCTAATAATTTTTTTACAACCCATCTGCCGATAAATCCTGCGCCGCCTGTCACTAAAACTTTCATTGATTTTCCTCCTTCAAAATTTCTTTATGAATCTAACAACTTTTCCTGTAAGATAAGCCTTCTCAATTCTTCTTTACTTATAGGCTCGATGTCATGGGAACTATAAGTTTGTCTTGCTGCCTGTCTGCCATCGGAATATTCATAAGTCTTATGATTAAACAATGGAGGTACTGCAAACATATTATCAAACTCTATGGCGTATTTTGACTCCTCATAAGTCATTAATTCTTCATACATTTTCTCCCCGGGTCTTAATCCTGTTTTTACAATCCGTATCTTATCCGGATCCAAATTATATTTTTCAGACATTTCTTCAATAACGACCTCTGCCAGATCATGCAAACGAACAACAGGCATTTTTAATATAAACAATTCTCCTCCCTGTGCTCTTTTGCATGCTTCTATGGTTAAGTTCGTAGCTTCTGTTAAGGTCATCATAAATCTGCTCATTTCAGGATCCGTAATGGTTATGGGATTTCCTTGCAGAATTTGTTGTTTAAACAATGGAATAACAGACCCCCTTGATCCCATCACGTTGCCAAATCGGACGGCCGCGAAAATCGTCCTATGGCTCCCTTTATAATAGTCGGCAGCAGATATCAGTCTTTCTGCAAGCAACTTTGTTGCTCCATATGTATTGGTTGGACCAATGGTTTTATCTGTTGAAGTAAATATCACTTTTTCTACATTGTTGTGAATTGCCGCTTCAATGACATTTTGCGTACCGATTACATTTGTCTTCACTGCTTCAAAAGGGTTATATTCACAAGCAGGTACATGCTTTAATGCCGCTGCATGGAAGACAATATCAATGTCTTCCATGGCTCTGTTGATTCGGTCATAATCCCTTACATCGCCCAACAGAAATCTTATATTTTTTATGTCTTTCATTTGTTCCATCATAAAATACTGTTTATATTCGTCTCTGCTTAATACCCTGATAACACTTACACCTTTTGGCAGTAAAGTCTTCACCAGACTACTTCCTATAGTCCCCGTACCACCGATAATTAATATTTTCTTATTTCTAAAAAACATTGTATCATCCAATTTTAATTCCTCCTACAATCAACGGGCCTTCCGGTAAAATAAGCTTTATTTTTCACCTTAATGTATCGGAAAAAACGAAACAGACTTTAGTACAAAAAAACAGCATAAATTTCCATTTATGCCATCCAATGATTTTCAGTCATTTTATTTGACATTTTTTCTATACGTTCAATACATTCTTTTAATAGAGGATCCATATATGCTAAGGTTTTTGAAATTTCTCGATAGATCCTATGAAATCTTCTTATTTCTTGCTTGCTTTCCTGTTTCTTAAATTCTTCATCATTTAGGATATCATGAAATACAGATTGTAACATATAATGTAAGATGTATAAATGGTCAATCTGTTTTTTTACAGAAAGATTGATTCTATCTAATTCTGGTAAACATTGTTCCAGTTTCTCTTCAGATATTTTCAATATTTGTTTTGCCCCCTCATCAATAGTTGCCTGTAGACCTCTGATTCTATCCTCTATTTGTTTTAATTTTGTGATGACTTTTTCATTATATTGATTCAATTTCACAAATCTATTTTCAACGGCACCATTCAATAATTCATGGATATTTACTGGGTTTTGGCAATATTCTCTAATTACTTGCCAAAGAGGCATAATCCGAGTTCCCTCAATATATGCTCCCCCCTCCGTTGCATCAATATATAATCTTTCGGTTTTATCCTTTTGA
The DNA here is from genome assembly GCF_001562415.1 of Thermotalea metallivorans. Classification (GTDB taxonomy): domain Bacteria; phylum Bacillota; class Clostridia; order Peptostreptococcales; family Thermotaleaceae; genus Thermotalea; species Thermotalea metallivorans. The sequence goes on along the minus strand of NZ_LOEE01000028.1, from coordinate 260,731 downwards.
ATTTCATTTTCAAACCAGTTTAATACAGAAAATAAAGACGGGGAAGTAACAATATCTTTCCCATAAATATCTTTCACTTTCAGCAAATTTTCACTATCTTTTATTGTATCTTCCTCATATATCGAATACTTTGCATGGGTTTTTCCATCGGTGTATGCTAGGTCTTGTCCTACAAATATGATGGGGTTCCCACCCATTTTTACAGCCAGATCAAATGCACTATTTGAAACAGACCCCCCACATGCCAGCACCCCTATTTCCAAATCTAAATCTTTCAAAATTTTTTCCATACAGCCGTCTTCCGTATAAAATACAAATTTCTTTCCTTGATGATTCTGTAATATTTCTGGAAATACTTTGATTCCATATACAAGGGGTATATCCGAATACATTATATTTTCAAAATGTCTATAATTTATTTCTCCACCATCCATTGCAATAATCAAATCCGGTTCAATTCCTGCATTGATTACCGTTCTGAGAGCCGTTCCAACACAAATAATCATGGCTTTTCCTTTTGCATCTTTCAAGAATTCTACATTCTTGCTCAATGAAGGTCCTGCAGAAACAATAATAACAGGTTTGTTTTGAAAAATGCCAAATAAACTGCTTATGTCATAACTTCTTACAAGATAGGGTATGTTTGTAAGCAGATTTCTTTGCCAGGTTTTTGCAAAACGAAGAAGTGTATTTTTATATAACTTTTCTTCTCTCATGACTTTATCAATGGCATTCTGAAAATCAAGATATTCCTTTGGAAATAACTTATGATAATTCGTAATGCTGGCTATCCGCAGGTGGTGCATATGCTCCCAAGGCACATATTTCCACAACAACCCTTCTATTTCTTTTAATGTGTCTCCAACTATCAATATGATATTGGGATGATTGATAATATCAGTAAAATCAATATATTTCAATGCTTCATGAAAAATTTCTATGCTGGGCTCAACAATCAGCATCCTATTGTGATCACAAATTTGTCTGCATAATTCTTTAATATGATAGGCCAAACCACACCCAAAAATTAATATTGTAGAATCCCTGTCAAAATTTAGATTTTTTATCCAATCGTACGCCTCTTTGACCGGTGCATATTTGCTGTGTATATAAAAGGTTTTTCCTTCGTGGATAACATACATAGTTTTATTATTATCCTTAGCATCCACAATTTCTACAATGTATTTTTTATCCGTAAATTTTTCCACGCTTTTTTGAAGATTAGGATATCTCTTCGATAATGCAAGTTTATTCATGGAATAGATATCATTCATTTTTAACGAGCTCCCTTAATTTCATAAGAATGTTATGACTGCTCCCCTTTAAGATAGTGTCGTTTACTTCCTGTAATGTCATAATTTCCGTTCCTTCAATTAGGGCACCGCCTTCTGTAGCATTAATAAAACGAATGTTTTTTTCTTCCCGGACTCTTCTTTCAATCCATTTCAAATAAGCATACAGGTTGCTGCTTGTGTAAACAACGTTTTCTTCATTTCCGGGTACTGCCCTCAAACTTCTGTATTCTTCGATTTCCTTATAAAAATACGTTCCTTTCACATGTGATTTCCCATAGGTATAAGCCAAATCTTGTCCTGCAAAAATAATAGGATTGCAGCCAAACCGAATGGCGATGTCTAAAGCTGTAGTGGAAACAGATCCTCCCGTTCGTATTAACTGATGCTGCTGTTGTCTGCTATATCTTTCAGCTAATTCAAATCCCTGTTGTAAAGCTAAAAATTTTATCCCCTTGTAGTTTTGTGCTACCTTTCTGTTACAAGTAGATAATATTATTAAAGGAATTTCAATATCTAAACCCTCCAGTTGATTATAGACGATATCCTGTGGATCTGTTATAACAGCAAGGTCCGGATGTATGCCTGCATGAAAAAGCGGTTTCAGCGCTGTTCCAACTGCAAAAATAATGGCTTTTCCTTTTGCCTCACGAAGCAGGTGTTTATTTTTATCCAAGGATGGTCCTGCAGATACAATAATAATAGGAATTCCTTGAAATTTTTTAAAAAGAATATCTACATTTTTATCATAATATTGGATATTAATTGCAAAATTTTGTGCCAGTTGATCTCCAAAACGTTTGATTGTATTTTCATGAATTTTATAATTCTCTAACAGGTATTTTATTTCTCGCAATTCATTGGGCATTGCCTTTAAAGAAGGGGAATGAATAATTAATTTTTTTGAATCAATGCTGAGCAGTTGTTTCAAACGGTCTGCAAAATCAGGCAGATTGTCTTCCAGGTATATTTTTACATTTGGACATGTCAGTATATCTCTTAAATCTATATTTTCCATGGCTGCCTTGAATATTTTTTTGTTTGTTTCCAGAACAAAAATTTGGGCATCCTTATTTTTTTCCATCATTTCTCTGATATGATAGGCAAATCCAAAACCATAAATAATATAGGAATCTATGGCATGATCATGGTATTCCTCCACAAATTTCCTTGCTTCAGCCATGGGATCATATTTACTATGCAAAAAAAACTGTTCTTGATTATGAATAATCTTTAATGTTGGAGATGTATTGGGCCCATTGACTACCATATAATCCCCATCATATGACGAATCCATATTGATTAGTTTTTCATAGACATGGGGATATGCATTTTTCAAAACTTCAAGATTATTTTTCTGTATCATGTCTGCACACCCTGATCCTGGCTTATAGTACTTCTTCTAACGCTTTACCCAACTGCTGCAATACCGGAAGCAATTCATATTCTAATACATCAGCCAACAACACATAATCCTGATGCTCCATTGCAGACACCATTTCTCTTAAATTTTCATTCATTACATTCTCATCCATCATAATGTTATAATGGATCAGCCAATCCTTTGCGGCATGAACAACCTCGATGACCCAATGCAATCCATCAATAATTGGAATCAATAGATTCAATCCCTGATCTTCTTTTTGTCCTCTGAAATATTGTACAGTTTTTTCAATGGCAGGCGTTAACTTATACAGATAATTCTGCAATTCATTGAAAGCTTCTCCGATAATTTTATCCATTCTATCCGCCCTTTCTTTTACTTAGGTAATATCCCGTGTGGATATTCTATATTGGAAATTTCATCAGAATTCAGTTCTTCAGCAGCCTTTTCTTTAATAAATTCAAATCCTGCTTTCAAAATGAACAACATTTTTTTACTGTAATATATAATCACTTCCAATAGTTCTTTTTGTATATCCAAATTTCGTGCTAAAACATCCCATGTAATTTCCGTACCTAATTCATTAATCTTATTGATCGTTGCCATAATAGGATATTGAAAAAACATGTTTAAGCCTTGATCTTTTCTGATTTTTTTCACAATCTTATACTCCGTATAATCTATGGCATCATACACTTGATCCAGTTCTTCATCTGTTTGAATTCCATTCTCAATCAACGTCTTTGCATGTTGATTATGGGCTAAGCTCTTTTCGCATCTTTTTACAACTACGTCATACACTTTTGCCAATCGAATGAGGGACCGCAGCACCTTTCGATATGCTCTGTGGATATATTCTTTTTCAACTTCAATACTGTCTATAAGAGTTCTAAATTTCGGCAGTTCTTCTGAACAGTAATTTTCGATGACTTCTCTCAAGGGCATCACCTTGGTACCCTGAATATAGGCACCACCTTCCGTTGCATCGATACAATTAATTTTGAGGCTGCTGATGGCATTTTCGTAAATTTCTAGAAATTTTTTCCACACGAAGGTAGTAGGAACATCCCTGCCGTGGATATCTTTTACATAAATTTCAATATTACTTAAATCCACTTTTTCTTTGACAGCTGCTTCACTGGTATGGGATACGCCATCCGGTGAATAAGCCAAATCCTGCCCTACCAAGATAATGGGATCTGCGCCTAAAGCCAACGCCAAGCCCATTAATTGATGGGCAACAGAAGCTCCTGACCATACCATCCCCTTATCGTAGACCATTTTATTAAACCATTCTGCAATAGGTTCACTTTTAAATAAACTTAAGGTTTTGGTATTAAATGTTTGAAAAATTTCAGGTCTAACTACTGCCGGGGCTGCCAATACCGTATCATCCGGCATTTTTTTCCCCTTGTAAAAAGCCTCATACGTCAGCATAATTCTTTCTACCGAGCTTACGACATCAGGTACAATATTATGTTTTTTTAAAGACTCCATAGATCCGTCACAGGCTAATAACAGGGCTTTTCCCTGTGCAAGCTGAAGCTGATGAATATTTTTATCCAAGGAAGGACCTGAAGCAATAATGATAGCAGGCTTCCCTTTATAAATATTCCCATACTTTTTCATAAAGTCTTTAAGTCCAGGATTCTTAATAATGTGCGGCAGATTTCTAATTCTATTGTCAATACCTATTAATGTGTCATCTATACTATTTCCTAATGTAAACATTAAAGTGGATTTAAAGTCTGATATGCATTTTAATATCTTCTTGCAATATCTTACATAATTCATATCTGCTATGGGCAATATCTGGGTCTGTATGGATAGAATGTTTACGAAAAATTTTCTTAACATGCTTTTTATTTGTATTGTCAATTCATCTTTTTCAAAATCACCCAGTATAAAGAATATTTTCCCCGCCAGTATAGCATCAGATAAATCCACATAATATAGTAAATTTTTAAAAATTATTTTATTCCTTTCTATTACTAGAAGGACAGATTTTTCATTGAGATGATTGAGTATTTCCAGCAAATGATACCCCATCCCTACGCCAATTGCTAAAATCAGACTTCGATTAATTGTGTAGTCTATATTTTGGGTGATCTCCTTTGCTTCTTTGTAAGGATTATAGAAACTATTGTACAGAATATAATTTCCATCTTCTTTTTTAACCTTTAGAACATGGCAGCCATTCATTCCTTCAAAAACAATACATTCATCTTGATCTTTCAGGTCAATATCTTCTATAACCTCTACGATATATGGCTGTGATTTCTTGAACGCATCAATATTCCTTTCATATATTGTCTGATTCATACTAACCCCTCGTTTTAGTGATATATGTGTCTATAAATGGTTCCATCTCATATTCTATAATATCGCATAACAAAACGACATCCTGATATTCTATAGCCTGCTGCATAATATATAATATTTCATTAAACTCATGGATGGTTTGAGATGCTATCAAATCATTTTTCGATAAATATTGCACCACCGCCTCAATTTCCTGATTCAACAAGACCTGAGCATCATTCCATTTCCCTGTGCGCAACATTTTCTTCAAATTTTCAACTTTCGCCGCATTCATCCTTCTTTTCTCCTTTAATAAATATAGCCAGCATGAAGTCGCTGGCTATATTTATTGAATTTTTACTATCTTAATAATTGTAGTACCCCTTGTGGAGCTTGGTTAGCTTGAGCTAACATCGCAGTTGCTGCTTGATTTAGGATATTTTGTTTTGTAAAGTTCATCATTTCTCTAGCCATATCGACATCTCTGATTCTTGATTCAGAAGCTTGTAAGTTTTCAGCAGCAGTATCTAAGTTCTTGATGGTATGCTCTAAACGATTTTGAATAGCTCCAAGCTTAGCTCTTTGCGTAGAAACAGCCGTCAATGCTTTGTCTACGATACCAATCAAAGCATCGGACACAGACTGTCCAACACTGATTTCTAAATCTGCTGTGGAAATGTTGATTAAAGTACCTGATGCCTGCATATTTGTGAATGCAATGGCAATATTTTGTCCAGTATTGGCACCAATATGGATTACAACGGCACTAGGTGCAGCCGTACCAAGTAATCTTTGGGTGTTGAACTCTGTATTGTTTGCAATTCTAGTGATTTCTGAATGTAATGCAACCAATTCTTCCTTGATAGCCAATCTGTCAGCAGTTACATTTGTGCTATTTGCACCTTGTACAGCCAACTCTCTCATCCTCTGAAGAATGGCATGGGTTTCATTCATTGCACCCTCTGCAGTTTGCACTAATGAAATACCGTCCTGGGCATTTCTTGATGCTTGCTGCAAACCTCTGATCTGCCCTCTCATTTTTTCAGAAATAGCAAGACCAGCAGCGTCGTCTCCGGCTCTGTTGATTCTGAATCCTGAAGAAAGTTTTTCTAAAGACTTGCCTTGTGCTGCGTTGTTAATTGCTAATTGTCTGTGGGCATTCATTGCCATTAAGTTGTTGTTAATTCTCATAATATATTCCTCCTTGATTTTTCATTTGGCATCCTTGCCAATATTTCCAAAATAAATCATACTTCTTCGGCCGAATGAAGTATCATCATGTTTTACGTATATTGTATCGGCATCTGCTTATTATACTTTATAGGCATCTTGCTATTTTTTTTGAAAAAAATTTTTTAAACCTGTCATATCCGGATAAATATTGGCAGCCTCCATATTTTCTTTGATGATTTCCTCATATACTTCTTTCCTGAATATTTCTATTTTTTTCGGAGCTGTAATTCCTAATTTTACTTTCCCCTCATCCATGTCTAATATCTGAACCTCAATCATTCCGTCTATGATGACGCTTTCTCCTTTTTTCCTTGATAACACTAACAAATTCATCCCTCCTAACCTTCCATCGATTCATGCATGATGAAATATTTAGAGGGATATGTAGCATCTTCTAGTATCAATTGTTTCCCTAATCTGCTATGGATATTGATAATCAGAGGCGCCCTCAGATTTGCGGTCATTTTGCGGATATCCTCCGGAATCACTACAATAGTTAATATTATAATATCTTCTATACTCTCAATGTTTAATTTTTCTATCACGCTATCCGGTATAGCAAAATCATAATCCTCTTTCAGAATAAATGGATTCACAATGGCAAAGGCCAAATCCGTATCATCAACACACTGCAGCCAGTGAAATGGATTATCCGGATCTGGATTTTTTAAAATGACATATCTTTTGAAATTTTCAAAGCCGGGGATTCCTTCGGGAAAATCTATCACCGTGTGCTCGTCAATTTCAATTTCCCCAAAATGTTTTGTCTGTAATTTCAATGTTCTTCACCTCTTTTTATCATTCATGCATATTTGAAAAAGGTCATGTGGCACTGGGCTGCCATGACCTTCTTTTCTGTTAACCTTTTACATCCAAATGATTCCCCATATATTCCATATGGATACTGTTTTTTTGTCTTAAATAGATTTCCGTATTCCCTCTTATATAATTGATCATGGGTCTATTCACCTGAACCTCAGAATTTACTTTTCCTTCAATAATTTGTATATCCACATTTCCTCCGACAAAATCAATCTTGGGGCGGCTTTTCGGTATGATATCAAAATTGAACTCGTGATTTCCAAAAACCATTGAATTTTCCTCTGCTTGATCTGCAATTGGATTTGTATTCAAATGAATGGACGCTAATTCATTCCCCTGTCGTACAATTCGATCTATCCCTTCGGCAACTCTTTGTTTTGCATAAGCCGTGGTATCTATAGCCATGTCTAAAATATTTTTTAGACCTGCTTCAGCAAAACACTGCCGCTGATCGATCTGAACTCTGATCTGTTGGGAATGAATTTCCACTTTCGGATGAACTATCATTAGCTCCATATCTGCCTTCGGCTGCTGTATCTCTAAACTTCCCTTTGTAGTATGGATGCCGATAAGAGCAGGTGTCGTTGTAATTCTAAGGTTCATATGTATCACCACCACTCATGAAACTATCGTATAAAATCAATCAGAGATGGCTGAATCGCTTTTGCTCCTGTGGACAGAGCAGCCCTATAGACATTTTCATCATTTTTGAATTGCATAATCACTTCTGCCAAATCTGCATCTTCGTTCTTGGAAAGCAATTTCGTAAAATTTAGATAATCATTATCAATTCGATTGATAGTCAGTTCCATTCTGTTAGTCTTTGCCCCGATTTCTCCTCTCAAGCTTAGAACATTTTCCATATGCTTATCTATTCTTGCAATAGTTTGTTCAATTCTAGTTTGTTCATTATTCTCCAGTGCATAACTAAAGTCTTCAAATAGTGCTATCAATTCCGCTTTTCTACCCGGGATGGCATCCCCTTCGTTCATATTGACTTGGACTCCATCTAAATTTGTATTGTATGGCGGTGCATTTTCCGTTGTCGTTGCTCCAAACAGCTTATGTCCTAAAATATTAACTACCACTTGGTCTGCTACTCCTACATTAAATTTCATTATCTCTGCATCCCTAGAATCAATATTATACGTTCCGTTATCTTGGAGCAGGGCTTGATTTGTCTTAAAACCTGAAAAAATATATTTCCCGGAATAAGTAATATTCGCAAGTTTTATAAGCTGTTCTCTTAACTGATCAATCTCCGCCTTGATTTTTTCTTTGTCATTTTTGGTTTCTGTCCCATCAGCACTGACCGCCAGTTCTCTTGCCCGTTGCAAAATATCGCCGATATCCGATATAGCAGACTCGGTAATTTCTAACCAGGACAGTGCATCTTCTGCATTCTTTTTATATTGTTCCAGTTCTGACCGAGCCGTGTTTAATTCCAAGCTTTTGGACACACCAATGGGATCATCGGAAGGCATATTGAATTTTTTTCCCGTAGATAATTTTTGCTGATGCTTATCCAATCTAAGCAAATTTTTATTTAAGTTCATCAACAATCTGTTGCTCATCATGCTATTGGTAACTCGCATAATTTTTACCTCCTTGGGCGGAACAGTCTCTTAGATTAGCGTCCTACAATCCCCATGCCATTAATAATCTTATCCAGCATCTCATCGATCGTCGTAATCATCCTGGCCGAAGCATTGTAGGCATGTTGGAATTTTACCATATTGGCCATTTCTTCATCCAAGGACACCCCGGAAATCGCCTGCCGATTATTATCAATCTGATTGATCAGTACCTGCTGGTTATCGGTCATGCGGGTAGCCTCCTGGCTGTCTACTCCAAGATTGGATACTAAAGATTTAAAGAAATCATCTGGACTTCCCCATGTAAACATGTTTACATCATACCTCATTTTTATAAGCTCTAAGGCATTGCTTCCGTCCCCTGGGAGTGCACTCCCAAATCCATCATCATTTAAAGCAGCTGCAATATTATTCAGGCTATTCATCACATCGGAAGATACATCTATCCGATTGGCAACTACCGTATCCACTTCATACCAGATACCGCTGCTGTCTTGAAAGATCGTCTTATTGGGATAATTTTTCTCATAATTTGAAATAATTTCTTCCGGTGTAGCACCAATCAACGGCTGGGACGGCGGGGTAGTGATAACGGCAGGCATATTAAAGAAATCTATGCCATTCCCTGCACCGGAAAGACCATAGCCTTGGCGATGCTGCATATTAAATCTGGCAGCAAACACCGTAGTAAACCGGTTCAGTCGGTCCATATAGTAAGGAATACCTTTCGTATTGCCCGATATATTATCTCTGATATCCAGAATTCCTCGCAATTTCCCCGATTTGCAATGGAAGGTTGATCCGTTTTCCCATTTTACTTCCAATAAATCCTTTTGATCCACATAGTTTTTCTCCACGGCACGCTTTTCAACCGCCAACTTCTCATAGTGAAAGTGGGATACCAAGCCGATGCCATTGATGGATACCTTGAATTTTCCATCGGTGGTCTCCTGCACTTCAATATCTACCAATTCCGACAGCTTGTCCACCAATAGGTTTCTCTGATCCCTTAAGTCATTGGCACGGCTTCCATCCAATTCAAATTGAAAGATCTGTCTGTTCAGATTGGCAATCTGTTCTGCATACCCATTGATCTGATCAACGGTAGTTCTTACCGCAAAATTCATATTTTTTTGCATATCTGCAAGCTGATTATACATATGGTTTAAGGTTTTGGTCAACGCAATGGCCCTCTGCCTTACCTGGGCTCTGACCGTCAGATTGTCTGCATTACTGCCCTTGCTCAATTCTTGCAGTGCAGCATAAAACTCATCCATAACCTTTCGTATACCGCTGTCGGAAGGTTCATTCAAGATGGCCTCAATCTGCTGCAGGGACTCCCCCCTGGTCAACCACTCTCCATAACTGGTATTCTCCTGGCGATATTTAAAATCCAAAAACTGGTCCCTCAACTGCTGAATACTATGGGTATCTACCCCCGACCCTATCATTCCCTGGCCGTTGGGCAGGGTCAAAGGCAGAGACTGGGTTACATTCAAACGCTGTCTCGAATATCCCGGTGTATTGGCATTGGCAATATTATGGCCGGTGATATCTAAGGCTCTTTGACTGGCAAAGAGTCCGGAACGGGCGATATTAAAACCAAAAAAAGTCGATCGCATCTGCATCCTCCTTATATTTTAGCGTCAAAAACGTTTGGCCTTCTGTTCAAATCTTTTTCATTGGCTTTGTTGCCATAGGCACTGCCCTTGGGACCGTTGCTGGTCAGCAGATTTATGTTAAACTCCACATACTCCAAGGCCTTGTGGATCAATTCACTGTTGAATTGATTGATCCGTCGGATTTCATCTAAAAGATTCGCCAATCGGTCCTTACAGGCCAAGACTCTGGCTTTGTCCGGCTCTTCCATCAGATTGGCCAATTCCGTGATATTTTCCACCTGTTCCACATGCTTCTCCAGCAAAATATTGCCGATAATAGCTCTCCTTACTCGATCGGCTTTCCCCATCCTGACGATCATGCTCTGTTCCAGCTTGGTAAGATGGTCCAATCCTTTGATATCTCCCTTGATCACAGCCTCTTTCTTTTCCTTTGCCAAATCCAGATAATCCTTATATAAATCACACTCTTGCTGGAGAACGGTTAAAAGCTGTTCTATCGACTTTGACATATTTCTCCCCCTCATAGACGAAGTTGAAGGCAAAATACCTCCAACTGCAATCCACTAAATCTTTCGATCCAATATGCACTCTGCAATTTCCTCTGCGGAAGGATGATAGTTGCCTGATTTTATCTGTTTACTGATTTCATTCACCTTGTCCTTTCGGATATCGGGCAATTTTTTATAGGCATTCAGTGCCACTTGAAGAGCCCTTGCTTGCTCCGAGATCTCCACCTTATCCTTCTCCTGTTTGAATTTGGATGCCTTGCCCACACCCTCTGATTTCTTTTGATATGCACCCAATATCTTTTGCACATTGGGATTGTTTGTAATCTTCATAAAAAAATACACCCCGCTTTCCTCCGATTCTTCTGTTTTTAGTATCGGCAAAAGCAAGATGTTTCTTTATGATTTTTTATGAAATTATCTTCTCTTTTTCATTTCTGCCGTAAACATCCTGTCTTTTTCAAGCTGCTTAGGCTTGTCCACCCTTGTAAACCCACGCTTGAGTTCTACTTCTATTTCATGGGCGCAAGCATCACAGAATCTTCCCGTTCGAATGGCTTTGCCGCACCGCTCACAATCCAGCACCAAAGACCCTCCCTCTCCTAAAATCTCCAGCTTTCCCTGGCGTAGATAGCGAAGGATCCGATCCTCCTCCACCCCTGTTTCTTCACTTACCTCTGTGATAGTGGCCCCCGAATGATCGTAAAGATATTCTTTGACGATCTTAAAAAGTTCTTCATCTTCCCTGGCACACTTAGGACATATTTTACTGACCCCAGTATATTGAAATAGCTTTCCGCATTGTTTGCAGTTTCTGATATCTGCCATCGATACTCCCTCCAACTTTCTATATTTTGATTTTCACAGGTTCAACCTGTAAGAATCTTTTTTTCTTTTATAGATTTTTGCCCGTAGCAAAGGTAATAAAATAGATTTCTTCAGGTTCTGCCTTTCTGATTTCCTTGCAGCAGGCATCCATGGTACTGCCCGTCGTATATATATCGTCAATAATTAAAATTTTTTTACCGGCAAATTTCTTATAATCTACAACCTGAAAAGCATCCCTTAGGTTTTCCCTCCGTTCCTCCCGATTCAACTGATTTTGTGTTTCCGTTTCTTTTATGCGAAGGATATTTTTCTTCTCCATGGGTATTCCCAAAGCATCCGCCACATATTTTCCAATGATTTCCGATTGATTGAATCCCCTTTCCCTTTCTTTTTTCCTATGGAGGGGAACAGGTACAATCATATGGATTTCGCCTAAATCCGTTTTCCTCAGGCGATCCGTCATCATTTGCCCAATGGGATGGGCCAAATACCTTTTTTGATGATATTTCAATGGATAGATCAGCTTTTTGACTGTATCATCATATTCCACACAGGAAAATCCCCGGGTAAAATGATGGGACACTATCATGCAATCGGGACATTTTTGAGGCAAGTACAAAGGTTCCAAAGGTTTGCCACACTTTTCACAAAAATGGAATGTAATAAATTTTACCCGATCCCTGCAGGGGGTACACATAGAATATTTTTCTGTTTTTTCGATACCATCACCGCAGAGGATGCAGTGAATATTGCGGGGATAGATAAGATCCAACCCTATATCCACAGCTTTGCCTATATACTTTTTATACCCCATGGCCTTCTCCTCCAACCAATTTTGACGAACTCCTACGATTTTCAGCTGACCGCTAACGGCTTCACGCAATCACCCGGTCGCCCCCCATTTCTTTTCCCTTGTACATGCGAATATCCGCAATATCTACCAAGTTGGTAATATCATTGGTGCAATTGGGATAACAGGCGATGCCGATGCTTACGGTAATTTCCACCTGCTCTTTCTGCAACTGCTCGATGGCGGGCGCCGCCTTTTTCACATTATCTCTGATCCGGTCTGCCACCATGGCCGCCGTTTCATAATCCGTATTGGGCAGGATCACAGCAAATTCTTCTCCTCCGTATCTTGCAGCATAGTCTGTATCCCGTATGCTATTTTTGATGATCTTGGCAATCTGAACCAGCACTTTGTCGCCTACCAAATGGCCGTATCGGTCATTGAATGCTTTAAATCGGTCTATATCAATCATGAGCAGGTATAGCTTATATCCCTTCTCTTTTGCCGCCTGTATTTCCACCTTGAGTCTTTCATAAAACTGCTTATGATTATATAACCCTGTCAAGCCGTCCTGGATGGCCCTGTTCCGCAGCTGCTTATACAGACTGTCATTTTCAAGAATCATTCCGATCCGAGATCCCATCATATCCAATAACTCAATATCTTCCAGGGCATAATTTCCTCCTTTTTTATCATACACACTCAAGGTGCCGATAATCTTATTCCTCAGGAACAAAGGGATGGCCGTAGCCGTCTTGATCTCCCAAAGGTCTTGGGATATATTCCGGTAGATGTGGAAACATTCCTCCTCTTTGCAAGTTACCCTCCCCTTGTTTTCAATCACTTGTCTTTCAATTCCTTCTCCTTGTCGAAAAATCATTTGCTGAAAAGCCTCTTTGGGTACCCCGTAGCCGGCTTTTGCCGCCAGCAAATCCTTTTCTTCATCATACAACATGATGAGGCATGCTTCAGCATTCACCGTTTCTGCGACAATCTTCGTAATATTGTTCAAAATCTCCTCCGTGCCGGGAAACCGGTCAATCATTTTGCTGATTTTATACAAACCCTCCAATTCTCGAATCTTATGGTCCAGCTTCTTTTTGCGGATGCCTTCCATGCGGCAGAAATAACCGATCACGAAGGCACCCCCGTAGACATAGCTATGGATGATGAAACTATTCAGGATATTGGTATCCGTAAAGACCATCTTCAAAGCGATGGTAAAACAAATTCCTAAAATAACCAGTCCCCCTAGGGACGAGTACATCATGGCAGCCGTCAGTATGATAAAAAAGTGGAAAATGGCATAGGATGCATTTTGATACCCTCCGATATAGAAAAGCAATATATTCACCAGCAAAAAATTCCCGATAATCTTAATCTTGAAACGATGCTGCTCCGACTGGATAGGTACCTTTTGCAGTCCAAAAATATAATTCAATGCCAAGAATAAGGTTGTCAAAATCCCTACCATTTTATAGTTCCAGATTTTTATCGTAGCGATATTCAGCAGGGCAATCATTACAAAAGTCGTAATTTTAAAGATGATATAATATTTTCTATGCGTCAGATCCCTGATCATATTTCTCCCCCCTATCCCTCGGCCTGACAATATTTTATCATAATTTTTCAACAATTTATATCAGATGGAGAAAATCTCTAAAATTCTATCAAATTTTCCGTCAAAAACTTCCTCAGCCTGATCCCCAATCCGGAATTTCTTCGAAGAATCCGATGGTTATCCACCATCTCCTTCAAACTGTTCTCCATCCCCACCAGCACCACCAGTTCCTTCGCCCTGGTTACTGCCGTATAAAGAAGATTTCGGGTAAGCAGCATAGGGGGACCCCAGCAGACAGGCATCACCACCACGGGAAATTCACTGCCCTGGCTTTTATGGATAGTAATGCAGTAAGCCAATTCCAGCTCATCCAATTGGGAAAAATCGTATTTCACCAGTTTTTCATCATCAAACAATACCAGCATCTCCCGCTCTTCATGGTCAATCTGCTGGATATAACCAAAATCTCCGTTGAAAATGCCTTCCCCTTCCTCTGCTTCTCCAACTTTTTTCCATTTTAAGTTATAATTGTTTCGGATCTGCATCACCTTGTCTCCCACCCGAAAGACCTTTTCCTTCATGGCTTTCTCTTCCTTAGATTTGTCAGGGGGATTGAGAATGGCCTGCAGCACGTTATTCAGCTGATATGCCCCTACATGCCCCTTTTTCATAGGGGTAAGGACTTGTATATCCTTGATGGGATCAAAATTATTGTAATTGGGCAGCCTCTCCTTGCATAGGGATTGGATGGTTTCCCCAATTTGCTCCTGGGTTTTCTGGCTAATAAAATAAAAATCTTTTTCTTTCCGGTTGATATAGGGATATTGGCCCTTGTTGATGCGGTGGGCATTGACAATAATCATGCTCTCCCGGGCTTGTCGAAAAATCTCCTCCAGTTTCACCACAGGAATGATCTGGCTGTCTATGATATCCTTCAATACATTGCCGGGACCTACGGAAGGGAGCTGATCCACATCTCCCACCAAGACCACCCGGGTCCCTGGAATAATAGCCTTCAACAAAGCCTTCATCAGCAGGATATCCACCATGGACATCTCATCAATAATGACCGCATCCACAGCCAGGGGTTCTTCCTCATCCTTCCCAAATCCCATGGCAGTTTCTTCTTCCCCAAAGGAATACTCCAGCAGCCGGTGAATCGTCTTGGCTTCCCTGCCCGTTGCCTCGCTCATTCTCTTGGCTGCCCTCCCCGTGGGCGCCGCCAAGGCGATGGTAAGGTTATGCTTTTCAAAGAGCTTGATAATGCTGTTGATGGTCGTGGTTTTTCCTGTACCGGGTCCCCCTGTAATGACAAAAACACCGTTTTCGTTGGCTGCCCGAATGGCCTGCTTTTGATTTTCCGCCAGTTGTATTCCCTCATTTTTTTCCAATTCCTCGATCTCCCCCTCCAAATCCTCCGAAAGAAGTTTCATCGGTTCCTTTGCCAGCTCCACCAGCTTCTTGCATACATAGAGTTCTGCATAAAAGAAAGGCATTCCGAATACAACAATTTCCCCTTCCAGATTCTCCAGTTGAATCTCGTAATTCAATGCAAGATTCATCACGCCCTCCTCCACAAGCTCCCTCTTTACTTCCAGCATTTTCGCCGTGGCTTCGATCAATTCTTCCCTGGGGGTATAGGTATGTCCCTCCAGATGATACTGTCCTAACATATATTTGATGCCGCACATGATACGGTAGGGAGATTGGGGGTTCATGCCCATCCTTTTGGCAATGGTATCTGCCATTTTAAATCCTATGCCTAGGATATCATCGGCCAATCGATAGGGATTTTCCCGTATCAGCTCCACCGCCTGGTCTCCATATTTTTTATAGATCTTTACAGCATAGTTGGGAGTAACGCCGAATTGCTGTAAAAACAGCATGACCTCCCGCAACTGCCTTTGTTCCTGGAAAGCTTCCGCAATCATCTGGGCCTTGGCTTGTCCGATTCCTTCCACTTCCATCAATAAATGGGGACGATATTGGATAATGTCCAGGGCATCCCCGCCAAATGTATCCACAATCTTTTTGGCTGTTTTGGGTCCTATCCCTTTGATGACCCCCGAGGCCAGATAGCTTTCGATGCCTTCCGGGGTATTGGGAGTCACCTGGCGGTAGGATAGGATTTCCAATTGTTCTCCATAGATGGGATGCCGTGTCCACTTTCCTGTGACAGAAAGACTTTCCCCCTGATTGACCACGGGCATATAGCCCACGATGGTAACCGGTTCCTGCTCCGTCTCAAGGATTGCTACAATATAGCCATTGGCTTCATTTCGAAATATAATCTCCGAGAGTATCCCTTGTACTTCCACAGCCATCGCTTCCTCCTGATGTTTCGATATTTATCATTATATCATAAAAAAATCTTTATTTTTTCCGCCAATCTGCCGAAATATATTATAAGATATAAGTATATCATGGAAAAATGCATCTGCGCTTTTCACTTTCTCACAGCTGCCAATTGGTTATCAATGATGGATGACTTATGACAAATCGTTTGGGCTTTCAATTTGCAACTTTCAACTGTAGAATCTATGATGATTGGGAGAGAAATTTATGAGCATAAAGGTTACGGACATCCATAAGCAAAACCTTTTGGGAAGAACCCTGCCTAGAGATCCTATAAAAATGGAAAGAGACACTGCCGATACTTTTGAAGTACGCCTAAAGCAGCTAAAGGGACAATCTGTCCAGGAAAAACTCACCCATCTTCTTGCTGCCATCGACGAACAGGCGGAAAAGTTCAACCATAAGCTTTATCTGGGAGATTTGCTGCAATATAAAAAGCTTGTACAAAATTTCCTTGATCTCGCCGTACGCAATACCTATCAATTCTCCAAGGAAAGTTTTCTGGATCGCCGGGGCAGGCACAGAATCTTTTCCATTGTAAAGGAAGTCAACAAAGAGTTGGAGAATTTGACCCGGGAGTTTTTGAAAAATGAAAAGGACAACATCAAGGTGCTGAAAAAAATCGATGATATTCGCGGCCTGCTCATTGATCTGTTCATGTAGCCCGGTCTTTTCCCGGGCCTTTATTCTTTTTTATAGGATTCGTCTTTCTTTGTCCCTACGGTTTTCTTCAATACCCGCACCAGTTCAACAATTTCCTTTTTCAGCAGGACAATATCCCCCTTGGTAGCCGGTGTATCATAGGCTTCCCACCACCCTTCCGCGGCCCCATGGCCTTCCTCCCCGTCCCCATGGAAAAAGGCATGTCTTTCAACCAATCTGGCATGATTGATGTGCTGATGGACAGTCCTTAACCGCTGCAAACATTCCACTTCCATTCCGTTCTTTAAAACAAAGATGCTGTGATCTCCTTTTTCCTTTATTTTGTCAATGGCGTATAAATTGATATATCCGCAGGCCCCGTCCTTACGAAACATCGGTTTTCTTACCTTCATGGGAATCAGAAGCAAATCTCGATGTATCGGAAGGGGTACACGAAGTCGCTGGTGAATCAATTTTCCATACTTTTCCCTGCAATGCTCCACGTGTACCGCATAATACCTGCATAATGCTTTGAGGACTGTTTTCACAACTCTGCTGTCTATATAAGCATTTCCGTCGGCCGTAATGATCTTTGTAGCATTGCCTTCGGCGGGTACGTAAGCAGGAAGCAATGCATAAATTCCTTTTTGAATCAGCTCATCCAGTTTTTCCATTCCCTCACCTCATCTCGAACGTAAGTTCGATATCTTTATTATAACTTGTCCCTGCCATTTTTGGCAATACATCATATGCATAAAAAAGAAAAATGAGCCCGGGATGATGCCCGGGCCTTTGGTTAAGCAATTATCTCTGTCACATCGGTAGCAACGATTCTGGCTGACTCGATTTCTACCAATTCCCCACTATTTGTGCGAAAGATATTTTTATTGATCACAAGCTCCATGGCAGCCTGTACGTCAGCCCCTGTAATGTTGTCTCGCACATCATCCACCGTAATTTTTGTCGTCGTTCCCAGTTGATTCTTAAAAATCATTTCCAACCGTTTCTCCGCCATCCCTTTCTCCCCCCTTTCCTTCAACTCTCCATAAAATCAGCCATTATCCTTGAATGATTTTCTTCTCATCCACCCTTCCGATGCTTGTCACGGGATACTTCTGCAGGCCTGCAAAGGCACTGGCTACCGCATAAACATCCTCATCGGAAGCTTCAGGTTTTACGTTGGCATAGGTTTTTGTCCCCATGATTTCCCTTCCGTTTCCGTCCACCCCCTTGCTGTATGTGATTCTAAGTCTTGAAAGACCGGGCATCACTTGGATTGGCATATCTGTCACCTCCCTTCATAGATATAGATGGGGATTTCTCCAAAAAATTAGTATCCTCCCCCAAAATAAATTTTTCTACAGCAGCCCCCTTAGTTTTCTGATGGCCGCATCCTTTACTTTTACAACCGTCTGATAGTGGACCCCCAAATCCTGGGCAATCCTTGCCAGTTTTATTCCTTGGATAAAATGCAACCCGATGATCCTTTTTTGCTTATGGGTGAGCTTTTTCAAAGCTTGCCCCAGGCTGTGGGAGATTTCCCTCTGCAGGATCTTCTCCTCCACCGCCGTGTCGTCAGCAGGCAGCAGATCCAAAAGTCTTATTCTTTCTTCTCCATGATCCACGTAGGCATCCAGGGAAATATCCTGCCTTTTTTGCCTTCCTAAATCCATGTAAAAGAATTTCAACTGCTGCTTCATATATCCTAAAAAGGGCACCCCCCTCTCCCCGTCAAAACGCTCCGTTTCCATCAATATTTTCAAGTATCCTTCCTGAAGCAAATCCTCCGGATCTTCCGTCCCAAAATAATATCGCCTGATGGAAGCAAGAACCAGAGGCGTCAATCTCCTCAGAATTTCCTCCTTTGCCTTGAGATGCCCCTCCTTGCAGCAGGCAACCAATTCCTTCATCTCGTAGTCCATAGATCTTCCTCCTTGATTCCAGGAGGACCGGTCCTCTCATTGCATACCATGGTATAGCTCCATTGTAGATGCCATAGACAAAAAAAGAAAAAGCCGACTTATTCGTAAGTCGACCTTCTCTTTGTATTGCACAACCTCCAACGCTTTTTCCTGTATCTATGCAGAATGTGGATACATGCCTTTTTCATTTTTTCACTCCCATTTCTGCAGGGAGTGCACTGTCGGAAAGGTCCCCTGCCACTTTTTGAAAGTTCCCCTCAATCAGATAAATGTTTTCCAACTCATCCGATAACCTCTGCACAATTTCCTTCGTGGCATCTTGGGAATGATCATCCAATACATCCACCGCAAATCCATGGCCATGGACAATTCTCAACAAACCTTCTATATAGCCTTCTCCGTCTTTCACCACTAGGGTGATTCGCCTGGGCACCTTCTCTCTGTGCCATTGGTATCGATACAAGAACTTCTTCACAAATTCCAAGATGCCATATAAAAAAAACACCCAAAGCAACCATTGCATCCATATTTGTCGTCCCATCCAGATACCCCTTTTTTTCATCCTATGCATCTTCCTGTACATAGGTAACAGAAAACCCCGACATCGTCATCAGGGTTTCAGACTGAAGATAAAGCAATGAAATACTTGGGAACCCTTGAGATTCAGGCTTCGTCGCGAATCAGCAAGCCGCTTTTTTCCTTAATTCTTTTATTCAGAAAAGCGGCGCAGGTCTGAGCAGGAAGCCAAATCTCAAGGGTTTGTCTACATGCAAAAACCCCGACATCTTCGGGGTTTTTGCAAACTATTCTCCAAGGGCTTCTTTTCTTAAGATTTCTGCCTTGTCTGTCTTTTCCCACGGCAAATCCAGATCGGTTCTTCCAAAGTGGCCATAGGCTGCCACCTGTCTGTAGATAGGTCTTCTCAGATTCAGATCTCGAATGATGGCTGCCGGTCTTAAGTCAAAGTGCTTCTTTACAAGCTCCACCAGCTTTTCTTCGCTTACTTTCCCTGTTCCGAAGGTTTCTACCAAAATCGACACAGGCCTTGCCACACCAATGGCATAGGCAAGCTCAATCTCACACTTATCGGCAAGTCCTGCCGCCACAATATTCTTGGCAACATATCTTGCTGCATAAGCCGCTGAACGGTCAACCTTTGTGGGGTCTTTCCCGGAGAATGCACCACCGCCATGTCTTGCATAACCACCGTATGTATCCACGATGATCTTTCTGCCTGTTAGGCCGGCATCTCCTTGAGGTCCTCCAATGACAAATCTGCCCGTCGGGTTGATATAATACTTTGTTTTGTCGTCCAATAAATGGGCCGGTACAACCTTCCGGATGACATGCTCAATGACATCTCTTTCGATTTGGGCATGGCTTACTTCCGGACTATGCTGTGTAGAAATTACAATGGTGTCTACACGTACAGGCTTGTCATCTACATATTCAATGGTTACCTGTGTCTTTCCATCGGGTCGCAAATACTCCAGGGTGCCGTTTTTTCTTACCTCTGCCAATCTTCTCGCCAGCCTGTGGGCTAGAGATATAGGCAGGGGCATTAATTCCGGCGTTTCATTGCATGCAAAGCCAAACATGATTCCCTGGTCTCCTGCACCGATGGCCTCAATGTCATCGCCCATTTCACCTTTTTTGTGCTCTAAAGCTTCGTTAACACCCATGGCAATATCCGGAGACTGTTCATCGATGGCTGTCAGCACGGCGCAAGTATCGGCATCAAAACCGTACTTGGCTCTGGTATAGCCAATCTCTTCAATGGTTCTTCTCACAATCTTCGGTATATCCACATAGCACTTTGTCGTAATTTCTCCGGCTACCAGTACAAGCCCTGTCGTCACCGATGTTTCGGCTGCTACGCGGGCCTCCGGGTCTTCTGCAAAAATAGCATCTAAGATGGCATCTGAAATTTGGTCGCAAATCTTATCCGGATGTCCTTCTGTTACTGATTCTGATGTGAACAATCTTCTTGTCATTTGTATACCTCCTCTTTTTCCCCTATATTTTTTGTATATGATAAATTTATCTTTGAACAAATGCATACTTTGGTGAGTTAGCGCCGTCGTTTTTCAGCTGCCAGTTACCAGCTGCCAGTCGATTGTCCCTAATCAATGGATGATGTTGCTGACTTCCAATTTATATTCTACCCTAGATTCATATAAAAAAACCTCTTCATCACAAGAAGAGGTTTGTTACCAAATTGTCCTCATCTTTCAGATTACGTGATCTGTAGGATTTAGCACCGTGTATTGCTACCGGTTGCCGGGTTTCCTTGGGCCTATTCCCTCCACCGCTCTTGATAAGGCATCAAGATTTCTATTCAATTCAACAGAAAAAATACTAACATGAATATCAATAAATGTCAACAGTTTTTTTGCGAAAAAAATAGATTTTTCCTCTATAAGCTATTGCATCTTATAAATCCTATCTAAAAAAATTTCAAAGTCTTCCAAATGATTTTCTATTACTTTTTGCAAAATAGCCAAGTTCAGCTTTTCATAGTTGTGGACAGCGATATTTCTAAATCCTATCATCTTTTTTATCTTTTCCAATAGCGCATCATCGATAATCTTATGATGATTCAACACTTCAAAAGCATCTCTGCTGTTTTGAGGAATGCCGAGTTTTCTATCGGAAACAATATACATGGCAATATCAATCGTTGCTTCCACAGCCCTCTGGATATTCAGAACAATGGAATCCTGTTTTGTATAATCCTTTAAATTATCAGGATTTTCATCATAAACTTCTCTAACCCGCATCATACATCTTTCGATAATGCTCATTTTATTATATAAAACATCTTTAACCATATATTTTCCCATCCCTTTCAATGGCATCCAATATCATCTTTCTTTCCTCATTCAGTTTTGCATAGTCTTTCAATGCTCTAATATTATAATAAGCCATTTGCTGTTCATCCTCACAGTACAAAACCTCTCTTGTTCCAACAATCTGAGCAGCAAATACAGTGGTGGTATCCTTTAGGTGTACAATTTGGACGTCCCTCTTCACTTCAAAAGAAAGAAGATTGGCAGCTAGAAAAAGATCGTATGGACCGATCACCTCATCGGTATAGATAGCCAAATCAATATCGCTGTCTTCCCGACCCTCTCCCTTGGCAAAGGAACCAAAAAGATAAATAAATTTTGGCTTAAATTTTTCCCTTAAAAAATCTACTATTTTCTTTTTGCATTCCTCCGATAGATGCATTTTTCCTCATTCCTCCCACAATCCCTTTGCCCTTTCTTCCAGTCTTTCTTTTCTAGCTTTCCCTTGTTCCCCGTCAATAATAATATGGATTTCCAGTATATCTCCTTCCCGGGCATCTTGGGGCAACAAGGTCTTCGGCAGTTGAAACATTCCCTTATCCCCCTCGATGACTGCCCATTCTCCCTCGATACGGTCCAATACAAACATGCCCTATTCCCCCTTGAATACTTCTATCTTCTGCCCGTCGCTTTCCATCACAATGGTGCCGTGGCGATCCGTCCTGAGGATTTCAATTCCCCTATCCGTCAATTTTTTCAGCGTCTCCCGATGGGGATGACCGTAAGAATTTCCCCGTCCGCAGAGAATCACTCCATACGCCGGGGACACGGCTTCTAAAAATCCATCGGAAGTAGAGCTGCTGCTGCCATGATGTCCTATCTTGAGGACATGGGCCTTCAATAAGGCAGGGGAATGGCTTGTCAGCATTTCCTCCTCGGAAAGGGCCTCCGCATCTCCCGTAAAGAGAAATACGGCATCCCCATACTGAAGTCTTAATACGGCGCTGTAGTTGTTCAATTCCTCATATTCTTCTGAAAGGGGCCCCAGAAAAACCCCTTGGACTCCTTCCAGCATCAGGCTTTTCCCTCCAAAGACCGGGGTAATCTTCAGCCCTTTCTGTTCCACAGCATCCAGCACATCTTCAAAGGTTTTTGTGGGATGGACCACCTTGGGCATGTAGATTTTCTCCACTTCCAATTGCCGGATGACCCGATCCAATCCTCCTATATGATCCTCATGGGGATGGGTGCCGATGACTGCCTGGAGAGAAGAAACTCCTTGATCTTGCAGATATTTCACAACCCTCTCTTCATCATCATTTCCTCCTGCATCGATCAGCACGGCTTCCCCCTTGGGGGTTTTGATCAAAATGGCATCTCCTTGTCCCACATCAATAAAGTGGACCTCCAGTACCTCCCGCCTATTTTTTTGATCCATGCCCGCAGGAACATTTCCCCCAAGCTCTTCCATTGTCCCGCAAGCCGTTATCCAGAGGGCAACAATGATAATGATAAAAATGAATAGGCTTTTCTTTTGCTTCATATTCTGTCTCCTGTCTTGTAGATTATTAACACTCGCCATTGGCTATCGGCTATCAGCCATCAGCTTACGTGAACTGGTAACTGGCAGCTGGTAACTGGCAGCTCATTAGAATCCAAAAGCTGCATGGCTTAGGATCATCATGATGAGTGCCGCAATGCAATTCCCCCCAAAAATAGCCAAAAATGCAGGTTGAAAGCGCATATCCAAGAGGGCCGCCGCAATAGATCCTGTCCATACCCCCGTGGAAGGCAGGGGAACGGCCACAAAAATGAGGAGCCCGTAGGCACTGTATTTTCGAATATTTTTTGCCTTTTTCATGGTCCGGCGGGTCACCCACTCCACCAGCTTCCTAAAAAAAGAAATTTTTCTCATCTCCCGAAAAACAGGCTTCAAAAACAGCAATAAAAAAGGCACCGGCAAAGTACTGCCGATTAAACCCAAAACCATGGCATGGAGAGGGTGCATTCCCAGGGATACCCCAAAGGGTATGGCCCCCCTTAACTCCACCACAGGCATGGCCGCAATCAAAATTACCATAATCTCATCCGATAAAAATTTTATGATATCCGTCATTGTATGAATCTCCTTCTACAATTTCCCAGGTTAGCGGGCAACTTTCCCTGCCGTTTTATGCTTCCCTTCATCACCATTATATCGGATATCATCCTTTTTATGAACACAGATTTTCATTTTGAAAAAAACATCCTTGTCTGAACCTTATCTTAACCTTCTCCTGGCCTCCCGATTGAGTCCTTCCGTACGTATCTTGAATATCTCCTCCCATTCTTTTTGGAAGGTCTTATAGACCATGGGATACTTTTTCTTAACCCGCAGAATACTTCCCGCGATTTCCTCGTCCATATGGGCAAAATCCTTCATAATATCATGGGGCAGAGAATCCATAAAGGAGTCCAGCATCTCCTTGGAGGCGTAAGTACGAAAAAACAATTTCATGGCTTCTACATAGACGACGGGGAATATCTCCTGATCCCGTGCCATCCGTTCTAACTCCATATCCAATTTTGCTGTTCTTTCAATCTCTTTTTTCCTTTCCCTCAATTCATGGTTTTTAGGATCCATATAACACAGCAAGTCCACAAATATTTGGGCTTCCCGGAAACGAGCTGCCTCTACATATCCTTCCATCTCCCAAGTCAGGTCCTCCCGGATCATCTGTCTGTCATCTTCGTCCTCCACAGTATTCCACAGCTTCCGGATGCGATTTTGAATCTTGGAGATTTCTCCCCATTTTGTTAATTCGATGGCTGTATTGATCCAAGCAATGAATATATCAATATCCTTGGCTTGTTGTGATTCCAAAGAAGGAATCATCTCTTGAAGAAGATTCCACAGGTCATTATACCTTCCCAATTCTCCTAGAATAGAAGCACGCATCTGCTTATATTGCCACATATCTTTTATGCCGACCTTGTCCCTTTCGAGGACATCCAGTGCTTCCTCAAACCGCTCCACTTCCATCAGCATTTTGATTTTGATGGCAATCACTGCATCTTTTTCATCTTCCTTCGCCATATCCATGACCGTATCCATTCGGCGATAGAAGCCTTCCATATCATTCTGGAAAAGGGCGACATTGGCCAACATCAGATGAATCGACAGATTGTCGGGATCCATGTTTTTTACTTCATTCAACAGTTCTTCCGCCTTCTTAAAATCCTTGAAATAAAGGTACATCCATACCCTTTCCATGATTTTTTCAATTTTGTCTCCATATTTTCGCTGCAAATCATATTGTTTCCTTTTTACAGGATCCCGCAGAGTTTCGTAAGCACGACGAACGGCTTGAAATTCTTCGGGATGGGTTTCCGGCGGAAAGGCCCTTACCTTCTCCATATACTTTTCCCTGATCTTCTCCGGTCCCGCATTGGCCCGTGTTCCTAATATTTTATAATAATCTTCTATTTTTTCTTTTTGCTTTTTTCTTTTTCGGAAGCCAAAATTCAGCATTTCTTCACCCCTTTACAGTTCCAAATCAATGAGTATGTCGGTTCCTTTATCAATAGCCTGCTGCAGTTTTTCTTTATCTGCCTCCCTTAGGGCCTCATCCAGCAGTGCTATCACCTTTTCTGCCCGGGGTTTTTGTTTTTGTCCAAGGGTCCCCTTCAACTGCTCTGCCCGGGCTTTCAATGCCAAAGCCTCCTCCATCAGCTCATCAAGAGTTTTTTCCTCTTCATCTTCATCTCCTATGGCATTCCATAGTTCATCCCATATTTCTTCTTCAACTTCTTCCCCATCCTGTTCCTCTAAGAGTGCCTCCAGCTTTGCCTTGCTTTCCTCAAAGGCCTCCTTGGAATCACGATTCAAAGCATCCTGGACCGTTACAGTCATGGCCTTCCCTGTGGAGACACATTTTGCCGTTACTTCCAAGATTCCGTTCAGGTTATATCGGAAGGTTACCTCAATGACCTCGGCCCCTGCCCTATTGGCCGGTATGCCTTCCAGCAGAAATTCACCCAATCGGCAGTTGTGCTTTACCCATTCATGTTCCCCCTGATAAATTTCAATGGAAACGGCCGTCTGTCCGTCATGGGTAGTGGTAAACTTTTCCGTACGGGTTACGGGAATAGTGGTATTTCTGGGAATAATGACGCAGAATCCTCCCGGCCGGAAAGCCATGAACTTCCATTCCTTCAAGACGGCAATCCCCATGGAAAAGGGCGCCACATCGGTGACGATCAATCCGCTTTTTGCCAATGCACCGGATTTGATGCCGGCCTGCACCGCTGCCCCCAAGGCTACGGCTTCGTCGGGATTGACATCATTTCTGGGGTTTTTCCCGAAAAAGTCTCGAATTAATTCATACACCCTGGGTATCCGTGTGGATCCTCCTACCAGCAATATATCATCAATGTCTTCTGCCTTCAGCCCTGCATCCCTTAATACGTTTTCCACGTGCCCCATGGTCTCCTGCAAAAGATCATCAATCAAATCAATAAATTGTTGCCGAGTAATTTCCACAGAAAGACCGATGGGGTGATCATCCTTTACTGTAACAACGGGAAGGGATAAGGTTGCCTTTGTTTCTTTCGAGAGCTGCATTTTTACCCTTTCCGCCTCTTTTTTCAAAAGGGCCTTGGCACGGATGTCCTGTCGGGGATCTACCCCATCCCTTTCTATCATATGTTCTGCCAGCCAATCCACAAGCCTCCAGTCGAAATCTTCTCCGCCCAAATAATTGTTGCCCGTGGAGGCCTTGACCTCCATGATGCCACCCATCATTTCTACAATCGATACGTCAAAGGTCCCCCCTCCCAGGTCATAGACCAGGATATGGCGGTCATCTTTTAAATGATTCAAGCCAAAGGCCAAGGCTGCCGCCGTAGGCTCATTGATGATTCTCTCCACCACGAAGCCTGCCAGCTCACCCGCCTGCTTCGTAGCCCTCCTCTGGGCATCGGTAAAGTATGCGGGTACAGTGATGACTGCCTCCTTTTCTCCTTCCCCCAGCAGGGCATCCACGTATTTTTTCAATTCTTTCAGGATTAGTGCCGAAACCTCTTGGGGCAGCAGTTTTTTGTCGGCAATGGCAATTTCCTCGTGACTGCCCATTTTTCGCTTTACGGCTGCAATCGTTCTGTCGGGCATGGCTACCAATGCATCTCGGGCATCCTTCCCCACCACTACATTTCCATTTAAATCTACCAGCACTACGGAAGGTATGATTTTTTCCCCTGCAGGGGAAGGAATGATTTCCGGCTTTCCCCTATGGATATAGGCCACAGCCGAATTGGTCGTTCCCAAATCGATTCCTACGATGGGTCTAAAGGATGCACTTTTATCATTTTTATCATGCTGATTCATTCCTCTTTTTCCTCCTCTTTTATTGTAATCACCTGGGCTTTCCGCAGTATGGTCCCGTCATAAAACACAAAGCCTCGCCTGATGACATCAACCACTTCATAGGGTACATAGGCCTTGTCCCCATCGGCTGCCACCCGATCCAGGGCCTCGCACAGATGAGGATGAAAGCTGGTCCCCAATACAGGTATTTCCTTGATTCCCATTGTTTCAAGGCACAAAAGCAATTGTTCTTGCCAGTTTCTAAGCAGCTGATACCAGCTATCCTGACTGTTTTCGGAAATTTTGGCACACAGGGCGTCCATATCATCCACCCAGCGGATGCAGAAATCTGTCACGTTTTTTCTTTGTGCTTCCCATATCCTTTGGCGGTGCAAAGCTTCCTCTTGCTGCCTTTGCCGTTCTTCCATCCCTCGGACAGTTTCATCCAACAGATCTAATTTCCGTTGCAGCTCCTGGGTGGTTTTATATTGCAGCCTCGAAAGCTTGCTGATAGCCTCCCCATGTTCCCACAGATTCTCGTCTACTCTCCTTGTCCCTTCCAAAATTTTATCGAGACAATCCCGTACCCCGTCATTTTTTTTATCTATTTCAGCGATTTGCATCTGTAATTCTTCTATTTTTTCTTCCACAGCAGTTTTCTTACGCTGAAACCAAAATTTCCAATCCATGTCATTCCTCCTCCGCTGTTCCGTGACAGGGGACGGTTCTCTGTCACGCTTGAACTGTGTTTTCTATTTTTTTCATTTTAGCATATTTTGTTGAAAAATATACATTTAAATTATCTCACTAGAAAAAAAGAAGTGTACCTATGCACACTTCCATGAAATAAGGCTAAATGATATTTGTACCTGACAAAAATGGTGACCCATCCGGGAATCGAACCCGGGTTACCGCCGTGAAAGGGCGGTGTCTTGACCGCTTGACCAATGGGCCATTTTCCAAAATATATTTTACGACAAATTTTGCAGTTTGGCAATACCTTTTTCGCACAAAATATTTGATTGACAAAATAAAGGAATTCTCTTGCTTTTTTGTAATATATTCTTAATTTTATCTTCCCTTATTTTCCTATATAATGGAAGTGTAGAGAATCTGGAAAATTTGATTTTGCCTGCATCCCTGGGGTGGGACGAATTCTATCCCAAAAACATTCAGAAAGGAGCAACAGATATGCAAAGATGGAAAAAGTGGATTGTTTCATCGGCTTTGGCAATTTCCCTGACGGCCGTAAGTTCCCTGACTCCTGTCCATGGAGACTGGACCCAGTCTCTCTATGAAGAGAAAAAGGAAGAGTACATAGCAACGGGTGTAAAACATGAGCAACTCCTGCGTTTTACCGATAAAGGATGGTTGAATGTTCATGTGATGCGCATTCATTTAGGGGATGAATTTACCTCTTTAGAGGTGCTGTTCAATCAAAATGGTCTTGGAAACAAGGCCAAGTTGTCGGAACTGGCAAATCAAAATAGCCGGATTGTCGGCGCAATCAACGGTGACTTTTTCAATACAAAGGGCTCCGCTACCCTAGGTCCCATGGTAAAAAACGGAGAGTTGATTTCTACACCTTTCTATATACCCAACCAAATGGCTGTCTTCCACCAGACCAAAGAAGGCATGCCTGCTGTGGGCTATTGGGAACATGCACTGGTACAGCTGACAAATAAGCGTTCTCAGACGGTTCTCCCCATGGGATCCGTAAACAAGGAATCCGACTACGGAGATACGGCCATTCTGTTTACACCGGTATGGGGAGAAAAGACCCCTCCTTTGAGTCCCAGCCTTTCCGGCGCCGTGGAGATGGTCATTGAGAACAACGCAGTAAAGGAAATCCTAAATGCCAAGGATGGCACCGTGATTCCCAAGAACGGGTCTGTGGTATTTGCCACCGGCTCCTTTGCAGCACTGATTCAGAACAGCTTTGCCGTCGGCGATGAGGTGGAGCTGACCATGGCTGCCAACCCGGACTTTCGCTCCCTTTCCCTGGCCATGGGCGGCGGTGCTCTTTTGGTAAAGGACGGAACCATCCCTCCCGCCTTCTCCCATGAAATCAAGGGAAATCATCCCAGAACAGCCATCGGTATTTCCAAGGATAATAAAGAAGTGCTCTTTGTCACCATCGACGGCAGGAGTGCTTCCTATACAGGGGTCACCCAGCGGGAATTGGCCGAAATCATGATCTCCTTGGGTGCCCACCAGGCCATCAATTTGGATGGGGGCGGCTCCACAGAAATGGTCCTGCGTCCCTTGGGTGAAGAAAATAAGAGAATTGTCAACCATCTCTCTGACGGCAGCGAGAGAAGATTGATGAATGGTATCGGTGTCCTCAACACAGCGCCCAAGGCCGCCATCAGGGGAATCAAGCTGCAAGCCCAAGATGCCAATGTTTTTTCCGGTACATCCAGACAACTGGAAGTCAAAGCCTATGACCAAAACTATAACCCTCTGGCTGTAGACTACAGCCGTATCCGGTGGCATGTCACCGGTGTCAAGGGTACCTTTGCGGGAAATACCTTCAAACCTTCCACTGCCGGCAAAGCAGTCATTGCCGCAGAATATGAGGGCAAATACGCTACTTTCGAAATGAATGTTTTGGCGGCTCCCGTATCCTTGCAATTATCCCCCGGAAAGCTTTTTATCGATAAAAATGGAGAAAGACCAATAACAATCAAAGGAACAGACGCTGACGGATACAGTGCTTCTATCGATCCTAAGGAGGTTGTCTTTGAGGTGCCTCCAAGCTTAGGTTCCATCGATCCAAGGGGTTATTTCAAAGCAGCTTCCAAAAATGCCTCCGGCCTGATCAAGGCAACCTTCCAAGGCTTAGAGGCCTATGCACAGGTGGTTGTGGGATCCAATGAAATCTTGGTGGATGATTTTGAAAATCCTAACGGAAGCTTCCTATCCTATCCGGCAGAAGTAACGGGAAGCTATCAATTGGCCCCTTTCCCCAAATCCGGAAATTTTTCAGGTCTGCTGACCTATGACTTTACAAGCACCGATGCCACAAGGGCGGCCTATCTGGTATTCAACAACGGTGGCATCTCCTTCGATAAACCGCCAACAAAAATTGGCCTTTGGGTTTACGGCAATGAAGGGGGGGGACACAGTCTGAAGGCCAAACTGGTAGGGGCTGATGGTTCTGTCCATAACATCACCTTGGCTGCCGCCATCGACTGGAGCGGCTGGAAATACGTGGAGGCTCCTATTCCCCCTACTTTGAAAGTTCCTGTCATCCTTGAGCGGATCTATATTGTGGAAACCAATCCCCTGGCCAAGGATACAGGCAGAATTTATATGGACGGATTGACCGTTTTCTATCCTTCCGCCTTTGACGGTGCCGTTCCTCAAGCCTCTGTGAAAGACCAAAGAAATACACAGGCTCCTTTAAAAGGGAAAAACTCCTTCCGTTTCTTTGCCCATGGCAAAGTCAGCGGGATCGACACTTTGCTGGACAAACTGGCAGTGGGAAAAATGGCGGCATTGGCCAATGACGGCGCAGAATTGAACATATTTACAGAATCCATTGACCCTTCTTTAAAGGATTCCCTGAAAAAATCTGTGCTTCTGGCCGATGGCAGCTACACAGCCACCAAGCATAACAACAGTGTATTCATTCAACTGGATAATCGAAAGGGCAGCCTGCGGGAAAGCAATGGGCAGCAATGGCCTTGGTTCATCAATACCATCAAAAATACCGATGCAAAACAGATCTTTGTGCTGTTGCCAAAACCCTTGTCTTTCACTGATCCTTTAGAGGAAAAACTTTTGAAAGATACATTGGAAAAAGTAAAGAAGGACAACAATGCCGATGTTTGGGTGCTCACCGGCGGAGGAACAGATTTCACCGTTACGCCCCAAAACGGCATACGTTATGTTACCCTGAAGGATTATCCCCTTCATAATGAAATTGATATTTTTACCCAGTTGACCTACATGGTTTTCACCGTCAATGAAGATAAAGTTACCTATGAAATCCTGCCCATGTACACAAAATAGATGAAGATGGAGTTTCTCCATCTTCATCTATTTTTTACAGACAAACCCTTGAGATTTGGCTTCCTGTTCAGACCTGCGCCGCTTTTCTAAAATAAACAATAAGGAAAAAAGGGGCTTGCTGATTCGCGACGAAGCCGAAATCTCAAGGGTTTATGAACATTCTATTGCTTTGTCTTCATCTATTTCTGCAGGATAAGTTCATCCAAGTATTGCAGTTCTCTGTCAAACAAATTTTCTTCCAAGATTGCCTTCACTTGCCGAATTGTCTCCCCATGGGCCTCCTGCTGCAAAACCTCTTTTAACCGGGTCGTATTGATCGTTCCCATATTTTCTAAAACATATCTGATTTCTTCCTTTATCTCCACGGGCAGACGGATTTCTCCTGCATTCCCTTTGATTTTATGATGGTATATATAAATAAATCTTTCTAAAGTCCTATCATCCAACACCATTTCATGTCTGGGTCCTTCTTGATCCGGATGGAGGATGTCGTCAGAATAAAGGTTCATGCTTATTCCTACGAAAGGTCTTGTCTCCAAACCCCCATCCGATGGAGATCCTGTATCCCATGCCGGCAAAAAACCTCCCTTTGTCGGACTCATGTTCCATATCCCCAGCACTGTAATCAATGTCAAAACAAGAATCATGCGCTCATGGTGTCTCTTTTTCAGTTCCATCCTACCGATACCACCCTACATCCTATTTTTCTATTAGTATGATATCGGTTGATCCCTTTTATGCATATAAAATCAATGATTCGCTTTCCACTTCCTCTTTTCCCTTTCTCCTTTTTCCTTCCTGTCATAATTTTCGAGGGCACCGTATATATATTCCCTATAGAAGGAGGTGCGTTGCTTTGTCCTATCATTCCTGGAAGCATCTATACGAAGTTCGTGTACACTATACCGATGAAAATGCCGTTGAGGTCTTAGCAAAATATCTGAAGGATCACCTCACCAAGGATATGGTCCTCGTCTGCATCGGCACCGACCGGTGCATTGGCGATGCCCTTGGCCCCCTGACAGGTACTCTCCTCAAAGACAGGGGCTTCCGGTATCCCATTTACGGGACCCTGGACCATCCCGTCCATGCAGTCAATCTGAAAGAAAGCATTGATACTATCTGCGCCCAGCATCCCCAAGGCTTTTTTCTTGCCGTGGATGCATGCCTCGGTGCAGCGGAATGTATCGGCAACATTCACATAAAAAAGGGCCCCATCTCTCCCGGCAAAGGCGTAGGAAAGAAGTTGCCCAGTATTGGCAATCTATCGGTTGTAGGTATTGTTGACAAAATCCATCACGATGACTGCTTTGCCATCCACAACATCCGACTAAGCCTTGTCATGAAAATGGCACGGATCATTGCCGATGCCTTCATGCTGGCCACCTATTTGTCTTAGCAACT
This sequence comes from Thermotalea metallivorans, assembly GCF_001562415.1. Taxonomy (GTDB): domain Bacteria; phylum Bacillota; class Clostridia; order Peptostreptococcales; family Thermotaleaceae; genus Thermotalea; species Thermotalea metallivorans. The sequence goes on along the minus strand of NZ_LOEE01000028.1, from coordinate 228,324 downwards.
ACAAAAATTTTTTATGAACCACTTCAACCTTTACCACCGGAGTCGACCTCCTTTCGGATATATTCTATCATTGTTTTATAGGATAATTCATAATACTTTTTCATATCCTCGTATTCAAAGATGGAATGAACGATGAAATTGCTTTCCAATACTTCATTCCTAGAAAAAAGCCGGATTCCCTCTGCAAAAATCTCTTTTTTCACTAAGGGAGAAGCGTCATTGAGTAAAACCAAATCCACTTCTGTCTTGCATATATCCATCAACGTTCTCTTCAAATTTAGATAGGTAGACGGACTTATATCTTTTCCTGTCCAGTATATGGCAAAATCTATATCGCTCAAGGAAGTCCATTCTCCCCTTGCATAGGAACCGAAAACATAGGCAAAGATAATATTTTCCTCTGTCACCAAATATTCTTTACACTGCTCAAGCAATTCTTTCTCCATGATCATCTCTCCTGTTATCTGAGCTCTAAATTCCACACCTTGCAAAACCAATGCCCATCTTTCCTCATGCAATATTTTCTATAAATTGATTAACTTTTTTGTGATGCAGCACATCCTTCCACCAAATTCACGATAAGCTTTTCTTGTCCTACAACAACGCCACGATCAGGGGTATGGTGATCATGGAAAGCATGGTGGAGATAAATACGGCCTGGGAGGCCAGATAATAGTCATTGCCATATCGGGTGGCCAGAATGGCACAATTGGCTGCCACGGGCATAGCTGCAATGACTACGGGAATTCCCACCATGATTTCATCCAGCGGGAACTGCTTTAAGATGAGCCATACCAGCATCGGTACAATAACCAATCGTACGGCGCTGACAATAAAAATGTTGACATTGGAAAATATCTCCTTTACATGGATATCGGCCAGGATAGACCCGATAAAAACCATAGACATGGGCGTCGTCACATCCCCTACCATTTTCAGTGTCTTGAAAATAGGCCCAGGCAGTCGAAAGGACATCATAAACATGGCAAAACCGATAAACACGGCAACCAGTCCCGGATTGAAGAGCTGTCGGATCAGAAGGCTCCCTCTTCGATCCAACACCGGCTTCCCTTTCTCCATGGCAGGTCTGCTTAGCACCATGACCCCAAAACTCCAGAGGAGAATATTAAAAGGAAGATTGTAAAGGGCTGCATAAAATACCCCCTTTTCCCCAAAAACGGCATTGACCACAGGATATCCCATAAATCCCACATTGGAAAATACAATCATGAACTGGAAGATATCCCGATCGGTCCCTTCCGCCTTCAATATCCTTGGAATACCATAGGATACGGCAATGGACAGGGCATATACCCCCCAGGAGATCATAAATAAATTGCCGCTTTTTATGAGCATTTCTTTAGAAAATTCAAAACTGCCGAGAGACGTAATAATTAAAGCAGGCAACGCCACATTCAGAACAAAGCTGCTGAGATCATGATTCATATCATTGCTGATCACACGAAACTTTTTGCTCATATAGCCGATAATTAAAAGCAAAAATAAGATCAAAATTTGATTCAATGTTTCCAATGGTTATCCCCCTTCCATGGCACATATTTCAAAGCCTTATTTTCCTCTCCCTGTCACCGTTCATCTGGAAAATGGGTTTATTGCCCATCTTCCAGAAAATCATAGAAATTATCATAGCCACTGTTGACAAACTCATAGAGAAGGGGACGGTCCAAATGAAATCTTTCCTCCAATTCCAACAATCCATCGGCTGTATACCCTTGAAAATATCTTTCCAGTTCTCTGATGCCTTGCTTGCTGTAAGCGGCCGCCAAAAACTGGCTTCCTTCCGTGATGTAGTAGACCCCATACATATCATCATTAAGATAATACACAGATTTTTTTACATGTTCATTATGGGGATAGAATTCTGTATACAGGAGCCCCACTTCATAGGGATGTACCATGGCATGGGGTTTTTCCCGCTCCAGCCGTCGCATGAGCTCCCTGAAATTTTTCACATGATAGACAGTAATATATTCATCCTTGCTTAAAGCAAAGGCAGCTTCTGTGCCTGTAATATTCATGACAGATCGGACCTCTGCCCTGCAAACCCGCCAACGGCCCTCCCTTTCTGTCACATGGATTTCCGTAAGAATCATCTTATAAGCGTTTCCTGTATCTATTAAGGATTCTGCAATGTAGGCAACGGCATCACCACTGTCCGTCTTCTCAATGACATTTTTCAGCAGGGTGGAAGGCCTCTTTACCGGCGTATATTCCATTGTCGGATCACAGCATAAATATGCCATGGCCTCCCTGTCATTTCCCACGGCCCGCATGATGTAATAATTGATGAGTTGCACCGGCGATACAATGGGTTCGCATATTTTATCCCAAAGTCTTTGCTGTTCCTCATCGGATAAAGCCATTTCTTCCTCCAGTATAAACTGGTATTCCGACAGGGGTTCCGGCAGTTCCTCGCCAAAATCTCGGTTTTTCGCAGCAAATGTTTTGACAAGATGCCTTGCTTCCCTCTCGTTCAAGGAGATCAGTTCTCCCCCCAGTCCTCCCATCATCCTGGCAGTCGTAATCTCGACCCTTTCCCTGCTGCCGGCCAAGATACTGATATAATCATCTAAGCCGAATTCCTCTCCATCCAGATGGAAAAACTGATAAAATGCTTCTTCTGCTTCTGTTTCCCATTTGATTCTCAAGCCTATAACACCCATCAATCGAGTATTGGTTGCATGGGCCTCTATAAATTTATGGGCCAGCGTATAATTCCTTCGTTTTTTCCCTTGAATCACTTCAAATTTTCTTTTTGCCATCTCTCTCTCCTTTACGATTCTGTGAAAAACTTTTTTGACTTCTATACTTTATTATATTTCATAGGAAACGAATAAAACAACGGGGGTTTTCTTAAAGTTTTCCCGTTGCTTTATTTTTCCCTTTTTATATAATTTTCTTTTTCTTCAACTGTCGGATAAAAACCTCATGGTCGCTCCACATGGATATGACAGCATCAAACTTTTCATTCATCTTGGCCTGCTCTTCCTTGATGCCTTCCACGTCCTCTTCCAAACGCTCCACTCGTTCTTCCAGACGATCCATCCGCTCCTCAAGGTGATCCATTCGCTCCTCAAGACGATCCATTCGCTCCTCAAGGCGATCCATCCGCTCCTCAAGGCGATCCATTCGCTCCTCAAGGCGATCCATTCGCTCCTCAAGGCGATCCATTCGCTCTTCCAAGCGGTCTACCTTTTTCTCCAAATTGTCTACTTTTTTCTCCAAGTTGTCTACTTTTTTCTCCAAATTGTCTACTTTCTTCCCCACGTCCTCGATCATACCCACAATCAAATGCAGGGTATCCTTTAATTCCTGATCCATGACCATACCCCCCGTTCTTTTGTTCCCCGATGCCGTCCCATGATGGTGTATTTATTATACCACTCTTTTGGGAAAAAATAAACTTTATTCAATCTTTTGCTTTATCCTGTCCATCACTTCATTTTTTAGTGTTTCCAACTTTTCATGGGCGTCATCTGCACTCGCTCCCACCACAGAAAAATAAACTTTTACCTTGGGCTCCGTACCAGAAGGGCGTATGCAGAACCACGATCCATCTTCCAAGGTAAAATGCAGTACATCGGCCAAAGGCAAGGTTAACATCTCTTCTTTCCCTGTCAGCACATCTATCCCTTTTCCCCTTTCATAATCCTTGATCACATGCACCCTGCGATTCCCAATGGATCGAGGTGGATTTCCCCTAAAATGTTCAAGGATTTTTCGGATCTTTTCCATTCCTTTCCTTCCTTTGAGGGCAATGAATTCCACCCCTTCCCAATAATAGCCGTATTTTTGAAATAAAGCCATGAGGGCATCATAGAGGGTCATCCCCCTTGATTGATAGTAGGCAGCCATTTCACAGATCAGCATGGAGGCGATGATTGCATCCTTATCCCGGACAAAGGTCCCCGTCAAATAGCCGTAGCTTTCTTCATAGCCAAAGATAAATTTTTTCTCCCCAGTGCTTTCAAATTCTTTGATCTTTTGGCCAATGAATTTAAATCCCGTCAGTGTATCCAACGTATCTACCCCGTAGCCTTTGGCAATGACCTCTCCCATCCTACCGGTGACAATGGTTTTGATCACTACACCCTTCTCGGGAATCTCCCCTTTTTCTTTCATAGCAGAAAGGATATAGTCCACAAGAAGAGCCCCTGTCTGATTTCCCGTCAGTACTTGGTACTTCCCTTTATCATTCTTTGTCATTACTCCTACCCGATCGCAGTCCGGATCCGTGCCGATCACCACATCTGCTCCTACTTTTTCGGCTAACGCCAAGGCCAAGGTAAAGGCTTCATGCTCCTCAGGGTTGGGAGATTTTACCGTGGAAAAATCGGGATCGGGCACCTCCTGCTCCGGCACAGTCCAGACCTTTTCAAATCCCAGTTCTTCCAATACCCTTCGGATGGGCATACTGCCCGTACCATGCAAGGGCGTATATACAATCTTTAACTCCTTGCCCATGGCTGCAATCATTTCCCTCCGGAGAGCCAGGCCCTTTACCCGATCTATATACTTCCTATCTATCCCTTCCCCGATGATGACCAATAATCCCTTCGATAAAGCCTCTTCTCGATCCATGGTTTTTACGCGGTCGTAATCCTCTATCTTTTGGATTGCTGCAATAATTTTTTCTGCTTCGTCAGGTACGATTTGTCCCCCGTCCTCTCCATAGACCTTATAGCCGTTGTATTCCGGGGGATTGTGGCTGGCCGTGATGACAATCCCCCCTGCACAGCCCAGTTCCCTGACGGCAAAGGAGAGTTCCGGTGTCGTCCTTAAAGATTCAAACAGGTAGACTTTGATACCGTTGCCGGCAAGGACCCGGGCCGCCTCTTCGGCAAAGGCAGGGGATTTGTGCCGAGAGTCATAGGCAATGACCACACCCCTGTCCTTTGCATTTTCCGTTTCTTTCAGCAGATAACGGGCGAACCCTTGGGTGGCCCTGCGGACCGTATAGAGATTCATGCGGTTGGTCCCCGCACCGATAATGCCGCGGAGCCCCCCCGTGCCGAACTCCAGATCCTTGTAGAACCGATCTTCGATCTCCTTTTCGTTATTTTCTATGCTTTTCAGTTCCCCCTTGATTTCTTCATCAAAGTATTGGCTCGCTATCCATTGATTATATTTTTGCCTGTAATCCATATGTATTTCCCCCTACCCTTTTGAGATCGGGCGACATCCCCCATGGGGCATGCCCCCTACGTAACATTATATATCTGTGGCAGGGCAAACATGCCTGTATTTTGTTAATATAAAATCTGCCGCCTTCCTATCAAATGAAACAATTTCATTTGATTTTGAAAACAACAGATACTATTGAATCTACACCTGCACGAGGGCTATAGAGATTTTTGCTGCTTAATTGATTAAAAACACCGCATCCCAGTTTGTTTTCACAGGTCTTGCTACAGCTAAAATCGCTAAAGCAGTTCCAGTAACCCCGTCTAAAAGACCAGGATTGTTCATTTTTGTCATCTCTCCCGTGTGTAGAGGATCCTGGCTGTCAATGTTATAGAATCCAAAAGCGGCAGAAGGATCATACATCTCCACTATTTTTTGCAATACTCGATTCCTGTATTCCTTAAATCGAATATGTCCTGTATCCAGATACATCAATTGCGTAATATGCAGCAAACCTGCAAAACCATGGCAAAAAGTAGGGGAAAAAAGACCCCAGTTTTCTTCCGGTTCAGCAAATATGCGATCTACCGCTGCAACGGAAAGCTCTTGATAGTCTTTATGATTTAAGGCTGTCCCCGCCAGCCATAGGCTTCGTAATACGCCCGGCGAACCATAGCACCAAGCCGTGCGGGTTCCTTGTTCCGTCATCGTTCCCGCAACATAATCCTCAAAAGAGATGCGTCCCGGCCAGAAAATACCATATCTGTCCCGGTATTTTCTGGCCATCAGCCATTCACTGATTTTCTTCATGGCCCCTTGTTGTTCCTCCACCTCTACCCCCTTCAGCAAAGCCAAAGAAAGAAATGCCAGGGGACCCGGTATTCCATGGGCTAACCCACAATTGAAATTTCCTTTCGGATATAATCGCTTGTCAGACTCTAAAAATTGATTTTCCACGGAAATATACCAACCGGGTACCCATTGTCCTGCAACTTCAACATCCCTCGTCAAATTTACCATGTATTTCAATATATCCGTCAGCAAGTTATGCATCTCCGGTACATCTTTAAAAAATAACAAGTATCTGCCTATGCCTGACAGCCCTTGGATGACATCATAATCTCCCATGGCCGGTCCCCCTTGTTTTTCTTTTAAAAATTTTAGATGCATAGGCAATGTATCTATCAACCATCTGTTAATTTGGGAAAGAAACTTTCTATACCTTGTTCCGTTCTTGGATAATACAAAGGCTGCCATTCCTATGCCGGACAATCCTCCAAACAGGGACAATACGTGAATTCCTTGTTCTGCAATTGCCTGTTGAATTTTTATCATGTACTCATGGCCTACTTGATCCCAATTTTCATCCTGAAAATGTTCGCTCATTTCTCCAAACAACAGGCAAATTCCCGGATACCCATGGGATAAGCTGGTATCATGCCACAACTGATGCAGCTTTCCCTCTATTTTTACTTGATTTTTATCAGAAGTTGCGACATATCGTACCTGATCAGGATCCCTCATTCGATTCCCTATACATTTAACAATATCTGTAATTTTTTTATCTTCTATTGTGAATCTCTCCATGTTGTTCCTCCATATCACCAGATTGCAATGCACAGCCCTATCCTTTTATGCTTCTCTTTTATGGTATTGCATGGGGAAATCTATTTCCTTCCACAGCCGGGCTTGAACATTATAAAGAGAAGCATATAAACCATTTGCCTTGATCAATTCTTCATGGTTTCCCCGTTCCACGATCTGCCCTTTATCCAAAACAATAATTTTTTTTGCGTGCTTTACAGTACAAAATCTATGGGAAATAAAGAGTCCGATTTTTTGATTGGTCAATTCAAAAAACTTTTGAAACATTTCACTTTCAGCAAGGGGATCTAAGGCTGCACTGGGCTCATCCAAAATATATACATCTGCATCCCTTACAAAAGCCCTTGCCAAAGCTGTTTTCTGCCACTGACCTCCCGAAAGCTGATATCCTTCTTCAAACCATTTCCCTAACTGGGTATCGAGCTTTTTGGGCATTTTTTCGATAATATCAAAAAGCCCGGTCAATTCGGCAGATGCCATCAACTTTTCATTGTTATCTAAGTATTTCAAATTCCCAAACCCGATATTTTCCTTCATGGTCAATTCATAGCGTACAAAATCTTGAAAAACTACCCCTATACGTTCTCTTAACTCATAGGTATTCAGTTCATTGATGGAGATGCCATTAATGAAAATATCACCTTCATCCAATGGATATAGTTTTGTTAATAATTTTACAAGGGTTGTTTTCCCCGAACCATTCTTTCCTACTAAAGCAATTATCTCATTTTCATGAATGGTAAAACTGACATTTTTTAAAACATAGTCCTCTGTCCCTGGATATCGAAAAGATACATTGCGAAATTCTATGGTATGGATCTTTCCCGGTGTTTTTTCTGTTTCAACATCCAAAGGTTTTCTCAAGGGTAGTTCAAGAAATTCAAATAATTGTTTGATATATAGATTGTTCTGGTATATTGAAAATATTGAACTTAATATCCCCTGGGAATGGGACTGGGTTAGAGAAACTGCCCTGATATAAGCTACGACACTTCCCACCAAAATTTCTCCATGAAATGCAGACCATAATATCATTAAAACTATCATATCACCGGCAAACTGATTCAAAGTTTGAAATACCAAGGTGAGGATTGTCCTTCTTTTTAAAAGCCGCTTATCCTCTTGAATGAACTCTGTATTGATTTTTTTATATTTCTCCAATAAATGTTTTCCTAAATTAAACAGTTTAATTTCTTTAAAAGCCGTATCCCGGGTAAGCAGAAAATTCAAATACCAAGATTTTCGATATCTTGGTGCTCTAACCCACTGTATCCAGAATTCATGTTGTCCTATTTTAACAAAATAAATCGATGAAATCAGAGGAATAAATAACAGAATACAAACTACCCACCATCTCCATGACAACAAAACGGCTGCCGCCGATAGAAATGTTACGACGCCTCCCAATACCCCAAGAATAGATGAAAATACTTGATAGGGCCTGTAGTTGGCTTCATTCTGAGCCCGTTGCAATTTGTCATATACTTCGGCATTTTCAAAATCTTCCAACTGCAGATGGATTGCCTTATCCATAATGGATACATTGATCTGGTGCTGCAGGATATTTCGAAACAACATTTCGTGGTGGCCTCTGACAGCTTGGATAACCTCAGAAAATAAAGAAACAACCACCAAAAAGAGAAAAGCCCTAAGTATATAGTCAAACTTCTGATTCATATGAATCACAACAGCATTTATCAAATTTTGCGAGGCAATGAGAGTCATCATTGGCATAATCCCTGACAAAACAGTCAAAAATATAATCGCCATCAGCCTTTTGCTGTCGGATTTCCACAACAGACGAAATATGCAAGGCCAATACTTAAACGTATGGATAATATTTTTCATATTTACTGTCTGGTAATCAGATTGCTCTTTCATGTTTTTCTAAATTCTCCTTAAAATATTTTAGATCATGCAAAGTATGCCTGGCAAATGCCATGATTTGTTTCTCCCGTTGGCGATTGATCCCTATCAGCCGATTGCAGTGCATATGCATAATGCTTGCTATAATATCTTCCTCTGAATTATACAAATTTTTTTGTATTTGTTCCCGCCTGACCTTCTCAGCAAGCTCCATGATACTTTTTCCCCGTTGATTTAACATTTGACAAATCTGTATGCCATTCCTGCTATTGCAAAGATTTTCCCAATGATTATATGAATTTGCCCATTGAATTAATTTTTTCCTCTCTTTGCGATACTCTTCTTTGCATTCATTGCGAGGGATGCGCCTGTTAAACCATTCAAGCTGTTCAGAATAAGTGAAACCCCATTTTTCCATCAAATCAATAATGTTGATTACTGCAATTGTTTCTATATCCAAATCAAGCTGATTCGTTCGATATAAATAAAGCAAATCCCCGGTATAAATGCTGTCATAATAAAATACCTCTTCCGCCGGAACAATGGTATTGGGGCCTCCATATCGCTCGATTTCTCTTTCATATGTATCGATGCATGCCCTGGACAGAAGGCCATCTTTTTTTAGCTGCAGCAGCCATAAATGCAATTCAGACATCAATGCACCATATAAATTTTTAGGATCGCCATGAAATCGCAGCCGAATATGTTGTTCGGGATCGGCATATCTTGTAAAAAAATATTGATTGCAATATCCTTTCGCGATTGCGTCTGTGCAAAAGTTTCTCATTTCAAAAGCAATCAATTCTTCTTCTCTTTCACTATTGCCATACAACTTCAGAAACAACCATTCACTCCCCGGAAGCATCACTCTTTGACTATCCATAGAAGAAATCATGCTCTTCTTCCTGTCTATATCCTTATGGATATTTTTTGATTCTCTGAGGGGAGGGTCAGCCAAAACAAAAGGAACGACAAATTCCGCAAAATATTTCCCCTCGGATCCTTGTACCCAATTTTCATGGAAACCGCATTCTGCTTCAGTAATGTATAATACATTGCCGTTTGTTTCTTTTTTCATTTGATTGTATAATTCTTTGATATGCAGGGGATGTTCCAAATCAAATAACAGCCTGTTATCAGCAATCGTATAATAGATAAACCGGGGAACATTCCATTTCTTTTTCCATTCCTGCATCGTCTTTTCAAATTTTTCAAAAACACATCCCTTGGACAAATCCAGTATTTCCCATGACAACTTCCATTGGGCAGGAAATATGATGACATTTCCATATCGAATCCTTGGTATGAAAGGAAACAATTCAAAGGCATTTCTCCATGCCATCTGGGTCCAATCCCGCTTGCCATCCATGGAAATCTCCCTAAGAAAGCGATATACATTGGGCGCCCCCGATACATTTAACATATGCCCGGTTGTGACTATGACCTCTTTGTTCAAAGATTTTGATTTCAAGTAAAACCTTTCACTGTCTGCCCCTACTACCAAATCCGAGAGTTTCAGCGTTTCTTTAGGCCCTTTGGAGGAGTTGGTGGATAACACGATCTCATAATCCCTTTTATTTTCAGTGATCACAACGTTTGCTACCCTTCCGGCACTGGGCGTATAGACCAATTCTGCAAAAACTGCGTCATCATGGCAATATTCTTTTTCCAACCGGCTTATTTGAGAAAGTTTTTCATGAATATCTTCTCCCAAGATATCAATAAATCTTCCAAAGGATTTGCCTGCCCCAGGGGAGCCGATATTGGGCCCGATATAAATTTTATAATTTCCTTTGTCAATTTCCTCTGCCGAAGGTGCAGCAATAATGGCATTGAGCTCCAGGGAAAGGGGAGCATATTTTGTTTCCGGTTTTACCGGTTCAATTTTTTCTAAAATTTCAGGTGTAATGCATATCTCAAAGGTTTTATTCTGGACAGCCAAAAGAATTTCCTTGAAAATAAATTGATTGATAGAATTCATTTTAATGATTTCTCTTTTTAAACTTTTTCTGCTTTTGGGATATTCGTACAATGCAGGCGGTCCTAAGCCTGTATCGGGATTTAACAGCTCCAATACAGGGATTTCCCTGTAAAAACCATATTTCTCAATAAAATCCATTCTATATTCTTCCAGATGGGGCAGATTGATATTTTCTGATGCCAATCGCCACAGGCATTCGGCTGCCTGTGCTAAATCTGTTGCCACCCTTTTATGTAAATATGCCCTTTTCTTATGTAAACGCAAGTCTACTTGCACAAAATTTTTTGTCCGGGCTAGTTCTTTCATCTTTTTAATAATTTCTAAATAGATGGCTTCCCCTTTCCCTAATTCAGTGTCATTGTATTGATCTATCAGTTCCTTTATTTCAATCAGCTTAGCCACTTCTTCATCAGTTCCCTTTAGATCCGAAAGTTTTTCTATGAAATATTCAAACGGTTTGGTAATAGTTAAAGGAGGACGCAGTTCCGATATAATAAATTCTTTTTCTAATAGCTGCCATACCAGATTTCTAATTTTTTCCTCCGGTGTATCAGGATATTTTTTTATCAAAGAATCAATGATTTCCCCATATGGAACGGGTTCTTGAGCCATCTCAAGAACATATTTTACAGGAGGTGTTGCCCGAATAGATATGCTCTCCATATGATAATCTTTACCAAGGGATTGCTGTCCGTATTTCGTAATATATGGAATTTCCGCACGATTTCCCACATACATCATCATTGTATTGGCGGTTACTTTTAACTTTTCCAATACTTCCTTGCGCCTTTCAAATTTTTTCATCACTGCCATTAGCCATTCCATATCAGGCCGTGCGCGTTTTCTGTGATGGACAAAACCCTCAATTTCAACATCTGTCTTATCACTGAATCGGGCAAGAGCAACTCCAGAAAATAATCCGAAAGGCGTTGTCCTTGTGGACATTCTGATCATATATTTCAAAAAAGAACTTAAGGTTTGTTCCTGTTTTCTGCTGTCTTCTGTGGTTTCCCATCGATTCAAAGCTTCCAATAAAGATTGGCTGGAAACTGCGATTGCCTCCCGAATGAAAGGATCTCCAGACATTTCAAAAAGAATGGCTTCGGTATCGGCACATTGTGTATCACTGTCTTTTTCACGGCTGACCGTAAACATTTTCTGATAGGCTTCCGCCGGCAAAACCGGTGTTCTTAACATGGCAAAATCCAATGGTTGAAACAGTGGAGGCTGCATATCTTGAGGATCCCTCAGAAACTTTTCCATCATATTCTAAACCCTTCCTTTTTTTAGATTTAGAAGGGAACATATTGCATGTTCCCTTCTCCTCGGTTTTCTCTAAGTATTATCTGCAAGATTCAGCCAATGAGCATAAATATGTGGCAATGCAGCAATTTGTGTTCAGTGTTGATGTACCGCCGCATGTATTCCAGCAAGTACCAGGAGTACACAGGGATACGCTGGTGATATTCGGTTCTACAAGGTTGTCTACCTTTTTTACCTGAATATCCAAGTCAAAATCATCATATTTTGGCATACAAAAGTCCCCCCTTTTTACAATTTATAAAAACCTTAACAGCAACTGATTATGCGCATGTAAAGCAAGTCTTTGTGATGCAAACAGTATAGTTTGACGGACAGCAATTGCTGTTAAAGGTAGTGTCTCCTGAACATCCTTGATAGCAGGTACCCGGAGTGCACAAAGAGACACTGGTAATATTTGGTTCTGCAGCATTACTTACTTCTTTTACTTGGATATCCAAATCAAAATCATCATATTTTGGCATATACTCCCCCCCTTTCTCAATTTTTTATGCCCATCAATTTTTGACAATATAAATTATTGATGGGCTGAAGATACAGAATTTTCTATTTTCCTGCAGGATAAAAAGAAATTCTATATAATTCAGCAAACTTTTTTATGAATTTTTTTATAAAACTTTATAAAAATTTTAAAATTATTATTTACAATAGAACATGAAGGGTATCGTTCAAAGTATGTAGCATGTACTTTTCCTTATATGTCTATTATTTTAAATTTTTTGTTTATTGTCAATACTTTTTTTAAAAATATTTAATAATCATATCATTATTTTTTTATTATATTTTCGCAATGAATAAGGATTGGAGGATTTCTATGCATGATTCTGTTATTTTCGCTAGAAATGTAACAAAATACATTGGAAATTGTTTAATCATTGATCATATTACGCTAAAAATATATCCAAAGGATATCTACGGCTTGTTAGGCATCAACGGAGCCGGCAAAACGACTTTCCTTCGGCTCATGACAGGTCTTATTGCACCTACGGAGGGAGAAATCCTGATTCAAGGAATAAATATAGAAAAAAACAGAAAAAAAGCACTTTTAAAAATGGGTGCGATTGTAGAATCTCCTGTTTTTTTCCCCTTTATGTCCGGTCGAAAAAATCTGCAAAATTTGGCAAGGCTAAATCCTTCCATGTCCGGAAAAGAACAACTGGAGAAAGTAGAAGAAGTGTTAGAAATTGTAGGACTTTCAAATCGGGGAGATGACAAGGTGAAAACATATTCTCTGGGAATGAAGCAAAGACTTGGCATTGCCCAAGCATTGTTAAACAATCCTGATCTAATTATTTTAGATGAACCCTTTAATGGTCTTGACCCTATTGGAAAAAAAGAATTACGGGATTTAATTGTAAAACTGCAAAATGAAAAGAATATTACTTTCTTTATATCCAGCCACTTGCTTGATGAGCTCAGATACTTGTGCAATAAATTTATGATTATTCATCAGGGAAAAATGATCTGGCAAGGAGACAAAGAAACACTGCTTTCAACAACCAACACCGGCAATGACTTGGAGGAAGCCTTTATCCAGTTGATTCAGAATTATCATTGATATCCGCTGTCTATCTGCACAAATTATGAATTGGAGAAATATTCTTTATGGATTTCATGATAAATCTATGAAAATATCCTGCTGCCACAAGGTGCTTTAAAGGAGTGGATAAACAAAATGCATCAAATAATCTTCTCAGAATGGGAAAAATTATGGCAACGCAAAACTCCATGGATTTGTCTTTCTTTGATTCCCGTGATTCTATTGGCGACCTTGGTTTTCTATCTAAAAAATAATGCCCATGTTGCGGCGGAAAGTCCGGAATATGTTGTTTTTTTAAATTTCCCCGTGGCTGCATTGCAAGAACAGCTCATCAGTGCCTTCAACATCGCAGCAATTTTGCTGACGATTTTATGCATTACGGAAGAATATACAACAGGGCAACTAAGATTTGTCATATTGAGGGCTGTTTCCCCCCTTCAAATCATCATGGCAAAAATGATTGTTCTATTCCTGACCATGCTGTTATTTATGATAATTTATTTTATCGGAAGTTTCCTATTTGGGTATATCCTGCTGCCTAAGACCAGCCATGCAGCATTTTTCTATCACAATCAACCCTTTTCTCCCCTGAGGGCCCTTTTTTACAGCCTGCAATACTATGGAATTTCTTTTTTCACTTTAATGGCCTTTGGGTCTGTCATCGTGTTTTTCGCTGTCATCAGTAAAACTGCCACCGGTGCCGCTGGAAAAGGCCTTGGCTTTCTGCTCCTTTTCATCATTTATCCCGCACTCCTTCAGCTTTTTGTGGACATCAGCTCGCCACTCTATGGAAAACTGACTTTTTTATCTATTCCTTATATTCAATATCAAGGCATTGCACTGATACTTTCAGAAACAAAAATGCTAAGATCTTGGATTTTTACGATATTGTCAGCCTATATTACATTCTTTAGCGGATTATCATTTATTATTTTCAAAAAACAAGATTATTATTTTTAAGGAGGTATGAGTTTCTTATGATGGCTTTGGTCGTTAGCGAATTAGAGCGCATATGGAGTCGTTCAAAAACAAAATTTCTTTTTGTCTTGGTTGTTTTATCAACCTTATGTATATCATTATTCTTAAAGACGATGGGGATAGGCTTTTATACCCAGGAAGCCACTGCAACATTGAATTCCCTTAATTTTTCAGTTTTTGCCCTCCGTGAAATCCACTTGCTGCTGTCATTGGTTGTTTTGCCTATTCTATTTGTGGACTGTCTGAATGCGGAATATGCCACAGGAAGTCTGAGACTGGTAATGCTGCGGCCTTATCATAAATTTGAATTCTTTCTTGGGAAGTGGATTGCCCTTGCCTTGACAGTCTCTATTTTTCTTCTTGCCATATTTGTGTCCAATACCTTGCTGGGTTATTTGCTTTTGCCTTCTGTCTCCGGCACTGTTTTCTATCATATTGATAAAATTTACACGCCCTTTGCTGCATTTCTATATAGCATTCGATTTTATTTTTGGGAATGGATCTTATGCATATCGTTGCTTTCTATCGGCAGTGCAGTCTGTTCCCTCATCCCCAATGCCGTCGTTTCTATTGCAGCAATACTGGGAGTTGTCATTGGTGCTCTATATCTTTCAAAGGATACCTTTTATTTTTTTATAAAAAGTACGGAATATATCTTTTATGTTTTATCAGGAAGGGTTTCCCCCACATCCTTCATCATTCTTTTTGCTGTCATGATTTCAGGTTTTATACTCAGCCTGATTTTATGGCAAAAAAGAGATTTTTTCTATTGATTTTTTCTCATAATTTTACTTTGTCTGGTTCTATTGTATAATAAAAGAGGGGAGGTAATCTATGCCATGGGTGAAAAAATATTAATTGCCGATGATGAAAAAGATATATTATCATTTTTAAAAGATTCTCTGCTGGAGGAAAATTATGTTGTCATGGAGGCTTCCAATGGTGAAGAGGCAATTCAAAAGGCAAAATCTCAACCGGACCTTATTCTTTTAGACATTATGATGCCCCATAAAGATGGTCTGGAGGTATGCAGGGAAATTCGAAATATGGTCCACTGTCCCATTATTTTTTTAACAGCCAAAGAAACAGAACAAGATAAAATACAAGGATTTGCGGCAGGCGGGGATGACTTTGTTACCAAACCCTTCAGTATAATTGAATTAAAAGCCAGAATCAAAGCTCATTTAAGAAGGGAAAAAAGAAAAGCATCTCAAGGAAAATCAAGGCTTATTTTTGATGACCTCATCATTGATCTCACAGAAAAAACCGTTTATTGCAAAAACCAACCTGTTCTTTTTACAAAAAAAGAATTTCATATTATTGAATTGCTGTCAATGCATTGTGGTCAAGTATTTTCTAAAGAGCAAATCTACGAAAAAATTTGGGGTTATGATGCGGTAGGAGATGCTTCCGGCATCGCTGAACACATCAAAAAAATCAGACAAAAATTGACTGCTGCCGGTGTGGTGAAAAACCATATAGCAACTGTATGGGGAGTCGGATATAGATGGGAAAAAATTTAGTACATCATTTGTCTATTCGCAAACAATTTATATTATTTTCTTTTACTGTAATGATACTTAGTTTTGTTTTTACATTGATTACTTACATTTTGTTTTTTTATCTGATCAACACAAACATTTTATTAAGAAGTGATTACCACGTTCCTAAAGTACAGAAGCTAAGAGATTTCGTTTACGAAAAAGGATCTCTCATTTTTGATCAAGAAAACCAAAAGGTTTTTGATGCATTGGTACACTCCACCAATATCAAATATGAAGTGAGAAATTTCAACGGCGATATCCTATACAGCAACACCGGCAAACCCCTGGACGAGCAACGGCAGTTCCCATCAGAAGAAAAAACCATAACCCGGCTCACCGGAAAAGTCACAAAATACATTCCTGTTTATGTGGATAATCATATACAAGGGTATGTTTTAATTCAATATTATTTAAGGGTAAGTTTTCCTGATCCCAGATACAACTTTCTAGCCCTTTTCCTTGAATTATTTACCTTCTTTTCCCCTCTGTTTTATCTTGTCCTTTTCATCATTATATTTGCCAAATTATTCAGCAAGCATATCAATATACCTATGAAAGAATTAATACATGCAGCAGAAAAAATCCGAAATCATGACCTGGATTTTACCATTGCCTTCGATGCTGATAATGAAATCGGATTGCTTTGCAGAGCTTTTGAAAAAATGAGAAAAGAATTGCATGATTCCCTCATCAGGGAATGGCGCCAAGAAGAAGAAAGGCGGGATATGATCAGAGCCCTGTCCCATGATCTGCGTACACCCCTGACCATCATCAAGGGTCATGCGGAAGTGCTGATAAACAAAAGCAATCCTGATATAGATATGATCAAAAGATATTTATCCTCCATCGAAAAGAACACGGATTATATGATTGGTTTAATTGAAAACATCAATGAACTGTCAAAAATGGAAAACCCGGACTTTACCCTTCGCTTCCGCCTTGAAAATATCATTCATTTTATTGAAACGAAAGCAAAGGATTTTCAAACCCTTGCATTCAGGAAAAAAATATCTTTGTCGGTAAAAATAAATGATGTCAGAAAATACAATCACCCGTTTTTTATCGATCCGGTGAGATTATCACAGGTCATGGACAATATCCTCTCAAACAGTATCAGATTCACCCCGGAAAATGGCTGTATCGCCATTCATGCCACAATTGATGATCACAAAGCCCATTTTGAAATAACAGATTCAGGACCCGGATTTTCTAAAAGGGATCTTGCCAACCTTTTTAAGAAATTTTATCAAGGAGATCTTTCCAGATCTCAGGAAAAGGGTCATGCAGGCATTGGTTTATATCTGTGCAAGATTATTATTGAAAAGCATAAAGGGAGTATTACTGCCCGAAACAGTGACCGTGGCGGTGCATGTATAGAATTTATCATTCCTTCCCATCCGGAAAACCTGTCCTAGGAGGATGACAGCCTCAAAAAAATTGAATACTCTCAATGCTTTGTCCTTTATTCCCCTGCACTTATGGCTACTTCTTTATACGCATCACGCAATAATCCGTTGTTTACTAAATCCATCAGATATTCTTTAAATGCATCTCTAATTTCTTCCCTCTTCAAAGCAAATTCAACGGTAGCCTGCAGAAAACCCAGTTTGTCTCCCACATCATATCTTTTTCCCTCAAAATGATAGGCATACATGGCCTGCTGTTTTGACAGGGCTTTTAAGGCATCCGTAAGCTGTATCTCTCCACCAGTTCCTGGCTTTAAATTTTCCAGTATATCGAAGATTTCAGGTGTGATAATATATCTACCTAAGATAGCAATATTGGAAGGTGCTTGATCTACTGCCGGCTTTTCCACTAAATTCTTTACCTTATACACCCCGTCTTCGATATGCTTCCCACTCACAATACCGTATCTGCTCACATCTTCTTTTCGGACTGTCTGCACTCCTAAAACCGTTGTCTTATACTCGTTATAGATATCCATAAGCTGTTTCAGACAGGGTGTTGAAGCATCTACAATATCATCCCCTAACAATACCGCAAAGGGTTCTTTGCTGATAAAGCTTTTAGCACAATTGATAGCATGTCCAAGTCCTTTTGGCTCTTTCTGTCTGACATAATGTATATTCACCATATTCGATATACTTTGAACTTGTGCTAATAGCTCCTTCTTATTTTTTTGCTCCAACTCCAATTCCAGTTCTATTGATCTGTCAAAATGATCTTCAATAGCCCTCTTGTTTCGGCCTGTAATAATCAAAATATCCTCTATTCCCGATGCTATAGCTTCCTCGATGATATATTGGATCGTAGGCTTATCTACGATGGGAAGCATTTCCTTAGGTTGTGCTTTTGTAGCTGGTAAAAATCTTGTTCCCAGCCCTGCTGCTGGGATAATAGCCTTGCGCACTTTCATGGTTCGGTTTCCCCCTTATTCTTCAAACCCTTGCGGATGACTGTTATGCCACCGCCATGCTGTTTCTATTATATCATATAATGTATATTTGGGATGCCATCCTAATTCTTTCTTTATTTTTTCAATGCTGGCAATCAATATATCGGGATCTCCCGGTCTACGCAAGGATATCTCCTTAGGTATTTCTTTCCCAATAAACTTTTCTATCTCTAAAACAATCTCCTTAACGCTGAAGCCCTTTCCATTTCCAACATTATATATTGTAGAATCTTTTCCGCCTTCCAGGGCTTCCAAAGCCAAGATATGGGCTTCTGCTAGATCACTTACATGGACATAATCTCTTATGCATGTCCCGTCCTTTGTATGATAATCATTCCCATATATGATTAGTTTGTCTCTTTTTCCTAAAGCTACTTGTAGAATAATAGGAATCAAATGACTTTCCGGTGAATGGTCTTCTCCTATCTCCCCGGTTACACAGGCACCGGCAGCATTAAAATAACGAAGGGCTATATATTTTAATCCATATGCCATATCGTAATCTTCTAATACATTCTCTATCATCCGTTTCGTTCTGCCATAGACATTCGTTGGCTTTAGCTCTATGTTTTCTTGAATAGGTACTTCTTTAGGTGACCCATACACAGCAGCTGTTGATGAAAACACAATTTTGTTTATACTGTTTTTTAGAATTGCATCCAGTAATTTGATCGTTTTTATCACATTATTATGATAATATTTTCTTGGCTCCATCATAGATTCCTCAACAAGGCTGTCCGCTGCAAAATGTATAACGCTGGTTACGTCATACTTTTTTATAATTTCTGTTACCAGCTCTTCATTGGAAATATCTCCTATAACTAAATCAGCACCCTTTACCGCTTGTTTATGCCCTTTTTGCAAGTTGTCCAGAACAACAACACTTCTCCCTTTGTCTACCAGTGCCCTTACTGTATGGCTGCCGATATATCCTGCCCCGCCTGTCACCAGTACAGTCATTGTTCTCCTCCTTTTAATAGGCATTTTTATTGATAAATCCCTTGAATATTGTTAAAAAGATAATCTTTATATCCAACCACAAACTCCAGTTTTCTATATAGTAAATATCATGCTCAATTCTTCTTTTAATCGACGTATCTCCCCGCCAACCGTTCACTTGTGCCCAACCAGTTATTCCGGGACGCACATGGTGTTTAATCATGTATTTGGGGATTTCTTCCCTAAATTTTTCTACAAAGTACGGTCTTTCAGGCCTTGGACCAATTAAACTCATATCCCCTTTTAAAACATTGAAAAGTTGAGGAAGCTCATCAATGCTTGTCCTACGAATAAAATTGCCAAATTTCGTCTTTCTTGGATCATTTTTTGTCGTCCACTGGGTCTTTTCTTCCTCGTCCTTTTGCACCTTCATACTTCTAAATTTATACATTTCAAATGCTCTTCTATGAAGTCCTACACGAGTTTGTTTAAACAGCACAGGTCCCGGCGATGTCAGTTTGATCACTGTCGCAGTCAGTAACAATATGGGGGATGTAAGGATGATTCCTGTAATAGAAAGTACAATGTCCATTGTTCTTTTTATTAACTTATTGAAAGCATCATCTAAAGGCACATGGCGAATATTGATAATGGGTATATCATCTAATTGGTCCACATAGGGCTTCGCAGGTAGATACTTATAATAGTCAGGAATAATCTGAGCTTTCACGCCGTATTTTTCACAGGTTTTGATGATGTTATTTAAACGATCATATTGTTTTAAAGGTATGGCAATTATTACTTCATCCAAATCATAATTAAAAATTACCGTGGGTAAATAATCTATATTTCCCAGTACATACCCATTACCTATTTTGTATCCCACCTTCATCTCGTCATCCAGAAAACCTACTATATTGTACCCCAAATGCTTGTTTTGTTGAATTTTATAGGCAAAGCTGCACCCTAAATCCCCGGCACCAATGACTAGTACATGTTTTTGATTAAATCCATGCTTTCGAAGTTCTCTCAGCGCTTTTCGCAACAACACCCTTTCAGAAATGCTTAATAAGACGCTGAATATTACAAACAATAGTAATACATATCTTGAGTAATGGATTTGTTTTACAATAAACAACATACTAATCAGTATTAACAATCCAATGATGTTCGCTTTTATCAAGGTCAATATTTCGCTGTCTATTTTTTTCATTCTATGGGGCGCATATAGTCCTAAAGCATTATAAATCAAAAGATAAAGAGGAATAATAAAAACAAGAGGGACCATATAAGTTTTAAAATCCAAATGCCATTGGCTGGGAGCAAATATTTCTGTTTCAAATCTAACCAGCCAAGCTAAAATTAGTGCTAGAGAAATGATTATACTATCTATAAGGATCAAAATGCTATTTAAAAGCTTTTGGTGGCTTTTGATCATTTTTCATGCCTCCTAAAACCTTTGAACCAATTGAATAACAATTTTATAGCCAGCATAACGCCTATACCCGTGTATGTAATGCATTTTACAGACCATGGATATTTATATCTGTAGTGCTTGTGGTAAAAAAGATACATGGCCCGATAAAACTCGTAAATCAATTTAGGATTCTTTTTTTTGCTGCTGCCGCCTTTATAATGGATAATCTTTGTCTTTGGATAATATACAATTTTCCATCCGACTTGCTTAATTCGATAGCACCAGTCAATATCCTCTCCGTACATAAAAAAATCCTCATCTAGAAGGCCCACTTGCTCAATCACTTCACGTCTTATCAGCATAAAAGCCCCTACAAGACAGTCCACCTCATGAGTTTGATTTTCATCTAAAAAAGTAAGATTGTATTCACCAAATTTTTTATGGTGAGGAAATATGTGATCTAGTTTTAATGCATGATATAAAGCGTTTTGCGGTGTAGGAAAACTTCTTTTACATGCTTTATCCAGACTCCCATCAGGCAATTCCACTTTACATCCTGCAGCTCCTACATCCAAATGTGTATCCATAAACTTTATCATGATTTCCAAAGTGTCTTCTATAACCAATGTGTCAGAATTTAGTAGCAATATATATCTTCCACCAGCCATTTTTATTCCAATATTATTTGCTTTGGAAAATCCAAGGTTTTGATTATTTTCAATGAGTTTGACTTGAGGAAATTCTTTTTTGAATACCTCGACGCTATCATCCTTTGAAGCATTATCGACCAAAATCACTTCATATAAAAATTTATTATTTCCAGCATATATAGACCTTAATGTCTGTAGTGTTAGCTCTTTGGTGTTATAATTAACAATTATAATTGATAAATCCATTAAATAACATCCTTTTTATTCTTTTTTTCATTCTTCACAGATTTTACCTCTTTTTATTATATCATATAATGACCTCATAGCAGAAAAATATGTTATTGAGATATTAACTTACCACATACGTTACAAAATTATGATTACCATCTTACAAAACCCCAAAGCTTACTTCTTACATACCTGAGTGTATTCATAAAAAGCATGCCTTCAATTTTTATATAATTCCAGAAATGCTTCCTTTCGTATTTTACGCGTCGAATCTTTTTTAAGCTTTTTAAACCTTCACATAAACCGTTCAAATATACTCTTCCATATCCTTTTTTTACAAAAAACATATACTTTATTAAAAACCCTATGCATAGAAAAGGAAGATTAAATAATAGCTGAACCAAAGGCATATTTTTATATGGCACATAAACATTATTTCTTGCAGCTAGTTCTATTTTAAACTCATTATATTTGCCCTTACTTGTACCACTACCAATATGATATACTATTGCATCAGGACAATACACATTACGATATCCATAGATCCTTGCGCGATAACCTATATCCACATCTTCCATGTAGGCAAAAAACTGCTCATCAAAATCGCCTATTTGATTAAATATTTTTCTCCTATATATGGCTGCACCAGCACAACTACTAAATACTTCTTCATTTTTGTCGTATTTTTCTATACTCTGCCCATCGCCTCTCTTATAAGCCCATCCTAGAATTGTATATGCATCCCCTGCGTCGTCAATTTTTATTCTATCATAATATTGAATCATTTTGCTGGAGCAAGAAAATATACGATCATCTTCTTTTATACATTGAATCAAATGATACAGCCAGTCTTCTTTTACTTCTGTATCATTATTTAACAACACAACATATTCTCCTTTTGCAATTTTAATTCCTTCATTTACAGCTTTGCTAAAACCATAGTTTTTATCCAACTTAATTAATTGAAAATTAGGATAATAATAGTCACTTATTATTTTATAACTGCTATCTGTTGAAGCATTATCAACAATGATTGTCTCAAAGTCTTTAAAAGTTTGCCTACGCAAAGCGTCTAGGCAAACTTTTAAGTATTTTCCCCCGTTATAATTTGGAATAATAATTGATACTTTCATGTTAACAACCTCTGATATAGAATAATATAGTTTTTTTCATTATTGACAAATACCTGTTCAAGATCCATAAAATCTAATAATGCCTTATGCATATCATTTTTCTTTATTTTTTATCTATCTGGACAGTCAAAAGTTTTCAAAAATAAAGTAACTCTTTTAAGCGATTTTATGATATCCTTAAGTTCTTGGAGACTATAAGGAGGAAAAAAATCACCAAAAGAGCTGCTCTCTGTAGTTTATCATACTCTTTCGGTGATTGACTACAAAAATGATAAAATTTATTGATAAAATTTTAGAGAACTTCAGACCTTGTTTTTCCAGATATGCCGCCTACCAGTGATTTGTCATTATTGTTGTTGGTTTTATGCTTCGCTCAGATACCCTGGGCATTACTTCCGTTATGCGTGATTTAGCTATTTCTCCTAGATTTTACGAGACAATGCTGCACTTTTTTCGTGCTAACTCCTGGTCTTTAGAATCTCTTGCAAATCAGTGGTTTCACGTAGTAAAAGAATATGCCCCTGTTTACTATGAAGGGGATGCTGCTGTCCTCATCGGGGATGGTGTAAAGCAAGCAAAAGAAGCTCACTATATGCCCGGAGTAAAGAAACTCCATCAAGAATCTGAGAATTCTTCCAAGGCTGAATATATTTTTGGTCATATGTTTGGTGTAGTTGGGGTACTGGTTGGCGATATCAATCAATGGTTTTGTCTTCCCCTTTTTATTAACTTACAAGATGGTGTTTCCACTATTTTTAGCTGGAAGGATTGTCCAGAAATACAGAATAGCCACGTGGGTCAAACGGTAGAGAACGCTTTTAAAATTACAAAGGTTATTGGGAAATCCATACTTCTTCTTGATAGATATTTTCTATCTATCACTGCCCTTGCCAAACTTAATGAATGAAATACTGCAAATGATAGCGATATGCAGATTGTAACGAAAGCGAAACAGTCCTGTGTTGCTTATAAAAAAGCACCTCCTAAGAAACCCGGAAGAGGCCGCCCACCCAAAAAAGATGAAGCCGTAAAACTCAAAAACCTCTTTGAAACAAAGAAGGATTCTTTTATAGAAACAACCATCATGATCTATGGAAAAGAAGAAACCATTCGTTACTACTGCATCAATCTTCTTTGGGGGCAAAAGCTATACCAAGAGCTGCGGTTTGTCCTTGTAGAATATAAAGGAAGCCATTCTATTCTGGTAAGCACTGATACGACTTTAGAGCCTACAGCCATCATTCGCCTTTATAGCTATCGCTTTAAAATTGAATGTACCTTTCGTGAGCTGAAACAAGTAATAGGCGGATTTGCCTACCGGTTTTGGAGTAAGTCTATGCCTAAGCTGAAACGCTACCGAAAAAAGAATGAAAAACATCCTGTTGAGCTGATTGAAGATGAAAAAGCTAAGGAACGAATTGTCCAAACAGTAAAGGCAATAGAGGGTTATGTGATGTGTTGCTGTATCGCCATGGGGATCCTTCAATTCGTATCATTAAAGTATTGCGGCTGTATAGATACGACTAAGCTTCGCTACCTGCGGACTCCATCTAAGGAAATTGTATCAGAAGCAACAATAGCCCACTATTTACGGAGAAATATTTTTTCCATTATGGCTAAAAATCAGGAAATTTTAATAACAAAAATAATTATGCAAAAGCAGTTAGAACCTGAATTCTATGAGGATTTACAGGTTTCTTAGTGTTATCAAACTTTTGACTGTCCAGGCTTCTTAAAAAGGTGACGATATTTCAATAAATATTGCCTTATCGTTTGAATCAATGAATCTTTGGATATACTAATCATATCAGATACCCCTAGGGTGTTGATGGTGATAAAATTAATACCTAGGATTCAGGTATCTGATTTTGTTATTTTTATCCATCCTAATTCACGATTTCTTATAAAGTGATATTTTACACTAAACACCTCCAATAATATATGCCCTGTACTAGCTTATCTAATTATTTTTCTTATAATTTCAGCTATTCTCCAAACTTTCGTCAATTTTATATCTCTTATATGATTATTTTGGGCTTGAATTATAGTTTCAAGTTCATTTATTATTTTTTCTTTTTCATTTATTAATTCCATATATTTTTCTGTTTCAATAGCTAATTTTTCATTTAACATTTCTACTGCCTTTTGACACTCATCAAGTTGAATGTCCTTGATCGCAATAAAATGTTTTAGCTCTGTTAAAAGAGAATTCTCATATTCAAAAATCTCACCTTCGCTATAGGCATCTGTAAAGTAATTTATATATCTTTTCCATGTATTAATAAATTCTTTTGAAATATATATTTGTACATCGTATTGCATATTCGCTTCTATCATAAAATAAATTAAGCATAATAGTTTTCTTGTAGCTCTATTAATTTCGATATAATATTTTTCCTTCAATATTTTATTGAATTCTTTTACAACTTTATTATCTAAGTCGCATAAGAAGAGATAGTAACTGTATATTAAATTTTCAGTATATTTTTGTAAGCCAAGATCAAACATATCTTTGTAAAGGTAATAGAAAAACCTAAGTGGTTCAATAATTGTAAGCGTAGATTCTTTACATGTTTCCAAATCTATTAGAACAACCTGTCCATTTGTTTTTTTTATTATATTAAAAGGAGTAAAATCAAAGTGTGTAATTCTTTTTGTTATAGGAATATTAGTAAATAATTTTAATAATTCTTCTATGCTTTTATTAAGTTTTTGGTATTCATAATAATTTAATTTGAAATTTTTACAAAATTCTTCCTTAATATGCTCAATTTCTTGCTGAATTGTTTCAGAATCCGATTTTTTGCTAGGTATATTAAGATTGCATAATAGGTAGTTCATATCGTTAAGACTTTCGATAAATATGCTTTCTAGTAAGTGCTGGGTATACGAAGGAGAATTTTTCGCTTCATATATCAAATTTGAAATC
Source organism: Thermotalea metallivorans (assembly GCF_001562415.1). GTDB lineage: Bacteria > Bacillota > Clostridia > Peptostreptococcales > Thermotaleaceae > Thermotalea > Thermotalea metallivorans. Next base: position 202,633 of record NZ_LOEE01000028.1, on the reverse strand, counting down.
GTTTTTCCATCAATAAATTCTTGTATAAATACTATCCTATCGTCAATTTCAATTAGCCCTAAAGGTTTAGCAAAAATATCCGGTAAACAGTCATATAACTGTTTTGTATTATTATACTCATTAATAATAGAATACTCGTAATTTTTTAATTTTGCAAATTTACATACCAAAAACGGTCTTTCATCATTTTCTTTGAAAAAAATAGCAATTATCCTACTTCTAGATAAATCTTTTCCTGGCGAACTGGAAATTTGTATAAATTTTAATTCTTCATCTCTATTTTGAATAATATTCTTTTGAATATATTTTTTTATACTATTAATCACTTATTTCACCTTTCCTAGCAAGAATTCCATAAGAGGATATGTAATTTTCAATATTTGAAACTTTAGCAGCAATATTTTCTAAAACTTGAATTCTTCCACTTAAGTTGCGTAAACAGTCTTTTTTCAAAATATTCTCATTCCAGTAACGGACTACTTTCCCATCTAAATCCATTATAACTTGAATGGTTTTATAATCGGGATAAGGGTAATAAAATTTGATTTCCTCGAATCCAATTTGTTTTAGCATACATGAGTATTCTATTTTATCGTAAGTATAAGTTCTATATTCTCTTCCTAATATTTGTTTAGAATACGCATTTGCTTTATCTCTTTCCAAATAACAAATTTCTGGTAACATTGTATGATCATCTTCAGCTCCTAGTAGATATTTAAATCCATATCTATTTTCTATTCCTATATATATATACCCTCCTTCTTTGAGTATAGAATATACATTTTGCAGTGCTTTTAATTGTAAATCATATGGGTTTCCATGATTAACTGAAGCTCCAACCCACTCTAAGACACCATTTAATATCACAAGATCAAATTGGCAATCAGAAAAAGGAAGCTCTAAAATATTTGCATTAACAAATTCAAAAATATTTTTGTTGTTCTCTTGAATTGTTCTTTTTTTTACAAAGCTTAACCTATCAAAAGTACCATCTAAAGCTACTACTTTTGCCCTGTATGATATAGGAAAAGCAAGTGTCCCCCAACCCGTTCCTACATCCAAAACAATAGATTCTTTTTCTAGAGGTACAAGATAATGCCAATCTGCTCTATTATTATCTGTTATTATATAATATAAAAACGGATAAGAGTTAGCAAAATATTTATATACAAGTTCTTTCCAGTCAGTATAATCCATCTCTTTTAATAAATTCTTCATATCTCTTTCACATAAGTCCCCATAATAATTGGTATTCGTATCAAATATCTTAATTCCATCCTTAATACAATATTTGTGCTTGCATTTTGTGCAAGACATATAATGTTCTTTTTTTTCTAACGCTCCTCCACAGCACAAACATTTATATCTAATCAATATCTTCACCTCTAACTTGTTTAACATCTATAGTCATTCCTAAATTTGTCAAACCAAAACTTTTATCAATAGGGAGTATTTTAAATTTTATTAAATCATATCTTCTATCAATTGGTATTATTGTACTGCCTCTTAGTTCTACAACCCCTAATGATATAAAGTAATCCCCAACTCCTAAATTAAGGCAATTTATTGTAAAAGTAACTTCCTTAACATCTCCCTTTTTTACAGACTCAAAAGGCTTTTGTAAATAATAGGTGTTATTTCCATATACCTCCAAACCGCTCTTAGTTTTAATTGTTGCTGCATAAATAGGCTGTTTAATGTCTTTATCAAACTTTACTTTATATTTTATAAAACATTTTTCCGCCGAATGTATTATATCAACCTTTTTATTTTCTTTATTATAAAAACCATATTCAAATATTTCACCTTCTCCTGAGCCATATCTATATTCCGATGTGGTTTCCGTGTCTCTATTTTTTACAGAAATCTCATTATTTTCTGCAGCCATTAAATTTGTGTATTGGTTTACTATTGTATTTGGATCCCCTATTGCATGAACTCTTCCATTATTCATTAAAATGGCATAGTCGGTATATTGTTTAATAGCACCCATATCATGAGTAACTAGAATAATCGTAGTACCCTGTTTTTTAAATTCTTCAAACTTTCTATAGCATTTTCTTTGAAATGCAATATCTCCCACAGCTAAGGCTTCATCTACAATAAAAATATCAGGCTCAACATTGATGGCCGCAGCAAACGCTAATCTTACATACATACCACTTGAGTATGTCTTTACTGGTTGATCAATAAATTCTCCTATCTCAGCAAATTTCTCAATTTCTATCATTTTTTTTTCTATTTGGGTATTGTTCAATCCCATTAATGAACAATATAAAATGACATTTTGTCTACCTGTAAATTCTGGATTAAATGCTGTACCTAATTCCAGAATAGATGAAATTTTACCATTAACGATTATTTCTCCTGAAGTAGGCGGTAATATTCCACAAATTATTTGCAATAAAGTACTTTTTCCTGATCCATTTCTCCCTATAATTCCAACAGTTTTTCCTCGTTGTATGCCAAAAGAAACACCTTTTAGTGCCCAAAAATTATGATGGTATTGTTTTTTATTAAACCAAAGCAATTCTTTCAATCTATCTATTGGTTTTTCATAAATTTTAAACATTTTTGATACATCATTTACTTGAATTACGTATTCCATATTTAAATACCCCATTTAATTGCATTTAAATTTATTTTTAATAAACTAACGCATTGCACTAGCACAACAAAGATTAAATTATTTGTATCCTTTTCTCGTATAACCTTTTTTTAATAAAAAATATAAAACTTTCTTCCCTAGTTTTATTAGATAAGGAGCTCTTCGTCGAATAACTTCTAATATTTTCCACCCGAGCGTATCTTTCATTGCTTGAATTTCTCTTTCTAATGAAACTACTCTATCATAAAGCTCTAAATTAATATTTTCATCTTGTCCACTTATGGAGATATTTGCCCTTTTATATGCCTCGAATATAAATCTTGCTTTGCTACTATCTAACATATCATGCTGTTTTTCTTTTCGTATCACTGCCTGATAGATATTTTCATATTTCCTGCACATTTCTAATATTGTAGGTATATGGATATCCTTTATTTTTCTTTTCATTGCAACATATTCTTCTCTATTTTCCTTAATATATTGAATTTTTTCAAGTAAATTCAATGGATTTGCATTTGGTGGTACCATCCAACCTGTTCCATATTTTTTTACTCTTTCTCCTAATGCTCCTACATCTGTTACCAATACAGGTATTCCTGCAATAAGCGATTCAGATAATGTATAAGCATAAGTTTCAGGCACACATGAAAGAATACACACTAAGTCAATCTCTAAATTTCGCAGTATACTTACAATTTCTTCCCTTTCGTATCTTCCGTATTTCACCAGATCTTCTCTTTCTAGCAAACTCAATTTTTGATCTCCAAGGTTTCCTATTAAAAACCATTTTATAGCTGAATCTTTATTCATTTGTATTATATCATGTATTTTATCGCTCCCTTTGTAAGGTGCCAATCCCCCGATAAATGCTACCTTGAATTCATTATCTTGCTTCATAGCATCCGGCTGTTTTTTAATTATTTTTTGAGAAACCCCATGTTCAATAACATCAATATTCAAATTAAGGTCTTTGTAATGTTGCTGAAAAATTTCTTTTGTCGATTGTGAAGGAGTAATTATTTTGTGAAATTTTATTATTTTTTCTTTTACTTTTCTTTGCCATATATCTAAAAAATTCTCATCATAACCAAATTTCTCTTTTATGCATAATCTGCACATTTCTAGCCCACTAGTAGTTTTACAATACTGTTTATTTGTATCTAACATTTCAATCGTGGGACAAATCATATAGAAATCATGCAAGGTAATAAGGCAAGGTATATTGAGCTCTTCACAAATATCTACAATGTCAAATGTATGTCCTTTTAAATGTTGAACATGTACTAAATCAATTTGGAAATAGGTAATAATTGTCTGAAGAAACTCTTTATATTCTTTGGAATGAAATGTAGATTGTCTAATTACTCCTTCAAAATTAAACTCAAACATAATTTTTTCCTTACCAATAAAAGCTTCAACATATAATTTGTTACTAGTATGACTAGGTATAATAATAAAACTATTGAATTCATTTAAGTTTTTTATAATGTCATAAGTATGAAATTCAGTACCTCCTCTTGGATGATTAATAGGTCGGTCAACACCATTATGGATCAGAAATAATATGTTATTTTTTTTATTTTTTAATTTAATGTTCAATTTTATATTTTCTTGTATATCTTTCAATGGATTTTTTTGTATAAACTTATGTACTTCAATATCATAGTAAGGATGTTTTTCTAATAATATTTTCGAGTTTTTCTCAATTAATTTTCTTTTTTCTTCTTTAAATGATAAACTTCCTTTATGGTAGATAAAAGTATTATCACAAATAACATTAATAAATCCGTGCTCAATAAGCCTACAACAAAAATCGTTTTCTTCTCCATATCCTTTTCCAAAATTAACTTCATCAAATAGTCCTACTTTATCAAGAGCTTCTCTTTTAATATACATACAAAAGCCTACAGCTGTTGGTATTTCGACACATTTCCCCAAACTAATTTTTTCTATTCTTTCAGCAAATTCTTCTAACGAAAAATGTTCAGGTACATTGTTATCCTCGCAAAAATTTGGTACAGAACATATTGTTCCGTTATTTGTTAATGGTGTAACAGTAGCAACGGACTCATCTTTATATGCATACTCTCTTATCTTTTTCAGCCAATTCTTTGTTACTACTGTATCGCTATTTAAAAGTAAAACATCATTTTTTGAAAGACTCATGCCTTTATTAACTGTTTTTACAAAACCCATGTTTTGATCATTTCGTAGTAAAATGAGATTCTTAATCTTCTGACTTTCTAGCATTTTAAAATATGTTCCTATCCTAGCATCAGTACTTTTATCATCTATTAGAATAAGATAATAATCTTCTTCATCTGTATTTTTAAAAACTGATTCTACACATTCCTTTAAATCTTCATAAGCATTATACACGGGAATAATTATATCACATTTCTGCCTGTTCACATTTTTTACCCCCATCAAAGAACATTTGCAAAATCTCTTTTTAAATATTTAAAAATCATACCACCTAATATAAATAAAATAATACTTGTTAACGTCAGAAATTTAATACCATAATAATCTATAGATTGATAGCCTAATATTGCACCTCTATATCCTTCGACAATAAAATACAAAGGATTTAAACGCATAAATGTCAACACTTTTTCAGGAATTTGATATCCAGGATAAACTATCGGTGTTGCATAAAACCATATATTTAATATCACACTTACTACTTGAGCGATGTCTCTAATAAATACATTTAAAGATGATACTATCCATCCTAGGCTTAACCCAATTATTCCTGCATAAAATGTATATAATAAAAACAATATCATGCGTATATTTAAAATTATAAATTTAAAACTAATGCCAATAAAAAACAGCAGGCTCATGGCAATCATGTGATTTACAAAACTTGAAATTACTAATACAAGTGGTAACACCTCCGATGAAAAATTTAGTTTTGTAATTAAACTTGCATTTTCAAGTAACACACTTGATGATCTACCAATAATTTCTGATAAAAATATCCAAGGAAACAATCCGCACATCAACCATATTAAAAAATTTGGGTTTGAATCATCTACACCTAATCTAACTTTTAATACAGCAGAAAACACAAAATAGTAGATTAAAAGCATAGTTAAAGGTTGGATAATAGACCATACAAAACCCAATATTGATCCTGCATATTTTGCCTTTAAATCTCTTTTGACCATATTTTTTATAATATACCTATTTTGTATTATTTTCCTTAAAAAGTTAACAAATGAATACAATTTATCACGCACCTTTTATCTATTGCCATACATTTTTTCATAATATACTTTATATTCCCCACTTCGAATTTTTTCCCACCATACTTTATGGTCTAAATACCATCCAATTGTCTTTTCAATGCCTGCTTCAAAAGTATATTGGGGTTTCCATCCTAATTCTTTTTGTATTTTAGAGGAATCAATCGCATATCTCCTATCGTGCCCAGGTCTGTCTTTTACATACTTGATCAAAGTTTCAGGTTTTCCTAGTTTTTCTAGTATAGTTTTTACAATCTCAATATTGGCTTTTTCATTATTTCCACCTATATTGTACACTTGGCCAGATTCTCCTTGATGAAGCACTAAATCAATTGCGCCGCAATGATCCTCCACATGAAGCCAATCCCTGATCTGCAATCCATCCCCATATACGGGTAATTCCTTATCCTCTAAAGCATTAGCTATCATAAGCGGTATTAATTTTTCAGGAAATTGGTATGGTCCATAATTATTTGAACATCTTGTTATATTTACTGGCAATTTAAAAGTTTCATGATATGCTCTCGCTAGTAAATCTGCGCTTGCTTTACTTGCTGAATATGGACTGTTTGGTGCCAATGGTGTTTCCTCTGTAAAGTATCCTGTTGATCCTAGCGTACCATATACTTCATCGGTAGAAATCTGTATATACTTTTCAATTCCATATTTTTTCGCAGCATCTAATAAAACTTGTGTTCCCATGATATTTGTTTCTACAAATATTCCTGGATTCTCTATACTTCTATCTACATGGGATTCTGCTGCAAAATTAATAATGTAATGAATACCGTCAGAAACAATTTTATCCACCAATTCTTTATCTGCAATACTCCCTCTTATAAACTGATAGTTTGGATGACACTCCACACTTTGTAGATTTTCCAAATTACCCGCATAGGTCAATAAATCAAGGTTAATAATTTTATAATCTTTGTATTTGTTCAACATATATTTTATGAAATTGCTTCCAATAAAACCCGCCCCACCTGTTACTAGTAGTTTTTTCACATTATCACCTCTTATTTAAAGTCTATTGGTGTATCTTCTAATTTCCTCCAGTTCCTGTCCTTTTCTGATAATAATACATTTTCTATACCCTCCAACGGCCATTCTATACCTATATCAGGATCATTCCAAATAATTCCACCTTCATCTTCCGGATGATAATAATCCGTACACTTATATGTAAATTCAGCTTCTTCTGACAGTACTAAAAACCCATGAGCAAATCCTTCAGGTATATAGAATTGCCTTTTGTTTTCTTCTGATAAAATCACACCGTACCATTTTCCGAAAGTTTTAGAGTTTTTTCTCAAATCGACTGCTACATCAAATACTTCCCCTTTAGTTACTCTTACTAATTTTCCTTGGGGATATTTATATTGAAAGTGAAGTCCCCTTAGTACACCTTTCTTTGATTTGGATTGGTTGTCCTGCACAAAAACCATATTCAGCCCTTCTTCTTGAAAGTCTTTCGCATTGTATGTTTCCATGAAGTATCCCCTGTTATCACCAAAGACGGTAGGCTCTATAATATATAACCCCTCTATATTAGTCTTAATAAAGTTAAACTTTCCCATATTCTCACTCCTATAGCCCTTCTGCTACCGCTACTAAATACTTTCCGTATTCTGTTTTCATAAGGGGCGCCGCCAATTTCAGCAGTTCTTCCTTTGTTATATAGCCCATTCTATAGGCAATTTCTTCAAGACATGATATGTACAATCCTTGTCTTTTCTGTATTGCTTCTACAAAATTACTAGCTTCTAAAAGACCATGATGGGTTCCTGTATCCAGCCAAGCCATGCCTCGTCCAAATAATTCAACTTTTAATTTTTTTCTCCGCAAGTATTCATTGTTTACTGCCGTAATTTCAAGTTCTCCTCTAGCAGAAGGCCTTACATTTTTAGCAATTTCCACTACATCATTGTCATAGAAATACAATCCTGGCACTGCGTAATGAGATTTCGGTTTTTGAGGCTTCTCTTCAATGGAAATAACATTTCCATCTTTATCAAATTCTACTACACCAAATTCACTTGGATTCTTTACATAATACCCAAAGATTACAGCCCCATCCTCTAAGGCAGCAGCCCTTCTTAAAATTTCAGTAAATCTTTGACCATAAAAGATATTATCTCCTAATACTAAAGATACTTTATCATTCCCTATAAATTTGTCTCCAATGATAAAGGCTTCTGCCAATCCTCTGGGCATTTCTTGCACAGCATAGGAAAAAGATACACCCAATTGCCGTCCATCTCCAAGCAGTTCCTCATACATAGGCAAATCCCTTGGTGTTGATATAACCAAAATCTCTCTTATCCCTGACAACATCAAAACAGATATGGGATAATAAACCATTGGTTTATCATATATCGGCAATAACTGTTTTGAAATTGCTTTCGTGATAGGATATAATCTTGTCCCTGCCCCTCCTGCTAATACAATTCCTTTCAAATCTACCTCTCCTCCTCTATAATAGACAAATATATTCCCTCAATGCCTCTTTGTAAGATCTTAAAGGTGTATACCCTTCCAGCTTCCAACAGTAATTTTCTAACACAGAATATTTAGGCCTAGGTGCCGGTCTGTTTAATTCCTCCGTAGTAATCGGATTCACCTTGATATTTATATGGGTAATGTCAAAGATTTCTTTCGCATAGTCATACCAAGAACAGTAATCGCTATTCGTAATGTGAAATACACCGTAGGTCTGTTTTTCAATTAGCTTTTCAATTGCTTTCGCCAGATCAAAGGTATAAGTAGGTGACCCAATCTGATCATTTACAACATTCAATTCTCTTTTTGTTTTGCTAAGATTTATCATGGTCGTAACAAAATTTTTTCCATTTAAGCCATAGAGCCAAGAGGTACGCACAATATAAAATCTGTCTAATACCTCTCGAACATAATTTTCCCCGGCTAGCTTACTTTTTCCATAAATGCTCAAAGGGTTGGTGTTATCAAATTCTTTGTAGGCCTGTCCTTTTAGCCCATCGAAAACATAATCCGAGCTTATGTACACCATGGATGCTCCAATTTCGTTGCATGCCACAGCCACATTTCTGGCCCCCAATGCATTCACTTTATAAGCAATATCCACATTGCTTTCGCAGCCGTCTACCTCTGTATAGGCTGCAGCGTGTATAACAATTTGTGGCTTTAAATTTTTAACCCATAAAACTGTCTTATCTATGTCTGTTATATCAAAGTCATAACTACTTGCTTTTACTACTTCATGTTCCTTGCATAAAACCTTTACCAGGTCATGTCCTAACATACCACTTGCACCGGTAACAAGTATCTTCACTTTATGGTACACTCCCTTATCACAGATTTACTGACTCTTTAAATTTTGCATCAATTCTTTTGCTTTATTTATATTTTCTTGTGTTTTGGGTGTAGTTTCTACAAATCTTACCATATTATTCATCTGTACTTTTTTTCGAATCTTTTCATTTAATTCATCTATTTTTTTCTCAACAGCAATCACTTTCTCTAGGCAAGTCAGGGAATCTTTAATTTTCCCATCTTTTGCATATTTTTCTGCAATTTTCAAGTAGAAATGCGTTTTCATTCCATAAGTCGATGAATCTAAAGGATGATATTTTTCCAAGCTGTCTATCGTTTCCAAAGCTTTTTCTATAAAACCATTGCTTGCATAAAACCTTGAAGCATTTATCAATATTTCATAGTTATATTTTCCTCGCTTTACTGACATATCTATATAACGAGCAGACTCCTCTATGAGTTGCTGGTCTTGCTTTTTCTTTCCTATAACATTTGCCAGATTGGCATAATCTGCCGCATACGTTGGTTCAAAAGGAGCAAATCTCACCGCTTGCTTAAATTTCTTCATTCCAAGTTCTGGCTGATTGTCTTGAACAAGCTTTATACCTTGATTTGCTGCGTCAAAGGCCATATAACTCATTATGCTCATGAAAAGGAAAAATACTGTCATACCTAAAGTCCCATATACAATGAAATTTTTGAATTTTCCATCTTTCTCGCGGATGTTTCTTTCCATGCCCAATTGGGCTCCTACTAGCCCCCATACAAAAATTGCCATAGCTGCCAAAGATAAATCAAAATCAATTGTGCTATGTAGTAATATGCTTATTACAGACACAAACATAGCAGTAATTTTAGCTTTATCGGATGGTTCTTCAAAGATTTTGTACGCCCTATATGTGTTATAAATATATATTAGTATTAATATTCCAAATACTGCCATTCCTAAGGTTCCAATCTCAATCCACAATTGTAAGTAGTAATTATGGGCTTGTGTAGAATTGTAGCCATAGGATTGATACATACGGTAGAGCGTACTCCAGCCACCTCCACCTGTACCTAATATCGGATAGTCTCTGATAATAGCAAAAGCATCCTTATAAAATACCGTTCTTTCAGTAACTGTTTCCGCTCCAAAGCTAATACTTTGAATCCTTTGGCCAATGTCTGCAGGCAAAAAACTCAATATTTTGTCTTTTGCCAATAGCCCTACAATGGGCACCATCAATGTTCCTATGGGAATAATAAGATTATATATTTTTTCATTTAACTTCACTTTCTTTTGTGCTTTTTCTACCAATAAACAAATCATTGTAGAAACAGTCATTCCTATAATCATCCACAGCCAGCCAACAGATTTATCTGTGGCTGTCAATACGGCATTAAATTTATTGATTACTGCTGCCAACCCCGCAATATTGCCTATAAAAAGAGCTATGAATCCTTTTTTATATTTTATTGGTACAAATAAGTAATATATAAAGGCGACAGGAGGAAATAACACCCATGCTCCTCTTGAGTAAGATAAAACGAATCCCAACATGAATAAGAAAGTTGAAGCACCAATTGCATATCTCAATTTTCCTTCCAAATCAGAATAAACCATATAAGCTAGAAATAATACGGCCAAGCAGTACGCTCCAAAGGCATTGTGATATTGAAAAGTAGAATTCATCATTCCGCCTTCAAATGCACCTTTATAATGAAAAGTTTCTAGTGCAGAACCTATGCCTATGAAAATCACTAAAATTCCTGCAGTAATTAAAGTGATAAGTAGTTTTATAAGTTTTTCTCGGTTATTTATCAATCCTTTGGTTAAGAAAATAATGAGCAGATAATGAATATATTTTAAAGTTTCTTGTATAGCTAGATTTTTATTCACAGCAATAAAACTGGCAATCCCATACATGAGTACCAATAGAAAAAAAGCTATTTCAAACTTCGTATATGTATTACCTGTTCTTTTTCTCTCAATAGCGAAAAAATAAACGAAAAATAATATTGCCGTAAGTATATGGGTAGGCATTAATTCCTTTTGAAAGAATAATCCTCTAAAAAAAGGCGGATAAAACAACAGAATTAACAGTGCATAAAACAAATATTTTACTAGTGTCCTATTTTCCTCATAAGTTCCTTTAGTTTTTAATAGCTTTGCTTTCTGTTTCATACAGCAACCTCTTTTCCACACTAGGCCTTTCATCAGTATCATATTTTTTGTATATAAATCACCATTAGAAAATTAATCCTTAATTCTTTTCTATTTTTGATCCACCAATGCAAACATCAAAATACCCTTGCAGGCCAATTCATCGCCTACATAGGCCACGGCCTGAGCTTTTCCAATATTTCTCTTGATAGCAATCATTTCCACTTCCATCCTCAATGTATCTCCCGGTAACACTTGTTTTCTGAATCTTAGCTCATCGATTCCTGTAAATACGCCGATTTTTCCTTTGTTTTCTTCTAAAGAAAGCATGGCTACGGCGCCTACCTGGGCTAAGGCTTCCACAATCAATACTCCAGGCATGATGGGATTTCCGGGAAAGTGTCCTTGAAAAAAGGGTTCGTTGATGGTAACATTTTTGATGCCTACAGCCCTTTTGCCCGGTTCCATTTCTTCGATTTTATCTACTAACAAAAATGGGTATCTATGGGGAATGATTTTTTGAATTTCTATATTGTTCAACATGTTAATCTCTCCTTTATTCAATATTGGCTGCTAGCTACTGGCCACTGGCTAATCGCATTTTTATAAAGTATATATTCATTTTTATTGTACCGTTACACAACATAAATTTCAACAGTAGCAGGAGTTTTTGTGAAAAGATAGATTTTGTTTTAAAACCGCTTTTGTTCTCGTAAACATAATAAAAAGAGTTAGATTTTCTCCAACTTTTTATTATTCAACAAAATATTCGTAGATTCCTCTTATTTCTTCAAATTGTATTCAAATTGTAACATAAAGATTTTGTTACTCTATGTCTGGGTCTTCGTTTTTCCCGGACGTAAAATTCCGAGACAACTGTTTGTACATCTGCTGGGCCAGTCCGATCCCCTGTCCCATGGCAATGTTTTCGGCTACCTTTTCATCCAGCATGCCTTCGAACATTTCCCGCTCAAAGCTTCTGGGAATAAAGCCGTCCCTTTGCACGGTGCTTCGCATGGTCTTAAAAACCATATTCAAGAAAACAGCCTCCAGTTGCTTACAGGTTTCCATCAGTTTTTTTTCGTCTCGGTTTTCTTTGGCTTTTTCGAGAATTTGTTTGAAATCTTCTATTTGTGCTTTATCTTTTTGATGATAAGATGGATTTATGTCTATTGGTAAATTTGTGTTTATTTTCATAGCATTCACCTCTGGGTAGGGCTAATAGCCAGTGGCCAGTAGCCAGCAGCTATCCCTACCTTCTCAAGTTATTGGCTTGCTCCAGCATTTGGTCTGCCGTTTGGATGGATTTGGAGTTGATCTCATAGGCTCTTTGGGCGGTGATGAGCTTGATCATTTCCTCAACCACCTGCACATTGGATGTCTCCAAAAATCCCTGCATAATGCTGCCGGCTTCTCCTTCAAAGGCTTCTATGGCTTCACCGGAAGCAGTTGTTGCTTTATATAGGTTTTTTCCTATGGATTCCAGGCCTGCAGGATTTGCAAAACGTACAAGGGTAATCTGTCCTATTTCCTCAAGTTCTTCTTCTCCCTTTCTCTTGACGGTAATGATCCCTGCCTCCGACACATTGATTTCTGCAATATCTCCTCCCAGCTCGATATCTCCCCCATCGGCCTGCACATAGTATCCCTCGGAGGTTACCAGTCTTGCTTCATCATCTTCGATGCTCAGCTTGAAGCTGCCATCCCTTGTATAAAACAGGTTGTCATTTTCATCCCGTACGATGAAAAAGCCGTCCCCGTCAATGGCAAAATCTAAGCTGTTATTGGTTTGTTCAAAATTTCCCTTGATAAAGGAGCGGGTCGTAGCCATGGGCATAACCCCGTGTCCTACCTCCAGGTTGACAGGTTTTCCCTGCCCCTGATCCAGATTTGTTCTGTTGAGTGTTTCATAAAGAAGATCTTTGAATTCTACCCTCTGTTTTTTGTATCCCGTGGTATTCACATTGGCCAAGTTATTGGCGATGGTATCTACATTCAGCTGCTGTGCCTTCATACCTGATGCAGCCGTCCATAACGCTCTCATGGATTATCTCCCTCCTTATAGCCGTTAGCCGTTAGCAGTTAGCGGTTAGCAGTCAGTTGTCAACTGACTACACTTTTCCGATCTCATTTACTGTCTTTTGCAATGTATCATCATACGCCTTAATCATGCGCTGATTGGATTCATAGTTTCGAAACAGGGTGATCATTTCGATCATCTCCTTCACAGCATCCACATTGGAGCCCTCTAGGAAACCTTGAAGAATTTGACCGCGGAAGGGCTCGGTTTCGGCCTCCATGCCTTCTTCCATTCGGTACAGGTTATTTCCTTCTTTCCTCAAATCCTTTAGATTGGTGATGTTGATCAGGTTCATGCGATTCACCCTTTCTCCGTCCACCATAATATCTCCCGATTCCGATACGGTCACATGGGCTCCACGGATCACAATGGGTCCCTGGGTCCCAAAAACCCGGAATCCTTCATCCGTTACCAGTTCATTGGCTCCATTGAGTTTGAAGGAACCATCCCGGGTATAGCGGATCCCCTCCGGGGTTTCCACTTGAAAAAAGCCCCTTCCTTTTATGGCAAAGTCTAGGGAATTGTCTGTTTCATAAAGCTGTCCCTGTTCATAATTGGTTTCGATTTTATCCAATCTTACGCCGGAGTTCAAAGTTCCTATGACGGCCGGTGGGGTCATCATGACTAGATTGTCTACAATATTTCCGTTGACCAACACCTGTCCCCTGTCATTGATCTCCAGGGTCCCGTCTCCCACATAGATAGGTCCCCGGTTTCCCAGCACCAGGTACCCTGCCGAAGCATCAATATTTCCATCCTGATCCCTGTAATATGTACTGAGATACCCTTCGGGATTTACTGTAAAGTTCAGAGATTTCTCATAGCTTATGCCGTTTAGGGTTTTTGTCCGAAAAAACCCTCCCTTTGTTTTGACTTCATAGGCATTGTCATTTTGTCTTACTTCAACCCCTTGGAAAAAATCGGTGATCATCATATCGGCGGAGCCTTTGATCTTCTTGATTAATACTTCGGGAAAGGTTTCGGAAACTACCAAGTCTTTTTTGTATCCCGTTGTATTGATATTGGCAATATTATTGGTAACAACATCTAGTTTCTTATTGTTGGTTGTCATGGCAGAAGTAGCCGTATAAAGACCTCTTAGCACGAATTTTCAACTCCTTTTTTTGGCGAATCCATCGTCTATTATAAGTTTTCGGCATGGTTTCATCGGATCTTTAGCACAAATTTATGGGAAATCGGGAGGATTTTCTGCAAAACCACATAAGGAAAAAGCTGCAGGGTTCTTTCACCTGCAGCGTTCCATTATCTTAATCGGCTGAAGCTTTTGCTGCTGATCATGCTCTTCTCTAAAATATGGAGAGATTCCAGGGACATGCCTGTACCCTTTGCTACACAGGATATGGCATCCTCTGCAATATACGTAGGTATTCCCGTTCTCTTTTCAATCAGTTGATTCAATCCGTGAAGGAGTGATCCGCCTCCCGTCATGACAATTCCCCTGTCGCTGATATCGGCAGCCAGCTCCGGCGGTGTTTTTTCCAATACGGCATGGACCGCGTCAGCAATGGCAGTTACCGGCTCCTCCAAGGCTTCTAGCATTTCCTCCGAAGTAACGGTAATGGTTTTGGGCAAGCCTGAAACCAAATCTCTTCCCCTGCATTCCATCTTTAAGATCTGGCTTCTGGGATAGGCCGTACCGATATTGACCTTCAAATCCTCTGCCGTTCTCTCACCGATCAGCAGATTATGCCTTTTCCTCATATACCGCACAATGGCTTCATCAAATTTATCTCCTGCTACTTTAATGGATTCGCTGACCACAATCCCTCCAAGGGAAATAACGGCAATATCTGCTGTGCCTCCTCCGATGTCTACAATCATATTGCCGTCAGGCTTAGAAATATCAATTCCTGCTCCGATGGCAGCGGCAATGGGCTCTTCAATAAGATAGGTAGTTCCTCCTCCCGCTTCTGTGGTGGCATCAATAACTGCCCTTTTTTCTACTTCCGTTACGCCACTGGGTACGCATACAATAATCTTGGGTTTAAAAAACCTTCTTCTGCCACAGGTTTTGTGAATAAAATACCGGAGCATTCTTTCTGTTACTTCATAATCAGAAATAACACCATCCTTCAATGGTCGAATGGCTACAATATTTCCCGGCGTCCTTCCCAACATCCTTCGTGCCTCTTCTCCCACGGCCAACAATTGGTTCGTGTTTTTGTCAATCGCCACTACCGAAGGCTCCTGGAGTACAATTCCCTTTCCTTTGATGTAAACGAGCACACTGGCAGTGCCCAGGTCAATCCCGATTTCTGTCCCAAAACCAAACATTCTTCATCACCTTCCATTCAGCCCACAGTTTATCACCGATCGCCATGATTTTTATCAATCTTGAATACAGCCGCCTATGCTGCTGTCCCATCTATGAATGAACAAATACTGCATTTGTAGTTGCCAGTTACCAGTTGACAGTTATCAGTTATTAACTATTGGCTACCAGCTATTAGCCATTATATATCTACAAAATTTTTTATCGATAACCAGTATTTGTATTCGCTATAAATCTCATAATTCCTCTTTCTTTTTTTAAAAATTTTAAAAAAGAATCTTCCATTTGAATTTGGGATTTTCTGTTCTATTGAGAATCAGCGGTGCATATTATTTAAACAAAGGAATCATCAAGGAGGGGGTTCACCTGTGAAAGATTACATAGAAGAAAGAGCACTGGAGATCGCTGAATATATAATCAACAAAAAAGCAACCGTACGACAAACAGCGAAAGTTTTCGGCGTAAGCAAAAGTACAGTTCATAAAGATGTTACAGAACGACTTCCCAAGATAAACCCTCTAGTAGCCAATCAGGTGAAGGGCATACTCGATAACAACAAGGCCGAAAGGCATATCCGGGGTGGAAAAGCAACCAAATTAAAATACAGAAGCCTATAGGTCCTGTGGACGGCTATCCGTTGACAGTGGATAAGATACATAGACGATAAAAACAGGGTTTGCCACCCTGTTTTTGCATGTAGACAAACCCTTGAGATTTGGCTTCCTGCTCAGACCTGCGCCGCTTTTCTAAATAAAAATTAAGGAAAAAAGCGGCTTGCTGATTCGCGACAAAGCCTAAATCTCAAGGGTTCTCACCTATTCCATAGCTTTTTCTTTAGCCTGAAACAGGGTTTTCTACCCTGTTTTCTATTTGCGTTAATTTTTCAATTTGGGCAAGTATGGGGTAGGATCTACATTTTTCCCGTCCATCAGCACTTCAAAATGCAAATGGGGTTCTTCCAAGCTCTCAAAGAGGGCAGTTTTTCCTACGCCGCTGATAACCTGTCCCTTTTCTACCTTGTCTCCCACCTTTACCATTTCACTGGTGCTGAGATTGGCGTATCTGGTGATGATATCGCCCTCATGGGCAATGGCAATCACGATGCCCAACCTTGAATCATTGGTCACCTCTATGACTTCCCCCGGGAGGACTGCCACCACAGGGGTATTTTCGGGGGCAATAATATCTACACCGTAGTGGGTGGTATACTGATCCAATGTTTTGGAATATACCAACCTATCGGCTGCATAGCCCATGCCGATCTTTCCTGCAACGGGAATTTTCATGATGATGCTGTTGGCATTGGCAGATGCAGGTTTTGATTTCTTTTCCGCCTTTGCCACATTCACTTTTTCCTGGGGCTTCGGCTGAGATTCGGCCTTTGGCCGGAGTTGCCCTTCTCCTTTATTTATTTCTCCAGCCATGGCCGGTGCAGTGTCCATCTCTTTTTTCTCCTCTATGACGACTACAGGCGCCTGATTTTCTTCGGCATCTTCCCTATGGGAAGGGATATCTCCCATATCCTTTTCCTCCGGCAACCATGGTTTTTTCAAATCCTCCACTGCCAATCGATCAATATGGGTTTTTGCCACCCAAACCGCTGAAGTGGCTACAATACATAGGCAGAGAAAGAGAATGACATAAAATCCTTCCTTATCTAAAAATTTATAAATGCTGCTTTCTTTCTTTTCAAAAGTATTTTCACTTTTTTTTCTGGAAAACCATCCTTTTTTATCCATGCATGACACCTCCATTTCATATTGTTGCCATCTCCATGGAATTCATACATGGATAAAAAAATTATTTCATCCGCATGATTTTTGTTCCTACATAATAATGTTTTAGTATTTCCTCAAAGGTATGGCCGTTCTCTGCCATGCCGTTGGCGCCCCACTGACTCATTCCTACCCCGTGGCCATAGCCGAAGGTTGTAATCTCCAGATTTTTATTATCGATGGTCATTTTAAAATTGGCCGACCGCAGGCCTAACAATTCTCTCATTTCTCTCCCAGAGACAATTTTGTTTCCCACCTGCATCTTTAATATCCTTCCGCCGGTGCTTCGCTCCAAAATCTTAAAGGCTGATTTGATATTTGCTTCCTGGAGATCGCTGTCCTTGTACTTCGATTTGAATTTGTTGATAAAAGATGCAACGGGTATTACCTGTACATCCGTCAAATGGGGTGCCTTCTCTTCATAGGGACTCTCAACGCTTCTTAGATAGGGTACAAAGGCGGCAAAAACATCCTCTGAGTTTTCCGTCCTGCCGCCGCTGGTGGAATGAAACAAGGGTTGGTCCACCGGTTTGCCCTGGTAGGTCAGAATCAATCCTTTGGTTTCTTCCACGGCCTTTTCGATTTTAGGCCAATAGTCCCTCATCCAGTACTTGGTTTTTATCTGCCTCAGCTTATCCTTCGAAAGCCACACCTGACAGTGGACGCCGTCGCACAATTCAGCACCGGGATGAGCCGGCTGTCCTCCCTCTTTAAATTGATTCATTCTGGCAACGGCATAGCTTCTGGCCGCCACCGCCTGGGCCTTTAATGCTTCCAATTCAAAGGCTGCGGGCATTTCCCCCGCCACCACGCCTTTCACATATTCCTCCAGGTCTATTGCAACGATATTCTTTGTTTCATGGACATATACCCGGACTGTCTGATTACTTTCCACCACTTTTTCTCTGTCGATCTCGGGCGCAGACAAATCACAGCTTTGAATTAATACCATGGGCATGACAATAATGGCCAGTACCAGCCCAAGGATCAGACTGAAAATGCTCCTCATCTGTTTTCCCCCTTTTGCCTCTTCGAATGCAGAATACAAATCAATGCTACATTCTATGTTGCGTCGGGGGAAAATATGCCAGATCATCGATGGAATGCTGGCCATTGCCAGTCAGCCGTTAGCGGTTCATTGTTGGCAGCAGCTTACATCTGGCAACTGCTAACTCATGATTGACAACTGGCTGATGCTTGATAGCTGATCGCTAATCCTTGCTAGCGGCTAACCGCTTTTATGACACATTTCCCGGGAAATAGAAAAAATGTGCCTTGGTACGACACATTTTTCCAATTGCTATTCGTCCTTTGTTCTCGTTATTTTGGCACCCAATCCCCTGAGCTTTTCTTCGATTTCCACATACCCTCGGTCAATATGATGAATATCGCTGATCTCCGTTTTTCCCTCGGCAATCATGCCTGCCAGGATGAGGGCTGCACCGGCTCTCAAATCCGTAGCCTTCACCTGGGCCCCTTGAAGCCCGTCTACTCCTTGGACCACAGCACTCCTTCCTTCTATTTTGATGTTGGCACCCATTCTCTTCAATTCATCCACATGCATAAATCGATTTTCGAATACGGTTTCAATGACCACACTGGTTCCACTGGCTACCGTCAGAAGGGACATGAATTGGGCCTGCATATCCGTTGGAAATCCGGGATAAGGAAGGGTTTTGATATCGGTGGCCATCACCTGTCCATTGGCCTTTACCCGAACATGTTCGTCATATTCCTCCACCGTTACGCCACATTCCCTTAATTTTGCAATAATGGGCTTAAGGTGATCCGGTAAGGCATTCAAGATCGTTACGTCTCCGCCGGTAATGGCAGCGGCAATCATAAAGGTTCCCGCTTCAATCCTGTCAGGAATCACCGTATGCTTTGATCCCTTCAACTCCTTAACACCCTGGATTTTAATGGTATCTGTGCCGGCACCCTTGATTTTGGCGCCCAGACTGTTTAAAAAATTTGCCAAATCTACGATTTCAGGCTCTTCTGCCGCATTTTCAATCATGGTAATTCCCTCTGCCATGGTGGCAGCCATCATGATGTTCTCTGTCGCCCCCACGCTGGGGAAATCCAAATAGATTTTGTTGCCTATCAGCTTATCTGCCACCGCCTCCACATAGCCATGACCCAGTTCGATCCTCGCCCCAAGGGCTTGAAAACCTTTTAAATGAAGGTCGATGGGCCTGGTGCCGATGGCGCATCCGCCGGGCAAAGCAATTCTGGCTCTCCCTTTTCTCGCCAATAGGGGACCCATCACTAGGAAAGAGGCTCTCATTTTTCTGATCAATTCATAGGGGGCTTCAAAATGTTCTAAAGTCGATGAATGAATTTCTATGATTCCTTTTTTACTGCTGTTGACTTTTGCTCCAATGGATTCTAACACTTCACAGATTACTTCCACATCTTTCAGTCCAGGGATTTCCTCCAATACACAAGTTTCCTGAGCCAGTAAGGATGCGGCAATAATTGGTAAAACCGAATTCTTGGCTCCACTTACCTTTACCGTCCCCTTCAATGGAGCACTTTTTTCTACAATGAGCTTTGCCACATCGGGTCCTCCTTCGTTTTTCAACTTTCCGCCGTAAAATACTATACACCTATTCTCCTTAAATTTCTACATAAAATTTAAATTTCCTGTAGGAAAATAGTAGTATATCGGCCTAATAGGCAGTAAAAATCAACGGGCTTCCAATCCATAGATAGGTTCTATCTTCATGGGAGTTGTATCTTAGGGCTATCTGGATATTTACCTTATTTCCCCCATAGCGAAGCCCTTCGGAGATTTCCTTGCTATATCCTGTGATGCTTATTAAATTTTCCTCCCGGATGCCTTCTACTTCTTTTGCATTCAGCCCTGCCATGATGTTGACAGCAATCTCTATCCCCTCCTTTTTAGCCAATTTCCCTTCGTAAGTTCCTGAAATCCAAGTGCTTATATCCACCTCTCCGTATTGTTTCAATACATTTTTGATTTCTTTCCCTATCTGCTCTATGGATGCCGGTTGTTCTTGCCCTGTCAAGTCAATGATAAAGTTTGTTTCTTTTACTTCCTCCAGCTGTGTTGATTGCACCATGACGACAATATCCTGTCCCTCTTTGTACTTCCCTGTGATCCACACCTGCACGTTTCCTTGGCCATCATCCCTTTGGACCATAGGCTCCTTGATTCCTAATTGTTCTGCCAATTCTCGGCATAGTTTTTCTGCTTCTTCTGCATCCTGCAACTGATTGGGTATCCCTGTACGGGCGTAGATGTTATACTCCGCCATTTTGGCGCCGGAAACTTCAAAAGCTCGCTGCAAACCCTCTTCCTTGGAAATCGCCTTGGAAGGATAAAAGAAAAGTATCCATAAATACATCATCATGAATAAATAAAGTTCTATTTTCTTTGTTTTGTATGTTCCCAATCTGTCCACGGGCCACAACTCCCTCTGTTTTTCATTGTTGAAATACAAAGGGAAGAGAATGGTTGCGTAAATATGTTAAAGGGGGACGAAAACATATTTTCTACTTATTCTCTTCCCTTGTTATTAAAAGTATTGACCGTATCCAAAGGGAATATACATGGCCCCTTTTAAATTTTTGTAAATGTTTTTTGTTCTTCACTTTCGAGTTCTCACCCTGTAAAAATAATCTACATCAGGTTCACCGCCGCAAATACCGCAGGTGATTCCCGCCAATTTATCCACAAAGGTAAGCTCCTGAAAATCAGCAGCAAATTGAGGATGGAGCTCTTTTAATTCCTCCATATGTTTTTTGCATAACCGATGGCTCTTGGCATGGTAGAATTTATCGGACAGCAAAGACCCCGGATCTATCCATATGTTTTCCTCATTCACAGCCCTGTGGCTGGCCAAAATCATGGCGATATCCCCTTTGAAATCGGGGTTGTTTATGGTTTTATAATCTTTCCCTCCTTTGCGGCAGATTTCCATCAGCTTTCCGGCAATCTCCCCGCTCACTTGGCCTTTCACAATCATTGTGCTAACCCGGGGATCCTTGGTTTTCTCCTCAAGAATTCTCCAGATATCCTTTCTTTGTATCTGATCGTCCGTTAGGGCAAATACAACCTTTTCTCTAAATTCTCCCAACCATCTCCTCTTTTCATCCCCTTTGATTTCCGGCGCCCCGGATAAAGCAAACTCCACATATTTTTCCAGCTCATGCTTTGACTCCATCTTGGATCACCTCCATGGATATTTTTCTTCCATCTTTCTCCTTTTCCCTTATTATTCCCTATCTTTCCATAAAAAAACCTCGAACATGGATGTTCGAGGTTTTTTCGCTAACCCTTTTTTGCCACCCTGAGTCGATTAAGGGCGCGCTCCAAGGCTGCCTGGGCCCGGATCAGATCGATCTCGGCAGTTTTTGTTTTCAATCTTTCTTCTGCCCTTTCGGCGGCCTTTTTTGCCCTTTCCACATCAATCTCCTCAGGCCATTCAGCCGAGTCGGTAATGATGGTGGTTTTATCCTGTTTTACTTGGATAAAGCCTCCGGCGCAAGCCGCTTCTCTATATTCACCGTTTTTCTTTATTTTGATGACTCCGATGGCTAATGGACTCACAAGGGACATATGGTTTTTCATAATGCCCAGATCTCCCTCGGTGCTTCTCACAATGACCATATCCACTTGGTCCTCATAGAATTTTCTATCGGGCGTTACAATTTCCAGTTGAAAGGTTGAAGCCATTTCTTCACCTCCATTAGCTTTCTTTCTTCGCTCTTTCTACAACTTCATCAATGGTGCCAGCGTATAAGAAAGCTGATTCAGGAATGTCGTCATGCTTGCCTTCCAGGATTTCTCTAAATCCTCGGATGGTCTCTTTTAATGGCACATACTTGCCGGGTGTTCCCGTAAACTGCTCTGCCACATGGAATGGCTGGGACAGGAATCTTTGGATTTTTCTCGCACGGGCAACCGTTAATTTATCTTCATCGGACAGTTCATCCATTCCCAGGATCGCAATAATATCCTGCAATTCCTTGTATCGCTGCAATACTTCCTGCACTCCCCGGGCAACCCTGTAGTGTTCCTCTCCCAGGATATTGGGGTCCATGATCCTGGAAGTAGAATCCAAGGGGTCCACCGCCGGATAGATGCCAAGCTCTGCAATTTGACGGGAAAGAACCGTTGTGGCATCCAAGTGGGCAAAGGTGGTGGCAGGCGCCGGGTCCGTCAAGTCGTCTGCAGGCACATAAACCGCTTGTACAGATGTAATCGATCCCCTCTTGGTAGATGTGATTCTTTCCTGCAGGGCACCCATCTCTGTAGCCAAGGTCGGCTGGTATCCAACGGCACTGGGCATACGGCCAAGAAGGGCAGATACCTCTGATCCTGCTTGGGTAAATCGGAATATATTATCAATAAACAGCAATACGTCCTGGCCTTCCTGATCTCTGAAATGTTCTGCCATGGTAAGTCCCGACAGCGCAACCCTCATTCTGGCTCCGGGAGGCTCATTCATCTGGCCGAATACCATGGTGGTTTTATCGATAACGCCGGACTCAATCATCTCATGATACAAGTCGTTGCCTTCCCTTGTTCTTTCTCCAACGCCGGCAAACACGGACAAACCCCCGTGCTCTTTTGCAATATTGTTGATTAACTCTTGAATCAAAACGGTTTTTCCTACGCCGGCACCGCCGAACAGGCCAACCTTTCCACCCTTTGCATAGGGTGCAATCAGATCGATTACTTTGATTCCCGTTTCAAAAATCTGGGTAGAAGTCTCTTGCTCTTCAAAACTGGGAGCCGGTCTATGGATGGGGGCCTTCTCCTGGGCGGCTACAGGTCCTTTTTCATCGATAGGCTCTCCCAGGACATTAAACAATCTTCCCAAAGTCGCCTTTCCTACCGGAACAGATATGGGGCCTCCCGTATCCACTGCATCCATCCCCCTGATCAATCCGTCGGTAGAAGACATGGCAATACATCGAACAGTGTCATCTCCAACGTGCTGGGCAACCTCTGCTACAATTTTCCTGTCACCGATCACTACTTCGATTGCATTTAACAGCTTTGGAAGATTTTCCGAACTAAATTTTATATCTAAGACGGGACCAATGATTTGGACCACTTTTCCGATATTTTGTGCCATTCCCTTTCACATCCTTTCGTTTTGTTCATGGCTTATGGCTTACAGCCTGCAACAACGTGCCGGCGATTGCTCCCAAAGGGCAAGCCTTAAGGGTGATCAGCCCTTCGCCATTTTTTATAACCCATAGGAAATTATGCGCTTTCATCAACTGTGGATAAGTCATAATTTCCCTTATGTGTTTCACCAAAGTCTTCCTTTAAATCTTCCAACAGAAAACTTTGTTATTTCAATGCTTCCGCTCCACCTACAATTTCAGCAATTTCTTGTGTGATCGCCGCTTGTCTTGCTCTGTTGTAGCTCAAAGTCAGATGTCCGATCATTTCTTCCGCATTATCCGTCGCATTTTCCATGGCTACCCTTCTCGCCCCTTGTTCAGAAGCGGACGATTCTACCAATGCCCCGAAAACGGTGCTCTCGATATATTTGGGAATGAGATAATCCAGTACCTCTTCGGGGGACGGCTCATAGGAAACATATTCAAAGCCCTTGTCCTGCTCCTTTTCCTTTTTCTCTCCCGCCAAAGGCAATAGTCGGATGATTTCAGGCTTCTGGGAGATTGTGCTTACAAATTGGGTATACACCAGATACACTTCATCGATCATTTCCTTTTCATAAAGGCGCAGCACAAGGCTGCTGATTTCCTTTGCATCGGAATAGGTTGGATTTTCGGAGATATGGACAAATTCTCCGTCAAAATCATAGTTTCTCTTCCTGAAATAATCCCTGGCCTTCTGTCCTACAGTAATCAAAGATACTGCTTTTTTGTCCTGCATATGGTGGAGTGCCGTTTTGATGGCATTGGCATTATAGCCTCCGCACAGGCCCCGATCGGCAGTAATGACAATATAGCAGGTTTTTTTGATCTCCCGCTCACTGACAAAAGGATGCTTGATGCCCCTGGTACTGGAAAATATATCTTGTACCGTATCTTTTATGGTGTTAAAGTATGGCCTGGTTTTTTCCACCCTTTCCCGGGTACGTCTTAATTTTGCGGAAGAAACCAGCTCCATCGCCTTTGTAATCTGCTTGGTGCTGTTTACGCTCTTGATTCTGCGCTTGATGTCGCGCATTCCCCTTCCTGCCACTTCATTGCTCACCTCCATGCTCTAGGGTCGCCCTTGCAGCTGTCCTTTCTTCGTCCCAGCCGCTAACTTTCCAATCGAAACTGGCCTTTGAATTCCTCTATGGCAGCTTTCAGCTTATTCTCCATTTCTTCCGACATGACGCCTGTGCTCTTGATGGAAGCCCCTACTTCCGGATATTTGTTGTCCATAAAGTTCAAGAACTCCCCTTCAAATCGTTTGATTTCCGGCACCGGAATATCCCGCAGGTATTTGTTGATCACCGCATAGATAATCATGATCTGATGTTCAACCCTTACTGGAGAATATTGGGGCTGCTTTAATATTTCAAGGATTCGTTCCCCCTGTGCCAGTCTTTCTTGGGTATCCTTATCCAGTTCTGAACCAAACTGAGCAAAGGCTGCCAATTCTCTATACTGGGCCAACTCCAGCTTAATTTTTCCTGCAACTTTTTTCATGGCCTTGATTTGGGCGTCTCCGCCTACACGGGATACGGAAATACCGGCATTTACCGCAGGCCGTTGCCCTGCAAAGAACAACTCTGTCTCCAAAAAGATCTGCCCGTCGGTAATGGAAATTACGTTGGTAGGAATATATGCCGATACGTCCCCCGCCTGGGTTTCAATAATAGGAAGGGCCGTAATGGATCCGCCGCCGTTTTCATCATTTAACTTGGCCGCACGCTCCAATAATCTGCTGTGAAGGTAGAATACGTCTCCCGGATAAGCCTCACGTCCCGGCGGACGGCGAAGCAGCAGGGACATGGCACGATAGGCCACCGCATGTTTGGACAAATCATCATAGATAATCAAAACATCTTTTCCTTGATGCATGAATTCTTCTGCCATGGCACAGCCGGCATAGGGAGCAATATATTGCAGCGGCGCCAGCTCACTGGCCGTAGCCGATACGATAATGGTATAATCCATTGCTCCTCTATCCTCCAAAGTCTTCACGATACCCGCAACGGTTGATCGCTTCTGTCCGATGGCTACATAAATACAGATGACGTTTTCTTCTTTTTGGTTCAAGATTGTATCTATGGCAATGGCCGTTTTTCCCGTCTGTCTGTCCCCGATAATCAACTCTCTCTGTCCTCTGCCGATGGGAATCATAGCGTCGATCGCCTTGATTCCCGTTTGGAGGGGCTGGTGAACAGATTTTCTGTCGATTACACTGGGGGCATTGGCTTCGATAGGTCTGTACTTATCAGTTTTGATGGGGCCCTTTCCGTCGATGGGCTGCCCAAGGGCATTGACAACGCGGCCGATCAAAGCTTCTCCTACGGGCACTTCCACGATTCTCTCCGTACGTTTTACAATGTCTCCCTCTTTGATATTGTCATCGGATCCCAAAAGCACGCAGCCTACATTGTCCTCTTCCAAGTTTAGCGCCATTCCATATACGCCGCCGGGAAATTCCAACAACTCTCCCGCCATACACTTTTCTAATCCATGGATTCTGGCAATACCGTCACCCACCTGGATAACAGTACCGATATCCGTCACTTGCAGTTTATTTTCATATCTTTTAATCTGCTCTTTAATAATTGAGCTGATCTCTTCAGGTCTGAGATTCATTGTCTTGTTCACCCCTATCACCTAAACTATTATTTGTGCAAGGCTTTCCTTTAACTTATTCAGACGACCTTGTACTGTACCGTCGATTACCTTGTCTCCAATTCTAACAAGCATTCCGCCAATAATGGTCGTATCGATCTCATTCTTTAGAATGACTTTCTTCCCGGTCATCTTGGAAAGCTTCACTTCTAAGGCAGCCTTGTCTTCGTCCTTCATAGGCACTGTCGTGACAGCCAAGGCCTCCGCAATGTTCTGGTGCTCATGGACCAGCTTGTGATAGCTTTTCACGATTGCTTCGATGACACCGGTTCTTCTTTTATCAGAAAGAATTTTTAAAAAATTCATGACTTCAGGGCTGATTTTGCCTTGAAAAACAGCTTCGATAATTCGTTTTTTTTCTTCATTGCTGATTCTGGGTGTTTTGTACAGCTCAAAAAATTCAGGATGCTGTTGAAAGCTTTCCATGACGAAATTCAATTCTGCCCCATACTGGTCCAATTGATTCAGTTCCAGGGCAACATCAAATAAAGCCTCTGCATAGCTCTTTGCAACTAATTCCACCATGTTGTTTCCCCTACCTCATCAATAAATTCCTTGATGAGTTTGTCATGGCTATTTTCATCAAGGCTTTTGTCGATAATTTTGCCGGCAGCCAATACTGCCAGAGCAGCCACTTCTTCCTTCATTTGGTTGGCTGCTTTTTGTCTTTCCCTTTCAATTTCTATTGCAGCCCTATCTTTTATCTTGGAAGCCTCCTCCTGGGCTTGGGCAATAATTTCACCGGCTCTTTCTTCCGCCCGCTTGGAAGCGTCTTTGATGATTTTTCTTCCTTCTTCATGGGCCCCTTCCAGCTTTTTCTGATACTCCAGCCGCAGTTGATCCGCTTCTGCGTTTTTAGCTTCAGCCTCTTTCATAGATGCAACAATGGCATTTTGTCTTGACGCCATAAATTCCGTCACAGGCTTGAACAGAAAACGTCTCAATAAAAAATATAATATGATTGTGTTGATGATTTGGAAAAACAGCGTATAGTCTATTTGCACCAGACCTGATCTTAACACCATTTGGTTACTGCCTCCTTTCTTGTGGGGGATCACAAGCAGGAGATGGCTTTACCATCTCCTTCCTCCATTTACTATAATAATCTTACCAGCGGATTTGCAAATAGAAGAATTAATGCAATAACTAGTCCGTAAATACCTGTTGACTCTGCAACGGCACATCCAAGAAGCATTGTTCTTACGATATCCCCTTGGGCTTCAGGCTGTCTTCCTACACTCTCTGCACCTTTACCGGCAGCAAACCCCTGTCCGATACCAGGTCCTATACCTGCAATCATCGCTAAACCAGCTCCAATGGCTGAACATGCCAATATTAATGCTTTTCCTGTAATTGGTTCCATAGTTGTTTTCCTCCTTTTATTTAAAAACATTAAAAATAAAATGGATAACTTTGCCTGAACATCATGAAACAAAAGACGCTGCATTTTCATTATGTTCTAATTCTAGAATTTTTCCGGCAATGGCCGATGTACGTCAGATCCTTTCCCATCAAGCTACATTAGTTTGATCAATGGATTGGCGAACATGAGCACCAATGCAATGATCAAAGCATATATCCCTGTGGATTGCGCTACTGCCTGTCCAAGGAGCATGGCTCTGATGATATTGGATTGGTATTGAGGCCTCCTGGCGGCGGCTTCTGCTCCCTTACCGGCAGCATATCCCTGCCCAATACCAGGTCCTACGCCTGTGATCATGGAAATCCCGGCGCCGATGGCCGAAGCGGCTAGGACGAGAACGGCTCCTTCCTGCGTTATGATCGGATTACCAAACAGCAGGATTAATGCAACAACCAGTGCCAATATGCCTGAAGTTTCTGCAACAGCAGCCCCCAGCAGCATGACCATTGTAGCCTGTTTGCCGGCCTTTGGATTCATGCCCACTGCCTCTGCTCCTTTGCCGGCTGCGTATCCCTGACCGATTCCCGGTCCGATCCCTGCAATCATGGCAAGCCCCGCCCCAATGGCTGAAGCTGCAAGAATCAGAACTTTTCGGTCAAAGGACATCAGCCAATTCAGGAATCGGATAATAAAATTGGCATCCTCCATATTGATCCTCCTTTAATTTTCATCTCCCCGTAGGAGACCTTTAATCCATTGCACCTGAGACGAATACCATGGTCAGCATGGAAAAAATGAATGATTGCAGGATTCCTGCAAATAAATCAAAATACAAGTGAAAAACTGATGGTATGGCAGCCTGCAAAACTGGAATATTGATTCCCAGTTTCGTACTGAATGCCGCAAGGGCACTATAGAATAAGCTCATCATAATCAGACCGCCAGTAATATTTCCGAAGAGACGGAATGATAGTGAAATTGGCGTTGCGATCTCACTAATAATGTTCAATGGAAGCATTACCGGTATAGGTTGTGTAAAGCCTTTTAGGTAGGTCAGTACTCCCTTTCGCCTCATTCCGTTGCCATGGATCAAGCAAAACGTCATCAAAGCCAATCCCAGGGTGGTATTGATATCTGCCGTCGGAGGCCTCAAACCGAACAATCCTGCCAAGTTTGCACATGCAATAAATAGAAGGAGTGTACCGATATAAGGCGCAAAGGATTTTTTGTCTTCCCCCATGGTCTGGATGGTAAGCTTATTGATTCCATCTACCAATAGCTCAATCACATTCTGCAGTCCCCTGGGCACTTTTTCCAATCGTCGGGTAGCGATTATGGAAAAGATGCTCAGGAGCACCATAATGATCCAAGTATTCACTACGGTTTCTGTGATAAGAATACCTCCAGGCAACTCAAGTATGATTTTTGGGCCAAATCCTTCCACTATTCTTCCTCCTTTCCTTCCGTATTTCTTTTAAATAATGCTGATTTATTGAATAGGCTTGTCGCAACAATTGCAAACTTGATGAGAAACAAACCTATTACTGTCCCTAAAACATTCAAATAATCTGCCTTGATTGAAACAAAAATAACAACAGCATTGATGAAAAATCGAATAAAATATTTCGAGCTTGCATAGATCTGCGCTGCAGCCGGGTCCATTGTCACCGCCTTTTCCAAGGTTAAGGCCAGGTTCCTGAAGTTCAATATGCCGATGAGGGTTCCAAAGACAAGGGCATAAATAAAAGGTTTCGGTTCTTCCGACACCCATAGGGCCCCCAGGGCAATCACGGACATGACCATCAAGGTATACGTTACAATCTTCTTCTGTAGGTTCCATGTATCATCCAAGGCAAAGCACTTCCTTTTTGTTGAGTTAGCGTAGCGGTTAGCCGTTGGCTGTCAGCAGTTAGCCATCAGCTATTTCATCCATTTCATCACCAGTTTATACACATTCAAAAAAGCTGCAACGACACCCACAACAGTAAAAATAACCAGAAAACCATTTCCTGATTGAAGCCTTTGATCGATCCAATTGCCAATATAGACGCCCGCCACAATCGGAATGGTCATGGTTAAGCCAATATGTGTCAAAAGGGAGAGATTTTGCAGGAGCTTCATGTTGTTTTTCGCCATGGAAAATCCCCCCTTCTTATTATAGCACGAACAACTAAATATACAAGCAAGTTTGAATATTTATGAGATTTTCCAACTTGCAGACAACGCCTTAAGATTTGGCTTCCTCCTCAGCCCTGGGCCCCTTTACTAAAATAAAAAATAAGGAAAAAAGAGGCTTGCTGATTTGCAACGAAGCCAAAATCTCAAGGGTTTATGAACATTGTATTGCTTTGTCTTCAGTCTGAGATTCTCTTCGTCAATTTGTTAACAAATCTTAATAAATATTATACTAAAATTCGACTTTTTTTTCAAATCTCTTTTTTTATAAAATCATGTGATAGAAATCCCTTTCTGCACCACGACAAATGCAGCCATCACCTGTTATGGCTGCATTTAGTATCTCCCTATCTTATGGAATTATGCAAAATAAAGAATTCGCCGGTACAAATCAATCGCTGACGGACATCATCTTTAAATCCGGTGAAATGATCAAATCCGCCTCTGTGGCTGCCTTCACATCTTCAACGGTATAATCGGGATGAATCTCCGTTAAAATCAAACCTTCCTTTGTTACTACCATGACCCCCATTTCTGTAACGATCATATCCACCTCACCGGCAGCCGTAAGGGGCAGGGTACATTCCTTTAAAATTTTAGGGGTTCCCTTTGCCGTATGCTCCATGGCCACAATGACCTTCTTTGCTCCTGAAACCAAATCCATGGCTCCGCCCATCCCCGGCACCATCTTGCCGGGGATCATCCAGTTGGCCAAATTTCCTTTTTGATCTACTTGAAGGGCTCCCAACACCGTGGCATCCACGTGGCCCCCCCGGATGATGGCAAAGGACATGGCACTGTCGAAAAACGCAGCTCCCGGCTGCAGGGTTACGCTGACTCCCCCCGCATTGACAAGATCTTTGATTTCCTTTCCTGCCTCCGCCTGGGGCCCCATCCCTACAAAACCATTTTCCGATTGCAAAATGATATCTATCCCTTCAGGCACATAATTGGCTACCAAGGTAGGCAACCCAATTCCCAGGTTTACCACATCTCCGTCCTTTAGCTCCTGTGCTACTCTTTTGGCAATGATTTCCCGTACATTCCCCATACTATGCTTCCCCTCCTACAATCATATCTACAAAGATTCCCGGCGTCATCACGTCATTGGGATGGATCTCCCCCACTTCCACCAATTCCTCTGCCTCTACAATCACCAGATCTGCCGCCATGGCCATCAGGGGGTTAAAGTTTCTGGCCGCATGATGATAATATATATTTCCTTTCTTATCTACTTTTGCTCCCTTGATCAGCGCCACGTCGGCCCGAATGGGCAGTTCCACCAAATAAGTCTTTCCGTTGATCTCAATTTTTTGTTTTCCTTCTTCCACGATGGTACCTACCCCCGTCGGCGTAATCACTCCCCCCAGCCCCGCTCCAGCAGCACGGATTTGCTCAGCCAACGTTCCCTGGGGAATCAGGACCACTTCCAGTTCTCCTGCATGCATTTGTCTTCCCGTTTCAGGATTGGTCCCTATATGGGAAACAATCACCTTTTTGGCCTGCTTATTCACAATCAGCCGTCCGATTCCTCTGTCAGGGAAACCTGTATCATTTCCTATGATGGTAAGATCCTTTACATTTTTCTCAATTAAATAGTCGATGAATTTTTCCGGCGTGCCCGTTCCCAGAAATCCTCCGACCATCACAGTCATGCCGTCTTTTATATGTTCCATGGCTTCCTTTATCGTTCTTACTTTGTCCATGGGAAGCACCTCCTTGTAGAATTGTACAAGTATAATTTTACCACATTCTCGGGAAAAGTGGGTGAATTTTCTATAAATTTCCTTGTTCTTTTACTTTAGCCCCAGAATTTCCTTTGCTTCCTCTGGTCTCGCAATTTTCCTGCCCAATTCCTTTGCAATCCGGACCACCCGCTCCACGAGCATTGGATTGGTGGCAGGCACGCCCTTTTCATACTCCAAAACATCTTCCAGCCCCGTACGTACATGTCCTCCCAGGAGAATTGCCATGGCCGCCATCGTCACCTGGGACTTGCCTATGCCCGATACCGTCCAGGTAGATCCCTCGGGCAGGCTTTCCACCATAAACAAAAGATTTTTGGGAGTACCTTCTATGGACCCCGGCACATTCATGACAAGGTTAAAGTGCAAGGGGCCTTTTAAAATACCTCTTTTCAATAGTCTTTTTGCATTGGAAATCATGGCAACATCAAAGGCTTCGATTTCCGGTTTGATGCCGTTGGCATACATCTTAGCGGCCAAAGCCTCGATCAGGTCCGGCCCATTGGCATTCACACTGTTGGGAAAATTAGAAGATCCTGTAGACAGACTGGCCATATGGGCATTTAAATCCAGCATCTGTCCTCTCCACCCAATGGTGTTCTCTCCGCCTCTGGCTCCTGTGGATACCTGTTTGATAATATCAATCTTTTCCTCATCCAAGCGGTTGAGCACTTGTTGGAAAAGGTTTCGGTCACTGGTGGGCCTTCCTTCTCGATCCCTCACATGGATATGGGCAATGGATGCCCCCAAGGCATGGCAGGCCTTGATATCGGCTACAATTTCCTCCACCGTAACAGGTACGGCAGGATTCATCTCCTTTGTGGGCACATTCCCTGTGGGTGCAATGGTAATAATCAATTTTTCCATGGATTCATTCCTCCTTTTCTCAATGGCTGATGGCTGCCAGTTACCAGCTATCCGCCGCTAGTTCATAGACAATGGCTGCTAACTGCTAACGGCTAACCTATCTCCCGGCAAGTTTTCCTGATTCCCCGCTCTAGTGCTTCAACCAATTCGTCTATCTGTTCCTCCGTAATATTCAGGGGCGGAGCAATGAGTACATGATCTCCCCGAATCCCGTCTGCCGAACCGCCCCCCGGATATGGGACGATTCCTTCCTCCATACAGTGTATGGTCACTTTTCCCTTTATATTGTCCTCGACCCCAAAGGGTTCCCTTGTTTCCTGATCCTTCACGAATTCGATGCCCACCATCAGCCCCTTTCCCCGAATCTCTCCCACGATAGGATATCGATATAAGGCTTCCAGCTTATGCATCAGATACTCTCCCTGGCGAGCCCCATTTTCCACCAGGCAATCTCTCTCCAAAATCTCTATGACCTTTGCCGCAATGCCGCAGGACAGGGGATTGCCGGCATAGGTATGACCGTGAATGAATTGGCCCGAACCCTCCACCATCATCCTACGAAATATCTTCTCCGAGGCGACAGCTGCACCGATGGGTGTATACCCACAGCCCATTCCTTTCGCCACCGTCATGATATCCGGTATGATCCCGTAATGATCTATGCCAAATTTTTTTCCTGTACGGCCAAAGCCTGCCATCACTTCGTCTATAATCAGCAGTACATCATATCGGTTGCAAATTTCCCTCACCATTTCAAAGTAAGTTTTTGTAGGGTGAATCCCCGGACATGCCGCCCCTACCACAGGTTCTGTGATAAAGGCCGCCACATTTTCAGGCCCTTGCCGCAAAATTTCTTCCTCCAGTGCTTCTGCCGCCTTCCTGCTGGTTTCCTCCAGACTCTTGCATCCCCAGGGATTTCGGTAATGATAAAACTGGGGAATTTTAGGAAAATCCATCAGCATTGGTTCATAGATTCTCCTTCTTTCGGGAATCCCTGTCATGGACAAGGCCCCCATGGTATTGCCGTGGAAAGCATTCCATTTGGAGATTACTTTCCATTTTCTCGTATCTTTGCCATCTCTTTCGACAAAATACTGCCTTGCCATCTTGATGGCGGTCTCTGTGGCCTCAGACCCTCCCGATACAAAATACACATGATTCAGATCCCCCGGTGTCCAGCGGGCAACCTTTTCGGCACATTCTTCAATGGGGTCTGCAGTCCATCGGGAAAGGTGGGTAAAGGCGATTTTTTTCATCTGTTCTGCTGCATATTCGGCAATTTCCCTGTTGCCATGGCCGATATTGGCTACAGCAGAACCGGAACAGGCATCCAAGTATCTTTTTCCATGAATATCATAAAGATATACCCCTTCCCCCCTTTCGATCTTGGGATAATGCCAATTTTGATTTCTGTAAAACACATGATTTTGGGGAGCTTTGTTTTGGCTCATTTTCCATCCTCCTTTTTGCAATAGCTAATGGTTACCAGTATCAGCCGCTAGTTCATAGACAATAGGTGCTGGCTAACAGCTAACGGCTACCCTTGCGCTCCTTCAGCCTATTTCCTTCTGTTATAAAACAAAAAATCCAGCACAAAACAATGAAAGTCTTTTCACCTTCATTGTCCGGTACTGGATTTTACTCGCTCAGTAATAGCGGGTTGCACGATTACCGCAAGCAAAGCAGCCGGTTATTTCGTTGTCATTTCATTTTTCCAGATGACGTATCGGTCATAGGTGCCTTTTAAGGCGACACAAATGGCCTTTTGGGACAAACCATGAAACCGGCACTTGATTTTTTCTATCAAAGGCTCGATGCCTTCTTCATGGAGATTATGTCCTACAATCAATTGTTTTAGAAAGCTCCGGGCCTCCTCTGTAATCAAAGTGCAGGAAGAATCTTCTATCACACCTGTATTTCTATTGATTACCAAGCCTACACCCACTACCTTATGCATATTTGCCGCTGAAATTTCCATGGGCAGTTTTGCATAGGAAATAAAGTATACTGTATCTTCGCTGTATGTTTTCACCCTATCACCCTTCAAAACCTTCTACCTTTATTGTAACATCCCATGGCAGAAATTCAATCTTCAAATATAAAAATTTTTTCCTATTTTCCAAAATGCTTTACAATGGCCTCTACCGTCCTTTGGGAAGCCCTTCCGTCCCCGTAGGGATTCACTGCATTTGCCATCCCCTCATAGGTCTGCCGGTGATGAAGCAATTCCTCCGTCAGTGCCACAATTCTTTCTTTTTCTATCCCCGCAATTTTTACTGTACCTGCTTCTACCGCCTCCGGCCGTTCCGTCTCCGTTCTTAAAACCAATACGGGCTTCCCTAAGGCCGGTGCTTCCTCTTGAATTCCTCCCGAGTCTGTCAGTATCAGATAGGATTTTGCCATAAGATTGGCAAAGGGTGCATAGTCCAAAGGCTCTATCAGATGGACATTTTTCACTTCCCCAAGGATCTCATAGGCCAACCGGCGAACCTGGGGGCTTAGGTGTACGGGGAATACAACCTCCACATCTGTATTCTTTTCTGTTATTTCCTTTACAGCAGAAAAAATATTGATCATCGGCCCTCCCAAGTTCTCACGCCTGTGGGCAGTCAGCAGGATGACCTTTTTGTTCCGGTAATCTATGTGATTCAGCCTTGCATCCTCAAACCGGTAATCCTCTTTCACCACCTGCAGCAGGGCATCAATGACCGTATTTCCTGTTAAGACAATGCTTTCTTCTGAAATTCCTTCCGACAGCAAATTTTTCTTGTTGCCGAGGGTTGGGGCAAAATGAAGATGACTCAGCCTTCCCGTCAATATTCTGTTGATTTCTTCCGGGTAAGGGGAATACATATTTCCGCTCCTGAGGCCTGCCTCCACATGTCCCACCTTCACCTGCTGGTAAAAAGCAGCCAAAGCCCCCGCAAAGGTAGTGGTAGTATCCCCATGGACCAGCACCATATGGGGTTTTACTTCTTTGATAACTTCTTCTAGACCCAGTAGTACCCTGGAAGTAATTTCACTCAAGGTCTGTCCCGGTTTCATGATGTTCAAATCATAATCCGGCTTTATTTCAAATAAATCAAGGACCTGGTCCAACATCTCCCTGTGCTGGGCAGTAACACATACCACCGATTCTATTCCTTCATGACCCTCCAGTTCCTTTATCACTGGGGCCATCTTGATAGCCTCGGGTCTTGTGCCGAATATAGACATAACTTTTATTTTATTCATGGCTTGCACCTTCCTGTGTAAATAAGTTTTCAGCTGTTAGCAGTTGTCCGTTAGCGGTCAGCAGCTATTCGCCAGCAGCCAGTAGCTAGTAGCCATCATCTGGTAACTGGCAGCTAACAAAAAACCAGGAAACATCCTCCTGGCATTATTCCTTGTAGCTGCTCTTTTGCTTTTGAAGCTTGGGAATTCCAATCGTCACATACATCATACCGCTGGCAATCACCAAAATTGCCAAAGAATCAATGACCTTGCTATTTGACATAAAGGCCGCGCTCAATCCTAAGGCAGCACTGATAGTATACAAAATCAAAACAGTTCTTCTCTGGCCCATTCCTGTGGAAAGCAACCGGTGATGCAGGTGTCCCTTATCAGGCTCCATAATAGGCCTGCCGTTCCATGCCCTTCTTAAGATAGCAAAGGTCGTATCAAATATAGGCAAGCCGAGGGCAAGTACAGGCACAATGGTCGCCAGGGCCGTAGCTCCTTTCATAGCGCCGTCTATGGAGATGGCCGCCAGCATATATCCCAAAAACAGGGAGCCCGTGTCACCCATAAATATTTTGGCCGGATTAAAATTATAGGGTAAAAACCCCATGGCTGCTCCGGCAATGGCTAAAATGGTCATGACCGTTCCTTCCGGTCTGCCGTTGGCATGGGCCACATAGGACAAGGATAAGGCTGCAATGGTGGATACCCCTGCCGCCAAGCCGTCCAAACCGTCTATAAGATTAATTGTATTGGTAATTCCTACGATCCAGAATATGGTTACAGGAATGCTAAAAATGCCTAAACTCAGAATTTCCTTTGCTGTCAAGGGAATATTGAAATATTCGATACGCATGCCACAGAATACCAAAATCAAGGCACACGCAACTTGTCCTATTAATTTTACTTTTGCCGATAGGGGCTTTCTATCATCTATAATTCCCATGATGACCATGAGGGTTCCCCCTGCCAGCATGCCTATCACCGTCTTACTCATGGGAAGCATGATGATGACACTGACGACAAAACCCAGATAAATGGCCAATCCGCCCAGCCGTGGAATAGGCGTTTTATGTACACGCCGGTCATCCTTTGGCACATCAATGGCACCGATTTTGAATGCCAATCTCTTGGCAAAGGGTGTCATGATGATGGAAACTACCATGGCAATCAAAAATACCGTCAAGTATTTGCTCACAAAAAACACTCCTTATTGGATACAACCTCACAGGATAATTGTACATGAAAATCCCTTGAAAATCAACGACGAATCGTCAATTTTCATCAAATTGCACCAGTTCTATATCTGCTTCTCGGAGCAGCTCCATGGAAAGGATATCGGGATAATCTCCCTTAAAGACAACCTTCTTGATGCCGGCATTGATTGCCATCTTCGCGCACAGCACACAAGGCTGCAGGGTAACATACAAAGTGGCACCCTCTATGCTTACCCCGTGATAGGCGGCTTGAATGATGGCATTTTGCTCCGCATGCAATCCCCTGCACAGCTCATGCCTTTGTCCTGAAGGAATTCCCATCTTTTGCCGTATGCATCCTATCTCCAGGCAGTGGGCAGTTCCTGAAGGCGCTCCATTATATCCCGTTGCCAAGATTCTCTTATTTTTTACAATCACGGCACCTACCTGTCTTCTGCAACAGGTAGAGCGTGTTTTGGCAATTTCCGCCATTTCCATGAAATAGTGATCCCAATCCGGACGCATTTTTTCTTCCCCCTTTGTACGGCTGCTGGCTAACCTTTCTACTTATATACTTCTACATATTTATGTGGATTTCCTTTCCGTATATGCCTTTAATATTTTCCCCTTTCCTTTGATACCATAATCCCCCAACCGGGCCGGCAAAAACAATGTTTCTCCCCTATGGAAATCTTCCCCTTTTCCTTCGCCATAAATGAGTTGCATTGCTCCCTCCACACATATGACAATTTCAAATCGCTCCCCATGCAAATGTCCCAGATATGTCCCTTCGATTTCTATTGCCTCTACCATAAAGTATGGACAAAAGGAATATATTTTCGTCGTCCAGCCTTGGCCTGAAGTTATGGTTTCCTGACAAACCTCATCTTGGAAATTGCAAAATTTTATGACTTCCAAAGCTTGCCTCAAGTGAATCTCCCGGGTTTTTCCATCCAGCCCCCTGCGATTCCAATCATAGATCCGGTAGGTAATATCAGAGTTTTGCTGGATTTCTGCCAGAATAATTCCTTTTCCGATGCCATGGACGACTCCCCCGGGAATAAACAACAGGTCCCCTGTCTTTACCTCTCTTTCCTCCAACACCTCCTCCAAGGCATTTTTCTTCAAAGCTGCCTCAAAGGTTTGCCGGTCCACACCTTTTTTCAGTCCCCAGATTACCTTTGCCCCCTTCTCCGCATAAACAATATACCACATTTCTGCTTTTCCCTGGCTTCCCTCATGCACCAGGGCATAGGCATCATCAGGATGCACCTGTACAGAAAGTTTGTCATTGGCGTCAATAAATTTGATCAAGAGAGGAAAATTCTCTCCATAGATTTTATGATTTTCCCCCAGCATCTCCTCCGGATATTCTCTGACCAGTTCTTCCAATGTCCTCCCGGCAAATTGTCCGTTCCCTATGATACTCCTGCCCTCCTGATGAATACAGATTTCCCAGCTTTCCCCCACGGCAATGCCCTGGGGAAGTTCCTTATGCAGTATATGGGCTAAATTTCTTCCTCCCCATACCTTCTCTTTATAAATGGGTATGCATCGAAGCGGATAAAACATATTTTCCATCCCCCATAGAAAATAGTATTTTCATCCATTTTATGCAACCCAAACAATAAAGGTTTCAAAAAAGGACCTTTACCCTTTTTTGAAACCTTTTGCCTTATTTTGTACCGAACAATCGGTCTCCCGCATCCCCTAAGCCGGGAACGATATACGCATGATCGTTTAATCTCTCGTCAATGGCTGCCACATAGATTTCCACATCGGGATGGGCTTCAGAGATTACCTTGATTCCTTCTGGCGAAGCAATCAGACACATAAATTTGATGCTGGTGGCGCCTTTGTCTTTAATGAACTGAATCGCCGCCTTGGCTGAACCGCCCGTTGCCAACATGGGATCCAGTACAATCAAATCCCTTTCATGGACATCGGCAGGCAGTTTGCAATAATATTCCACAGGCTCCAGTGTCTCCGGATCTCTGTACAGGCCGATATGTCCTACCTTTGCAGCAGGAATCAGATTCAGCATCCCATCCACCATGCCAAGGCCTGCCCTGAGGATCGGCACAATCCCCAGCTTTCTTCCTGCCAGAACCTTTGTCTTTGTTTTGCATAGCGG
Source organism: Thermotalea metallivorans (assembly GCF_001562415.1). Taxonomy (GTDB): domain Bacteria; phylum Bacillota; class Clostridia; order Peptostreptococcales; family Thermotaleaceae; genus Thermotalea; species Thermotalea metallivorans. Next base: position 163,676 of record NZ_LOEE01000028.1, on the reverse strand, counting down.
TGTTTCTATCTCAATTTCCTCCAGGGGAAGATTTCTTGTAGCTTCATACCCCATCAGCATCGCCAGTTCCTTTACCGCTTCCCGGAATTCCTTGGAACCCGTATGCTTATCCCGGATCAAGGTAAGCTTATGCTGAATCAACGGATGATCCATAACAAATACATTTTTCATGTTTTCCAACTCCTCCCATACCTAGCCCTTATACTTTTTTTCAATGTCCCCTATTTGATTGACTCTTCTTTCGTGCCTTCCGCCGGCAAATTCTGTCTCTAGCCAAACCTCAACAATTTTCAAAGCCAAGCCGGCCCCTACAACCCGTTCTCCCAAAGCTAGAATATTGGCATTGTTGTGTTCCCGGGACATCTGGGCAGAATAGGTATCGGATACCACCGCACACCGTACGCCTGGCACTTTGTTTGCCGATATGGAGATGCCGATGCCTGTCCCGCAGCATACGATGCCCCGGTCATATTCTCCCGAAACAACGGCCTCTGCCACCTTCATGCCAAATTCAGGATAATCCACGGACTCCGTAGAATTTGTTCCAAAATCCCTATAACCAATTCCTCTTTCCTCAAGATATCTTTTGATCATTTCCTTTAAATGAAATCCGCCATGATCACTTCCAAGGGCAATTTTCATCTTTTTTTACACCTCCTGCCCGCTACCGGCAACCACTGGCCAACCGGAAAGCCATTTTCAGCCTACAACATTTTAACACTTGGCCATTCAAAATTCAACTGATAGGGCAGATTAATTTTCTGTAATTTTCCTTACAATTATTTTCAGGGCTTCCTCAATTTCCTTGGCACATTCCCGATAGACCCAGGTAGGCTGTCCGAAAGGATCCATAATATCCACCGAAGGCAGCTTATCTTGCAGATAAATCACTTCTCTTTGTTCGTTCTCCACGGTTTTTGCCATCTCATGCTCCAGCTCTTTGATTCGATCATCAATCCCACGGATGCGGTCCATGAGTTCCTTCCGCTGGTTTCTCAACTGGGTGATTTCATCCTCATATTTTTTATAGAATTCTATTTTCCTCTTCTGGATAATTCCCTGAAGCTTTTCAATTTCCCCTATAATTTCCTTATCATCCCCTAATCTCCCGGCGTATTCCTTTAACGTAAAGGTTTTATCGGCAGCCTCAGGTACCATGCTTAATACTTGCGCCTTATGATTCCGTGTCATGGTCAAAATCAGATCTGCTTGATGCACAAGCTCTTCCGTCAATACCGCAGCCCGGTGGCCATGCAGATCAATATTTTTTTCCTGCATGACTTGAATGGCATGCTTTGAAGCCTTCTGCCCCTTGGCTGCAGCCGTTCCGGCGGAAATGACCTTGATTCCCTTTGCCTTTTCTCCTGCCTCCTCCAACATCTTCCGCATCATGCTTTCGGCCATGCTGCTCCTGCAGGTGTTTCCGGTACAGACAAATAAAATGGTTTTCATTTTATTTCACCTCCATTCCCTCTGATTACATGATATCCGGCAGCTTTCAGAAGCCGGTTCATGATGGCATCTCCTAAGCCTTTCCGCTCCACTGCCTCTGCCAATATGACATCCACCCCCTGATCATCAAAATCCCTTAATACACGAAATAGGCGATGGGTGATGGTCTCCGGCCTTTTTCTGCTGCCCATGGATATGACCAATCCATTTTCATATTGATCTTTTGTCTCATCGGTAGCCATGATCCCTGCTTTCAAACCCGCCTTTTCTTTTTCCTGCTGGAGCTGTCGAATTTTCCGGACAATACTTTCCATATCTCCTTCTACCACGATTACTTCTGCTTTAGGAGCGTAATGGGTGTATTTCATCCCCGGGGATTTAGGAATCAAGGAAGTCTCATTTTTTCTTTCCAGGGCTGCATCTACAGACACTTCTCCCAAAACTTCCTCCAAGGCTTCCTTCGTGATGCCGCCGGGGCGCAAAATCATGGGCACTTCCCCTGTCACATCCAATACGGTGGATTCTAATCCCACACTGCAATCTCCACCGTTAATGATGACATCGATGCGGCCCAATAGGTCCTCCACCACATGGCATCCCCGGGTAGGGCTGGGCTTGCCGGACAGGTTGGCGCTAGGTGCCGCCACGGGTACACCTGCCTTTTCAATCAGGAGTCGGGCTACAGGGTGGGAGGGCATCCGGATTGCCACAGTATCCAATCCTGCCGTAATGATATGGGGTACTGCCGCCGATTTTCGGAAAATCATCGTCAAGGGCCCCGGCCAGAATTTTTCCATGAGGAGGGTCACCTTTTCGGGCACATCTGCCACCAATGGGTAGACATCCTCTTTTTGGGCGATATGGACGATCAGGGGGTTATCGGAAGGTCTCCCTTTGGCTTCAAATATCTTCCGGAGTGCCGCCTCATCCAGGGCATTGGCCCCTAAACCGTAGACGGTTTCCGTAGGAAAGGCTACGGTGCCTCCATTTCTTAAAACTTCTGCCGCTTCCGAAAGCTTGTCCAAATCTATGGCTTGGGGGTCTATCTCAATGATTTTTGTCTTTATCAAATTTCTCACCTTCTATCTTGCTGAGTGGCCGGCTGCCGGTTCCTCTCCAAATTTTTCAACGAATACTATTTATTATTATACACCAAATTTATGATAATAAAAGTTGGAATCCAGAAGAAAGGTCAAAAATTGAGTGTTCTCAAGATGCTGACGTTAGGGACTAGCCAGTTACCAGTTGCCATTCGCCAACAGCTAAAACCGATAGGCCGCTGCCATTCCCAAAATAAACCCGCATACGACACCGTAACTGGATATCCTGCTTTCATTGAATCCATGGGCCTTGGGAATCAATTCTCCGCAAGTAATATAAAGCATGGTTCCCCCTGCAAAGGACAGACAGAATCCAATAAGCCCTTTGGAGATTTCTCCCAAAATTACCCCCATCAAAGCACCCATACCCATAGGTACGCCCGCCAGCAGCGTATAAAAAAAAGCTTGCCATTTCCCCATCCCGCCGGCACCCAAAGGTGCTGCCATGGATATCCCTTCCGGAATATTATGGAGTCCGATAACAATGGAGATGCCCATTCCTAGCCTTTTCGCAGCCATAAACCCTGATCCGATGGCAAGTCCTTCGGGAAAATTGTGCAGGGCTATGCCAAGGCCCAAAAGCATACCGGTCTTGACAAAGCTCTCCTTCGAGAGAAAACCCTCATAGTTGCCGCCGGCAGACAATCTCTCGTCGATTCCTACAATCATCAGGACCCCGGCCCCAATGCCCAGGATGCCGATGGATAAGCGGCCTAATTCAAAAGCCTCCGGCAGCAGGTCAAAGCATACAATGGACAACATCAATCCGCTGGAACATCCCAAGACAAAACTGAGAAATTTTCTGCTGGGATTTTTCATAACAAATGCAATCAGCCCACCCATTCCTGTTCCCATCATGCCAACAGCCAATCCGATCAAAGTGATCTTTATGATTTCGGACATTCTGACATCCCCCACTTTTTCCCAATAGGTATCTTGAATCTTTACTATGTATATTCCACCCTCTGAAACAGTATACCAAAGCAAAAAGGGGACGGTTCTCTGTCACGGTATTCGTCATCGAATACCGTGACAGAGAACCGTCCCCTTGTCACGCTTGTCATCATGTTTATACCACTTGTTTTAATTTCTCTGCCTGGTCGGATGTAATCAAAGCATCCAATATTTCATCAATGTCTCCGTCTAAGAAAGCGTCCAGCTTATATAATGTGACATTGATCCGATGGTCCGTCACACGGCCTTGGGGGAAGTTATAGGTTCGGATCCTCTCGCTTCGGTCGCCGGTGCCTACCTGACTCTTCCTTGCCTCGGCAATTTCAGCATTCTGCTCTGCCAGCATTTTATCATACAATCTGGCTTTCAAAATCTTGAAGGCCTTTTCCTTATTCTTTAACTGGGATTTTTCATCCTGACAGGAAACCACCATTCCTGTAGGAATATGGGTAAGCCTTACGGCCGAATCCGTCGTATTTACGCTCTGTCCCCCGTTGCCGGAAGATCTGAACACATCTACCCGCACATCATTGGGATTGATTTCGATCTCCACGTCATCTACCTCTGGCAATACAGCCACTGTAGCCGTAGACGTATGGATTCTGCCGCCGGACTCTGTAGCAGGTATTCTCTGCACCCGATGAACACCGCTTTCAAATTTCAAACGGGAATAGGCTCCCTTCCCTCTGAGCATAAAGATGACTTCCTTGATTCCCCCGACGCCCGTTTCATTCAAACTCATCATTTCCACTTTCCATCGGTTTCTTTCAGCATATCTTGTATACATTCTCAACAAATCGCCGGCAAACAAACCTGCTTCGTCTCCACCGGCACCTGCTCGGATCTCCACGATTACATTCTTTTCATCATTAGGATCCTTGGGCAACAGCAAAATCTTGAGTTCATTCTCGATCCTTTCCAGCTTATCTTCCAGATCTCCCAGCTCCATCTTTGCCATCTCCCGCAGTTCTTCATCATTGCTTTCTTCAAGAATTGCTTTTGCTTCCTCTATGCCTTCCTTCACAGACTTATACTCTTTATATTTATTGACGATAGGCTCTATGTCAGAAAGTTCTTTGATATATTTTTGCCATTCAGCATGATTGCTGATAATTTCCGGATCCGCTGTTTTTCTACTGAGATCATCGTACTTTTCTTGAAGAAAATCCAATTTGTCAAACATCCGTCTCACCTCATAAAATATATTCCATCAGATTATTTTAACATATTTTTTATAATGATTCAAGAATAAAGATGACTAGCGCCTGCCGGCTACCAGCAAAATCCCTTCAAAATCGGCCAGAAGCCAATCGCCATCAGCCACTAGTATTTCCCTTAATATTTTCTATTATGCCCCCATATCCCGTTTGTCCACTACGGCAGTTACCACTCTTTCAATGCCTGCCAAGTCTCGGATCTTTTGAATCTCTGTATATTTTTTTTTGTCTTCCATCATTTTTTTTACGGCATCGGCCTGATGGTGGCCTACCTCCAAGGCGATCAACCCCCCATTTTTCAGGAAAAGGTATGCCTCCCCCACAATCCTCCTGTAAAAATCCAGTCCATCCTCTCCGCCGTCCAATGCAAGTTTTGGTTCATATTTTGCAACCTCCGGCTGAAGGCAGGAAATCTCTTTCCGTGGAATATAGGGGGGATTGGAAACCAACACGTCCAATTTTCCCATAAATCTCTCCCCTTGGAAAGGTTCAAACAAATCTCCCCGGAAAAATTCAATCCGCCCTTCTACCCCATGGATTTCTGCATTCTTTTTTCCGATGGCCAGGGCCTTTGGAGAAAGATCCACAGAATAAATATAAGCGTGCTGCAGGTAATAGGCCAAACTCACGCTGATGGCCCCGCTGCCTGTACCCAAATCAGCAATGGAAATTTGCCCTTGTCCTCCGATGCCCTGCACCCACCTGATCACCGCTTCTACCAATATTTCCGTATCCGGCCGGGGAATCAATACTCCTTCTTCCACGTAAAATTCAAGCCCCATGAATTCCTGTCTGTGAATCAGATATTGCACAGGTACCCCTTGCCGCCTTTTTTCGATGAGCCTTCCATATGCCTTGACCTGCTCCGCGCTGATTTCCCTGTCCCGATGGATGTAGAGATACAACCGGTCCATATGGAGGACATGACATAAAAGCACCTCTGCATCCAGCAGAGGTGTAGCTTTCCCCACAGTTTTCAATTTCTCCACGGCTTCCTGCAAAACTTCCCGTATCCGCATCATTCCAAGTCTGCCTCCTTGTCATCTTCCAAGACACCCTTCATGGCCGCAATGGCTACCTCGATTTGGCGGTCATCGGGCTCCTTGGTGGTCATCTTTTGCAAAAGCAATCCCGGATAACTGATGGCATAAACCCATGGCGACTGGCTCCTGCCTGCCCATTTAATCACCTCGTAGGATAGCCCTGCCACCACAGGGAGGAGAATAAACCTGGACAAAATTCGCATCCATGGATTGGGCCATCCCATCAGGGAGAATAAGATCATGCTGATGACCATGACAATCACAAGGAAGCTGGTGCCGCATCGGGGATGAAGGGTTGTAAATTTTTTTACATTTTCCACAGTCAAGGGCTGCCCATCCTCATAGCAGTGGATGGTTTTATGCTCCGCCCCATGGTATTGAAAAACCCGCTGAATATCCTTCATCTTTGAAATTGCCGCCACATATCCTGCAAACAGTCCGATCCGCAAAAGACCCTCCACCAAATTTAAAAGGAGGGGACGCACAATTTTTGTCTTCAGGAAATTGGTCACGATGGTGGGCGTGATGATAAACAGAAATACGGCTGCAGCCAAGGCAATAAATACAGAAAAAAATATATAGACATCGTCTGCCTTCTCGCCGAAGGTGCGTTCTACCCACAGTTCTATCTTGCCCTTTTCTTCTGACAGCCCGCCATCCTCATAAATCTCCGCCGAATAGGTTAGAGAGGTGACCCCTAAAACCATAGATTCGATCAAGGCAAAAACACCCCGTATCAAAGGCAATTTTCCCAAAGAATTTTTTCTTTTCCCCTTTAGGGCTTCTTTTTTGATGACAATTTCTCCGTCGGACTTTCTGACGGCAATGGCCATGGTTTTAGCGCCCTTCATCATGACCCCTTCAATGACGGCCTGCCCCCCTATACTGGCAGGCACTGCACATTTTCTAAAAATTTCTTCACGCTTCATGATCAGCCTCGTTTCTTGAAAAGCTTCTGCTTTTTTCTTTGATTTTACCATACTAGGATTTTCTTTGCAAATGCTCTACCTTGCATCATCCTTCGGTACCTGGTGATGCAGCCGGCATCTGGCTTCATAGCTTTCCGTTGCCCCTACCAATATGACAGGGTCTGTATACTTGGCCGGTTGCCCGTTGATCAGACGCTGGGTCCGATGGGCAGGCTCACCGCATACCATGCAGATGGCACTCAGCTTATCCACAAATTCCGCCATGGTCAATAACATGGGGGTAGGGCCGAAGGGCTCTCCTCGAAAATCCATATCCAAGCCGGCAACAATCACGCGGATGCCCCCATCGGCTAAATTTTTGCATACTTCGATGATGCCATCATCAAAAAATTGCACCTCATCGATGCCTACCACCTGGGTATCCTTTTCTATGTATTCCATCATCTCCCGGGAATGATGGATGCGGATAGCTTTCAGCTTTGATCCGTTATGGGAAACAATATTCTCCCCACAATAGCGATCATCGATGGCAGGCTTAAATATCAACACCTTCTGTTTTGCAATTTGGGCTCTTTTCAACCTTCGGATCAATTCCTCGCTTTTCCCGCTGTACATCGGGCCCGCAATGGCTTCTATATACCCGTGATGCATGGGTCGATACATGCCTTGTCCCCCCTTCATATAATAAAGGTTAGAGAACAATTCTCTAACCTTTTCATGATATCCATTGATGTATCGATTACTTCATGCCGTATTTTTGCTTGAATCTTTCTACTCGTCCACCTTGGTCCACAAATTTTTGTTTACCGGTAAAGAATGGATGGCACTCTGAACAAATCTCTACCCTGATCTCTTCTTTTACGGATCCTGTTTCAAATGTATTTCCACAAGCACATCTTACCACTGCTTTCTTATAGTTAGGATGGATACCTGCTTTCACGTCCTTCACCTCTTTCTTTCCTATTTCTCTGTATATTCAATATAATATACTTTTAAAGGCTTGGTTCTCAACTTCTATATTATAGCATAGGCTTTTTCACATTTCAAGGAATAATTTTGCTGTGCTTATCCCAAGATCTTGTTCCGTACACTCTCCACAAACTCCTGATTTGTCTTGGTACCCATGAGTCTGCTGATAATGGCTTCCGTAACCTCCTGGGTAGGGTTGTTGGCCATGGCCCTCCGGATGTTCCAGATGGTCTCCAGCTCCTTCTGGCTTAGCAGCAGCTCTTCCCTTCTTGTCCCTGATTTGTTCAAATCAATGGCCGGGAAAATTCTCTTCTCCGACAGCCTGCGGTCCAGATGGAGCTCCATGTTGCCCGTTCCTTTAAATTCTTCAAAGATGACATCATCCATTCTACTGCCCGTATCCACCAGGGCTGTAGCCAGGATCGTAATGCTTCCCCCTTCTTCCAGGTTCCGTGCGGCACCAAAAAAACGCTTGGGCTTATGCAGTGCCCCCGGATCCAATCCTCCCGACAGGGTTCTGCCCGTAGGGGGTATGGTCAGGTTGTATGCCCTCGCCAGCCTGGTGATGCTGTCCAGCAGAATCACCACATCTTTTCCGTGCTCCACCAGCCTTTGAGCCCTGCTTAAAACCATTTCGGCAACTTTGATATGATGGCTGGGAAGTTCATCAAAGGTAGAATAAATCACTTCCCCCTTGATGGAACGCTGCATGTCCGTCACTTCCTCCGGCCTTTCGTCGATGAGCAGCACGATAATTTCCATCTCCGGATGCTTTTGTGAAATACTGTTGGCAATTTTCTTGAGCAAGATGGTCTTCCCTGCCTTGGGAGGCGCAACAATCAAGCCTCTTTGCCCTTTGCCGATGGGTGCAATCAGGTCAATGAGCCTTGTGGAAAGGTCCGCAGGATTATATTCAAGTGTAATTCTTTTATCGGGATATATAGGTGTGAGCTGATCAAAATTGGGCCTTTTGACGGCAAATTCAGGATTGTCGCCGTTCACCTTTTGAACGTAAAGGAGTGCTCTGAATTTTTCACCGGTCTTGGGTGACCTTGTGATGCCCAGGATCTTGTCACCGGTTTTCAGATTGAATCGCCTGATTTGCGATGGGGATACATACACATCTTCTTCACTGGTGAGAAAATTTGCAAACCTTAAAAAGCCATATCCCCCTTCCACCAGTTCCAAAACACCTTCCACGGTGTTCACTTCTTCGCTTCTTTCAATTTCATCATTGATCTTGTCGGGGAGCTTTTCCCGGTCTACCGGTGCCGCCTTCTCTTCCTCCTCCACCCGGACTTCCTCTTGATTGGAATGGGCCAATATCAATTCGATCAATTCCTGTTTCTTGTGTTTGACTGCATTTTTTATATGGAGCATTTTTGCCATTTCTCTGAGTTCGCTGATTTTCTTTTTTTCAAGTTCAAGTAAATTCAAATTTACACCTCCGCATGTAAGTTATAGGTTGAAGGAGAAAGGTTAGCCGTCAGCAGTTAGCGGATGGCAGATAGGGGATAGGAAAATAGATGGCTGGATCTGTCGGCAGCTGCTAACTGGCAACTGGTGACTGGTGACTGGCAACCGGCAACTGTCAGCCAGCGGTCAGCAGCCAGCGTCTATTTGGCATATGCCGGTTTTTTGTCCAATCGATGAATGGCTTCAATAAATCGGATGGTTCCTGTTTCAGCCCGCATGACAACAGAATGGGTTTTTGCCATATTGTTTCCATAATAGGTTACCCCTTTCAGCAGGTCCCCGTCAGAGATTCCTGTGGCTGCAAAGAATACCTCGTTCCCCTTTACCAAATCATCCAATAGGAATACTTTATGGACATCTACACCCATCTTTGCACATCTTTCCCTTTCTTCATCGGTATAAGGCACCAATCTGCCTTGGAATTCTCCGCCTAAACATTTCAGGGCCGCAGCAGCAATCACGCCCTCCGGCGCACCGCCGATGCCCAGCATGATATCAATTCCCGTATGATCAAAACAAGTGGCAATGGCTGCCCCCACATCCCCGTCCTTAAACAGCTTGATCCTCGCCCCTACTTTTCTGCATTCTTTGATAATGCCCTCATGTCTTTCCCGATCCAGCATTGTAACCGTCAGGTCCGTTATATTTTTATTCAATGCCTTGGCAACCCGGAGCAGATTTTCCTGCACCGGTGCATTTAAATCGATTACACCCTTGGCTTTTGGCCCCACGGCAATTTTATCCATATACATATCCGGTGCATGGAGCAAGGCGCCTCTGGGAGCAATAGCCACAACAGAGATGGCATTGGGCAACCCTTTCGCCACGGAGTTGGTTCCGTCCAAGGGGTCTACCGCAATATCCACCTGGGGTGCTCCTTCCGAAGCAGTTCCGATTCTCTCGCCGATATACAGCATGGGCGCCTCATCCATCTCCCCTTCACCAATCACCACAACACCATCGATGTTGAGAGTATCAAACATATTTCGCATGCCGTCCACCGCTGCCTGATCAGCAATATGCTTATCGCCCCGGCCCATGTGCTTGGCTGCACCCAAGGCCGCTGCCTCCGTTACCCGGGCGAGATTCAAGGCTAAATTCCTATCCATGAAAAAAACCCCCTTATTTGTGCTTTTTCATCATCTCAATCAAGGTTTCATTTTTATCCAACCGGTGAATGGCATCCACAAAACGAATCGTTCCCGTTTTAGACCGCATGACAATGGAATGGGTTGCCGCCCGATTGCCTTCCAAATAGGTTACACCCTTTAATAAATCTCCATCGGACACACCAGTGGCAGCAAAGAATACATCCTCAGACTTTACCAGATCGTCCAGCGTCAAGATCCGATCGATATCCTCCTTTGTCCAGCCCAGTTTATAGCATCGCTCCAATTCCTCGTCAGAGAAGGGATGGAGTTTTCCTTGCATTTCCCCTCCCAGACACTTTAAAGCCGTAGCCGCAATCACACCCTCCGGTGCTCCACCGATACCCATAAAAATGTCCACGCCGGTATTTTCAAAGCAGGTAGCAATGGCAGCAGCCACATCCCCGTCGCCGAAAAGCTTAATTCTGCATCCCACCCTGCGGATTTCTTGTATCATTTCAAAGTGTCTGGGACGATCCTGCACAATGACAGTCAAATCATAAATGTCCTTATCTAGGGCCTTTGCTACCGCCTTTAGGTTTTGTTCTACGGGGGCATCGATCCGGATGCATCCCTTGGCCTTCGGTCCTACGGCGATTTTTTTCATGTATGTATCCGGTGCATGCAACAGGGTTCCCCTGGGAGCCATGGCCACAACGGAAATGGCATTGGGCAATCCCTTTGCAATCAGTGTTGTTCCGTCCAAGGGGTCTACGGCAATATCTACTTCCCGGTCTCCCGGCAAACAGGTGCCCACCCCTTCTCCGATATACAACATGGGTGCTTCATCCAGCTCTCCTTCTCCGATCACCACCGTTCCCCGCACGGATACATGGGAAAAGGCCTTTCGCATACCGTCAACGGCCGCCTGGTCCGCAGCATTTTTATCTCCCCGGCCCATATATCTTGCCGAAGCCAATGCGGCAGTCTCCGTCACCCTTACAAGCTCTAAAGCCAAGTTTCTATCCATGATAAAACTCCTTCCGAAATCTAAATTCCTTATATGATATCATATTCATTATACCCTATTTTTTATCTTTATACTATAGTTAGCCGTTAGCAGTTTGCGGTTAGCCGTTAAAGCCATTGGCTGCCAGTTGTCAGTTACCAGCTACCAGCCGACGGCCGACGGCCATGAGCTATTAGCTATTGACTATCAGCCATTCATGATGCTGCTGACAGTGGGTGACTGATAACTGGTGACTGACATCTGGTGACTGACAAAAAAAGAGAAGCCGATGGTTCCAACTTCTCTGAGTTTCTATGATGAATACTTTTTCATTCTTTTTCCGGCCGATTCCATAACAGTTGTCCTATGCCGTCTCTACTTCCGGTTGTTCCAATCCTGCATGAATTTTTCGATGCCTTGCTCTGTCATGGGGTGAACCAGCATCTTCTTCCATACATCATAGGGTATGGTGGCAATATGGGCCCCTGCCAAAGCTGCCTCCGTCACATGGATGGGATGACGGATGCTGGCTGCAATAATCTCCGTGTCGATGCCATGGATATCAAAGATATGGGCAATGTCCCGGATCAAATCCATACCGGCATTGCCGATGTCATCCATCCTGCCCACAAAGGGACTTACGTAAGCGGCCCCTGCCCTGGCTGCCAGCAGCGCTTGATTTGCAGAAAAAACTAAGGTCACGTTGGTACGGATACCACGCTCCTTCAATCCCTTTACAGCCTTTAGGCCTTCCGCCGTCATGGGAATTTTGATGACAATATTGGGATGGATCTTTGATAATGCCGTTCCTTCTTGAATCATACCTTCTGCTTCCGTACTTAAAACCTCCGCACTGATGGGTCCGTCTACCATGGCTGTGATTTCCCTCAATACCTCAAGAAAATCCCTGCCTTCCTTCGCTACCAAGCTGGGGTTGGTCGTAACACCGGCTAGTACTCCCCAATCGTTGATCTCTGCAATTTCCCTTATATTGGCTGTATCGATAAATAATTTCATGCCCTTCTCCCTCCCTTTTAACCAGCAACTATCTTCGGATTCCTAAAATCTCCCTTGCTTCATCGGGGGTAGCCACTTCCCTTCCTAGCTCTTTGGAAATTCTGACGATTCTCTCCACCAGTTGGGCGTTGGACTCGGCCAATACACCTTTGTGATAGTAAATATTATCTTCAAATCCTACCCGCACATGACCTCCCAGAATAATTGCCATGACAGCCAATGGGGTTTCTGCCCGTCCGATGCCTGCCACCGTCCATGTAGAACCTGGGGGAATGCTTCGCACCATATGCATCAAATCCTCGGGTGTTCCCGGGCATGCTCCCGGCACACCAAGGACAAAGTCAAAATGTACGGGCGTATCCAGTAACCCCTTTTTTACCAGTCTTAATGCATTTTCAATCATGCCTCTTTCAAAGACCTCGATTTCAGGCTTCACGCCAAGCTCCTTCATCCTCTTTGCAAACTTCTCTATATACTCTTCCGAATTCATAAATACATCCGATCCAAAGTTGCAAGTACCACAGCTCAGGGTTGCCATTTCCGGCCTTAATTCCACGGGCTGCAGCCGCTCCTCCGGGGTATGCCAGGTAGCACCTCCCGTGGAAGGTTGAACGATGATGTTGCACTTTGCCTCGATTTTTTCCTTGATTTCCTTATATACTTCATAGGATTGGGTAGGATTTCCTTCCTTATCCCTTGCATGGACATGGACAATGGACGCTCCCGCCTGATAGCATGCATAGGCAGCTTCGGCAATTTCATCGGGCGTCACCGGCAGATTGGGCTGCTGGGATTTGGTTACCTCTGCACCCGTCAATGCCGCTGTGATGATTAACTTTTGCATTTTTTATTCCCCCTGACACAATACAAAATCTTTTGGATTCTCTTCACCCTTTTTCCTATTTTCTTCTCTGCTTATCCTTGGGTACTACACAGGTGCCCTCTGCCCTGCATACCACAATGGGCTCTTCCAGCACATCGCAGGCAGATTCATTGATGTCTGGCCTCGGTGCAATGACCTTTCTTGCCTCAAAGACCATTTTTCTTGAAGTATTTCCTACGCTTACGATTTCTCCTACGGCTTCTATGTAATCCCCTGCATACACAGGTGCTTTAAATTCCACCTTGTCATAGCCGGCAAATAAACCTTCGTCCCCGTCATGGCGGATCAGCAGCTCCGTGGCCACATCGCCAAAAATTTGGAGCATTTTGGCTCCGTCTACAAGATTGCCGCCGTAGTGGGCGTCATGCATGCTCATTCTTACGCGGATCATTGCTTTTTCCATACCTATTCCTCCATTTTTGCGATTATCAAAGATAAACTGTCATTGTAAAATTTTAGTTTTAACCAACAATTTAACATTCTACATAAACTCTCTTTTTCCTTCTGAGAGTTTTTAAAACAAAATCAAGTACAGAAAAAGGCTGTGGCATTTTACCACAGTCTCCACATTAATCAGTCAATAAGCAATATTTTTTCTGCCACAAATGTATCATCTAGTTCTTCCCCAATGACAATAATTTGATCATTCACCTTTAAAGCTCCGACTCCAATAGCGGTTTGCGCCCTTGTGGATGTAATCTTTGTGTCATAATTATATACAATTGATTTTCTCTCCGCCGTATTTGTAGTCGGATTGTAATAAAGTATTTTGATAGTTTTTGAACTTGTGTGAATACTGCTGATAATTCCACTGATTTGCTTTTTCTTCAAATCATCCCTCGCTTCTATTTCAATAACTTCTTCGTTTTCAAGCTCTAATTCTACCAGTTGATCTACGCGCAGGTCATATAATGATTTAGATGAATTATTAATGGTAACAGATACATTATTGCCAACGGTAAATGTTTTTTCCTCTGAATTCACAAGTACTTTTAAAATACTTGATGGTTTTGCCATCGTTAGAGAAATAATCTTTCCTGTTACTTTACTAAATACGCTATTGGCTTTAATTTCAATCACTTTGTCATATTCAGTAGTGATTGTCACAGCATCAAGCCTCTTAAGATCCTTTAACCACCGGGTATAGCCGTTTTTCGTTACTTTTGCATTTTGGTCTATTGGAAATTCCTTCACTTCGTTATTTATCTTCATCTTCAAAACAGGGTTTTCCATAGAACTAATTTCAGATTCCAATATACCTTGATAAGTTTTTATTTTTGAAACAGCAGCTATAGATAAAATATCTTGTCCATCCACCTGTAACTTTAATATATCGCCTAATTTCAGTTGATCCAGGCTGGCAGGCAACCCATTTAACTCTACTTTGGTAGTACCTGTAGCTTTTAGCGATTTCACTGCATTCGTTGTTTTTTCCCTAACTACAACCAAAGTAAATCCTGTATTCGGTACAACTGCATTCAGAGTTGCTTCCATATTGGGAACAAAACTTTTTATGTTTATCTTCGCTAATTTGGTACCTTCCTTTAAAGTTAACATTACTTCCTGATTGACTTGCAAAGCGCTGAATGTACCTTTATTCCCATTTAAGCTTATTTCAATATCATCATTTATTTGAAATAATTCTGTTTTTCCATTTGTAAGCTTGACCAGTATTGTTTTGGTACTGCTGTCTATATAGGTAATGCTTCCATCCTTTATTTCATCCTTGGGAGTCACTACGACAGAACCTGGATTAGGATCAGGAATCGGAGCGATATTTCCAGTATTATCATTTTTGCTAATGAAATCATAAGCCTTTGCAATCATTGTACAAATTTCTGCACGGGAAATTGCATTGTTAGGATTGAAACGGCCCATATAGTCTCCATTTTTATTAATGATTCCTTTTTCTATCAAATAAGCTACATATTTACCTGCTGCGTGGGGAATAAAATCAGCATCGGTAAAAGGAAGCACTACTATACTGCCGTTTGCTATATCACTTTCGGCTATTGCCTTGGCCAGAAAAACCGCAACATCCAATCTTCGTGCATTAACATTTTTGCCTTCTTTAAAAAATACTTTTAATTCATCTTCATGGACAATGCTTTTCTCTAACGCATAGGCAATTGCAGGTTCCGCCCATAATGCATAGGTATGGATTCCTGTACTTTCAAGGGTCTTTTTATGTTTATCCACAAGATCCGTTGCATTTTTCGTCTTACCGGCTTTGTTTAGCATCTGATAAATCATAGAAATTGAAGCTGTCTTACTTACAGGATCATTAGGACGAAAGGTTGCATCATCGAAACCTTTAACGATTCCTAATACAGTCAATTTTTCTATAAAATCCTTTGCCCAATGATCGGTATTGACATCTGTAAAATATTGAGTGCCGTAAGCGACAAAGCTGTTTGCAAATATGAAAAAACATAAAAATACAGATATGACAATTTTTCTTTTCATTTTACTCATGATCCTTTTCACTCCCCCATATACTATTCTTTATTAAATTCATTCGACACAAAACCGTTAAATCCTTTATCATTCTCTTTGATTGTCGGCCGCTTCATATTACATTTCCGTTACAAGCCCAAGAAAAAGAAAAAAAGAGCCAAATTCCTGACTCTTTCATTTTATTCACGTTCCACTCCTAAACTTATAATAACCCCTTGGCTCGCCATTTCATAAGCAGCCAGTGATTTCATATATTCATATTCTGCCTGCTGCAATGCGATTTGCTTCAATTCATAATCCGTTTGTTTTGACTCATGTTCCAGTTTGCTAGACATTCCTACTTCATATTTTAGCTTTTCTATCTCATACGCTTTTCTGGCCAAATTCATATCCTTCATTGCCAAATCAAGCTTTTGTTTTTTTACCAATAAATCATTATATGCAGTTTTATAACTTAACTCCGTCTTGATCATTTTCTCCTCTAATTTAAGCTGTGCATCTTTAAGATCAAGCTTTGGACTATCCAGAGCCGCTGCCCCTTTTGGATATCGATCTTTCATATTCTCAATATATCCTTCCCTGCGGCTTACCTCACTCTTAGCGTTTCTTATCTCAACGCCGTTTTCTAAAGCTCGTTTTAATCCTTCTTCATAATTTGGCAACAGAAAATTTTCCAGCTTAAAGTCTTCTAACACAATCGCTTCATGCAAAGGGTACCCGATAAATTTTTTAAAATTGGCATAACTGTTCTCTTTTTGAATTTTGGCCTGTTCTAATGTATTTTTTAATTGATTTACGGTAAAGAAAATATTTTCAAGAGCTATATTGCTGGATAATCCTAAGTTATTTTTTATCCTTTCCAGCTTTAATACTTTTTCCATATTCAATATATTTTTCTCCAAACTTTTTATTTGCTTTTCCAGACTAAGCAAACTGATGTACTGCATTTCCACATTATATGCAAGCAGCAAATCCTGCACTTCCTCACTATCCTGTAATGCTTTTTGACTAATGCGAATAGATTCTAAAGAGTCCAGCAATGGATTGCTTTGATCTCCGATAACTGCGGAGCTTAATCCAGAAAGCTGAGATTCTATTGTAAGCAGTTGAGTTTGCAAAGCTGATTTTTGTGCCTTTTCCAAATCGGATAAAGGCGGATTATTCATTTCCTTATCAATTAAGATAGCTAGTTCTGCCAAAACCTGTCTTCTTTGTTCATCTAATGCTGCTGCTGCACCTTTGGCTCGCGTCTGTCCATAGGATGCATTATTCAGATTTGTATATATTCCGTCTTCCTGAAGAGACAATTTATCTTTCTGCAAGCTCATCTGGCTTTTATTAAATTTATTTTGAAGGGCCATTTTTTTCGCTTCTTGCAAAGATAGTTTTTGCACAGTTTGATTGGAGTCAGCTCCATAGCTGAAACTTGTAAAGAAAAATATGGATGTCAGCGCCAATATGCCTATTCTCTTAATCGTATTTTTATGTATCTTCATTACCTTCACCCTTTCTGACTCATTGGTCAATTATTATTATATACTACTTTCCCTTTTGATTCAAGCATACTACATTAATTATACGTTGTAACTGCCTAAGAAGTCTGCTTCTGCCAAAATAAAAAACGATGGGAAAATTCCCATCGTTTTTTATTTTGTTTATTTATTATTTTTGCTCGAAGCTTACCCAAGCAACCCCTGTGTTGTCAGCATTCATACCATAGTTAACAGTTGCACCCATAGCCTCAGCTAAAGCTCTGAATGGTAATACTGTTCTGCCGGACTCAATGAATGGAGCAACATCAGATGTCACTGTTGTAGACTTACCATCTTTTACTACTGTAATTGTTGTAGAGCCGATAGTCATCGTTACTGTCATGTCAGGTCTTGTTAATGTTACTGTTTCAGTTAAACCTTGAGCATTTTGCGTGAAGCTTACTTCTGCTCCTAAAGATTCAGCGATAAATCTTACTGGAACGAAAGTTCTTCCATCTCTGATGAATGGAGCCACGTCCATAGTTGCAACAGCGCCATCTTTCACAGCCACTGTTTGACCAATTGTTAATACTAATGACTTAGCACCAATCACTGGTTTAACAACTGGCTTATCGCCAAATTTCACTGTAACAGCTGCTGTATATGTTCTTACAACCTGGTTGCCAGCATCAAGCTCATCAATTATAAGTTGCAACTCAACATTTCCAGCTTTTGTAGAAGTTACCTCTACACCTGCTTTACCGTATGCTTTTAAGTCATCTGAGAAATCTGCTGCTTCTTCAGCAGAAACTATTGCTCCTTCAGGTTTTGAAATAACTACCGCTTTGTTCAACTTGAATGTTGTGTTTGAACCCTGTCCAACAGCAACAACATTGCCTTTTTCATCAAGCATTTTTACTTCAATTCTTGCAGTTTCTCCTACAAGTGTGTTTTCAGGTGCTGTAGCTGTTGTTCCTGAAATTCTTCCGCCTAATTTAATCGTATACGTTGCTCTCAAATTGTTGCTAGTATCAATAGCAGTGATTACTACTTCTTTGCCAATATCATCTTTGTCGTTAGTTGCTACATTTAGAATACCATTAGAGTCAACACTAATTAAATTTGGATTGGATGAAACAAAAGTTACATCTGAAGCTGACAGTGATTTTTTTACATTATTGGCATCATAACTGTCAACTGTTGGGTCACCAGATTTAGCATTCAGCACTAATGGCAATGTTGTTTCATCATAGGATAACTCAATCTTAACAATATCTCCTTGCTTTTTAGCTGTGAAATTTACATCAGCATACTTCCCATTAGGTAATTTTACTCTGATTTTGTAAGCCCCTTCATGCTTAATTTCAGAAGTAGTAATTTTTAAGTGCCCATCACTGTATTTTCCTAATGTTAGGGTAATTGCTGAGTTGTCTGGTTCGTCAACAACTTCTGTTTCAATGTCATACTGGTTGTTTTGTGCATCTAATACTTTGCTTGCTCCATTGTTTACGCTAGCTACTTTAAACATGTTGCCGTTTACATCAACAAGTTTAAACTTAAATGATTTTGTTGAATTCTTTGCAACTACCTGGCCATCAGTAGATACTCTTTCTACATTGTATAATCCTGCAGATTTAAAAGTTACATTAACTGAAGCTGTTTTATTTCCTGATTTGCCTTCGATCGTGAAAGTTCCAGGTTTTGTTGAATAGACTTTAAATGTAGCTTTGCCTGCACTGTTTGTAGTTTTTTCAGTTGCATTGAAAGTTACAGCTGAGCTGCTTGCTGAAACCTTGATTGTTTCTCCTGAAATTGGTGCACCGCCACTTGTTTTAGCTGTGAAAGTAACTTCGAAATAGTCTAGGCCGTTGGCACTTGGATTGCTTGGAGAAGTAGCTGTAACCGTTGCAGTCATTCCGCCAATGGAATCAGCCGTAAATGTAATATCTTTTGTTCCAATTAATCCTACAGTGTTTTCATTAACATTTTTATCCCCGTTTAGGTATCCAACCATGTCGCCTGGGAGAGTACCAAAGCCAATCTTTGCAGTTCCGGCTACAGAGGATTTTACCTTAATTGTAACTTTTCCGTCATTATTAGCTGTGGCATAATATAATCCTCCACCTGCTGACGGTAATGAATTTCCATTATTGTCAGTGAATATATCGGTGTCTGTTCCTGTAAATCTCTTAGAAGCAACATATACCGCTTCGCCAACAGCTGGATTGTTGCTGCTGTCAAATAAATACAATGTGAATTTTGCTACTGACTCTCCGTCTGCTACCACACTAGTTTTGTCTACATCTAAAGTAGAAGCAAATCTGTTAGCAGGTGCAGCGAACGCTGTCATTGGCACTAATGATAAAATCATCACAAGAGCCAATAATAAAGATAATTTTCTCTTCACTTAAAAACCCTCCTTTAAAATTTTATAAATGTGTTTTTTGGGGGCTATGCCCCATGTGTGAAATGAATGCCTTATCTTTAGCCTTCCTCTGTCCCGCTCATTTCCGGTGCACCTATGAACAAGACTTCGTCCAGCTTCCGATAAACCTTTTAAGTATAAGGGCTTTTTCATTGCCCTTTGAAAGCACACTAATGAACCTAGCCGATAAACTATGTAATATGCTTTCAAAGAACAATGCTTTACAGGCTACATCCATCATTATACCAATAGTTCTGTTCCTTCGTCAATACAACCTTGCAAGTTGTAATAGAAGTGTAACATTCCCTTTGCCGCAGTTTTATCTGGATTATATCCTTACCCTTACAGTAATTATACATAATCCCTGTACAAAATTCCATTACAGTTCTATTACAAATCTTTACATCTCTATGACATGTCCTGCTGTTCTTAATGTATATTCGACGGGGGCGTAACAATTCCTGCCATATATAAAAAATATTTTGAATATAGCTGACAGTTGCCAGTTACCAGTTGTCTGTTGACGGTGGGGTTCTAACCCCCTAACCATTTCCTATTTATTTGAAAAGGGAAACATGTTATGATGATAAGGGAATCAGTACTGATGAGAAAGAGGTATGAACCATGGCAGAAGATAGAGTTGTGCTAAATCAGAAAAACAAGATCAGTTCTCTGGCAGGGCTTATCAAAACCATGCGGCCCAAGCAGTGGACCAAAAATTTGCTGCTCTTTGCCGGGCTGATATTTTCCAATAATTTATTCAATTATCGGCTGATACTGATGACCATGGCGGGATTTTTTCTGTTTTGCATGTTTTCAGGCTGTGTCTATATCATCAATGATGTCATCGATTTAGAAAAGGACCGGATGCATCCGAAAAAATCAAGGCGTCCCATTGCATCGGGGCAGGTTTCTGTTCGATCGGCCCTTCTGTTTTTCCTATTAATATTTATTGTTTCGTCCATGGCCGCCTTCCGGTTGGACGCTTTATTCGGCTGCCTTGGACTGGGCTATTTCATCCTGATGCTTCTGTACTCCTTTCAACTGAAGCATATGGTACTCCTGGATGTGATGACCATTGCCGCCGGTTTTGTCATCCGAGCTGTGGCAGGGGCCCTGCTGATTGGGGTAAAGATTTCCCCTTGGCTCCTTTTATGCACTGTCCTTTTGTCTATGTTTTTGGCCCTTCATAAGCGCAAGAGTGAAATGAAGCTTGTGGCCAACGGTCAGAAAATGACAAGAAAAATATTGGAGGATTATACGCCGGAGCTGATTGACGACATGCTCCATATTGTCACTTCCTCCACGGTGATGGCCTATTCCCTCTATACCTTTACGAGCAATCATTCCATCTACATGATGGGCACCATTCCCTTTGTGATTTACGGTATTTTCCGATATCAATACATCGTCCATACCAAGGATATGGGGGAAAATCCTGAACTAATACTACTAAATGATAAGCCCTTAATTATTGATATTTTGTTGTGGGTGATCAGCTGTATCGGAATATTGTACTTTCTATAAAAGTTAGCCGTTAGCGGTTAGCGGTTAGCGGATGGCGGATAGCTAATGGCAAATAGGGGATGGGAAAATAGGTGATTGGGTCTGCTGGCGACTGCCAGCCGACAACAAGTTTCCATGAATGGGAGATGATCCTTTGGATTTTCGTCATTTTAAGAAAAAGCTGTTTCTTTCCCTCATCGTAGGCATGATGGTTTTTGCAGGTCTATCGATGTATTCGGATTTCAATCATTTGATCGGTGTTTTTGTCCATTTCAACTATCGCTATCTGCCTGTCATTCTTCTTTTGGCACCCATGAATTATGTATTGCGCTATATAAAATGGACCTATTATCTGAATTTGATTGATGCCCGGGTACCCTCAAAGGATCGCTTTCTGATCTTTATCAGCGGGCTCTGCATGACGGTGACCCCGGGCAAAATCGGGGAACTGCTAAAATCTTATCTGCTAAAAGAGAGGGCCGGCATTCCCATCAGCAGTACTGCTCCTTTGGTCATGGGGGAGCGCTTTACCGACGGCATCAGCATGCTGCTGCTGGCCGGCATTGGAGCCCTATCCTATGATTATGGCAGAAAAGTCTTGGGGATTGTGCTTTTGGCTATGGTGGCCTTTATCGTCTTTGTACAATCTCCTCCCCTGGTTCATTCTGTTTTGAATCTGTTGAAAAGGATCAAGGGGATAGCCCCTTTCGGTGCTGCCATTGAAAATTTTTATGAAAAAATCTATATGCTTTTGCGTTGGCGGCCACTGCTTTTTGCCATGGTCATTGGCGTCGTATCCTGGTTTTTTGAAGGTCTTGTCATTTACTTTACAGTGAAGGCCATGGGTATGGATTTCCCTCTGCTGGCCTCTATCTTTACCGTATCCTTTTCCTCCATCATCGGAGCCCTATCGATGATGCCGGGAGGGTTATTTGCCGCCGAGGGCAGCATCCTGGGCCTTTTGATGATGATGAAGCTCCCCAGGGAAATGGCGGTGGCCGCCACCATGATTACCCGATTCTCTACCCTGTGGTTGGGGGTGCTGATCGGTATTTTGGGATTATTGGCGGTACAGGGAACCCTATGGAAAGCTGAGGAAATCCGTTAGCTGGCAACTGGTGGCGGGCAGTCGTCAAAGGGCAGCCCACAGCGATAACCCCCTAAGGATAAAAAGAGGTGAGTTGAATGAAGAAGAAAGCAAAAGTCGTGGTGCTGAAAACCAGACCGGAAACAGTGCTTAAGGATTATGTCCGCCTGATGGAGATGGCCGATTTTCAGCAATATCTTCCTAAAGAGAGAGTGACGATTTTAAAAGACAATATCAGTTGGCATTTTCCTTACTTGAGCGCCAATACAACGCCCTGGCAGTTGGAGGGCGTCATCCTGGGACTGCAAAGGCACGGTTATGACAAAATCACCTGCGTACAAAATAATACAGTGGTAACGGACCCTTTCAAAGGGGAAAAGTTAAACAAGTATGTGCCTATATTCCAGAAATATCATATTCCTACCTTGTTTAATTTCCGGGAAGAAGATATGCGGTGGATTGAATATCAGCCGAAGGCAGAGATGCTGGCCCTGGACCAGATTTTCAAAGAGGGCATCCGCATACCGGACTATTTTATAGGAAAAAATATACTCCATCTTCCTACCATGAAATGCCATATCTATACCACCACCACAGGGGCCATGAAGAATGCCTTTGGAGGCCTGTTGAATTCGAAAAGACATTATACCCACAGTGTCATTCATGAAACCCTCGTGGATCTCTTGGCCATTCAGCAGGAAATCCATACGGGCATTTTCGCCGTTATGGACGGCACCGTAGCCGGAAACGGACCGGGACCCAGGACCATGCTGCCCATCGAAAAGGATTTTATTCTGGCCAGCAACGATCAGGTGGCCATTGATGCAGTGGCAGCAAAAATGATGGGTTTTGACCCCTATAGGGAATTAAAATATATTCAACTGGCCCATGACCGGGGATTGGGTGTAGGGAAGATAGAGGATATCGAAATTCTGGGAGAAGATATTGAGAAGGAAAGCTGGGGCTTTACCGTGGGGGACAATCTTGCCTCGAAGGTTGGAGATTTCCTATGGTTTGGGCCTTTGAAGCGGATCCAGGATATTTTCTTCAAGACGCCCCTGGTCAATATCTTTATCTTTGGTTCTTTCTTCTATCATGACTATATCTGGTGGCCCGACAAAGGGAAAAAACGCATGGCCAAGCTGAGAAAAGAAAGCAAGTGGGCCCAGTTGTTCGATCAGTATGAAGGGTGATGGGGAAAGGTGTTCCAGATGAGTCTAAAGAGAAAATATTTATTGTCGAAATTTTTGTTTCATATGATGAAAGAGCATATCACGGATCAGGAAAAGCTCTTTCAAATCCTTGGGGACATGAAGGGCATCCCCCAGAAATACGGGCAGTTTTTGTACTTGAACGATCGAAGGAAGTTTTCCTCCTTTGAAAACCTGCTGGACGAGGGGGTTGCCCATCAGGAAAAGCGCCTTTTACAGCGGGCCTTGAAGCTGACCGGCGGCAAAATCGACCTCATGGAGCAGCCTATGGCCTCGGCTTCCATCGGTCAAATTTATGGGGGAAAACTGGGGGATGACGATGTCATCGTAAAGATACAGTATCCCCACATTAAGAAGGCTCTCTGGCATGACTGGAAATTTGTCAAAGGGGTGGTATCCTTTGCCTTCCGGCTGTTTCGTTTTCCACCGGAGAGCAAGGACCTGCTGCTTCGCTACCTGGAGGCCTTTGAAGAAACCATCGAAAAGGAAACCGATTATACATTGGAGGCAGATTTCCTGGAAAAGTTTCAAAAGATTTTTCAAAACCATGAACAAATCTATATTCCCAAGGTCTACCCCCAATTTACCCGAAAAGAGCTTATCGTAGAAGAAAGATGCAAAGGTTTGCCCCTAAAGGCGTTCCTTCGGACGGCTGGTGAGGAAGAAAAACGGGAGATTCTCCATATCTTGGCCTCCTTTTATTTTGAATCTTTGTTCCAACACCAAATACTCCATGGGGACCCTCACAGCGCCAATTTTTTCGTGGAAAAAAAAGAAGGCCGCCTTGTGCTCCAAGTAATTGATTACGGATGTGTAAAGGAATACCCGGCTTCTTTTGTGGAAAATCTGCGGGAGGTAATTCTCAGTCTCCAAAAGGGGGATCATGAAAATGTTCCCCGCCTGTTGACAGGTTTAGGTTTTCGAGAAGAAGAAATCTTAAGCTACGGAAAGGCCCTGGTTCCCATACTGAAGGTCATCTTTGAGCCCTTCCTGGGAGAAGGAGATTTTGATTTCCGTTACTGGCGGCTGGCCTATAAGCTCAATACCATCATGGGCTCCAAGGTATTCCACAAGACCCTGTCCCTGCCGGAGGATCTGCTGATCCTCTTTCGGGTGTTTCACGGCTTTGTCTCCCATATGGGTTATCTGGCGAATCCATCCTTTGCCCTGTATCCGTATCTTTTAAGAAGCAAACATTCTTGAAAGTTTTCAGAAAATGATATAGAATGATATGGAAAAGAGGAGGTGAAAAAATGGAAAGGATGGAATCCCTTCTGCAGGAAATATTAAAAAACCAGCTGGAAATGAAGCAGGATATAGTCAATATGAAGCAAGATATGGCCAATATGAAGCAGGATATGGCCAATATGAAGCAGGATATAGCCTATTTGAAGCAGGATATGGCCTATCTGAAAGAGGATATGATCTCCGTAAAGCAAAATATGGCAAGATTGGAGCAGAATCTTGAGCAGACCCGCCTTGAGCTGAAACAAGAAATACAGAATGTATTCGAGGAAGTCAAGGCTGTCAAAGAAAGACTCCAGACCGTTGAAATCGTTACAGCCAGCAACTGGAAAGACCTTCTCCACTTAAAGGCCATTCGCTAAGATTTTTTTGCCATAATAGAAAAAATTATATATCACTGAATTCATAGAAGTGATAGTCCGTGTATGATGATGACTACCACTTTTTTTGTGGGAAAATCCTCGGGATTTGATTTTCCCAAATAACAAAGTCTTCCGTTGGAAGACTTCTAGCTTGTAGACAAACCCTTGAGATTTGGCTTCCTGCTCAGACCTGCGCCGCTTTTCTAAATAAAAAAATAAGGAAAAAAGTGGCTTGCTGATTCGCGACGAAGCCTAAATCTCAAGGATTCTTACTTATCCCATTACTTTTTCTACAGACTGAAAGTCTTCCGTTGGAAGATGTAAAGGAAGACTTTGTTGAAACACATGACGGAAATTATGACTCATCCACAATTTATGAAAGTACATCATTTCCTATGTGTTATAAAAACGGGAAAAAACAGTAGTCCTCCCATAGACTGCTACTTTTCTCCATACAGACCCGTTCGAATCATATCCAAAGAAGCCCCTGCAGCCAGTGCCAAGAAAAACAATACAGGAAAGTTATACCTGGCTTGGCCCTCGAAAACAAAATACACAGCAGCAAAGAAGGCAATATGGAGGGTGGGAATACCCACCAAGTCGCTCAGCCTGCTGTCTTTTTTCCATAGGCCCCAGAGGATGTTTTTGATGTTGAGGAGTGTATACATAAGTCCAAAGGAGCTTAAAAGATAGATGATGCCATCGCTGACGGCCCGGAAGGCATTCATGTTGCGCAAATACTCAATTTCCGTCCACCAACGCTGCTTTTCCTTGAATTCATTCATGGCCCATGCCTCAATGTCCCAAGCCCCGCTGAAGAAAGTAGCCTTTAGGCGCAGAATTCCCAGCTTGACAAACTCCCAGGGATGCTCACGAATCCATGCCTTGGCTGCCGGCTTCAAAACGACTTCCAGCTCATGGGCCAACTTTTCGCTTCTGTTCCCATGGTCCAATATTGCGTCAATCTGCTCCCGCAGCTCCTTTGAGGCATAGATGTCTTTGATGGGCATCCAGGCCCCTGTGGTATTGTGGGCATTGTTGTTGATATAGAATACATAGCCCGAATTGTAGGATACGGGAATCCATCGGCCGAATTTTTGATAGTTCCTTAGGGTCCATGGTGCAATGGTCAATGCCATGCTGAGGAAAACCGTAAGGAAAAGGACCGCCGTTTTTTTTACATCCTTCTCTTTCAGCCAATGGCTTGCCGCTGCCACCACGGGATATGCCATCAAAAAAGGCTTGGTCAGTGCGGCAATCCCAATAAAAAATCCCAGGAGAGGGTAGCGCAGCCGGTTGTCAAAGGTATAAAGCTGCAGGCACACAATGACCGAAAGGAGAAAGGCAATCAGCACCTCTGTGCTGATGACATTGTTATAGGCAATAAAATTGGGCAAAAGGGCCACCGTAGTATATACTGTATGGATGATAAATTTTTTGTCGGTAATTTTGATCAGAATCAGGTACATCAAAATTAAAGTAAAGCCGGACAAGATGACATTGAACATCTTGGCCGTATACAGGTCATGATTTCCCATAAGTCTATATACAAAACCTAAAATCGTGGGATAACCCATACCCTGAAAGGCAACGGGTTCTCCCCGAAGGCTATGGCCCAAGTGCATGAAAATATTTGCAGCTATCTCCTGGTAGGTCTCAAAATCGTAAATGGGTTTCGCTGGGATATGGTGAATCCACCAAAGCCTCAGATACATTCCCAGTATAGTGATTCCCCCCGTATAAAGGATATGTCCCCTATCCTTATATAGGTTTGTTTTCATGGCGATCACCTGTTTTCCATTCCCGCCATGCTTTTCCTTTCCCTTGCTGCCTTGACAAAATCCCGGAACAACGGATGGGGTCTTGTGGGTCTGGATTTAAACTCCGGATGGAATTGTCCCGCCACAAACCAGGGATGATGGGGCAGTTCGATAATCTCCACCAATCTTTCGTCGGGAGAAATACCACTGATGACCAAGCCTTTCTCCGTCAGGACATCACGAAACTGGTTATTGAATTCATATCTGTGGCGATGCCGCTCATAGATCAGATCCTCTCCATAGGCAGCTTCTGCCTTTGTTCCGTCATAAATTTTGCAAGGATATACCCCCAGCCGCATGGTACCGCCCATATCCTCAATATCTTTTTGATCCGGCATCAGGTCGATCACCGGATAAGGCGTATGGGGATCCAACTCTGAACTGTGAGCGTCCTTTAAGCCTGCCACATGTCTTGCAAACTCCACCACAGCCAGTTGCATCCCCAGGCAGATGCCAAAGAAAGGAATTTTATTTTCCCTGGCATGGCGGATGGCCGCAATCTTTCCTTCAATGCCCCTGTCGCCAAAACCGCCGGGAACAAGGACTCCATCGGCACTTTGCAAGTACTCTTCCACATTCTCCGGTGTTACATCCTGGGAATGAATCCAATCGATCTCCACCTTCACATCGTTGGCAATCCCCCCATGCTTCAATGCCTCTGCCACCGACAGGTAGGCATCATGGAGCTCTACGTATTTGCCCACCAAGGCAATCCTTACCTCTGATTTCAGATTTCTCTCTTTCTCCACCATATGAGTCCATTCTGTCAAATCGGGGCCACTGCACTGCAATTCCAACCGCTTGCATACCATATCCCCCAAGCCCTCTTTTTCCAGCATCAGGGGTACTTCGTACAGGGAAGATGCATCCATGTTCTGAACCACACTGTTGCTGTCCAGGTTGCAGAATAATCCGATCTTTTCTTTGACCTCCTGGGACAGGGGCTTTTCCGTTCTGCATACGATGGCATCGGGCTGGATACCAATCTCCCTCAATTCCCGCACACTGTGCTGGGTAGGCTTTGTCTTGATTTCTCCCGCCTTGCCCAGATAAGGCACCAGGGTCACATGGATGTACATGACATTCTGCTTCCCTACATCATACTTGATCTGGCGGATGGCTTCCAGGAATGGCAAACTCTCAATATCCCCTACGGTACCGCCGATCTCTGTAATCACCACATCGGCATTGGTTTCCCGTCCTGCCCGGAAAATTCTTTCCTTAATTTCGTTGGTAATATGGGGGATCACCTGAACGGTGCCACCCAGATAGTCTCCCTTTCTCTCCTTTGTGATGACGGACCAGTAAATTTTTCCTGTGGTCACATTGCTGTATTTGTTTAAGTTGATATCCATGAATCTTTCATAGTGCCCCAGGTCCAAATCCGTTTCGGCCCCGTCCTCTGTCACAAAGACCTCTCCATGCTGGTAGGGACTCATGGTTCCCGGATCCATATTGATATAGGGATCCAATTTCTGGATCGTTACCTTTAAACCTCTGGCCTTCAACAGTTGTCCCAAGGATGCCGCCGTAATTCCTTTTCCCAGGGATGATACAACACCGCCGGTAATAAAAATATACTTTGTCATAATATAGAATCCTCCTTTGATTGCTTATGGGTGATGGCTGATGGCTACTGGCTACTAGCTGCTGGTGACTGGTAGCTGATAATGGCTGCCCCCTAACGGCTAATGGCCAATCGCTAACGGTTTCCAAAAAAAGTGAGGCCACCCCCTACGGGTGACCTACCGATGTCCGCGTCCATATATATGGCAGGGCACCCTGATAGGGTGCTCGTCTTTTTCCCTATTCATAACTTAAATAGTATATCTTATCCCTCTTCCATAGTCAATAGGAAATGATAAATCCTCTGGAAGTTTTCTATCCCTTCCGTCACTTCTTTGGACCAGCCAGTATTTCCGAAACACTGGCACTGCCGCCGTTGACAAGAGGGTCCAAGGGGATGGCCACGGGATCTTGATTACTGAAACTGAATAATATTCTCCCGATAATCCCGTTGCAAATCTTTTTCCAAAAATTCCAGGAATCTCACCAGCATTGCGGAGGCTTCCGCCCTGGATACCACTTTGTTGGGATTTACCCGATTGAAATCGTCCCCTTGAATCAAATGGATTTCCTTGGCCACATAGATGCTGTCCCTTGCCCAGTTGGGTATATCCCGGTCATCGGCAAAGGAGGTATAGTATCCCGGACTGGGCCCTTTGTTTTCAAAGCCCAAAGCCCGGATCAGGATGGTAATGGCCTGGGCCCTGGTCAAAGGACCCTCCGGGTCAAAGCGATCCGGCGAAACTCCGGATATGATCTGTTTTTCCAGTCCGCTTTTGATATATTGATAATGCTTGTCTTCCACCTTTACATCCTGGAAAGGAGATTCCTCAGGAGGTTGTTTCCTGCTGCGGCTGGGCTTCAGAGATGCATCCAGGTTTGGACGGATATCACAGGCCCGGATGACGCCCTTGATAAACTCTCCCCTTGTAAAGGGAATATTGGGTGCAAAGAAAGAAGACTGTTCATCGAATACATCCAGGGAATAAAGTTTTTCAATGCTTTCTTGGGCCCAGTGCCCCCCGATATCCCGGAACTTTGGCACAATCAGCCGTTCCAGCTTTGGCACCATCTGTTTCGACAGGGCCATGCTCCCTTTGTTTCTCTTGCTGCCATCCGCCTTATTTTCCGCAATTTGGGGCAGGTTGTAATCATATCGGGATACCATCTCCCGGTTCGTAATGCGGATATGTCCCCCATAAAAACTGGAAAAGTTCGCTTCGTTTTCGGCATATTTCAAAGTCTTGGTCTGGCTGTCGGAGGTTTGCACCCTCACTGTCCCCTGCCACGAGGTTTTTTCATTGGCCTGCTGGCCATTGTTCCCATCGGATGGAAGGAGTCTGGTAGTCTGGATTACATAATCGATGATCTGGGTCTCCGTATTGCCCCAAAAATTTTCATAACCCACGCTGCCCCCGGAAATATCTACAACCACTTCTCCCTGGTCTTTGTTAATGACATAGTATTTTCTCCCCTTCAGGTTGCCGGAATAAAAAGCGGCAGCGGGACGGTTGTCTATCACGTCGGATTTGGAAAATTGAAAATCCTTCAATTCGTATTTGTCTTGTCCGATCTTTAAAGACTCACTGTATTTTTCTACCCTGGTCTGGGCAATGGTTTGTCCCTTCTCATTCCGGTTGGTGTATTCCGTTACAAAGGTAACGGATTTTGTCAGTTCGGCCTCTATGGTTTTATCTTCCGGCGTCAGCTTGTTAAATCTGTACGTAATGGTTTTGGTATTTTCCTTTTCCCGTTCCGACAAGGCAAGGGTCCCCACAAATTTCACCGGTTTTCCGGTGATAAACACAATTTCTTCATAGGCATACTCATTGTTGACACCACCGGAAAATTCAGGGGGAGCAGCCCATCCTACGATAGGTGCCACAGACAACAACCCTATCATGAAGCAAAGAATGATTTTTTTCAACGTTGCCCCCTCCTTCAACCTTTCTCTTTTTCCCTTATTTCACAATTATAATCTTCCCTTCAAAATCGTTTCTCACCATGTAGAGGCGGTCACCGGCCTTTAGCTCATGGGCGCTGATCATCCTTTCATCCTTTATGATCATGGCTTTTTCCAGGTTGATCCTGAGGGAAGCATTTTTTTCCATCCACTGCTTCTTGCTGCTGCTCCAGTCTTTTCCGTCTCTTAATTCCAATGTCCAACCCACCAAAGGATCGTCATACACTTTGTCGATCACGCCGTTGGTAATCCTCTGATTGAGCAAAGAATCCATGTTTTTCTGCACCAGAATGGTCCGGATTTGATCTCCGTCGGTATAGATGTAACCGTGCCAATCCTTTAGGTTTCTATTCTTGGCATAATCAGAATTTTCGTCAACGGCATAGTCTTTGGCGTAAAATTCCTTTGGCGACACGAACTTTTGTGCTTCCATATCAAAAATAGAAGTATCACTGTCATAATACAAATCTTTTTGTCCCCCGAAGGAAACCCATTGGTTGTTGTCCAGTACGAAAAAGTTCTTCAGGGTTACTTGATCCTGCAGGATCACATCCAGTCTTCCGCTATAAACAACATGACGGCCTATATTGGAATGGTTGATATCCTCATTGTACACATAGATGACATCGGCAAGGAGATTGCTTCCACGGCCGTCGGCTACCACAAAGACATCGGCCTTGGCATCAATGCTGTACATGTCCACCAACCGCCCGTTTTTTATAACGATGGTGCCTTCATGAAAAGCCAGGTTCTTGTTGTTATTCAGCTCCAATCCCTGGGTATACCAGTTGATGTCCTTGATCTTGTCAGCATAGGTGGATTCATATTGGCCTTTGACAATCATTTTTTCCGCCCGCTGGCTTCCAAAAAAGTCTTTGACGGCCATATAAACGGTCCTGCCTTGGTAGTTCTTTAACTGCTTGTAGGATATCTTTTGCCCGCCTGCATAGAGGGGAAGATCCATGGCATAGGGAATGGCTATGCTGGGCTTTACGGCTTCCCATTTCCCGTTGCGCAGGGCCTCCACTTCTTCCAGCACCATTTTGTTCTCTAAGTCGTGGGCAAAGGCGAGCTTTCCCCGGTATAAATCCTTGACCACAATGGAATCTCCTTCTATCTCCATCTTGCTGATCAAAGAAGAGTCGATCTCATCAAAATACAGTTTTACCCGATCCCCCTCATACAGGACGCTGTGAGGAACCTGGGCACCTTTTTTCATGGCAATGGTCGCTGCCGACGCAAAGTAGGTCTCCTTTTGTCCTGTAGGGAGCTGGAGGACGATTTGATCCCTGTCAATCTTTTTGACAATCCCTGTCCTTATTTTTCCCCCCGGCGGGATATAGCCAAGATTTTCTGTGGCGTAGCTCTCCAAGGTATAAAGTCTTCGCCCCTTCAACTCTCCATATACCTCCATGCCCGCCTTGAAATCCTTTAAAGATGCCGGAACACCATCGATGGTGAGCAGGGCATTGGGGTCGAAGGGGAGCTGATGGATGGTGCCATCATACTCCTCGATCTGTATTTCCTTCTCCAACACCTTTTTTACATACCCCTCGATAAATCCGTTCCTGTAGGGCCCTTGGGAGTCCCCATAGGAGGTAATGGAGCTCATCAGTAAAATCAAACATAAGAAGGCTGCCGCTTTTTTCATTTTCCTACCTCCTGCTTCCCAGAATCATAAATTTGCCTAGTCTGTCTGTAAGGGCCGTAAGGGCCATACTGTCCCCATTGCCGGCAGCCATCGGGATCCAAGTCCCCTCATATGCATCATACCGGCTCAGGTGAAGGGATTTTAATTTTCTCATATCGGCTTTTGCCCGATCCACGTCTAAGGTGATTTGCACGGGTGCCCTCACATAGGTTATCTCCGTCCGGTCCTTGCCTGCAAAAGCAAAGGCTTTGATGCCATAGGCTCCGGATAGGGCCGTCTGATGATTATCCATATCTGGGATTTCCGCCACAGGCATAATTTCCACTCGAACGCCCGCATCCCCTCTTTTTTTGTTTTCCTTTATCTTATCGGTATAGAAGATGTTCGGGCTGAACTTGATCCGGAAATCCTTTCCGTTCACTATAATGCTGCCCCTTCCCCCATCGGCTACCACCGATGCGGGAATACTGATGACAACCTCCTTGCTTCCTGCCAGGGTACCCCTTGTCAGATCAACGGTAAGGTCTTTTTGGGTATCCTCACCTGTTCCGATCACGATTTCGGCCCGGTCTCCCATCTTCTCCTGTTTTGTCTTTTCTCCCAGGCCGCCATCCTGATCCGGAGGTCCTGCTTTTCCTTTGGTGGTCACCGTGTTGCTTTCGCTGGAAGCCTTGGACGACCCATATGCTCCGATGGCCGTCACCACAAATCGATAGCTGGTATAGGGCGCTATATTTTCGTAGACAAAGGATGTCAGCTCTGTACTGCCAATGAATTCCCTTACCTTATTATTCGCCACAACGTAAATTTCGTATTCCTTTGCACCGGCCACAGGATTCCAATTCACCTTGATATACCGATCATATACCAGCTCCGCCACTACCCCCCCAGGGGCTTGAAGCTCCGGTGTCCCATAGAGGAGGTCTCCATAGATGCTGCTGGCTCCGCCATCGGGATTGACCACCAGGATGCCTCCCGTTCCCTGCTTGCCTGCCGGTGCGGCCACCGTCAGGGTTTCCCCGTCAATCACCTTTGTATTGCTGCCTTCCGCTCCCTGTTTTAAGGTATAGTACTTTCCTTGGATGAACAGGGCTTTTTCCGTATCCTTTCCATCGGCAACAAGCTCCAGCTTGGGATTGAAAATCACCTTGGCACCTTCCATAAAACCGGAGCCCTTTACTTTGATTTCTTGCCCCCCTAAGATAGAAATGGTCTTGATTCTCGTGGTTTCTCCGGGATCGGAAGGATCCACCACAGCCGTAATATTGGGGGTGCTCACAAAGGTATATTTGCCTCCCGGGTTTGCCAATTCTCCATCGGGGTTTTCCACCTTGACATCCACCTGGCCGGGGCCATGGGCCGGCGTAATCACTCGGATGGTCTTATAATCCACCACCGTTACATTGGCCTTGGGTACTTGCACCTCTCCAAAGAACACAGACAATCCTTCCCTGAAATCCTTCCCTCTGATGGTCACCGTGGTTCCTCCGCCGGCAGGTCCCTTGGCCGGTGTTACTGTTTCAACGGCAGGGGCCGTCTCTCCCTTGATAAACTCAATGTAGATGGGAGGATTGGCCAAATCGGAGGATGCATTTCCCCCATCCTCGTTCATGACAACCACCCGGTGTCGCTTTCCTAGGGCGCCCTCTCCCACATTAGGCATGGTAAAAGTCAATTTGCCCGGGAGCTGGTAGGTAATATTCTCTTTTTTGACTGTCAGCACATCTCCCACCTGAAGGATGGCATTTTCCCGAAAATCCGTTCCCAATACGGAAACGATGTTGCCCCCTTTATAGGTCATTCGGACGATCCTCATTTCCTGGCCGTTGATAAATTCTGCACTGGGATTCCGTCCGTCTTTGGTAATATTGGTAATGACAGGCCTGCTGTCTGGATTTTTATAGGTAAATTTGCCTTCCCCAGTTCCTCCGTCAGGATTCAGAATGGTTACGGCCACCGGCCCCACCGTATGATAGGAAGGGGTATATACCACCATCTGGGTTGCATCTTTATATTCCACCTTCGGAGAATAGCCCCTCTCCACCAGCAGTCTCCTGTCGGAAACCTCCAACCGTATCCATTCGTCATATTTTCCGCCGCTTGCATAGCTCTGGGCAATTCCCTGGCCGTCCACATATTCCAGCAGGCTGACGGGCACATAGGCAATGGCCCCGGTGTAGGGAAGGGTAACGGTATAGTTCTTCTGCTCCTCCAGAATGGTGAGGGTCAGAAGGTTGTTTGCCCCGTCATAGCTTACCGTCAAGCCCCCGGCCAATTTCACCGTAGCACGGCTGTTGTCAATTCTCCCGGAGTTCTCCTGCTCCCTGGGAATATCCTTGTTGTAGATATTCCCAAACCGCACCAGGGGTTGTGGGATGGTTTTCGTTTTGTAGTTGCCGTCTGCCGTATCTTTATAATAGACGGACACATCTGTGACCACAAAACCTTTCCCGAAGAGCTCTATCTTCTCTCCTCCCTGTTTTTTCCCTTCCGCTGGAATGATTTTATCAATCTTGGGATTGGATCCTTCATAGGTGAATTTTACTGTGTTGGAAATACCAGAGTCATTATTGACCACATAGACATCCACGCTGTCGATTTTGCCGGCCGGTGTTTTCACCTTGAGATAACCGTTGGCAAATTCAAGGATCTCCGCCTGTTTGGTGCCAAAATATACCTTGGGCAGTACAGGAAGGACAATTTTTTGGAAGTTGTCTTCCCCTACATCTGCCTTCAATTGATAAATTTGCATGTTGGTAAAATCATCGGGCCCTTGGGTACCGTCATCGGCAACAAAACTGCCATTTCCCTGATAGAAAAAACCGTTTAAATCCCTATAGGTTTCTCCCGGGTTCCACGCCTGATCCCGGTTGGCATCATCATAGGGCTCATAGAATCGGAAATCCTTTCCTGTAATCTCTACAATTTCATTCCCTGCTGCATTCCCCTTTTGGGGTACGATTTTGATGATTTCCGGATGGGAGGTAGGCACAATATAGGTAAAGCCCTTTTCCTTGCTGTCGCTGCCTCCGTCGGGATTGACCACCACCACCGGAACTGTCAGACGGTCCGTATCGTATTTTGACCGCAAATCGACATTCAGTTTCGGCACTATAGCCTCCATGGTCAATCCGTCCACGCTGACCGTAACCTTCTCTTTAGGCACCTCTATCCCATTGATAAACACCTTTGTTTTCTCGGCGCCATTATCCACAAAGCATTCTTTGCCGGGTTCTTTTTCTCCCGTAATCCTGATGAGGTATCCCCCATCCACAGAACCGTGATCCGGTTCAATGGTTTTGATCTTGGGTTTGCTGGAAGGCTGGGTATAATAGTAGAAGCCTGCCTGATCCATTCTGCTGTCCCGCTTGGTATCGGGATTTTCCACCGTTACATCGTAATAGCCGTCTGCCGAAAGAATAGGCACAGTAAAGTAAATTTTGTCAATCCCCATGACCTTGACGTTGTTCCCTGTAATGACACCGTTTTGTACGATGTAAGGGGTCATCACCTTCAGAGTCAGCTCCGGCGTACCGTCTGCGGGTCTCACATCCAAGGATATAAAATCATAATTGCCTCCGGCGTCATTTCCTGTGCCAAGGGTGACATCATAGATGCCGCCCCCGTCCTTGTCGGCCCGGATTCCGCTGCCCTCGGCACTGAAGACAAACTTTTGGTCAATGCCGTTGGACAACAAAGGCCTTCCTTGGACATCCACATCCAAAGTAAAAAATCTTCCCGTGGCCGTATCCTTTAGGATGATGCTGTGGTAATAATCCCTAAGGATGAGTTTTTCTCCGTTGTTTTGAAGAATCTTGTCGGCCGCCTCAAAATTTTGCAGGGTAATCTGCTTTGTAATGCTATCCCTGTAATATTGGTTGATATCCTTTCCTTCCAACAGGACCCGGGTTCCGATCAACTTGAAAATATCTTTTTCCAAGGCCGTGGGGTCCGGTTTGATGAAGTTTTCCCCCGTAATCACCACCAAGGTTCCTGTTTTTCCCTTTTTGGGGGAAAAGTCTGTAATTTTGGGGTTAGTATAGGTCCTCACATATTTGTAAGGATAGGTGGCAATCCCGCCGGTACTGGGATTCAGCACATAGACCAAGGTATCTCCTTCCCTGCCCGGAGGAGACTTGAAGTCAATCTGGGTTCCGATGCCGTTCCGCTTGATTCCCGTAACCTCTTTGCCGTCAATATATACCTTCACGTCCGAGGCAAAGTTGCTTCCCTTGATGACAACATCCTCTCTCCCGTCCAGCGTCACCACATTGGGTTTTACTTCTTCGATGACGGGCACATCCTCCGTATGGATAAACTGTACCGCATCGGCCTTAATGGTATAAGGCCCATAGTTCTCCGATCCCCTTACAGGGTTGGCAACAGCCACATTTTGCAGGGATGCATTGACCTTCTGGGCATCAATCTCCAAACCGGCGGGAATCCGTAGGATGATTTTGTTCCCGATTTCACTTCCTACGGTTCCGTTCATGAGTCTGCCCTGGGCATCCATGACCTCCAGGCCGGCTCCTGCCAACACCACATCCCCGTTGATCTTATCCCTGTAGTATACCGTATCTCCGATTCTTTTGAGGAGGATCTCTCCATTATCATCGTTGCCTCCGATGACCACCTTAGGATAAATGATTTTTTCCTGCCCCGTTCCGTCTACATACTTATACACATGAAAATCCTTTCCGTTGATGGCGATAATCACATCGGTGGCCGTTTTATACAGCACCCCTTCTTTCTTGACACCAATGACTTTGGGCACCACCGTGTCAATGACAGGCTCCGTAAAGCTGGGTATATAGGTGTAGGCATCCTCCTTCACGGCCTGCTCCTTAATGACATATACCTTGCTGGGGTCGGCTGTTTCCGTAATTATTGTCTCGATATTGACAATCACATCCTTGACGAGATCCTTGTCCCCTGCTTCTAAGGGTTTTGCCATCACCGTCAGGGTATCAAACTGGTTGGCACCATAATAGAAGGCCTGCTTTGTCTTATCTTGAAATTCAGCAGCATTTCCGATGATGACGGAAATATATCTTTGAATGGTTACCTGTTTCCCGTTGTATTTTGTATTGGCATCACTGGGATAAGCAATCTTCAACTGCTTCAATCCGTTGCGCTCTTCCACTTCCAGATTTTCTGCCCCGATGCTGCTATCGTAGAAGCCCGTCAGCCCGTCGATATTCAATTCTTCAAAGAATTTCCCGTTGATTTTTACCTCCGATCCCGCATCGGGTCCCGAGCTGGGCTGCACCGACTGGATCTGGGGCAAAAACTTTCCGTCCACCACCGTGAAGGTGCCAATCCACAACTGTTTCACAATCAGGTTCGATATGTTGTCCGTAGGTTTGATTCCTGCAGGATTGATGTAGTTTGTCAAGATGACATGATAGGTTTTCAACTCCAGACCGCTGGGAACCTCAAAGGTAATGGTATCCTTCTGGGTAGGGCTGTGGTTGTTTTCAATGGCCTCTCCCAGATTTTTCCCCAGGAAAGGGTCCTCCAGATTTTCAATGAGAAATACGGAGTAATCCTCGGGAAAGGTGTCCGTTGTCAAAGTTACCTTGTCTCCTTTTTTTCCTTTGTTGGGATTCATGACAATATCGGCGGGATTCACACCGCTGATGATATCGTAAATCCGGAAGGCATCCAGATATCGATAGGAAATTTCTATATCCACAGCACCTTCCTTATATTTCTTTACGACTTTCAAATTCTGGACTCCCAAGCCGGCCACCACCGTGATATTTTTGGTGGTCTGGGTGTCATCGGT
This sequence comes from Thermotalea metallivorans, assembly GCF_001562415.1. GTDB lineage: Bacteria > Bacillota > Clostridia > Peptostreptococcales > Thermotaleaceae > Thermotalea > Thermotalea metallivorans. Next base: position 125,986 of record NZ_LOEE01000028.1, on the reverse strand, counting down.
ATGGATCATGGCCGTAGAAATATCCTGTTCCGATATTCCCTGGTAGTACTGGATTTTGATGGTTTTGTTATCGCTATTATCCGTATCGATCTTGTTCAAACGTATACCCGTAATTCCGATTTGCTGCCCTGACTGCACCAGCTTGCTGGTTACACCCTTGAGCTGGGGCATATCATCCTCTACGATTTCATAGAGAAGGCCGTTGATCAGAAACTTGGAGCCCACCTGGCTGGTGGAGATGGTATACTGGGACACCGTTGCCCCTGGGCTGGAGGGGGTCAAGGTTGTCACCTTGCCGTCGTCGCTCTGTATCTTTACCTCCAGATTGTTCAGTTCGCTTCCGTATACAGTTAAGTAATAGTGGGAAGGAAGATTGTAGTTCCCGTTATAGATTTTGGTGATTTCTATTTTGTTCACTGTCGGCGCTGCAAAGACAGCGGGTATCTCCTGCCAGGGGAAAATCCCGCAAACCAGTGCAAAAATCATGAATGCGGCTACAATCTTTTTGATGTCCTTTTTTTTCATGGCAATCATGCACCTACCTTTCCGATGACGATTCTACGATGACAAAGATCCCCGGGTTGCTGCTCATGAACTCTACTTTTTGGTTCACAAGATGAATGGTTCCCTTGATTTCATAGAAATCTCTTGTTTCCTCGTCGTAACGATATATTTTCAGGTTTTGACCCTTAGAATACTTGATGGGAATCGAAAGGGCCATGTTCTGTAGCTTGAAATTTTTCCCCGTCACTTGGATAAAATCTGATTTGACGCTTCCCTTCAACTTCTTCTGAATCCATTGGACTGCCTGGGGTTCCGTTCTTCCTAAGGAAAGGACAATCCTGTGGTCAGAGGCATTGCCGTCCAGGGTAAGGCCATACAATGTAATATTGGCCCATTTGGATTTGGTTTCCAGTATGCCGATCTTATCCCGGGTATCCCCTTCGTAGCTGATTTTTCTGACCCATACATCCTCTCCCATCATCTCATCCAAATCAAAGCTGAGATAAGGGGCATTGGCATGTCTTGTTTCCAGCAGCAGGGTATCCTCGCTGATTTTTACATCGGCCTTCACTTCCCCTTCCCATCTTTTTTCTTTCACCCGGTATTGGTCATGGGGCACTGCGTTGCCGGCAGGCACCACACTGAAGGAACCGTACAGTATGCTTTGGTGATTGGGGCCATGGGAGAGGGTAACGTTATATACCCCTGGTTTTAGCCGGTTGCTTCCCCTGGGCAGATATACCTTCAGGATTTTTTCCTTGAGTTTTCCGTCGCTGCCCAGTCTTTCTTCGGGACTGACCCGATAAGCAGGAATTTCATTAAAGTATGCCTGTATATAACCGGATTCAAAGAAGTCTCCCTTCAATACGATAGGCTCATCGATATCATAATCTTCTGTGACGCTACCCATCTCTATCCCCGTCGTATAGGGTACGGTCCTCGTATGGAAGGAGTAGGCAATTTCTTCATTTTGTCCCACAGTATTCCGGACAATTCCCGCCTTTAAGACAACGTGATAGGTGGTCTGGGATCGGAGGGGTTGGACAGGGACATAAAGGGTAGCTTCTTTTTTGCTGCTGTCTTTGACAAGGATATATTTTTCTATAATCTTTGTTTTCTCATAATCTCCAATAACTTTGATCTGATTGACAAAGTCTCCGTCAATCATGGACACGCCGCTTCCTGCCGCTATCACCACAGAGTCCGACAGATTGGTCAAACCGGTTTCCCCATTGAGGAAAAGGCTTCCGTCCGCATCCTCAAAGGTAAATCGAAGAAAATACTTGCCATTGGTAAAACTGTCCTTTACCCCATGGACAAAGCTCTTTTCATCATGGCTTCCCCCTTCTGCAGGATACTTGCCGATTACCTTAGGGGGACCCATGGTCAGGATCCGAAAGGGATGGCCCGATTTCCACGTGGTGGTCCGCCCGCCTTGGAAATTCACTGCAACGGTATAATCTCCCACATAGGCTTCACTGGCCAAGGTCGCCTTCAAAGGGTTTTTGATTGTCACCCTCAACTGATCGGTCCCCATATACTGGACATACTGGGGATCGATGGTGATCGTCTTATCCCCTGCTGTCAACTGCACATTTTCTATCCCTGGACTAAAATTAGTCCCCTGGATCCAAAAAACAACCTCTGCTTTGCTGATCAAATCTCCAACGGATACGCTCCCGTTTTCCATGGCCTCCACATAGGCCGGTGCCGTATCATCGCCGCCCACAACCAGCTCCAGTTCTAAAGCCGGGGTAAAGGCCTTTCCCCTTGTCTGGAATACGTCGGCAGGAATAAAAAGTTTGTAGCTTCTGCCTGCCTCCAATTCCTGGTTGGGATACAGAAAGATCTTTGTGCTTTTTCCATTGTGGCCCTCGTCATACTCCAGCTTCAATTCTGACACATACAAGGCTTCCTCTACCACAATGCGGGCTTTCCCCAGAAGATTGCCCATTTTATCCAAGGCCAACACCTGGGTTTGTCCCCTTGCAATCCCCTTCGCTTTTCCTTGGGAATCCACCGATGCTACTGCCGGATTTTCGGAAATCCACCGGACCTGCTCCCCTGCAGGATGGTCAGCGGATACGAGAGAAAATTGGAGGGTTTTGTCCATATCCAGCCTGACCTCGGGAATACTTTCTAAGGAATTTCCTACCATCTGCAGTTTCTCTTCATAATAGGTGGAACGTAAAAGGATTCTTTCCAATGCCTTGTTCCGATAATAGTTCCCTTCTACTTTTCCCTCTGCCATCCTAGGGATAACCTCCACAGGCAGGGAAAGCACCAAGGGTTCCCCAGAGGAAAATTTCGCCGTTCCGGTGATTCGGAACTTCTTATGGGGCATGCCCGTGATTTCTTCCGTCTTCGCCGTCCCCATCACAGGAATGCTCCAAGAAGGTTGGGACCCAATCCCGCTCCCCTTGGTCCAAAATTGAAAATCAATATTGGACAGCAGATTGTACCCATAATCGTCCTCAATAATTTCTCGGTCAATGATCAACTGATAGGCGTTGCAGCTCAAAAAAGGCATTTTGGGTTTTATTTTGAGGATATCCTTGTTAGAGCCCACAATCTCCAATTCCTCGATGATGACCTTCTCTTTATAATTCTCCATGGATTTCAGCTTGAATACACCGCTGGTCCCATCCTTTACATATCCATAGGCTTTATCATAGATCTGCCCCTTCGACGAGTATCCTTTATTCTCCGCCATAGGCATCTTATACAGGGTTACTTTGTCCTTCCGGGCTTCCTTTTTGTCATCTCCGCTCCAATCCTTATCCCATCGGATGGGACGGTTCATTTTGATATACACAGCCCCATTCTCTCCCAATTGGGTTTTCTCCATATTCCGGATGTCGTCCCCAAAGGTTTCCGTAGAGCCGTAGGCAGAAGGCATGGGATTTTGTCCCTGATTTCCTGTGGTAAAGTATAGGTCTATGTTGACCGTGTTATGGACAGAAGGATAATCGGCAAAGGACACACCCCCTGCCAAAATCGTTGCCCTATAGAGGGTATTCTTTTTTAAGGGCTGATTTCCGCCGTCTTCCTTTACGGCGATGGAAAGAGTTTTTCCATGGGCCGCCACATTGATGGGGATTTCTCCACCGGCAGCCTGCTCCACAAGCTTTATCTTGGCCGTATCATACTGAATGGGATGCTTAAAATAAAAGGTAAGAACAGGATCTACCTCAATATTTGTCCCGTTATTTACCGGGTTAGTGCTTTCTACCATCCCATCGGTGGTAAAGGAAATCTCCACCGGCCCGTTGTAGATTTTTCCGTCGCTATCGGTACTTCCGGAAAGATAGAGGGCCTGCTCCTTCAGTTTCACCGTATAAACCGCAAAATCCTTAAATTTTCCGTCTTTTGCCGTCAGGATCAGTTGATTCCCTTCCGCCCTCGCCGTATAATTTTCCGGGGAATCCGATGCATAGCCGGGAATCCCCGCAGCTACCGGCGATGTGGCTATCTCTATGTACTGGTGGATTTGGGAATGGAGGATAATGGGATCCACAAATGTAAAGGTAATGGTTCCCTGGCGATAATCAATTCCCTTCCCGCCGTTTCCCGGCACAACACTCTTCAAAATATCATCCCTGTAGACTCCTGTATCTGTATTGGTAACAAAGGTAAAATTTTCAGCGCCGTTGACCTTTGTCCCGTCGCTGTTCTTCAATAAGCCCTGGGGTATGACGATCTTGTACAATTTGTGCTTTTGCAGTTGATAATAAGGCATATGATCCGCCCCTGCCTTGATCTGCAACCGCAAAATATTTCCTGTGATTCCTATATCAAATTTATAGGTTTCATCTTCCGTTCCGGCATATACCTTGATGCTGCTTAGACTTTTTCCCGCCGCCAAGGATAGGGATGCCTCATAGGCAAAGTCGATTTGCCGGACTTGATAACTGACATTTTTTTGTCCCTTGATCACTTTTGACCCCACAGGATCGGCAGGCATAAATACCCTTGCCTCCCATAGCTCCAATTTCTCTTGGACCGCCCGGACATTTTCCACAGGCAGTACAGAAAACCACATCACAAAGATCAAAATCATTGCAGTTGCTTTTTTTGTCAAAGAAATCCCCCCGCATGTCGATAAAATTCTAATAAGTATTTCGGCAGAATTGCTTCTTTCCTTCAATCTTTATGGCAATTTCCATAAATTTCTTTACTTCTTGCTTATCTGACAATTTTCTTGTAGGTCCTCCTTCTTCTATGATACAATAAAATCATGAAATGGTAAATTTTTGGAGGTGTTTCTATGAAAAAAAAATTATCGGTTTTCATAATGGTCTGTTTGATTTTGTTGACGACTCCTGTCTTGGGTTTTGGAAAAAGCTTCAGTAAAAACATCACTGCCTGGTTTTATGATATCAAGGTCAATCTTGATGGCAAACCTTTGATTTTTGCCAGCCAACCCTTTATTTTCAACAATCACACCTATGTTTCCATCAACGATATCGCCGCCAACCTAGGCTATACGGTACAATGGGATGATAAGAACAAGGTGATGCATCTGACATCCAATCAAAACCAGCAGGTGGCCCTCAGTACCATGAAATATGAATTGGATAGAAAAAATATGGAGATCAACAGTTTGAAATACCAGTTAGAACAAAAAAATCTTGAGCTGGCCATGTTAAAGGAAGACAGGAGCTACGGCAGTTCTTCTTCCCGGTCGACCCTTGATCAGACGGAGAAGAATCTGAATAATCATTATTACCGGTACCGGGATGATGAAGTTACCTTGCGATTCAGCTACAGCTTAAGCCGCCAATCCAACGACGATATTGTCGTAAGGATGTATGGTGATTTCCGCCGTTCCTACAGCAGCTGGAAAAATCGGGACAGTCAGGATTTCCGTGATTTTATCTTGTCCGTCTGCAAGGAAGTTGACAGAAACTTTGATGATGATGTGACAGTATATGTTTATGATCAAGAAGGAGACTGGACGGCCACCTATACCTACAGCGACAGCAACAACCGCATTACTTCCTATAGTGAATATTAGAGGCGGAATAACTGCGTGCCATATTCCTATTCTGTAACACAGTTGAAATATCCTTGGCCTCCATTCCCTGGTATAATGTTGTTAGCTGCCAAAACAAATCTCATTTCATTTTCAAATTGGGTATCTGCAAAGGAGGCTAACAACAGTTAAAAAACATTTATAAAAGTTAATAAAACACTATAAAAATATTATAATTGATGCTATGATATTTTTGAGGTGTTAGAGATGAAATATTATTCAATCGGCGAGTTTGCAGAATTAATAGGAGTAACCCAACAAACCCTTAGAAATTGGGATAAGGTCGGAAAACTAAAACCAAGTCATATTGGAAAAAGTGGTTATAGGTATTACTCCCAACAGCAACTCCAACATTATTTAGGCTTTTTTAAAGGTGAAAATCCGACCCAGAGAAAAGTTGTAGGATACTGCCGAGTGTCAAGTAACAAACAGAAAGATGACCTTGAAAGACAAAGAAAGATGACCTTGAAAGACAAATAGAGAATGTAAAGGCTTATATGATAGCAAAAGGTTATTCGTTTGAGGTTGTTACTGATATAGGGAGCGGTATAAACTATAACAAAAAAGGATTGAACCAGTTAATTGATATGATTATTGCTTCTGAGGTAGAAAAAATAGTTGTTTTGTACAAGGATAGGTTGCTAAGATTTGGGTATGAACTTATAGAAAACCTATGTAGTAAATATGGGACAGCTATTGAAATTATTGATAATACAGAGAAAACCGAGGAGCAAGAACTTGTTGAGGATCTAGTTCAAATTGTAACTGTATTCAGTTGCAAACTTCAAGATCGGAGAGCCAGTAAAGCCAAAAAGATAATAAAGGAGTTGTTAGCAGATGATAATAGCCCTGAAAGTCAGGCTTGAACCTAACAACAAGCAAAAAACAAAACTGTTTCAGAGTGCAGGAGTAGCAAGATGGGCATATAACTGGACGCTTGCAAAACAGGAAGAAAACTATAAAAGTGGTGGCAAGTTTATTAAAGACGGGGATTTGAGAAAAGAATTAACGCTTTTAAAGCAGACCGAAGAATATAAGTGGCTTAATCATTATAGCAATAACATAACCAAACAAGCCATAAAAGATGCCTGTGACGCTTATGATAAGTTTTTCAAAAAGCTTGCTGATAAGCCGAAATTCAAAAGTAAAAAGAAAAGTCAGCCAAAATTTTATCAAGATACGGAAAAGATAAAATTCAAAGAAGGCAGAGTCAGACTTGAAAAGATAGGGTGGGTAAGGCTTTCAGAAAAAGACAGGATACCGGAAAACGCAAAATATACAAACCCAAGAGTAAAGTTTGACGGAGTACACTGGTATGTGTCTGTAGGTATTGAGGCAGAGCAAGGGTATGTTGAGCTTACAGACGAAAGTATAGGTATTGATTTAGGAATAAAGGACCTAGCTGTATGCTCAAACGAAATGACATTCAAAAACATTAACAAAACCAAAAGAGTTAAAAAACTCCAAAAGAAATTGCGCAGGTTGCAGCGCAAGGTTTCAAACAAATATGAAAAAAACAAGGAAGGGGGAAGTTACGTCAAAACAGGCAACATTATAAAACTTGAAAAAAACATTAAAAAGTTGCACAAACGTCTTGATAACATCAGAACTGACAACAGGCATAAAGCAACTGCCCAGATAGTGAAAACCAAGCCATCAAGGGTAGTTATGGAAAACCTGAATGTCAGCGGTATGATGAAAAATAAACACCTGTCAAAAGCAATAGCAGAGCAGGGCTTGTTTGAATTCAAAACAATGCTTCAGTATAAATGCAGGAAATATGGAATTGAATTTATAGAAGCCGACAAATGGTACCCTTCATCCAAAACCTGTTCAGCGTGTGGCCATGTAAAAACCAGACTGTCACTGTCTGAAAGGGAATTTATATGTGAATGTTGCGGTACCGTAATAGACAGGGATAAGAACGCAAGTATCAATTTATCAAGATATAAAGTATCATAAATCACCAAAACGAATTATGATGCTGTGTACCGTGAGTTACACGGGAATTTAAGCCTCTGGAGTGTCACATCAAACGATAGTAGGGTAGCCGAGGTCGGACACGATGAACGAGGAAGCAAACATAAACTTTTACAATGTTTTTGTAAAGTTTTATAAGTTTTGCGTAACGGCATGAAGGATGCACAGAAGGGTAAAAAAGATCATTACACTCGCCTTGATTTTTACGATCCTCGTCTTCCATACCGCCTACGGGTTGGAAACGACAAAATTAGAAGATATCGGCGTGAGACTGAAAGCCTTGGGTTTAATGATCGGCGATCCCGATGGAAACATGCGTTTCCAGGACAATATCACAAGGGCTGAATTTGCTGCCGTTTCTGTACGATTGATCGGTAAAGAATCCGCAGCCTTGCAGCGCAAGGGCAAGACAAAATTCCAAGATGTGCCTTCAACCCATTGGAGTACCGGACATATCAATATTGCCGTGGAAAACGGCCTCATTCGGGGCTATGAAGACGGAACCTTTCGCTTGAACAGGAATATTACCCATGGCGAAGCCATAACCATCCTTGTCAATGCCTTGGGTTATGGAAGCAAAGTACAGGGAACGGACTGGCCCAATAATTTTATTCACGCGGCCACGGAATTGGGTTTGACAAAGGACGTTGCCATAAAGGCAGAGACACCTGCCACCAGGGGAGACATTGCCGTCATGCTCCACAACAGCCTCACCATTCCTCTGGGCAAATAAGACAAAAAACCGGAGAAGTTTTCCTCTCCGGTATTTTTGTCTTATTTTTTATGGACCAGGTTCCGTTTTACCATTTCCGTTACCACGAAGGAGGCCACGTCCTCCGCATAGGTGCCGCTGCCGAAGCCTGCGTCATAGCCCAACTCTTTGGCCAACTCATGGCTGATCCTCGGCCCACCGCATACAAGGATTACCCGATCCCGGATCCCCTCCGCCTCCAAAAGCTCCACTAACTGGGTTAGATTGGGGATATGCACGTCTTTTTGAGTAACCACCTGGGATACCAATAAAGCATCGGCATTCAGGGCAATGGCCTTCGCCACAAATTCCTCATTGGGCACCTGACTGCCCAGATTGTAGGCCTTAATCCCTTTGTATCGCTCCAGACCATAATGACCGGCATAGCCCTTCATATTCATGATGGCATCAATACCCACCGTGTGAGCGTCCGTACCTGTACAGGCTCCCACGATGACCACGTCCCTGCCGATATTTTCCTCAATATAGGCCTCTACCTCTTCTTTGTCCATGACTTCCACATCCACCTTTGGTACTTCAATAGCCGTATAGTCTACCGTATGCTGGCATTTGCCGTACATTACAAACATGGTGTAGCCTACGCCCAAGTCCTCTGCATGGACTACGGAGGGCTCTTCCAATCCCATCTTCAGTACAAGACGCCTGGCAGCTTCCTTTGCCTCTTCTCCACAGGGTATGGGAAGGGTAAAGCATAGCTGCACCATTCCGTCATTCAGCGTATCTCCATAAGGTTTGATCTTTGTCAAATCCACCTTCTGCACGGCCATTACCTTGCACCTCCCAACATCAATTCCATAAAGGGATTGAAATATTTCTCATGCTTCTGGACAACCCCTTGCAATCCTTTCCCGCCGTCCATGGCCCGCTTCACCCCGGCAAATTTTCCTTGCTCCAAGGTGGCAAACAGGCCTTCTCTCTCAATTTCCTCCAGCATATCCGCAGCCTTTTTCAATACCTCCTGGGCTCTTTTTTGGATGATGCCGTCCTTTTTAAACTGAATTTCTTCTCCTAGGCTCCTGACATTGTTGAAGATATACTTGGCATTTTCTATGGAAAGGGCCCTGTCCTGCAGCAACGGCGTGTGAATGGCCTCCGTCAGCATTCCCAGCAACTGAATTCCCTGTCCGGTCATGATGGCAACCATATTGAACAGGGCATCCTGGATATGTCCCTTGAAAATATTGCCTGTCATGAACTTGGTAGGCGGCATGTATTTCAACGGTGCCTTGGGGAAAATCTCCCTTGCCATCTGGGCTTGGGCAAGCTCCAGCAAGAATCCGTTCTCAATATCGGGATTCATTTCAAAGGCATGGCCAAGCCCCATTTGCTCCTCGGGGATGCCTGCCTTCAAGGCAAACTGCTCGTTGATAAACTGAGAAGCCAGCACCGTATGGGCTTCTTCCACGGCATCGGCAGTGGTCAGGTAGTTGTCCTCCCCCGTATTGATGATGATGCCGGCAAAGCCGTTGATAATCCTTGAAAAATACTGATCGACCAGAGTTCTTTGCATATTGATGTCCCTAAACAAAATTCCATAGAGGGCGTCATTCAGCATAACATCCAGTCTTTCCATGGCACCCATGGCTGCAATCTCCGGCATGCACAATCCTGAGCAGTAGTTGCATAATCGGATGTATTTCCCGACCTCCTGCCCCACCTCATCCAAGGCCTTTCTCATGATCCTAAAGTTTTCCTGGGTTGCATAAGTTCCCCCGAAACCCTCTGTGGTGGGACCGTAGGGAACATAATCCAGCAAGCTCTGGGCAGTGGTCCTGATGACAGCAATAATATCGGCCCCCTGTCTGGCAGCCGCCTGGGCTTGCAGCACATCCTCATAGATATTTCCCGTGGCCACGATAACATAAAGATAAGGCTTTCTGCCTTCTCCCAAATTCTTTATGAAATTCTCCCGGTCTTTTCTGTTTTGCCGGATTCGCCCTGTCATTTTTTCCGCAAGGGGTGCAATGGCCTCCTTGATTTTGTTCTCATGGACCGTAGGGAGCTTTGTCAAATCCAATTCGCCCCGGGCAACCATCTCTGCGATTTCCTGAAGACCTTTTCCCGTATGGACCATGGCATTCCCAAGCCAGTAGGCAATCCCCAGGGATAAACCGCCACCCTCTTTGATATTGTCTACCACCACGTTGGGCAGGGGCTTATCGATCTCATCAACGCCATCGATGCCCAAAAGTCTGGCCACAGCCCTCTCCACCGTCACTGTCGTATGCTTGTCGATAAATTTCTGTGTATCCTCAGCAATATTTTTTGCGGAATTGCGCGCCTTCTCAATCAAACTTTGATCAAGATTCAATTTACTCTCCATCCTCTTCCCTCCAATCAAAATCCATTTGCCATTAGCCATTAGCAGTTAGGGGTTAGCCGTTAAAAGCCATAAGACATCGGTGAGGAATCGTAGCCACTGGCTGTCAGCCCATAGACGACAACTGGCAGCTGACAACTGATAGCTAGTTGCCCTTCCGCTTTCAACTTCATTCTAAATACCGTTCCGCCTGTTGCAATATCTCTTCCTGCAATCCCATCAGTCTTGCAATGGAAATGGCGTCCCTTGGAATTTTTCTCTCGTCTTCGATCTCTTCCAAGCGGTAGTCCATATATTGATGAATCACATCAATGCCTAGGATTCCCCTTTCCTGCATCTGCTGTTTCAACAATTGAAAATCTACATGGGCCAATCCCCTCACCTGCAAATGGACGACGCCTTCCATCTCCGCCAAGCCGTCAAAATGGGTGGTGATGACCGTTGTAGATGCCTTATCCTTCAAATACTCTATGATGGCCTTGGAGATGGCATAACCCTCCGCAGGGTTTGTTCCCCTGGCCAGTTCGTCAATCAGAATCAGTCCGTTTTCCTCAGCCCGCTGCAAAATTCTCTGAATCTCCAGGATCTCTGCCCCAAAGGTGCTGAGTCCCATATCCACCGACTGCAAATCCCCTAAAGAGAAGAAAATATATTCCTTGGGCGAAAAGCACATCCTTTTGGCCGGTACAAAGAGCCCATACTGGGCCATGGCCGTCATCAGGCCGATAAGCTTCAAGGATACCGTTTTCCCGCCCATATTGGCCCCCGTAATGCAGGTAACACCGTTTTTCAGCCGTAGGGTGATGGGGGTAAAGGCCTTTCCCTGCTTGGTCAGGTGATCTTCCACCTTGATATGCCTTCCCTCCAGAATCTCAATGGTCTCCTCTCCTGTCACCAGGGGCTTGACCCCATCCATGCCTATGGCCAGATAGGCCTTGGCCATGAGCAGATCTAATGCCCCAATGGCACGGATGTTATGGTATAAGCCTTCCAGATGCTGCCCAATTTCTTCCGTTAAAAACTGCCGAACTTTGAATTCCTCTTGCTCCTCCTGCAATTTCAGCTCTTCCAGCCTTTTCAGCAATTCCTCCACCCTTACATCCATCTTTATCTTGTAGGTAATATTCATATAGGTTTCCGAGCTGTAGATCAGTCCTTCACAATTTTCAATCATATCGATGAGGGCTTTGTTGTGCTTGTTGACAGTGATCTCCCCATTGGCTCGGATTTTTATATTCAGTTGCTCCTGCACCTGATCCCTTTTCCGGATCTTTTCCCGGTTGATTTCCGCCTCCACCTGGCGCATGGTTTCCCGCAGTCCTTTTAGATTTTCTGAGTATTCATCATAAATATAGAAGGTATGAATGCCGCTTTCCTGAGGGTCCAGCAACTTCTTCAGGGCAGGTATGGCCTGAATTTGCAAATCCTCAGGCCAATCCCACTTCAGTTTTGCTTGATAGCCAGAAAGCTTTTCCAACAGCCCTGTGAAGGTCTTGATTTCAAAAAGTTCCACCAGATTCAGAGGAATCTGTTCCTCCACCCGCCGGAAGGACCCTCGCAAATCCTTGATATGTTTCAAAAGGGTACGCATTTCCACAAAGGTATACCGATCCTTTTCAATGAGAAAAATCATCTTTTCGATCCGATCCAGCTCCGTTTCCAAGGCCTCCCGGTCGCAGGGCAGGTAAGGTTTCATGGATTTCTTCATGGCTTCCCCATAGGGCGTATATACCGTCAAACGGCCAAAAATATAGTCCAGGTCTAAGTTTTTGAATACACGTTCCGATAGGAACACTCCTGATCACCGCCTAACACCACGTCAAATACGGGAATGGGATGCAAAAATTGCCGCATCCTGTTTAAAAATTCCTCCGGCTGAAAAAAGTATCCCTGGGGTGCATAGGGATTGATTGTTACCGCCAGGATCCGGACCCTTTCCATCACCCGGATCTGCACCCCTGCTTTCATAAAATACATCCAATCCCGGGGCTCAATAAAAATTCTGGTGGCATCCTTCACCACAAAAATAACATGCTTGTAGTGGACCGTTCCTTCTATAATTTCCCTTAAAGTCTTGCTTACTAAGGAACCACCCATTACTACATATCGGGTATCCTCTTTTAGTGCTGCTGCAATCTCGCTGCCGCTCCCCAAGGCCGTTTTCACCGCCACAGGTCTTGTTTCATACCTTTCGCTGACGGTACAAATGCCCTTTTCTTCCATAATCCCTCCTGCAAGCTCCCTGGCCCTCCCATCTTCCAGCTCCGGCAGGGAAAAAAGCTGGATTTGGTGAAGGGACCGCTCCATAACCTGCCCCATATCTCTGCTCAACACAGCCCCCGTGGCCAAAATGGCAGCCTCCGCAACAGTCGGGGAAGCTGCTGCCATCCGATCAATGGCGCCATCCACAATCACCATCTCTGCCCCGTAGGACAAGAGCCTTTCCGTTACTTCCTTCATTTCCCGATTGGTGGCAGGTCCTGCCACTTCCACATATCCCGGTGTCTTCGCCTGAACAATGACAATTCTTCCCATGGCCGTGCGATAATCCGTCACTTCCAGGATTTCCAGCCTTGCCTCGCCATATTTTAAGGTATCTTCGGTGGTTGCAATCAATGTCCCTTCATCTACATAAATCATCGGTTTTTCTGTAAAGGTAACAAGATCCTGTTTTTCTCCGTCCCTGCCGGTAGAAGTAATTCCTAGGAGAATGCCCCTTTCCATGGCCTCCTCGATCAATGTATTCATGGTCATGGTTTTTCCTGCATTTTTCGCCATTCCTACCACAGAAACGATTCGGTATTTGTCCTGTATCAGATCCATTAACTGCATATCATTTCCACCTTTCTATCCCTGTTCGCCGTAAAAACCATCAAAGACTTTGTGATCTTTTCTCCGTCAGCGGCTATTGTTTATTCGTGATGTCCTCTCTTATGTCTTTCCAAGTTTGCCGGTTCCAGGGCAATTTGATTTCCTTGCAGCAATCCGCCCACACCGGTCACCTGATGTTCCCTTTCACCTTTGCATACAGCACAATGACATTCATCCTTATAGGGTTCAGGTTGTGTATAGGTCGTAATCACGCCCTCAAAGTTTCTCAAGATTACTTTTTCCGGTGACTGGGAGATGAGATACTGAGGCATTACCGGAATCTTGCCGCCGCCCCCCGGTGCATCCACTACAAAGGTAGGCACCGCATAACCGGATGTATGTCCCCTTAAGCCTTCAATAATTTCGATTCCCTTGGATACGGGGGTTCGAAAATGCTCAATCCCCACAGAAAGGTCACATTGGTAAATATAGTAGGGTCTTACCCTCATTTTCACCAAGTTGTGCACCAGTTCCCGCATCACATGGACACAGTCGTTTACGCCCCTGAGCAGCACCGATTGGTTCCCCAGAGGAATCCCTGCATCTGCCAGCAGAGTAATGGCTCTCTTGGCCTCCGCCGTAATCTCCTTGGAGTGATTGAAATGGGTATTCAGCCAGATGGGATGGTACTTCTTCAGCATATTCACCAGCGCTGGAGTAATCCGCTGGGGCAGCACAACGGGTGTCCTGGAGCCTAGTCTGACCACTTCCACATGGGGTATTTCCCGCAGCCGGCTGATAATATATTCCAATCGTTCGTCACTCACCAGCAGACAATCTCCGCCAGAAAGCAGCACATCTCTGACGACGGGTGTATTTTTGATATATTCAATGGCAGCATCGATTCTATCCAAAGGCATGACATCATCCTGCTGTCCCGCAAATCTTCTTCTGGTGCAGTGACGGCAGTACATGGAACACATATCTGTAATCAGCAGCAATACCCTGTCGGGATATCTATGGGTCAACCCCGGCACCGGCGAATCCGTGTCCTCATGGAGAGGATCATCCATATCGGCATCACTCTTATAGGTTTCATACAAAGTCGGTACAGCCTGCTTCCTTACGGGGCAGTTGGGATCATCGGGATCCATCAGCAGGGCATAGTATGGTGTAATGCCCATCCTTAAGGTTTCAAGGGATTTTTTGATTCCCTCTTCTTCCTCTTTGGTCAGATGAATGACTTTCTTTAAATCCTCCACGTTGTCAATTCTATTCTGCACCTGCCAATGCCAGTCATTCCATTGGTCGTCGGCAACATCCTTCCATAACTCAATCTCACGGTAATGTCTCATGACTTCTCCCCCTTTTTTCCATGGCTTCTGAGCCTTTCTATGCATAAAGCTCCTCATAAATTTTTCTTAACTCTTTGCTTTCCCTCATGATTTGCAGGGTGATTTGTGCATGTCCCTTGGTATATCCGTTTCCTACGATCATGGTAACATCGGAGCCCACCCCTTCTGCCCCCAAAGCAGCCTTTGTAAAGCTTGTAGCCATGCTGAAGAAATAAATCAAGCCCTCCTTCTTTGTGGCCAGAATACTGGACATCTCCGTATCGGGAACATTTACACAGTTGATGGTGATATCCGCCATTTTCCCTCCTGTGACCGCTGACACCTTTTCCATGACCTCCACAGGTTTTGTGGCATCAGCCGCAATATACACATCTGCAATATTGGCTTGTTTTGCTCTCTCCAGGCTCTTTTCGCTGCTGCCCAGGCAAATCACCTTTCCGGTAACCCCTGCCCTGCGCTTGGCCTCATAACAGCAGAGCATGCCGGATTTCCCTGCGCCGCCGATGACCAACACAGTATCCCCCGGCTTTACCAATTTTGCCGTTTGGGCAGGAGCCCCCGCCACATCCAATACGGATAATGCAAGATTTTCGGGCAAATCGTCGGGCAGCACCGCATAAATTCCACTCTCAAACAGGATGGCCTTGCCTTTGATGTCTACTTGATCAATGTTTTTTCTTACTTCCACAATTTCATCAATTCTCAAAGGCGTCAAGGAAAGGGACACCAAGGTGGCAATTTTGTCTCCTACCTTCAAATCTGTTTTTCCCTCTAAAGCGGGCCCAATCTTCTCTACGGTGCCGATCAGCATACCCCCGGAGCCTGTCACAGGATTTTGATGCTTGCCCCGCTCTGCAACAATCCCCATCATAATCTCCTTGATTTTTTCCACGTCTCCCCCAGCTTGTTCCTTGATCTGGGTAAAGCTCGCCGAGTCAATGTTTAACGTCTGCACGTCAATCAAGATTTCGTTGTCATAAATCTCCATGGTGTTATCAATTTTCTTTGCCGGCTGGGGCAGTGCACCGGCAGGTGCAATCACCCTGTGGGTTCCGAAAGGACATCCTTTTTTCATGATCCAATTCCTCCTCTATTTTGATTTTTATGAATTCATTGATAATTCATGCCGTGGCAATATTTTTGCAAGGATCGTGCCAAAGGATGCTTCCCCCGGTCCTTTCTGCCTTCTGCTGGAGCAAAGTCCCTCTTTTTCAATGAAGATAGGAGAGAAAGAGCTCCTGAATCTGAAAAGGGGCGTTCTTTCGGGATCATCCCCATGCCATAGGGACTGCCCATTTTTAGGCACTCCTTATCCCTTATTTTTTTTGATTTGATATTTTTTTATTTTGTACTGGAGGGTTTGGCGAGGTAATTCCAATAGTTCTGCCCCATGGCTGATATTCCACCCACAGCCTTCCAAGGTTTCCAGTATCATTTTCCTTTCCAACTCCTCTATGGCGGCCTTTAAGGGAAGACCCCTCTTTTCCTTGCCCATATCTGCCATATGCTGATGGAGATATTGGAATTTCTGTGGCAGACACTCCACGGTAATTTCATTGCCTTCCATCAAATTCATGGCCCCTTCGATCACATGCTCCAACTCTCTCACATTGCCAGGCCAATCATAGCTTTTCAAAAGGGAGAGGGCTTTTTCCGATACGCCCGTAACCCCCTTGTGAAAGCGATCGTTGAATTTGTCGATAAAATATTGCACCAGCAGGGGAATGTCCTCCACCCTTTCCTTCAACTCAGGCATCCTAATTTCCACCGCATTGAGACGATAATAAAGATCACGGCGCAATTCCTTATTGGCCAGGGAAAGGGCAGGATCGGTGTTGGTGGCAGCAATAATCCGGACATCCACATGGCGAACCTTCACTTCTCCTACCCTTCGGATGGTGCCGTCCTGCAAAACCCGCAACAGCTTTCCCTGCAATTCCAGGGGCATAGAATTGATTTCATCCAAAAATAGCGTTCCCCCATCGGCCAATTCAAATAAGCCCGGCCGATCCTCCGCCCCCGTAAATCCTCCCTTTGCCGTGCCAAAAAGGATGCCCTCCAGCAGCGAAGCAGGAAGGGCCGCACAGTTCTGGGCAATAAAAGATTGATGCCTCCTGCTGCTGGCATGATGGATGGCATGGACCAGAAGCTCTTTTCCCGTTCCCGTCTCTCCATACACCAGGATGGGGGAAGAAGTCTGGGCTGCCTTAAGGGCAATGGATTTCAGCTTTACAATTTCTCTGCTCTGGCCAATGATATCAGCAAAAGTGTAGACAGCCCCATTGCCCTCCCTCTTCTTTTTTTGCTCTTTGCCCTTGTATAGCCTCTCCTGGAGGTCCAACAACCTTTCGGACAATTCCCTGACATCGGTAATATTCCTGGAAATTTCAATAGCTCCCACAATTTTTCCCTTGGATGTGATGGGAATGGACGAATTGATGGTAGTAATCTTTTTCCCCTTGTAATTGATAAAGGTCTGCTGCATGTTGAAAATCGGCTTCCCCATTCGAATGGCTTGCAGCAGGGTGCTGGTATCCTGGGACAGGGAAGGATATACTTCCAAGATATGTTTCCCGATGGTATCCTCCTTATTGATATCATCCAGTTCTGCCGCAGCCCGGTTATAGTAAACAATCCTCCCCATGGCATCAATGATCTGGATCCCTTCTCCAATATAATCCAAAATCACTTCCATATTTTTTTTGGAAAAAATCAAATCCATGGTCTCCCCTCCGCCCAATTTTCATCATTTGTTGCCTAATTTTCGTCAGTTTGTCCATAAAAACACCGCTCAAAAATTTTTATCCATACCTTTACAGAAAAAACTTTTTCCTATGGTAACTACCTTGTCATTCGTTGCCGGTTACCAGTTGCCAGCTATCAGTTGCCGGCTGCAATCTGCTCCCAAGGATGCACCGCTAACGGCTAACTGCTAACGGTTATCCCCTACTCCTTCACATCTTCTCCGGTGCTTCTATCCCAAAAACATCACATATGCTTTTCAAGACCAGCCCAACGCCTTCCATCACCCCCAGGGTCCCATAAAGCCGTTCCTCCTGCAATTTCCGGAGGAGAGTCCCTTGGTGAAGCTCCAAAAAAAGCCTTGCCAACAAAATTGCATATTCCAATAGTGACAGGGGACGGTTCTTTGTCACGGCATCCCTAAGCACTTCCGGGTAGGCAGCCAGCCTTTTTAAAACTTCTTTTTCCCTAGGGGTCTTTTCATAGGCTATTTTATTTTTATCCACATTTTCCAAGGAGATTCCCTCTTCCTTCAGAAGCTTGATCACAGAATAAATTCGGCTATGGACATACAGGACATCCTGCAATCCCGACTGTAGTCCTTCCTCCTCCAACAGGTGCTGCAAATTTTCCTTCCACCCGTAGGGCACCTTTTCTCCAAGGACTATCTCTTCATAATCTTTTGCCGCAAGGTCCAGTATGTGATAGTATGCGTCATCTCCCAAATAGAAATTGATAAAACCGGGGCTTTCCACCGTAATTTTTTCCATTTGAGGGCATCTCTCTTTGATCTTTCTCTGCAGGTGCAGGGCCAAAACCATGGCATCCTTTCCCAAATCCTTCGCCACCCTCATGGCAATATTGGTGGAATAGTCTCCAAAACCCCGGTTTTTCGGCTGTACCAATCCTATGGGATCCCCTACGATTGGATAATCAAAATCACTGGCCAGGATCTCAGCCATTATATGGATCAGTCCTTCTTTTTTGTGCATCATTTCCCTTTTTCTCCTACATAATCCTGATATTCAGTCGGTTTTTGCTCTCGATCATGCCTTGAAGGCTGATATTGTATTCTATAGTAATATCTCCTTTGTTCGTATCGCTGATATTGGCTTCCATCTCTCTTGTCAAAATTTCCATACGAAAATCTCCGTAGGGCGTATGATAGCTGGTGGAAAACCGCCTGCCCTTTTCAAAAATAATCTCTGAATGGGCGGTGCCGAACCGGCGCATGGAAACCCTGTCCTTCGATACCTTTAAGGTTGTGGTGCAGCCTTCCAGTCCGGAAATTTCACTCTCCTCATAGACCAGGTACAAAGCATTTTCTTTTTGATACAGTTTGCCCTCCGTCACCAATTCAATGGTATTTTCTTCTCCGTCGAAACTTTTTTGAGTCCCTTCAATGCGAAGCAGTACATTCTTCATCGGTTCACCTCTTATCCTCAAATCTCTCTATGGCCAATTGAATCAGTCGATCAATCAATTCATCGTAGGGAATGCCCGTAGCAGCCCATAACAAGGGATACATGCTATATTTGGTAAATCCGGGCATAGTATTGATTTCATTGATATATACCTTCATTGTATCTTTTTCCAAGAAAAAATCAACCCTGGCCAGTCCTGTACAGTCGATAGCCTTATAGGCCTTTATGGCCATCGCCCTGATTTCCGCAGCCTTATCCTCCGGAAGATCCGCAGGAATCACCAGTTTCGATTTGCCATCATCAAAATATTTGGCCTCATAATCATAAAACTCATGGGAAGGTATGATTTCCCCCACGACGGAAGCTATGGGTGCGTCATTTCCCAAAACGGCACATTCCATCTCCCTGGAATTGATAAATTCCTCAATCAATATTTTGCGGTCATACTTTGCCGCTTCTTCTATGCCTCGGATCAATTCCTGCCGATCATGGGCCTTTGAAATTCCCACGCTGGACCCTAAATTCGCCGGCTTTACAAAGATGGGATACTGAAAATTTTCTTCGATGAGGACCGCGTAGGCTTCCGGCGACTCTCTCCATTTTTTTCTCATGACAACCATGTATCTTCCCAAGGGCAATCCTGCCATCTCGAAAATTTTCTTTGTGTAAACTTTGTCCATCCCCAGGGCCGATGCCAGTACCCCGGCCCCCACATAGGGAATATTGGCCATTTCCAATAGCCCCTGTATGGTCCCGTCCTCTCCATAGGGACCATGGAGCACTGGAAACACAACATCAATCTGCTCCCCTAAATTTTTTGGAATGCACTCCTGGGAAATTTCAAGTTTCTCTCCCCCCGTAGGCACCACAGAAAATATATGATCCTCAGGATTCTCTTTTAACAGTTTATTTGAAATTCCTTCCCATTCACCGGATTCAATTTTTTCAATCGGTCCGTTGTACAACATCCAATTCCCTTTCTTGGTAATCCCCAGGGGAATGATGTTGTATTTTTCCTTATCCATCGCTCGAATCACTGAAGTTGCAGACATCAGAGATACCTCATGCTCCCCTGATTTTCCTCCGAATACAACGGCCACGTTCAGCTTTTTCTTCATTATTGCAACCTCCTTCCCATGGGTATCTCACCCCATTTTATTCTTTATATCATTAATATTCTATACCTCTCCCAAATATTATTCAAATGTTTTTTCCAAAGATGAGTGAAGGCAAGCTGTTCCTAAAAAAAAAGGGTGGGGAAATTCTCCCCGCTCCCTAAAAAAATCTTTATCCTTTCTCCATAATCCTTTCCAAGGTTTTTTTTACGATATTGCCGCAATCCCTGGAGCTGACATTGCCCCAGCCTCCATCCCGCATCACCCTGTCGTATACGCCGAGTTCCTTAGCAACCTCCTGTTTGATGCGTTCAGGAATTTTTCCTTTTCTGCCGCCGTTCATGCCATCACCCTCCCATTAGATCATCAGCGTGCCATTTTCATTTTCTATGGTCTTTAATATCTTTTCCTCTTCTCCCGTATTGGCATTGATATAGATTAAAAATTTATCTCCTTTATAAGTAGCCTTAAACTCGTAACAATAGATTTCCCCGTAGGAGTCCGTGGGAATAATGCACAATTGGGGTTCCCCTTCCACCTGAGCCCTGACGCTGATCTTTTCCCGGGCCTGTGCCGGTGTCAACTGGGGCTTGCGGATATCCCGCTGATAATTGGTAGTCAGGAAGTGGGTTGCATCAAAACCTACGATTTCTCCATTGTCCAAGGCCACCTTTACCTTGATCAGGTCGGGATACATCAAGACATCTCCCTGCTTATAGGCATAATTGATGAGCACGGTACCGTCATATCTCAAAGTATAGGTAGGCACCATATTGGGAAAACCCTTTTCTTCCAGGAATTTGGAAGCATATTTGATGGCCTGTTTTGGTGAAATATTTTTCTTTTCCACTGCTCTGTTATTGAGTATCCACACCACATACCCTTTTCTTTGGCTAATGTCAATATAGATAGGGTTTCCTTTTCCTTCCTTCTGATTTTCCGGAACAACTTCAAAACTATAGGTATCGATTCTCCCCCGGCCATTGGTCAGTTTTTCCACCTTGCCAATTTTCTTTTGTCCGATAAAGGCCTCGACCTTTTCCCTGGCTTGCTGTTCCGTAATTTTATCTCCTTGCAGCCGCGGACGCATGCCTGCAATCACATGTTCTGAAAAGGGGCCGTCATAGATCAATTCAGGATACTCTACCATTCGTTCTTCAAATTTCTGAAATTTTGTCTGGATAGGATTTTTCTGTTCTGCTTCCCTGTTCAGCTTTTTGCTTGCCTTGCCTCGCAATTCGCCTTTCCATACAAATCCTTTCAATGCGCTCTTCTCCAACTCGTGAAGATCTCGCGTCAATTCCAAGGCAAAATTGTGGAGTTTTTCCAAATTATCGACTTCCTGCTGGCTTAAGGGTTCTCCTTCAATATTTCTCTTGGCAAGGGTGAAGGTATAGTCGCCCACTTGACTTAAAAATTTTTCCGTCTTGGTAATATCTGCATGACGGATAGGAAGCTGCGACATCTTTTCCTGAGCATTATAGGCATTTTGCCATATGTTTGCATACAGCACCATATTTTCTCTTTTTTGGGAAGATACCATCAGCTTCGATAAATCCGATGTGATGGATTCTACACTTCCCATCAAATCATAGTACATCCGCTGGAATTGGTTGTTGAGAAAAATATAATAATCGTTCTTTTCTCGGTATTGGCTATATCCCCATACGCCGGTAAGGACCAAAGCCAGGGCAAGAATAACGGGCAGGGTACGTTTCATAAGTTCACCACCTTTTTTAGTTTCCAAACCAATGCTTTCCTATTTTTTTCACCACTTTTCTTGACCAGATCCATTTGCTCGTGGCCGTGGCAGGGTTCCAATAATACAGGCATCCTCCCGTGGGATCCCATCCGTTGAGGGCATCCCGGGCCGCTTTGAGACAGCTTTCATCGGGAGGCAGATTAATTTGCCCGTCACTGACGGCAGTAAAGGCCCCCGGCTGATAGATCACCCCCGGGATGGTGTTGGGAAAAGACGGATGTCTCGTGCGATTCAATATGACTGCCCCTACGGCCACCTGTCCTATATAAGGTTCTCCCCTGGCTTCCCCCGTAATGGCCTTGGCAAGCAGCGTCACTTCATCATCCCGGGATGCATAGGACCCGCTGGCCCTATATGCTGTCTGGGCTTCAGTTTTTTTCACCGGAAATCCAAGTTTTTCCGCCGTAGCAGGTCCCACTACCCCATCAGGGGTTAAACCATGCTTTCTCTGGAATTTCTTTACTGCTTCAAAGGTTCCACCGCCAAAAACACCATCCACGGGACCGTCATAGTATCCCCAATCCTTTAACGTCGACTGCAGCTTTCTTACCAGCTCTCCACTGGATCCCCAATACAGGGTTTCCTGGGCCTCTCCCCGGCTGAACCAGCTGTCTATGTAGAGAGTCCCTACAGTAAAAACAAAGATGAGTATCATGCATGTAAACAATGCAATTGTTCTCATCCTACTCCTCCTTTCTTTTTTAAGGTTAGCAGTTGCCGTCAGCAGACGGACGTTGCATGCTAAACTTTAGATTTTATACGTTAACGTATGGAATTTTAAAAATTTTATATTTTCTTTGCTTCGCCCAATGCATTGTATATCTGTATATTGATTTCATGTTTATTTTCTGTAGGGTTGGAATCAATTATTCTCCTTTTCCTAATGGTTATTTTTGCATAAAAAAAGAAGAGTCTTTTCCTCTTCTTTCAACGGACAGCTTTTCTCCTTCCCCCGGGAACCCCCTATCGCATCCCCACGGCCTTTCCCAGATTGGCCTTGGCACTCTCTAGAATTTCTACTACTTTAAACTTTAATTTGATAGGTATTTTGTCTTCACTGGAAGCTGTACGAATCATCTGAAATTCTTCTTCTGTCAATACGCTCATCAGTTCCTGCTTTGTCTTTTCATTGGTCAATCCCTTCTCCATATCAATAAAACACAAGGGAGGAAACAATACACACCACCAGTTGGACCCTTCTCCTTTGCCGATAACGACCCGCAAAGCCTCATAGGTTCCTGCGGGCAAGGTGATGCTTCCATAATTTTTCGTAGGAAAAACTGCATCTCCCAAGGTGGCCTTTACTGTATAATTTTTGCCGCTTTTCTGAATTTCATCTGCTGCAGCGGCTTCAATTTCCTTTAAATTTCTGCGGATAATCTCTCTAGTCTCATCTAAGCTTTTGGACTGTTCAAATTTGGGATTCATCACGTCGATGATCCGGTCCCTTACCTTCAATTTCAAAGCCTGATCTTCCGGTGCATCGCTGTTGGCCAACACATGGAAGCGAATCAGGGAATCCTTATAGCTTTTTTGATTTTGATACACATCTGCCGTAAAGCCGTACAGTCCTACAGTAACCATGGCGATCAGCACCAGTCCCATGATGCATCTTTTTTGAATCCGGTTCATCTCTGTCCCTTGAAAATTCTTTTCCATGAAAATCCCCCCATTGCCAATCTTTTATCCTACTCTCAGTATTCACAAAGAAGGGAAATTTTAAACTTCATTCTAAAAATTTTTCCTTGGAAGTTCATGGGATTTTCTTTCATTTCACCGGGACACACCGATCCTCCGGATTTCTGTTGCCACATGGACAGCCATCTTCGTCCGGGGATAAATTTCATCCCATTGCTTTTTGACTTTTTCCCACAGATCAGGTTTATTTTTTCTCAACCGCTCATTGAGCTGGAGGAGGTCGGTTTCATATTCTTTTTGTATTTTTTTATAGACGTCTTGAATCTGCTGTTCCAGTTCCTTGGACACGGTTTTTTCTAATTTTTTTAGATATTTGTCGTCATAAGTCTGTCCCTTGACTTCAAATAAATGCTGCTGCAATTCCCCCTCCATGCTTATATCAAAGATGGTATAAATTTCTCCATCCTTTTCTTCTATCCGTATATCCGTAGATGCATGGTATATATGGACGGGCAGCAGTATTTTGTCCATCTCCACGGTGATATTGGCTTGACCAGCCTTATTCATCATGAACATCAGGGCCCTGGTTTCCAGTTCCCCCAGCCACCCTATTTGCTTATAGTCCTTCAGCACAGCCGCCCCTGCGATCTTTACCTCTTTTTCCGATGCTACGATCCTGGGCACAACGGCGGCCTTGCTCTCATGAAGGCTTCTTAAAATATAGCCTAAATCCGCATCGGCAATCCGGGCCGTTCTTTTTTGCTGTTCGATAATATTCCGGATATACAGTCCCAATGCCGGCTCCTGGGGAGCCTTTACCGCCAGGATATCCTCCGCTGTTCCCGGGGTAATCATCAAGCTGATTTTTCTTCCGATCTGGGGGGACCGCTCAATGGCATCCAGGACTTCTCGCATCAACTGCTCATCCTTTGCCAGAGATTCCCCAAGGACAATTAGTTTTACATGTCCGAAAAATAAGCTGCCCTCCATTCTTGTAGCTAATCCGTTGTTAATATCACTGATGGTTTTCCCCGTTGCAGTAAATTGAAATCGAGGTTCTCCTTCCCCCTTGCCCGCAATCAGACCCGTATTAGGATAGGCATAGGTAACGATATACCGATTGCTGGGTGAATCCTCCGGCACCTTTGCTTTTCCTTCCTCCTGCCTTGCTTCCTGGTCCTTCTTGGGTTCAAATTTGTCGATGGCAACGGCTGTGACAAAGGCCCTGTTTTCAATCTCTACCTTGTCCCAACAGCCCGTAGCCCCTATGGTCATTATCAGCAACAGCAACAATATCTTTTCTCTATGCACTTTTATTCCCTCCCTTTTTCTTTTTGAATCCACTGATGACCAGAAGGGCAATGGGAACAAGGGAGATATAAAAGGTCCCCATATATAAGGAAAATTTTTCCATGTATTCACTGAGCTGTGCCACATTATCTGGAATCAAAGCAAGAAAATAAATGATGGGCATCAGGGGAAGGACCAGGTAGTTTTGTTCCTTAGACCCGAGCAGGCGGCTCAAGATTAGGCTGGCACCGTAATAGATGACAGCCAAGGTCATAAATACCGACAAAATCCAGATGCTCATGATAAAGGCTTCAATATTCTCTACGAATGCCCCGGGAATGTCAATCGTTTTAAACAGTTCCAAAACCGGTGTCGTCATATGGCTTGTTTCTTCCAGCCCAAACCGGGTAATGGTAATCACCGTAATGGATAGGTAGAAAAAGGTTACCAATCCGACAGTCAAAAACACTCCGTTTTTTATTTTTTTCGGATCCTTGACAAAGGCAGAAAAAACCAGTAGCACTTCAATGCCCACATAACTGAAAAAGATGGCGGGAATGGTGGTGATAAACTTCTTTATAGGCGTCCGAAGGACGGGTTTCAGATAGCTCATATCCAATTCCGGCATCAGGGGCAGTATAATGAGAACGGCGGTAAAGGTGGCAATGGGAAAGATAATCTCCGACATCCGGGCGATAGGCTCAATACCGCTCCTGGCCAAATAAACCGCCAGGATCAGCAGGGTAATCCCCAAGACCTCTAAGGGTGTATTAAAAAGCAGGTACTGCTTTGTCACCTCTCCGAATACTCTCACTTCTACCGCCGAAAAAATCAGAAGATAGATGCAAAAGCCAAAGGAAATCACTTTTCCCAACACTTTTCCCAGTAATGTCTGGCTGAATTCCACCAGGGTTTCCCCGGGAAACTTTCTGACCAGGCAGTACATCAGCAAGCCATGGATCAAGGCAAGGATAGAGCCGATCAGGATGAGAAGCCAGCTGTCGGGTCCAACCCCTTCCGCCACATCCCTGGGCAGGGACAAAATCCCCACGCCGATGATGGTGGTGGACAGGATGGCTGCCAGTTGACTGCTTAAGATCACATCGTTATTTCTTTTCATCGGTACCACCTTCCTCCGTTTCAATGGTATTTCGATTGTTCACAAGGCGATCGCTATCCATGCGGTGCAAATATTGGGGCCTTCCTTTCATGAAATGCCAGGGCAATCGGATGAAGATATCTTTAAAGTCCTTTAAGCTTGTAGTGCTGGCCACAAAGGGGCTGAGATAGGGTACGCCGAAGCTTTTCAGGTTGCATAAATGAATCAATATGACCAAAAGTACCCAGATAACCCCATAGAGCCCTAAAAATGCCGCAAAGGCCATCATAATAAACCGCAGCAGGCGAAAGGAAATGGCAAACCCGTAATTGGGCGTGGCATAGGCAGCCATGGCCGTCAAGGCCACCACAATTACCATCAGCGGGCTGACCACTCCCGCTTCTACGGCCGCCTGCCCCAATACAAGACCCCCGATAATACCGATGGTAGATCCGATGGGCGCCGGCAGTCGGATTCCTGCTTCCCTTAGCAGTTCTAAGGCAGCTTCCATGAGAAAAGCTTCTATAAAGGCAGGAAAGGGCACATTGTTTCTGCTCCCTGCCACATACAGGGCCAGATCCGTAGGCAGCATCCCCGGGTGATAGGAAGTGATGGCAATATAGATTGCCGGCAATACCAAGGACATGGCCACAGAGATAAAGCGAAGCATCCGGATGGCCGAGGCGATAAAAAACCGCTCATAATAATCCTCCGGCGATTGGAGCAGGGTAATGGCCGTGGCCGGCACCAGGAGGGCAAAGGGCGTATTGTCTACCAGAATGGCCACCCGCCCTTCATAGAGGGATCCTGCGACGCTATCAGGCCTCTGGGTATACTGGGCCTGGGGAAAAGGGGATCGCCAGTTGTCTTCGATCAACTGCTCAATATAGCCCGTTTCCAATACTGCATCAATATCAATCCTGTCCAATCTCTCCTTTACCATCTTCAGTACATCTTTGTTCACGGTCTCTTCTATGTATACAATGGCCACATCCGTCTTGGAACGTCTTCCGATCTGCATCTGATGGATTTTCAATTTGGGGTCCCTGATGCGTCTTCTGATCAGGGCCGTATTGACCCGCAATGTCTCCGTAAACCCTTCCGAAGGCCCCCGGATGACCGTTTCCGTGCTGGGCTCACTGACGCTGCGGGTAGGCCATCCTTTGGAGGCAATGATCAATAGTTTGTCCCATTCATCCAGTATCAAGGCCGTTTCCCCGGACAAAATCATGTCAATGGCCAGATTGATATCATCTATTTCCTTTAGATCAGATACCGACAGGGTTCCGTCCTTGATCACCTCATACACTTGATGGCGAAAGGCATGGACTTCCATGTCGGCCATACGGGACAAAACCATGAGATTTTTCAGCACATACTCATTGACTAGATTTTTGTCGGCAAGCCCCTCGGTATAAACAATGGCAAATTTCATTTTTTGCTCATTGCCTACAAAAAAGGTCCTGTAGATGATGTCATCGGAACCTGCCAGTATTTCTTTGATTTTATCCAGATTTTTTTCACAGTTCTTTTCTACAGGAATTTTCGGCCGCGGATCTTCTTTCTTCTTTGCAAACAAATCATCAAAAAAGCCCATGGGCTTCCTCTCCTTCACTGGAATATTTTTATCGCCACAAACAGTCCGATTCCTCCGAGAATATAGGCAATACCGATGATCCTTGATAATTTTGCTTCCCTTTTTAGCTTTTTCTTCTTTAAAGCATGGTGATCAATCGCCAGATTATAAAATCCCACCGCCACCACCATGAGCATACTGGGAAAAGTATAAAAACCTTGGATCTCCTTATACGCGGCGTACAACCATTTCCATAGCAAATTTCATCACCTTCTGCTGTCAATTTCTATTTACTATAATGTTTGCATATTGAAGTAAGGATATACAAAAAAGGAACAGCCAAATGCCGTTCCTTTTTTATATATCCTATTTCCTTTCTTTTCCTTTGTCTGCAAAAGTGATGATGGTATTCCCCAACATATCGATATGATGCTGGGTTACCTGTTGGGCCAAGGCCGCATCCCGGTTGGCAATAGCCTCTAAAATAGCCTGGTGTTCCGCCAGGAGGGCATGGGATTGATGGTATTCCGAAAAATAGGTGATCCGAAAACGCTGCACTTGCTCCTGCAGTCCCTGGGCAATCTGTATCAGCTTACTATTTCGAGTTGAGCGGAGAATACGGTCATGAAACTGCATATCCTTTTCGATCATGCATTCTGTATCCCCATTTTCCATGCATCGTTTGAAATGATAGGAAATAAGTTCCAACTCCTCCAATTCCTCATCGGTCATCCGTTCCGCTGCCAAGTATGCAGCCAATCCTTCCAGCACGCTTCTCACCTCAAGGACATCCAAAATATCCTTGACAGAAACATCGGCCACATAGGCACCCTTCCTCGGCACCATGGCCACAAGTCCCTCCAGCTCCAGTTTTCGTATGGCTTCCCGTACGGGAGTCCGGCTAACGCCCAGCTGCTCCGCCAATTGCACCTCCATTAGCCTCTCCCCCGGTTTTAAATCTCCGTTCAAAATAGAATTTCTCAGATGTTCAAATACCACGTCCCGAAGGGGTTGATAATTTTGAAGCTTTAATCCATTGAATCCGTTGATATTCATAATTCTTCCACCCCGCTAAATGTTTTCACCACATAGGTTTGCTTGTAGATCCTGCTTAGATTGTCATAGGCAATTTTTGCTCTGTTATAATCCTTATACAGACCGAATACCGTCGGCCCGCTGCCGCTCATCATACTTCCCAGGGCATTGTATTCCAACATTCTTTTTTTAATATCCTTCACAATGGGATGCATCTCCTCCGTTACCTGTTCCAATACATTTCTCAATTTCCCTGCTACCGCCTGTACATCCTTTCGTTGAAGTGCTTGAAGGATGCCCTCCGTATCAGGACGATGCACAATGCGGTTTACATCTAAATTCCTATAAACCTCCGCCGTGGACACAGAAATATTGGGCTTGCACAATACAACCCAAACATTTTCTAAGCCTTGGACAGGTGTTAACTTCTCCCCGATTCCTTCAGCCAAGGCTGCTCCCCCCAATATGCAGAAGGGAACATCGGCCCCCAAGGATAACCCCATCTCCATCAATTCCTCCTGGGAAGCCCCCAAATTCCAAAGGATATTTAAGCCCCGCAGCACGGCTGCCCCATCGGTGCTCCCTCCCGCCAATCCGGCAGCCACGGGAATATTTTTATCAATGTATATGTGTATTCCTCGATCTATATGATATTTTTCCCTGATCAGTTTGGCTGCCCGATAGGCGATATTTCCCTCATCCAAAGGGATAAAATCACAATTGCTCTCCAATCGAATGCCATGGTCTATTTCTTTTAAGATAATTTCATCATACAAGTCCACTTGCTGCATAATCATCCTGACCTCATGATAGCCGTCAGCCCGCTTGCCCAACACGTCCAGAGATATGTTGATTTTCGCCCTTCCCCATATTTTCAGTTCTTTCAATCATTTCACCCCGTATACGTCTGTTTATATACATATTATACAGGAATATTGCAAACTTTGAAAAGAAAAGATATACGGCAAAAAATACCTGTGGATTGCTCCACAGGTATTTTTATTAAATTTTGTATGTGCAGGTCTTTTGAATGATTAAGCGATCTCCCGGCATTAGCATGTTGGGATTCTGAATGTCATTGGTTTCCACCAGTTCACTGATGGTGGTATGATATCTCTTTGCAATCTTCCAGAGAGTATCACCGGGCTGTACAAAATAAATGGTGATGCTGGGCCGCTGCTGCATATCTACAGGCTCATCGGATTCCTCCGCATGAACCACTACTTCTACTTGAGCGTTTTTGGCAACGACACAGGAGGCTCCCACATTGACCTTCACTTCCACTTGTTCCGGGTTGATCAGACTATAGTCCACGTCATGGATGCTCAAGCAGATATCAGCTTTCATACTATCGTCAACACCGGGAATCTCAATAAAGTGCCTGAATGGAATTTCCTGGCGGAAACTATGGATAGGCTGATCCTTGTCTTGGGATAAGTACAGGACATTGGCTTCAATGATTCCTTCCATTACATTCTTGTCTTCCACTAATCTGTAATCTGTAATGACAGGTTTCACATGGACGTTGAATACCCGGAAGGCTTCGGGAAGATGATCTGGTATTTCCAAGGTTTCCTTCACAATGACGTTGGAAGCATTGCTGCCCACGTTGAGATGATAAGAAACTCTCTTTTTTTCTATCTTGATTTTTTTGCTGGGAGAATAGGCATCGATGATCACTTCTTTTTCTTCCGCTTCGCTCACGGCAGCGGTGATCTTCACAATCGCCTCAATTTCAAAGAGCTTCTTCTCTCCGTCAGTATTCTCTTTCACATCGGCATATACTTCATCTACCTTCAACTCTATTTTGCAATCCATATGCCCCATGGCAGCAGGCACTTCCACAAAATGGGTAAAGGGTATCTCATGCTTCATAAGGCACAAGGGATTTCTATCATCTTCTCCCACGTAAAGGGTGTTGGTCTTCACCATGCCGCTCACAATCACCTTCCCGTCGGTTACCTTTGTTTCCTTTTCCACGGCATGGGCATCACAACGTAAAATTTCACGAATCTCCGGCATATTCTCTTCAATTTCAAAATTCTCCCGCACAATGGTTTCTGAAGAACTGCTTCCTACCAAGTCGCTGTAGCGTACACGCTCCTTCAACACCTGGATATCCGATAATCCGTGGATCTCCCGCAGGATATCCATTTTGGAAACACCAAAACTCCTCCCCGAAAGATTCAGTACGGTTTTTACGGCAACCTTTCTTTCATTGACAATATGAAAGTCAATATGCTCAATTTCTCCCATCACCATACAGTTCATCTCTGCCGTGGTCCCTGGAATATCGATATTTTGACTGAAGCCTGCGCTGGCATTCATGCTGTAGACAGGTTGATCTCCCCCATCGGAAGCATATAAAATTTTAAATTGAACGATCCCGTCTACGATAATCTTATCTTGGACGGCTTCTTTCCCGGTAATATTGACGATGCCGTCTACCGATAATATCCTCGAAATATCCGGTTTTGCATCGGGAACAACGATATCGCCCTCTACCAAAGCCTGGGCATATTCTTCTCCAACCAGTTGGTCTATCTTCAGTAAATCTCTGATTAATTCAACAGCCATCCCTTTTCCTCCTCCTTTTATACCTTCTATTTCCTACTATCATCATATTTTTTCAGCGAAAAAATATGTTATCTTTTTTCCTATGTCCAAGTCTGACTCGTCTCTATATCTATATGCTGTTTCATACAAAAAAAGAAGTGGAAATTGAAATTTTTCCACTTCTGTCCCAGATCCGTTTTTATCGATTTACATACCCTAAAGCCCTATAGACCATGTCTGCCGTTTCCGCCATGGTTGCTTGGTCCGCCGGCCTAAAATCAACATGACTTCCGCTGTCGACCAGCTTCAATCCTTGACAAATGGCCACATAACCCAGCAATTCCGGTTTTACCCTGTTCTTATCCTTGAAAGATACTTGGAAAATGTCGCTGACCTTTGCCAAGGCATCATATCTTAGCATTTTTACCAACATCACGGCAAGCTCTTCACGGGTAATGGCGGCCTCCCCATGAAACTTCCCTTCCTTATTTTCAATGATGCCGTACCGGATGGCCATATGAATAAAGCGATAATCATCGTCGTCCTCATTTACATCAGAGAATCTCAATTTTTCTGCGTCTTCCTTCATGGGATAATAATAATCCATTCCCCTTGCTTTTACCAGCATTTTTATTGCTTCTAAGCGGGAGATGGCCTGGTCAGGATTGAAAGTGCTTTTATCCAGAATTCCCTGCTGGGCAAGGATTTTTGCTTGTCTTTCTATCCGATGGCCCTTGATTTTTTCATTAAAATCTGCCTGGGCAATCTCTGGCATAGGTTTCCCATTATAGTCAATGAATTTCCCTGAAATGGCATCGATGAGATGGTATTGTGGTTTCACAGGCATAAGCCTGTAAATGAGCTTAGTTTCAAACTTTGGATTTTGATAATCATTGGTGGTATTATACTTGTAATATGCCAATTCCACTTCATTGATATCCAGATGCTTGTTTTTTGCAGCCTCCAAGGAAATTGCCTTATCCTTCGGAGGGAAGTTGAGTCCTTCATTCCACCGAGCGCTGAAATTTTGCAACTTTCCTGTTTTTGTATTAAAACTTACACTGATTTGATTATCCTCATAGAGGATGCCGTTGACTTTCCTTGTAAAGTTAAAATAATACTCCATGGGCGGGATTTCCTTCCCTTCCACCATTTCCGAATATTTGACATACAGTTGCTCCGTCTTGATTTGGTCAATCTTATCGGGATGATATTTCTTAATCATATCAATGGCTTTGGTATAGGCCTGCTCCCAAGTCAAAACCGGTTCAAAGGGCTGTCCGTAAATCATATCATACTGCCAATTGGAAAGCGCTAAAACTTCTTCCGTCAAAGCATCAATCATTATTCTGCCATTGGTCATAGGCATGATGGCAGTCTTTGCCTCTGATTTTTCATCTTTTTTCTTCTCTATGGCAAACTCGATATTCCATGCCTTTCTTCCTGCGGCTTCCCAATACCCGTCCCCTTCGGCATAATTGACATTATTGATCTTTACTTCTCCTTCGATTTCATCCTTGAGTACGGCCAATGCAATCTCCTTCGCCCGGTCCTGGGTAATCTCTTTCTCTTTCTTCACAATCGGCTTGGCACTCTTTTTGATTTCTGCAATCTGTTTTTCCGTCAAGTCTGCCATCTGCATCTGCTGTTCCTGTTCCTTGCCGTTCCAGCCGATCATTTTTCCTGTTTTGGCATCCAGCATATTTGCAAAATCATAGACCGGTCTGTACGCAAGTTTTAATCCTTTTGGAAGGGGTTGATATGTCAATTCGTCTCGAATAGGCAGGTAAATAAGTTCCATTCTTGTTTTATCCTTCAATATCTTTGTTGCCTCTTCTTTGGTCAAAATCCCTTCTTTTTTCGGCAGGTGCAGTTCATCATCCCATCGGTATCCAAAATTCCTTAGTTCTCCTGTGGCGCCATCAATTCCTACGTTAATAAAGTTTCCGTCATATTTTGCTCCATCCACCATTCGTATGTAGTTAAAATAGTAATAGATGGGATTGGGTCCCCCGTAGGGAACAGCTCCCTCATCATAGGCAGGCATCACTCTTGTCTGCTTCAGCAGCCCCGGCACTATTTTCTCAATAAAGGCTTCCGCCTTTTCCTGGGCTTCTTCCCTCGTAATGGTTGTCATCTTCGGCGTCTGATCACCATACCTTCCCCCATCCTTGCCCATCTCAAGAATTTTTCCAGTTCTCCCGTCAATGGTTACATTGGCATGGCTGTATCCTGTAGGATCATTGTAATTCCAATTCATGGCCCACACATAAATATCCGGGTTATTCCAATCCTTGCGATATTCTATGTTGAATTGGTATTTCTTTTCCTCCGGTGAAAATTCCAGATACTTTTTCAATGCATCCTTTGCAATCTCTACCGCCTTCTCCTTGGTTACAGCCGGTGCCGGCTCTGCCTGGTTTGCAGTCGCTTGGACCATCGAAGGTAACTTCCAAGCCGCTGCAGTTCCATCAGCAAAAACAGGTGCCGATGTGCTGAATACCAGCGAAACCATCAAACCGACAGCTAGTTTTTTCCCTTTCATTTTGCTCTCCTCCTTTATATAGTTGTATTTCCTTTTTTACTTTTACTCCGATTCTTTTTTGTGTAACCGGAGAATCCTAAGACAAGAAAGTCTTTTTCATGCTTTCTCTATAGTTTATGACGAAATCTACTCAAAAAAGTTTCATGATTTGATAAAAAAATTTTTTCATAGAAAAAAGCCTATAGATAAACCCTTGAGATTTGGCTTGCTGATTTGCGACGAAGCCGAAATCTCAAGGGTCTATAAACATTATACCCCTTTGTCCTCAGTCTGAAGGGTCTAAGATTTCTTAGACCCTTTTTAAATCCATTATTCACGCACAATGACGGTGCCTGTCTTGCCCTCAATTCCTTCCTTGGCTTTTTCCAGGGAAGTAATTAATGCTTTTCTTCCCGGCTTTGATTCTACAAACTTCATGGCCGCCTTTACCTTTGGAAGCATAGACCCCGGTGCAAAGTGCCCTTCTTCAATATATTGCTTTGCTTCTGCAATCGTCATTCTATCCAGTTCTTTCTGGTTTGGTTTGTTAAAGTGAATGGCTACTTTTTCTACTGCCGTCAGGATGATCAGGTAATCTGCATCCAAAATTTCAGCAATTTTTTCCGATGCAAAATCCTTATCAATCACCGCAGGCACGCCCTCCAGCACACCATTTCCCTTATCAATGACAGGCACACCGCCCCCGCCGACGGTAATCACCACATGGCCCGCATCCACCAAAGTCTTGATCATGGGAGCTTCTACCACATCCACCGGCTCCGGCGAAGCAACCACCCTTCTCCATCCTCTGCCTGCATCCTCCTTCATGATATAGCCCTTTTCTTCCTGAAGCTTTTTTGCCTCTTCCGCAGAAAAGAAAGAGCCTACAGGTTTCGTAGGATTTTTGAATCCCGGATCATTTTTGTCAACAACCACCTGCGTAATGAGAGCCGCAACGCTTTTATGAATTCCCCTGCGGAGCATTTCCTCCCGAATCGCCTGCTGCAGGTGGTAGCCAATATATCCTTGGCTCATGGCGCCACACTCCGGAAAGGGCATTGTGGGAACTCCTGCTGCAGCTTCATAGGTGGCTACAATCTGTCCCACTTGAGGCCCATTGCCATGGGCAATGATCAGCTCATGGCCTTCTTCGATCAAATCTACCAAAGGCTTTGCCGTTGCCTTTGCCGTGATCAGCTGTGATTCTGCCGTAGTGTCCTTCGGGTCAGCCTGCAGGGCATTTCCCCCAAGGGCAATAACAACTCTATCTTTTTTCATCGTATCTTCCCCCACCCATACAGAATAAATTGTTTTCTTACTGCATCATTTTATTTGCCAAATCCATCTTTTCCTAAAAATTAACCCATGGTAGCTACCATAACTGCCTTGATGGTATGCAGTCTGTTTTCTGCCTCATCAAATACAACAGAATGTCTGCTTCTGAATACCTCGTCGGTAACTTCCATTTCCTTTAAGCCGAATTTTTCGTAGATTTCCCTTCCCACCTTTGTCTCAAGGTCATGGAAGGACGGCAGGCAGTGCATGAAAATTACATCGGGGTTTCCTGTTTTCTTGATCATTTCCATATTGACTTGGTACGGATGCAACAATTTGATTCTCTCTTCAAACTTGTCCTCTTCTCCCATAGATACCCAAACATCTGTATAAATGACATCAGCATCTTTTACAGCTTCGTCAATATTTTCAATCAGTTCAATGGTAGCTCCTGTTTCCTTCGCTACTTCTCTCATTTCGGCCACAAGATTCTCTTCTGGGAATAATTCCTTTGGCGCGCAGGCAACAAAATGCATACCCATTTTTGCACAGCCAATCAACAGGCCATTGCCCATATTGTTTCTGGCATCCCCCACATAAACCAGCTTCACTTTATTTAAGGCCTTCGGCACATGTTCCATAATCGTCAATAGGTCCGCCAAGATTTGAGTAGGATGATCCGCATCGGTTAATCCGTTCCATACAGGTACGCCGGAGTATTTTGCCAGCAATTCTACGGTTTCCTGCTTAAAACCTCTGAATTCAATACCGTCATACATTCTTCCCAATACTTTTGCAGTATCCTCCAAGGATTCCTTTTTCCCCATTTGGCTGTCATTGGAGCTTAAAAACGTCACTCCTGCCCCCTCATCCATTGCAGCAACTTCAAAGGCACAACGTGTTCTGGTGGAAGCCTTTTCAAATAATAATACAACATTTTTTCCTTCCAGCAATTTTTCCTTGCTGCCTATTCTTTTCTTGTTTTTTAAATCCTTAGATAGTTCCAACAGATATCTGATTTCTTCCGGTGTAAAATCTTTCAGCGTTAAAAAGCTTCTTCCTTTTAAATTTACTGCCATGATTGCATTCTCCTCTCCATACTTTTTTATTTATCTAATATTCATTAACATTTTAAGTGAAAAAAATCACTTTCACAATAGAAAAGGATCTGTTTTTGTTTCCAGAGCCAACCTAGGTAAAAGGGCTTATATAGTCTCCCTTGCCAAGGGCATGCTCATGCATCTCGGGCCGCCCCGACCCCTTACCAATTCTGACCCTTCTATCTCCACCACCTCAATGCCATGCTTTCTTAAGGTGGCATTGGAAGCCTCATTGCGATTATAAGTTACGACAACTCCCGGTGCAATGGCAAGGGTATTGGTGCTGTCATTCCATTGTTCCCTTGCCGCCGTTACCTCATCTCCGCCTCCACTTTGAATAAACTGGATTGCAGGTAAGCCTAGGACTTCTTTTAATGCTCCCTGGAAATTTTCCATGGGGGTAACCTTTGGGCAAGTTTTTCCTTCTGTCAAGCGAAAAACCCTAACCTTGTCCTCTACGCCGGGATAGATGGTAAACTTGTCATAGTCTACCATGGTAAATACCGTATCCAAATGCATGTAGGCCCTTGTAAAAGGTATTTGTACGGCGATTACCTCTTTTATCTTTTCATCACCCCTAAACAGATTCATGGCCAAATCCTCAATCCCTCTAGCGGAAGTCCTCTCGCTGCACCCTACCGCAATTACCCTTTCGCTGAGTACAAGAATGTCTCCGCCCTCCAGGCTGTATTTTCGATCATAGCTATACCACAATGGACTTAAATCCTTCCTGAAGGTAGGATGATAATCATAGATGTACTTTAAGATCATGGTTTCCCTGTCCCGGGCATGGGTATTCATAGCGTTGACGCAAAGGCCATTTCCTATCACTGCACCCGGGTCCCTTGTAAAGTACAGATTTGGCAGGGGATTGATGTAAAAAGGATATTCTTCCTTGATATAATCCACCAGCCTTTTCTCCCTCTCTATATCAGGGAAATCTTTCTTATGGAGCCCTGCAATTAAAATTTCTGCAATCTCTTGAGAATTCTTTTGCAGCAAGAAGTCTCTGATCAATCCCTCAAGATCAGGATGGGCAATATTGCATTTTTCTAAAACCTCTGTTACCAGCTGCACTTTTACATGCTCGTCATTCAGGATATCTGCCAGCATTTCTTCATAATAGTATACGGTACAGCCCTTCATTCTCAATGCATTGGCAAATCCGTCGTGCTCTTCGCGCATCTTTTTCAGCCATGGAATATCATCAAAAAGCAATTCATGCAAATACTGTGGCGTAATTCTCTCTAATTCCCTTCCTGGGCGGTGCAGCATAACAGCCTTTAGCCTGCCGATTTCCGATCGTACATTCAGAAAGGGCGTTCTCTCCGTTGCCAATTTGCTTCCCTCCATTTCGTGGAAATTTTCCATCATAAACTTAAAACAAAACCTCTCCAAAGGAAGTTTTCCAGCAATGCATGCCAAAATGATCAAAGGCTCCCCAAATTTTGAAAGGCTTGTCATTTCCCATGCATTATCAAAATTTTTTAAGATTTGCAATTTCCTAAGCACAATGAATAATCTTATTTTTCTAAATACAGTATATATTTAATTTTTTTTAGATTCAAGTGCTGTTTTTTCAATATATCCGTACTTTTTCCATTAATTGTAATATCCTTGGATATTCATTCAATGTATATTTTTCCATTTAATTACAAATTCCTTCTGTTTTTTGTATGCCTCCATATGCCTGCAAATTATTTCGTATTCGAATATTATTTGCATAATGTATAAAAATCGAGCAGAATTTATAAAAAATTTTTTCGAATTTCAAATGGCACAGAAAATTTTGGATAAATCCTTGCAAAAAACTCTCCTAAAAAAGATACAAACCGCCTATGGAAACATAAGCGGTTTTCATCTAGCTTACTTGTACTTTCTTTTCGTCTTTGCATAAAGTAATTTCTACGGTTTCCGTCAATATATCTGAATAGCTGTAAGAAACTCTCCTGATTGTGTTATATCCTCCGTCAATACGCACTACAAAGATGTTAGGGTAAGTTGTTTCAAGAATGCCTTCTTTTATCGATACCTTTTTTCTCCCTTTATTGGCCTTCAGTCTAACCTTTTCTCCAACTAAATGCTCCACACTCTTCCTTATTTCGGCCAAAGTATTTTTGGTAGCCACCTAATCACCTTCTTTCAAAGTATACAGTATTATTATAACACATTGTACATATTTGTCAATTTTTTTAACTAAATATTATACAATGGATCACATGCATTGTCAATAAATCTCTGTTTTCCCTTGATGCGTCCAAAATCTTCAAAAAATGATAAGCAAATCCATCATGGTAAAAGGTCTGTGATCTCCTCGCCGCCATCATAAATGTATCCCCCTAGAAGAGGGATACATTTGTTCCTTTTCTATTCATAGGTGTAATATTTGACCAAAGCCCGGGCAATTGCCTCTGCGGCATCCTCTTGAAATTTTCTATCCCTAAGCTTCATCTCTTCCTCCGGATTTGTAATAAAGGCCACTTCGATTTGCAAGACCGTCGTTCTTGCTTCCCTTAATAAATAAAAATCGGCAATTTTCACGCCTCTTTCCGCTGTCCCCAGACGGTTGGACAATTCTTTCAATATTAAGGTTCCCAAGGCTTCTCCATCACGGTCTCCTCGATAGTGGTAAATTTCACTGCCCGAGATATTGGGATTGGCAAAGGCATTTTGATGTATGCTTAGAAAGAAATTTGGCCTTACGCTATTGGCAATCGCTGCCCTCTTGCTTAACGGCACGTATACATCCTCGGTTCTTGTCTCATAGACTTCTGCCCCGGCTTCCCTAAGCAGCTCTGCCAGCTTCAAACTAATCGCCAAATTGATATCTTTTTCCCTCGTACCCATGGGACCTACATTATCTTCTGAGTTATTTCCTCCGTGTCCGGGATCCAGTACAATTATTTTCCCACTTAAAGGCTTATTTATACTTCGTTTTTCAAACTGTTTCACCTGGATGCCCGTAAAATAATAATTTAAGATCTCTTCGGCATCTTTGCCTTCAAGGGCCATGGCATTTGCCCCATACTGGCAAAGCCCCAAACCATGCCCTTTTCCTCCCGTTTCAAATTTAAAGGCAATGGGTTTCCAGCCAAATCTGGTGGAATCCAATCCTAGCAGTTTCATAACTTCTGTTCCCTGAAAGGTCTTGCCGCCTATCTTTAGTTCCACAATGCGGCCAGCTTCATCCCTGCAGATATTTTCTATCATCCCTTCAATCCATGGACCTCCCGTAGGAGAAACGTCTGACATGCGCACATTTAATTTTTCTTCTATCTCTTCCAAGGTCATTTCAACCGACTGTTTCCAATAGGGAGAATTTCTGCAATAATCACACAAGACCTTTCTTAAATATAAAATTTTGTTGCCCTCGACATTTTCAGAATTTTCCGTAGCTCCCCCGCAAGTAGCGTGAAACTTCGGCTCAATAGGTTTATTGTTGATGGTAATGATTTTATCCTCTGTTTCCCTTACTGCTTGATCCAATTTGTTCCAATTTATATAAAAATCACTGCCCCATAAATCCTGCAGCAACGCCTTTGATATCCATTGCCCGCAATGTCCGTCGGTACACAAATCCACATTGTTGTATTTTCCGCATCCATTTCCTCCAAATACTTTGATTTTTCTTACAAGAAATGTTCTAACCATAATCGCTTGTGCTTTTAGGGCTTCCATTTCAAAGGATATAGGCATTTGGGCAGCAATCATTTCCTTCATCAATTCTGCCATAGACTTCATGATCATTTGCTTCGTCAAATGGTCATATATTTTGATATAAATTGTTTCTTTCCTATCATCCAACTTCTTCCCCCCCTTTTTGCCGTTTGGGTCCTGATTATTGATAGGGTGATTTTGGAAGTCCTTGCCTATATTTTCCTCTCGTCTGCAATCCCCCCACGCCTTTCAAACCTGTAATGGTATTTTCTAATATCTCTTCAATGGGAATAAATCGATCCACGCTGGTGTAGGCAATTTTTTCACATATAAATACGGGGTCTAAGCAATGAATTAATACCCGGTGGGGTGAGCTGGCAAAATTTGCTCCTACAGCCAGAATGGCTTCATAGTGAGATTGACAAGCCCCGGCAAAAATAACGAGATCATCCATATTGGGCTCGTATCTTCTGGCTTCCTTGACAGCTTCAATAAAATATTTTGAACTCCTATAGTTCTCAATATTGGTAAAGTCCTTGTATCCCCTCAAAAGACTATCATGGCCTGTGATTACCAGGATATCCGGTGCATGCTCCTGCAGCAGCTCTACCACTGCCTTGGGTTGTTCCGCCTCCGGTATCTGTTTTCCGATGGCTTCAATTTCCAGCTGCTTGTAGGTTTTCAGGCAAACATCCAGATATTCTCCATCTCCATCCAGATGCAGAACTTTTCCGGATTTTCCAAAGGGTATGCCCCCTTTGATATGTTCCGGCACCGTTCTGGTCAACCCGTAACGTCCTTCATATCTTTGACTTCTCTCTCTTAAAATTCTTTTTACAATCTTATCCACTTTTTTATGAAAGGAATGATGAAATTCATCTAGTTTATTCAATGGCACACGGTGCAGATCCTCCTCGGGGGCATCAGCAATAATGCGCAGATCTACCCCCTTGAGCAGGATCATACTTGGTCTTCCTGGGCGTTCAATAATGTCTACAACCTTAAACAATATATCATAGTCATAAGACTTTCTCGCAACAAAATCTCCTATCTTTAAATGGTTCATTCAATATTTCCTCCCAGATAAATTATTCTGTAATATCATAGTATGTGCTGGAAATACCGGTGGTGCATTATCAAAAAAGAAATCGAGGCTGCTTTGGCCTCGATTTCTTTTATAATACTACACCGCCGTCTACACTGAGCACGGCACCTGTCACAAATTTTGCTTCATCGGATGCCAGATATACATAGGCATTGGCAATGTCTTCGGGATAACCCAAGGTCTTTAGGGGAGATTTTTCCTTCATCATTTCCAATACCTTCTCAGGCATTTTCTCTGTCATCGGCGTTACAATAAAACCTGGAGCAACGGCATTTACTCGGATCCCCTTGGGCCCTAACTCCTTCGCCCATGATTTTGCCATGCCGATGACGCCCCACTTGGTGGCGGCATAGTTGGTCTGTCCGAAGTTTCCATAGATGCCTACGAGGGAGGATGCATTCAAAATGACTCCCGATTTCTGTTCGATCATTACCTTCGCGGCAGCTTGCCCGCAATTGAATACACCCTTTAGGTTTACTGCAATCACTTTGTCCCATTGTTCTTCCGTCATCTTTTCCAATCTTGCATCGGCAGTAATTCCCGCATTGTTTACCAAAATATCTAATCGTCCGTATGTTGCTACCGTATCGGCCACCATTTTTTCCACCTGGGCCCTATGGGTTACATCCACAATCATACCGGTTGCTTCTCCGCCGGCTGCCTTAATTTTTTCTACCACTTGCTGCACATCGGTTTCATTTACATCC
Source organism: Thermotalea metallivorans (assembly GCF_001562415.1). Classification (GTDB taxonomy): domain Bacteria; phylum Bacillota; class Clostridia; order Peptostreptococcales; family Thermotaleaceae; genus Thermotalea; species Thermotalea metallivorans. The sequence continues at coordinate 84,604 of NZ_LOEE01000028.1, read as the reverse complement.
GCCACCACGACTTTTGCCCCTTCCTCGGCAAATCGCAGGCAAGTAGCTTCTCCAATCCCTCTTCCTCCGCCTGTAATAATGGCCACCTTATCCTTTAATCTCATCCTATCTTCCTCCTTTAATCATTTTTTTATGGAAGCCCTTTCTCCTGCTTTTCATGCAATGACCGTGCCAAAAGCCACAACAGCCATATCTATAATCCATATTTCTCTATTTTTTGATAAAGGCTGGTTCTGCTAATGCCTAATCGCTTTGCTGCCTCCTTCTTGTTGCCGTTTACCGCTTTCAGACAGTTATCAATCATTTCTCTTTCTAGACGTTCCATGGCAGTTTTGAAATCTTCAATCTCATGGCAGATTTGATGGCTGTTCTCTATAATTTTCCTCGGAAGATGATGGGTTTCAATAACCGTTTCTTTATCCAGCAGATTTAAAGCCCTTTCCAGTACATTCTCCAGCTCCCTTACGTTACCAGGCCAGGAATAATTCATCAAATAGTTCATAGCCTCATCGGAAATACCGGTCACGATGATTCCCATATGATGGGATAATTTATTCAGCAAGTGTTTGGTTATGGCCCTCATGTCGGCAATTCTCTCCCTTAAGGGAGGAATATGGATGGTCATCACATTTAAACGGTAATAGAGATCTTCCCGAAACTTGCCCTGTTCCACAAGCACCTCCAATTTTTTATTGGTAGCGGCAATAATACGAACATCAATTTTTTTAGTTTTCGTCCCGCCAACCCGCTCAATCTCTTTTTCCTGAAGAACTCTTAAGAGTTTGGCCTGCATCTTTATGTCCATATCTCCTATTTCGTCCAAAAAAATGCTCCCTTTTTCCGCCAGCTCAAATTTCCCCAGTTTCCCGCCTTTTTTCGCTCCCGTAAAGGCCCCCTCCTCATAGCCGAACAGTTCGGACTCTAGCAGTTCCGAGGGAATGGCGGCACAATTTACCTTGATAAAGGGACCATTGGCCCGATGACTAAAATTATGGATGGCATGGGCGAATAACTCTTTTCCCGTACCGCTTTCTCCTAGGATCAGCACATTGGAATCGCTTTTTGCTGCCTTTTTACTAATATTTTTTACCCGTACAATGCTAGGGCTCGTTCCCACAATATTTTCAAAGGAATATTTCCCTGCCCGTTCCTTTTTCAGCGCCTCACGGTAGTATTCCAATTCCTTTTCCATTTTGCTCACTTTTTTGGCCATGGTGTTAAAATCGCTGATATCCTTGAAGTTCACCTTTCCCACGGCACCGATAACCTTCCCGTCCACAATGACCGGAAGCCTTGTGGCAATCATATAGTTGCCTTTGATTTCTTGAATATCTCCAATCTCGGCCTTGCCTGTTTTGGCCACGATATGCATCCGGGTATTAGGAATGACCTGCGTCACATGTTTGCCGATAGCCTCCTCCTTTTTCAGTTCTAAAAAATCCAAATAGGTCTGGCTCATCATGGTGACAATCCCTTCCCGATTTACAACAACAATCCAGTCATAGGCCGTTTCAAAGATTGTCTCCAAAATCCTGGAATGCTCCTTCTCCGCCATCAACGCCCTATCCATGCGGTTATAGTCTGTCATATCTGTAAATATGGCCAAGGCTCCTACCACCTGGTCCTTATGAAAAATAGGTGTTCGATTGGCAATAAAATCCCTTTTATTTTTGCTAAATACAATTCCCAATTCAATTTCTCGGGTCTTCATTACCCGGTAGAGGGTTGTATCCTCTATGAGCTCCTTCATTTTCTTTCCGATGTAATCCTTTGACTCCACTCCCAAAAGTCTTGCCGCCGCTGTATTGAGATAAGTTACATTTTCCTCCGTGTCAATAGCCACAATCCCGTCGGCAGAGATATCGACCAAAGTATTCAATAGACTGTGCACATAGATATAGTTATCACGATCCATCCCATCACTTCTCTCCATTGATATATGGGTATACAACTTTGGGGTTACATTTATCTAAACATTATCGTTCTTAAAATATTCCATTTTCATTAGAACCAATCGGCGGCGACTGATCGCTGCCCACTGGCAACCGGGGACAATCAACAGGGGATGGCCTCTTGCCACCCCCTGTATCTATTGATCTTTCTATTTTCTTTCTACAACAAGGGCTGTACCCATTCCTCCGCCGATGCACAGCGTTGCCAGGCCCCGTTTTGCATCTCTTTTTTGCATTTCGTAAAGGAGTGTAACAAGAATTCGGGCTCCGCTGGCTCCTACGGGGTGTCCTAAAGCAATGGCGCCGCCATTGACATTGACTTTTTCAGGATTTAGGCCCAAATCCCTGACTACAGCAATGGATTGGGCGGCAAAAGCTTCGTTGGCCTCTATCAAATCAATGTCATCGGCGGTAAGACCTGCTTTTTGCAAGGCCTTTTGGGAAGCAGAAACAGGACCTACACCCATAATGCTTGGATCCACACCTGTGGTAGCATAGGATACAATAGTGGCCATAGGCTGAATGCCCAATTCTTCAGCCTTCTCTCTGGACATGATCACCAGGGCTGCGGCACCATCATTGATGCCAGAGGCATTGCCTGCCGTTACTGTACCATCTTTTTTGAAAGCCGGCTTCAGTTTTTGAAGACTCTCTAAGGTAACGCCTTCCTTGATGTATTCATCTGCATCAAAAATCACAGTGCCTTTCTTTGTCTTGATTTCCACAGGAACAATTTCATCTTTGAATCTGCCTTCTTTTTTTGCCTTTTCCGCCTTGTTTTGGCTGGCTACGGCAAAGGCATCCTGTTCTTCACGGGTAATTCCCCACTGTTCGGCAACGTTTTCCGCCGTTACACCCATATGATAGTTATTGAATACATCCGTCAAAGCGTCGTGAATCATGGAATCCAAAAATTCACCATGGCCCATTCTGTGTCCCCAGCGGGAATTTTTCACAAGATACGGCGCCTGGCTCATTACCTCCGTTCCGCCTGCGATCACAATATCATTGTCCCCTGTCATAATCGTTTGTGCTGCTAGGGATACTGTTCTAAGACCTGAACCGCAAAGAATGTTTACTGTCGTTGCCGGAACCTCTACAGGGATACCTGCTTTGACAGCTGCCTGTCTGGCAACCCCTTGTCCGTGCCCTGCCTGCAATATACAGCCCATGTAAACTTCATCTACCTGTTCCGGTCGGATGCCTGCTCTCTGGATTGCTTCCTTTATCACAATTGCCCCTAATTCTCCTGGGGTAAATCCCGCCAAGGATCCGTTAAAGTTTCCTATGGGCGTTCTCACTGCGCTGGCGATCACAACTTCTCTCATCTTTATTCCTCCCTGCGTATTTGATAGATTAATGATGATAAATAAAAAATATTATGCAAATTTCTTGCCAAAGGCCAAAGGCTGTACAGAGGCTCTTTATGAGCTTCTCCTTGTTCATTTTTCCGTAAAAAATGTTTGATTTTTCGTACACTTCCTATTATATCGTAAGTTGCTATTGGATTTCTATTCTATCTTTTGTGAAAATTATTTTTTCCCTTTTCCCTCTTTTCATTTGCTTATGATGTGAATAGGAGAAAGCCCAATTTCCCGAATGCCGCAGAAATTGGGCTGTTGCCCTTATTTCCTATGAAAAGAAGGATTATACAATGCCCATAGTACCGAGGATGATGGCTACAATGGTTGTAATTACCGGAATCACCACGGAAACCATACCGATGTCTGCATAGGATTGCTTATGATTTAAACCGCAAATACCAAGCAATGTGATGACTGCACCATTATGGGGCAATGAGTCAAAGCCGCCGCAGGATAGGGTCGTAATTCTGTGGAGCACCTCCGGATTGATGCCGTTTTGCAAGGCAAGGTTATAGAAGGTTTCACCCATGGCACCGAGGGCAATACTCATACCGCCCGATGCGGAACCGGTAATACCGGCCAATACGTTTACGGAAATGGCTGTACCGATTAATGGATTGCCAGGAGCTATGCCAAGGATACCCTCCTTGATAATGGCAAAGGCGGCCAAGCCGGCAATAACGTTTCCGTAACCTACCTCAGAGGCAGTATTTAAGATGGCCAACATGGAACCGTAAGCCCCTTTGTTGATGGTTTCCATCATGTTGATTCGCTTGAAGTTTGTCACAACGATAAATAGAATGGACACCACCAGTGCGATGATAATACTCCAGATACCGATGACCTTTCCGGGCGTTGTGTTGTATTTTTCAAGGATTGGAACTAAGGCTTGCTCCTGCCCAGGAAAATATATCTTGGATAGGAAGAAATTCAACACCAATACAATGATGATGGGAAGTATTGCCATTCCTACCGACGGAAGGGGCTTTTCCAAGCCGGCTTCTGCCGCAGCCGCAGTTTCATCGACTATGCCGTCGGGCAGATAGCCTTCGCCGTTGGCGATAAATCTTTTTGCCCTCATTTGCAGCCAGTAGGTTCCCAAAACAAACATCAGAATACCGGCAATGATACCTAGAATAGGTGCAGCATAGGCATCCGTCTTAAAGAAGGGGATGGGAATGGCGTTTTGAATTTGGGGCGTACCGGGAAGGGCTGTCATGGTAAAAGTAAAAGAACCTAAGGCAATACAAGCGGGTATCAACCGTTTTGGTGTTCCTGTCTCCCTAAAGAGTGCTGCTGCTAATGGATACACAGCAAAGGCAACAACGAATAGGGAAACACCGCCGTAAGTTAACACGCCACAGGACAATACAATCGCCAAGATAGCCCTGTCTTTCCCTACTTTTTCAACGATCCAGTGGGCAATCGCCTTTGCCGCACCAGTTTCATCCATCAGTTTGCCGAAAATTGCTCCCAATAGGAACAATGGGAAATAGGCCTTTGCATAGTTGGCCAGATTCACCATAAATACTTCTGTGTAGGTAGGCAATAGTGCTACCCCGCCGCTGAAAAATGCTGCCAATAATGCTAGGATCGGAGCCAGTACCAATACGGTAATCCCCCGATAGGCCAAATACATCAATAAGGCCAATGAAAGTATGATACCAAAAACACCCATGAAAATACCTCCTTATTTTTATAAATCACTAACTTTAACAGTTAGTTCCTGGCAGTTAGCAGACGAAAGTTCATCAGAAAACTTTGTTATAGCACATAGGAAATTATGTGCTTTCATCAATTGTGGATAAATCATAATTTCCGTCACGGGTTTCATGAAAGTCCTTCTTTAAATCTTCCAACGGAAGACTTTGTTATCAATCACTGACAGTCGGCGACTAACAGTACATTACAGAGTTAATCCCATCTTTTCATCCTGAAATATACGACCATCCATTATTTTCAAATTCTCACTGACGATTGGCTGAAACTCCATTTGATGCAATATATCCCTTTCCAGATCGATTCCCGGAGCAATTTCTATCAGTACAATGCCCTCGTCCTTTAGTTCAAAGACGGCTCGTTCTGTGATATAGAGGACCGGCTGTTTGGACTCTTTGGCGTATTGGCCGCTGAAGGTAATTTGCTCTACCCTTTCAATAAATTTCTTCACTTTTCCTTCGTTTTCAATGACCAATTTCCCGTCCTTGGTGCTTACCTCCAACCCTCCTGCCGTAAAAGTCCCACAGAAAATAACCTTTTTAGCATTCTGGGTAATATTGATAAATCCCCCTGCCCCTGCGATCTTCGGTCCGAATTTGCTTACATTGATATTTCCGTCTTTATCACATTGGGCCAATCCTAAAAAGGCCACATCCAATCCACCGCCGTCATAGAAATCAAACTGATAAGGCTGATCAATAATGGCCTCTGCATTGATCGCCGCGCCAAAACTTTGTCCTCCTGCAGGAATTCCTCCGATAGGACCAGGCTCTACCGTAAGAATCATCTGATCGCCTACGCCTTCTTCATTGGCCACCAGGGCTACGCCTTCGGGCATTCCGATTCCCAAATTGACAATGGCATTGGGAATAAGTTCCATGGCCGCACGTCTTGCAATAATTTTTCGATCGTCCAAAGCCATTGGTTTTACTGAATTGACCGGTATCCGTATTTCTCCGCTGTATGCAGGATTATAAGCTTCCGCAAAGGTCTGCATATGGTTTTTCATATCTGCCACAGGGACAATGGTGTCCACGTAAATTCCTGGTATTTTGACCATCCTTGGATCCAAGGAGCCTGCCTTTACAACTTTTTCTACTTGTACAATCACCTTTCCTCCTGAATTTTTTACTGCTTGGGCGATGGACAATACCTCCAGAGTTCCTACTTCTTTTTCCATGGTAACGTTACCATTTTCATCGGCATAGGTTCCACGAATCAATGCAAAGTGAATGGGGAATGCCTTATACAACAGGTATTCCTTTCCCAGAATCTCCACCACTTCCACAATGTCTTCCTTCGTAATCTCGTTTAATTTGCCCCCTTCTACCCTTGGATCAACAAAAGTTTTCAATCCTACACGGGTAATGGTGCCGGGCTTTTTGGCAGCAATATCTCTAAAAAGCTGGGAAATTGCTCCCTGGGGAAGATTATAGGCTTCAATTTTATTTTCAAAGGCAAGTTTTTGTACCTTTGGGACCAATCCCCAATGGCCTCCAATCACCCTTTTCAGAAGCCCTTCATGGCCAAGATGGTTTAATCCCCGTTCTTTTCCGTCTCCCTGACCGGCTGCATAAACCAAAGTTAGGTTTTTTGGTTCTCCTGTTTCCAGAAATCGTTTTTCCAACGCAATTTCCAATTCTTCCGGAACAGCATTTCCTACAAAGCCTGCCGTAGCAATGGTGCTGTTGCTGTCAATCATTCTCACTGCTTCCTCTGCTGTATGGATTTTTACTCTCACGCAAACAACCTTCCTTTCTTTGAAAATGTTTTCATACATGCTGTCAAAGCAATTTTTATGCCAAGTAAACAGACCCATGGAATAAAAAGGAATTTGTCCCCCGGCAAATCCTTGGATAGATCATTATGTTTTGCAATGCCGTTCAAATCCCATTGTCCATGATATCTTTCCATAGTCCTTGCCAACAATAAACATTTTATTCCCAGAAATGGGTATTCATTTCCTTTTGCATGTTCATTTTCTTTACATAGCATCCTTTGCTCCTAGCAATGAAATTTCCTTTGTTTTTCACTATTCTAAAAATTCTGTCTGTGTTCATCAAATGAACATATTCTTTTACAAGCTCCTTTTCCGCCAAATGGTAAAAAGATATTATTTTAACATACTTTTTTCGGTGCCATCACCACTGCAACACCGTCCAACACCACCGCACCATGCTGATTGTAGCAAGTTGTTTTCAGCTTGATTCTCCCTTTCTCCATTTTTTCAATCACTTCTGCTACAGCCTTCACTGTATCTCCGATGTAAACAGGCGCCGTAAATTTGAGCTCCTGGGATATATAGATGGTCCCGGGTCCCGGGAGCTGCATGCCCAATACTGCAGAAATAAATCCTGCCGACAACATCCCATGGGCAATTCTTCCCTTAAACATTGTTTCTTCAGAAACTCTTTGATTGATGTGGGCAGGATTCAGGTCTCCCGTGATGCCCGCAAAAAGATAGACGTCCGTTTCCGTTACAGTTTTTTCAAAGCTGGCTTGATCGCCGATTTGGATTTGATCATAGGTTTTTGCCATAAAGAGAACCCCCTTTTGTTTGTTAATTAACTGTTTATTTCTATGTTCATTTTTATTGCAATGATGATGCCAATTTTGCATAGCTTTTTAAAATCCTCAATTTTTTCAGCATTTTACCCTTTTTTTCTTTCACAAGTAGCCTTTTGATTTGTTAATAATTTAACTTTTTTCTGTTTATTTTTATAGAAGAGTGTCCGCTTTTTTGCACACTATATGGAACATCACCTTTACATGATGGACTTCGTAATATATAGTAATAGAACATAGAAGGGGTAATTGTCATGATTTATACGGTAGTACCCGTCAAAAATGAAGAAAATAAGATTGGTCAGACTTTAGAGATGCTCCTGTCTACCAAGAGCGACAAGATCATCGTCATATTGAACGGATGTGAAGACAATTCTCTGGAAGTTGTAAAAAATTTTAATGCCCCTTCCATGGAGGCGGTATATTTTAATAAACCTCTAGGCATGGATGTGCCTAGGGCAGCAGGGGCTTGGATTGCCCGCAAAGAAGATGCGGAGGGTGTGGTCTTTGTAGACGGTGATATGAATGGTGATATTGCCGGGCATATCAATGCACTGATCAAAGGCCTGAGAGAAGAAAAAATAGACATGGCGTTAACCAATTGTTATCCCGAAGAAACTGCAAAAAGCTCCATGGCAAAAATGCTGCTCTCCTTTCGGAAGCAGCTGAACCTGGAGTTGGGTATCTACGACAAAATCGGCTATGCCAATCCAAGCCATGGCCCCCATGGAGTCTCCAGAAGATTATTGGAGAAAGTCCCCATTGTAGAATTTGCCATTCCTCCTGTGGTATTGGCCATGGCCGTAAAAAACAACTTCAACATTTCCGCTTCTGCTGCGATTCCTGCTGCTTTGCTTCAATCTACCACAAGGGATGAATTTCACGCCCATCAAATTGCAAAAACCATCATCGGAGACTGCATCGAAGCTGTACAATTCTATAAAGGCAAAGAGAGGACCCGAGGATATGATGGCATCATTTTTACAGGCTATCATAAAAACAGGCGTTTTGACCTGCTAGATGCTTTTATGGCGGTTAGCGGTTAGCAATAAGGGGCTAGCAACAATTAAGCATTTTCTATAGGCTACCCCCTATCCCCCTTTGGCGGCGAAGCCTACATCTCAAGGGTTTCGGAACATTTTATTGCTTACTTTTTCCCATATTCGATGCTACATAAATTTCTTATAATATTTTTCTAGGAAATCTATCTGGAAGGGCATATCTCCTATTGTTTCTTCTAAATACCGCAAAAATACATCCTCCGTCCAACCATATTTTTCATAGTAATACCGGTTGCAAACGCGCCAAAATCTTTGAGGAAATTGAAATAAGGTTGCCATCAGCTTCAATTCCCGGTCAGACAAGCTTCTTACTTGATGGTAGCTGTCTATCAGTTCCATGGCCATATCAAAATCCCAATAAAACCTTCTTATATTCCTCATAATCAAATGGGCCAGATCATAACATCTCAGCTCATATTTGCAGTAGTCAAAGTCAATAACATGCTGATTTCCTTCCATATCTACAATAATATTGTGATAAGTATAATCATGATGGCATAAATAGTATTCCTTTTCCTCTTCCTCCACCTGCTCGAAATATCCGTTGCCCTGAAGCATTTGTACGGCACTGAGTCCCATTCTGTAGCACGTATCTACATTCCTTAAAAACAAAGTGTCTACCGTATCCTTGACCGACTTCATCTTCACCAGATTTTTGATATAGATCAAATCTTCACAGCGCTGAAGATAAATCTTTGTCCACTTTCCCAAATCCGATTTTGCCTTGCTGTTTTCAAGGGCCACATATCCTTTGGAGGCTATGTGGAATCTCCCCAAGTTTCTTGCTGCCTCTTGGATCTCCAAAGGGTTATGAAAATCGCACTCCCTTCCGTCTATCCACTTTGTCATGATGTAGAGATCATCCTTATACTTGACAAAAGGTTTGCGGTAAACCGTTCGATAACGGTCTGTGCGGTCAAATCCGTTTTCAGCCAGGTATTCCTTTGCCCCGTATAAAAACAAAAGTTTATCTTCCTTGTAATTAATTTTTTTCAAGCAAAAGCGTCCTTCATTGCTGTCCACCAAATATACTGCCCGGAGAGGAATGATTGTGCTCACCTTTAATCCAAATCTTCTGGCAATCTCTCCTATTTTTGTTTCCAATTCGCATCCCTCCTCCCATATATACTATGCTGAGGAAGTTTCATCGGGCACAGGAAAGATTTTTTTTAGGATTATTTGCTGTTTCATCTTTGAAATTTCATAGCAAAACGAATGGGAAGCATTACGACTTCCCATCCAACATCATATCTTGCATTTCCTATTATTTGGCTGCTAATTCCTATGGCTACGTTCTCGGCACTGGTCTTCTAAATAATTCTTCGATTTGATCAATAAAACCGGAAATTGGCCTTCCTGCACGGATATCTCTGCCGTAGGCCCTTAATCTTCCTACTACATCGGGATTTGCAGATACATAAATGGGCCCTAAGCTTGGTTCCAGCGATGTCACCCTTTGAACAACTTCTTTTCGAATAGCATCTACCCTTGTATCCGGTACATTCGTTCCTAAATCCACTCCAATATATGCAGTATTATTATTCACCAGCACCGCTGCATTTCTTACCCCTTCAATCCTTTCTACTTCCCTTAAAATTCTTGTTTCCATCGCCCTATTCATATCGTTGCCAATATTCCTTGCGGAACCGATATCTTCATTGGGAACATTCGTGTTATCAGGTTTCATTGGTGCAGTTTCAGGCGCCGGTGTTGTAGGTGGCGTTGGACTTGGAACCGGCCTTCGCGCAGGTGTACAACCTACGATTAAAAGAGAAAAAATGAGAAAGAAAACAACCGCTTTGAAAATATATTTATTGAATCTCATACTCGGTCTCCTTTCATGGATAAATATTTTTTATCCTACTCATATTGTTTAAAATTTTTCTATCCTTTACACCCTGTAAAATCTAATAAATTTATGAATGGATGGATAAAAAAGAAATTCCATGAAAATAAGACATCGTTTTGCATTTTTGTAAATTATTTTATTTTAGAATTTTTTGATTTATTTCCCGTTTATTCCATGTAATAATTTTCCTGTTCATGCCTGTACCCCTTTTCTTCAGCCACCATCTGCCAGCTGCCAGTTAGCTGTATTCCTTTGTCTTTTGTTTGAGAAATTATGTTCCCAGCACTTCCCTCATGACCGCTACCACATGATAAATGTCTTCTTTGCTTACCCAATAGTTGGTTACAAAACGCATCATACCATCTTCCCCGGGATTGATCTTAATCCCTCTCTCCAAAAATCTTTCCACCAGTTTGTCGGAATCATATCCCGTTTCCTTCATATCAAAGAATACCATATTGATATGGATATCCTCCAAATTCACTCGAATGCCGGGAATGTTTGAAAGTTCCCTTCCTAGGAGCAGGGCATTGTCATGGTCTTCCTTCAACCGCTTGATCATATCCCTTAAAGCTACCAAACCAGCAGCCGCCAAAAATCCAGTCTGGCGCAGACCCCCGCCCATCAGTTTTCTCCCTTTCCTCGCCCGGTCTATAAAGACCTTGGACCCTGCCAGAATAGATCCTACGGGAGCACAAAGCCCCTTGGAAAGACAACACATGACGGAATCGCAGTATTTTGTAATCTCTTTTACATCCACCTCCAGAGCAACGGCTGCATTAAAAACCCTTGCACCATCCAAATGAACTGGAATATCATGTCTTTTGGCAATTTCCCAGACACCCTTCATATTGTCAAGGGATATAACTCTGCCGTTGGAGTGGGCATTCTCCAGACAAATTAATCCTGTGGAAGGATAATGGATATCTTCCCCCCTTATTTTGGAAGCTACTTCTTCGGGATTCATCTCTCCCTTATGGGTTGCCAGGGTTCTTAGCTGTACCCCGGCTATGACCGAGGCCCCTCCCACCTCGTGCATAACGATGTGGCAATCATCCGACAGAATTACTTCATCCCCCCGTTTGCAGTGGGTAAAAAGGGCTAGCTGATTCCCAAAGGTTCCGCTGGGAACAAAAATGGCTGCCTCCTTTCCCAACAACTCTGCCGCATATTCCTCTAATTTTTTTACCGTAGGATCGTCTCCATATACATCGTCGCCCACCTCCGCTCTGTACATGGCTTCCCGCATGGCATCCGTAGGTACGGTTACTGTGTCGCTCCTTAAATCAATCCACCGCATGACATCCTCCTCCAATCATTTTCATTCCGCTGAAAACTACCATAACTTTATTATACTGTATTTCTCCCTGTGAGGATGCAGCAATTTTTCATCTCCCTATCGAATATATAGATTTACAACTTCAAAATTGAATTCACTTGAAAAGATTATATTTTTTGAATCGCAGTTCGCCGCCAGTTATCAGTTACCAGCTACCAGTACTGGTGGCTGATGACTGGTAGCTGGCAACAAAGCATTTGCTCCATAAAAAACCTATCTTCATAAAGGCATAAATCAAACTTTCCCGTTGTATGTCTAAAAAAATGATGCAAAGACTTCCCCTGAGCATTGATTATTTCCTTATTTATCATTTTCTTTAAGAAAGATTTTTTAACACTTTTCATTGGACAGAATATATTGGTAGGGGAAGGACCCATATCAAAATAAGGGAGGTATATATATGAGCCACAAGCATCACCGGCCAAAATGCAAATGTATAGATAGAGACCGTGAAAAATGCAAAGCTCTTTTATGCAGGCTCGAAGAAGAATACTGCAGAAAAAGATGTGCCTTGAAAGAAGCAATCAAAGACACCGAATGCCGCTTAAAAGCATTGAAAGATGAATTGGATGCCTTGGACAAATGTTATGAAAAGGAAGTCAGGGCCATTAAAAAACAGTGTGAATCTCGCTGCTAACTGCACAAAATTATCGCCATCAACCGGATGCACCCTTTTCAAGGCTTGCAATTTCCTTATACCCATAATCCCCATAGAAAATGACCGGAGTTACATTCCGGTCATTTCTTTGAATTCCTGCAAAAAATCTTCCCGTAATTCTTTCCACTCGGACTTCTGTAGAATCTTCCCCATGTAGGTTTCGGCACTCCACGATTTATTTTCTATATAAAACTGACTGGCAATCCTCCAAAAATCCGTGGGAAATTTCAAGTATGCGTAGATTCCCTTGAGTTCATCCTGGCTTAAGCGATCCTGCCGATGATAGCTGTCTAAAATAAATTCTGCTCGGCCGATGTACCAAAAACATTTTTTGAGATTTCTTTGGATGATACTGGCAATATCATTGATTCTTAGATCAAAAACACAATAATCAAAATCTAGTATAGCCACATCCTTATGGTCATAGGACACCAAAACATTATGATACGCATAATCATTATGGCAAAAACTTTTTTCTTTCCTAGCTTGTTCCACTAGTCCTTGATAATCAAATTGTTCAAAACACGCCACGGCTTCTTGAGCTTCCTCATAGTAATAGTCCACAAACTTTAAAAAAACTTCATCAAACTTTATCTTATCTTGCTTTTTTTGTGCCATTCCTTTCATTTCCATCAATTCATCACATCGGGCTTTGAAAATTTGAGGCCATTTCCCCAGTAAATCCCTGCTAGGATCATGATGGAACGGGGTAAAACCCTTGGAGGCTCGATGAAGTTCTGCCAATGTCTTTACGGCAATATCCAATTCAATGGGATTTTCATAGTCACATTCTCTTCCGTCAATCCAATCCGTCATCAGATAGGCATCTTCTCCATCACTCAAAAATAGGTTGCCGTCCAGGGTCCTGCGGATTCTTGAAACTTTGTAAAATCCGTTTTTTATCAGATGTTCAATGGCATCATTGGTAAAGTATATATTTTTTGGATCTGATTTCATTTTTTTTAAGCATTTGAAGCCCTGATCCGTTTCGATCCGATAAATTCCTCTCTTCGGTACAATATCGATTACCTTTAGTCCATAGGCTCTGAATACATTGGGTGTCAGTATATAGTCTACCAGAATTTCTACTTCCTCCTCTCTGCTCCATTCCACAGGCTCATGCATCATTCCTCACCACCCCGGACAAGTTGAGATCCATTAAATTTTTCTTCATTTTTTCTGCTTTTAATGCCTTTTTTAATTTTTTATTCCAATAATTGTCGGACCCGCTGCTTTTATTTTTATAATATTTTTCTATCACTTTAAAGTATTCGTGGGGAAATCGGATATAGGCCTGAATGATTTTAATTTCATCATTGCTCAAAGGATTATGGGCATGATATTCCCCTAAGATGTCTGGAATTTTCTCGCTCCTTTCCAGATTCTCCAGAATCAAATCGGCCACATCGATGATTTTGATGTCATGCTTGGCATCTTCTAAGGAAAAGATCTTTATCTCTTGCTCCTGATTCTTTATAAAATTTTTCTCACTCCAACGGTGGATGCACAGCTCCCTCTTTTTCATAGATTCCTCCACAATATCGAGGTAAGGCGTTTCTTTGAGCATCATGATGCATTGATGCCCCATTTCCAAATGGTTGTCGATACTCTCCAAGATCGCCTTTTCTGTTTTTTCCGGGCGATGTTTTTCCCTAAGAAGCTGCTTCATTTTATTTCCTAAGGTGCAGTACCCCTGAAACACCCAAGGCCATCTTCCCCATTCCGTTCTTACTTTGCTTCCGGCAATGGCCTTAAAGCCCTGGGAAGATTTATGAAAATCCGCCATGATCTTTATTACCCTCTGCAGGTCTGTTCCATCATCATATGTGATGGATTTATATTCCTCCCATGCAACCATTTGAAAGGGGCCTTCCTCCGTAACCATGTAAGGCTTCCCATCCCTTGTGGCAAGAACATCCAAAAGCTGTTGAAATCCTTTCCCCTTTAGGTACTGGTATATGGAATAATGAAAAAGTATTTCTGCCTCACTGGAACCAAGGGCCTTCAGTTGAAATTTTCCCCGGTTTGTTTCCAATAACCAACCGCTCTGTTGCGTCACCATGCCATAGACATCAAAACCATAGTTCCTTTTTATTTCCACTGCCAAAGGCTGTTTTTTCCAAATCATTTTTTATTTTCCCTCCTTTAGTCAGTGGTTTTTCTATATTTGATCTCTTGCCTTAATTTCCTGTATTCATCCTCCAATTCAGGATCCAATCTACCTTCCTTATATAGTTTTCTAAGGATTTTATACCTTTTTGTTTTTTTTTCCTCCAGCTCTTCCTTCTTTTTCCTTAGCTTTTTTAGGTATTTGATCTCCTGTTTTGTGGCCTTTATTTTCTCCTCGTAGGTTTCCAGCTCGCCCTGCCTGAAATATGAATCTTTTTCTATATCATCGCCAATTTCTATATCATCGATGGCACTTGCCATATACGTTTGAATTGCAGCTTTATCTTCTTCTGACATAAGATGGATGGAATCCAGAATAAAGTCCAATTCTTCCATCCACTTCTTATGATACTCTTCGATGTCGGATATTCGAAGAATCCTTCGGTTTCCCTCTTCCATAATTCCTTCTCTCCTTTATGCCAAAAATTTTTTCATGAAAACCTCTCGCATCGGTATATCCTCTAAAATCCGGTTTAATCTTCTATGAAATACTTCTTCCTCCCAAGGCTGTTTCTCCACATAATATTGGAGTCCGATCTGCCAAAATTCCTGGGGAAATTCCATGAAGGCTTTGATCACTCCGATTTCTTCTCCTAGAACTGTTTTTTCCCGGTTATAGGTATTCCATATAAAATATGCTTTCTCTAAAGACCAGTTGCCATATCGCATATTGCGTATGAGGAAGCTGGCCAAATCATGAATGGTCATATCAAAGATACAGTAGTCAAAATCGATGAGATATACGATATCGTCCTCTGTGATCAGTACGTTATGATGGGCCATGTCATGGTGACAAAAGGTTTTCTGCCGCCGACTCTCCTCCGCCAACCGAAAATATTCTGTCTTTGTCAAGTGGCGAATGGCCTTTGTCCCCCAGTCATAGAAATAATCCGTGTAACGGATAATTTTTTCATCGAAATCGTTCTTGACTTCCTTGCCCAAGGCTATCTCCTTAAACATCAACATTTCCCCACATCGCCTTTGGAAATTTTCTATCCATTTTCCCCATAATATTCTTGGGGTTGCCTTTTCGCTGGGTTCAAATCCTTTGGCTGCTTGATGAAATCGCGCCAAAGCTGTAACAGTCAACTCCAGATCAAAAAAATCGTCATAATTGGCTTCCCTGCCATGAATCCACTGTCCCACCATCAGAACGCCTTTATCTTGCACAATGCCCATTTTCCCATCCTTTGTCTCCATAATCTGGGGAATATAATGAAATCCATGATTACGCCCATGGGCCATGGCTTCTACCATAAACAAATATCGATCATAGGAAGCATTTACCTTTTTCAGCAGTTTTACGCCGTCATCGGTAAGCAATTTGAGTACTCTTTTGTTTTCCTCCCAATCATATACCTTTATGTGGTAGTTTTGGGCGATGAGTTCCTTCAAATCGCAGTATGAAATCCAAGCCTCTCCCATCCGCAACACACTCCGATATCAAAGTCCTATTGTATTATATGACAGGAGTAGGAAAGTGTTACCGGAGGAAGTAACCATCGGACGGATGGGTGAATATGATGATATATATCAAACTTTGGAATTTCATTTGTATATCGAAAACCAACTGCTAAACCGAATGGTTCTGTTTTTGACAAGGTTGTGGCGGCTAACTGCTGGCCGCTGGCTGATAGCCGTTACCAGTTAGCCCATGGGGGTTCATCCTTGACAGTAGCTTACAACTTACAACTTCCAACTCATGACTGGAAACTGGTATCTGGTAACTACTGGCAGTCAGGTGATCGGTAATATGTGATAGTTTCTAAAATCCGAAATTTTCAAATTCCTTATCTGTTTACATAGGGAGGAGAGATAGTTATGTTGATCAGTATAGATACCCGAGGGGCAAAACTCTATGCAGGTACAGGGATCGGTACCTATACCCACCAGCTGATGAAAAATATCATGAACCTGGATCGAAAAAATCAATATTTATTCTTTTGGCCTGGGGAAGGCTATGACCGGTTCAACGGCTTTCACAACATTCATGTCCATTTGGTGGGAACAAAAAATAAGACCTTTTGGACCTATGACTATATCCCCCATCATGTCAAAAAAAGCAAAGCTCAGCTTTTTCATATTCCTCAAAACGGTATCGGCTTGCCAAAGGAAAAATTCTGCAAGTATGTTGTCACCGTCCACGATCTCATCCCCTATATACTGCCCGAAACCGTAGGTTACAGCTACCGAGAAAGATTCATACAAGAGATGCCTTCTATTATTGAAAACGCCGATATTATCATTACCGTATCAGAATACTCCAAACAAGATATTATCAGCTATTTTGGCGTGCCTGACAAGAAGATTGTAGTCACTCCCCTAGCAGCCGATGACATTTATCGTCCTATCAACCATATGGAAGCAAAAAATTTCATAAAAAATATCTACGGTGTTGACCGGGAATTTATACTGTATCTAGGAGGGTTTAGCCCCAGAAAAAATATCCTGGGACTCATCCGCGCCTATCATCAAAGTCTGAAAAGACTGAAGGGCATTTATGACCTGGTGATTGTAGGTGCCCCCAAGGATTCCCATGGCCAAATCGTCTCCACCATCGAACAGCTTGGCATAAAGAACCGGGTGATCTTTACCGGTTTTGCCCCTTATAGTCATTTGCCCTATTTTTACAATGCCGCCTCTTTGTTTGTTTATCCTTCCATCTATGAGGGATTTGGCTTGCCTCCTTTAGAGGCCATGTCCTGCGGATGTCCTACCATCACTTCTAATTTGACTTCTATCCCTGAAGTGGTGGATGATGCAGCACTTTTGATCAATCCCTATGATATAGATGCATTGACAGAAGCCATAGTCCAAGTGTTGGAGGACAAAAAGCTTTCTATGGAACTCATTGTCAAGGGACTCAAAAGAGCCTCACAATTTTCCTGGGAGAACACAGCAAAAAATACATTAAAAGTCTATGAAGCATTATTAAAAGTATAAAAAGACTGTAGGACTACCTTAAAAAATTTCCGCCTATTACAGAAATTACATTTATTTTACAATATCATTACATTCCATTTTTTAGAATATTTTCATGCTATAATAGATTTACAATATCTATGGTGGTGATGGATATGGAAATGTTGCTTATTCTCTTATGTGTTCTCATATATTTTTCTATCGATACAAAAGAAGATTTGGATCAAGAACCTGCCTCCAATTATATAGAAGCTCAGCAATGAACGAACCTCCTCCACCTCACGACAACAAAATCAGCAGCGGAAACCTGCCGCTGCTGATTTTGTTGTCGTATATCCTTTCATTTTTACATATAATACATATAATTTATATAAATTTTGTCAGCTCCTGCTGCTCCACAATAATCTTTAATAACTCCTTAATATCCTGATCCCGTGATTTGTCACATACCAATACCACATCCCCCGTATCCACAATGATGAGATTGCTTACCCCGATGGTAGCAATTAAGCGGTCTTCTCCAAAGATAATGCATTCCCTGGTATCAATTTTGGAATTTAAGGCCTTCACAATATTTCCATTTGCATCCTTCTCAAAAAATCTTTCCAAGGCAGTCCAGCTCCCGATATCATCCCACTTGAAATCCGCCTCAATCACATAGACCCGGGTACTTCTTTCCATAATCCCGTAGTCGATGGAGATTCCGTCTATTTCCTGATATACTTCTTCCAGTACCTTTGCCTCTCTTTTCGTGCCGATGGCATCGCTGATTTTCATCAAACTGCTATATAAATCGGGAAGAAATCGCTTTATCTCATCCATCAATACGGATGCCTGCCATACGAACATACCGCTGTTCCATAGATACGTTCCTTTATTTAAAAATTCTATAGCCTTTACTTTATTAGGTTTTTCAATAAATCTTTTCGCCACATACACCGGACAATCATAAGTATCTATGGACTTTCCCGCCTCAATATAGCCATAGGCGGTTTCAGGCCTGGTGGGCTTAATGCCCATGGTCATGAGACAACCGGTCTCCCTGGCAACCACCACAGCATCATTGATCACTTCTTCAAATTTATCTTGGTCGAATATCAAGTGATCAGAAGGAAGGACAATCATTGTTGCGTCTGGATCTTTTTTTAGAAGGTGTACTGCCGCCAAACCTATGCATGTGGCAGTATCCCTGTTCATAGGCTCAATCAGGATATTTTCTGGAAGTATCTCGGGAATCTGTGTCTCTAGGGTATCAATATACTGCCCGCTGGTTACGATATATATTCGATCCATAGGTACTATCTTGCTGATACGGTCTACAGTAGTTTGTATCATCGTCTTGGCACCTACGGTCCTTAAGAACTGCTTGGGTCTGTTTTTTCGACTTTTCGGCCAAAATCTGGATCCTACTCCGCCGGACATGATGACTGCGTATTCCATTTATGTCTCGCCTCCTTAATATCCACTATATGGCAGCATAAATGGATTGGTTCCTGGATTTTAAGCATTCCCATTGTCCACTCCCTTCATCCATAAGGATCATCCCCGTAGGCTTTATTCCATACTTAATAATTTTACCGTTTCCTCAGCTATATTGGACAAAATAGTTGCAGCCTTTTCTTTTGTATTATTGGATTGTCAAATCAATAAAAGCATCCCAGAGTTTTAATATTTACCCGGAATGCTTTGAAAAAAATATATTATTTATAGTTTTTATTATTTCTCTTCATTCAAAATATATTTATACAAATCATCTAACATCTTATTGGCTGCCATGACCCCACCGGACATGTTCCAATAAACCTCATTTACACGAATAACCTTATCATTCTTTACGGCATTCAAGTTTTTCCATAATGGATCATTCATCCATTCTTTTTGCAATTTAAATACCTCTCCATCACCTTTCCAATCTGCCGTAAAATCAAATATGATATCTCCATCCATTTCAGGAATTCTTTCCTTTGTCAATTGGGCGATTTTTTGATCTTTTACTCTTTGGGCTTCCGGTCTGGATAAACCTACTTCTTCAATTATTAATCCCGGAAAACCTGTATAATAGATTCTTGCATGATCAGGATTGAAGCGTATCAGCGAAACCTCCATAGATGCCTTATCGCCTAACTTGCTTTTAAAGTCCTCCACACGCTTGTTCCAATCTTCCATAATCTTATCGCCCTCTGCCTTTTTGTTTAGAGCTTCTGCCACAAGGGCTAGATTGGCTTTCCAATTGAATACATCCTCAGACATAACGGTAGGAGCAATAGCATTCAACTGTTCATATATTTCTTCATGACGCATTTTGCTTCCCAAAATAAGATCCGGCTTCAGTGATGCAATTAGTTCCAAATTGGGTTGTGTCTCATCTCCCAATACGACAACGCCTTCCATTTGGTCTTTGATATAGTCATACCAAGGATCCCCTATCCAGGACTTTACTGCACCCACAGGCTTTGCTCCCAGTGCCAGGGAAATATCAACCATGCCGTTTACCAATACTACAACTTTTTGAGGTGTTCCTTTCACTTCCGTAGTCCCCATAGCATGGGTAATTGTTCTACCCTCTTCATTCGTCTTTTTCGATGATGCAGCCTTATTTTCCTGTGGGCCGCTGCACCCCGCTACAACGAATATGAGACTAAGCAAAAGAGCAACAAAAGTAAGAACGGGCTTTTTCTTTTGATATGTTGTAAAAAGTATTTTTTTACCTCCTGTTTTGTAATGATTATTATTATCAATTCAAACCCTGTTACAAAATCTATTATATAATCCGAAGAAATTGATTGTCAATAGTTTTTGATAATGATTTTCAAAATCATTGACCTGATTGGCAAATTATTATATAATGGGCATTAAAGGATTCCTAGTTTGAAATGATGTAAATTTTATTGAAAGGAAGATCGTGATGGTTTTCATTTTGTCAAATAGGTCTGCAAAAATAATTGGACTAATCGCAGGTGTTATGTTTCTCCTGCTTTGCATCTCAGCCAGTATTCGGTTCGGCATTACCAAAACCGATTGGAAAATGATCATGGAATCCTATTCAAATTTTAATGGTTCCAATGAACATATCATTATCCGAAATTTGCGTGTTCCTCGAGCACTCATTGCTGCTGCAGTTGGGGCAAGCCTTGCCATTGCCGGTGTATTGATGCAGTCCTTAACGAAAAATCCATTGGCTGCTCCAGATATACTAGGTATCAATGCCGGTGCCTGCTTCTTTGTTGTCTTTTCTGCTTCGTTTTTCTCTATTTCTGCTTTAAGTGAATATACATGGATTGCCTTTTTCGGTGGAACCGTTGCTGCTGTTGCTGTATATTTTGTAGGCAGTATTGGAAGAGATGGACTGACACCTGCGAAGATTGTATTGGCCGGTGCTGCAATAACGGCTTTGTTTTCATCTTTTACCCAGGCAATATTAGTGCTAAGTGAAAAAGAATTGGATGAAATATTATTTTGGTTAACCGGTTCTGTAGAAGGAAGAGGTTTAGATATGCTCATGGCCGTACTCCCATATATGGCTATTGGATGGATAACAGCTTTTCTCCTTGGAAAATCTTTAAATTTGCTCGTCATGGGTGAGGATGTGGCAAAGGGATTGGGACAGAAAACTACATTGGTTAAACTTCTAACCGGCATTGTAGTGATTTTGTTAGCGGGAAGTTCTGTGGCAGTAGCTGGTCCTATCAGCTTTGTAGGCATTATTATTCCCCATATTTCCCGTTTTTTTGCAGGTATGGATCACCGCTGGCGGATCCCTTACAGCGGTTTATTGGGAGCTATTTTGTTGCTCCTTGCCGATATCGGTGCACGGTTTGTTCTTATCCCCAAGGAAGTTCCCGTGGGCATCATGACAGCCATGATTGGCACACCATTCTTTGTATATATTGCACGAAGGAGGTTTTCAAGGGCATGAATCAATATATAGTCTTTCGAAATGAGAGATGGAGGGTTTCTTTTCTGATCAATAAGAAAATTGCATTCACCATTGGAATACTCATGGTTCTTACCGGGATCGTTTTTATCGGGGGAATAGGAATGGGAGATTTCAAGATCAGCCCGATAGAGGTAATGAAAGCCTTTTTAGGAAAAGGCGAACAGATGAACCGCCTTGTTATACAGTCTATCCGCTTGCCAAGGCTTATTATTTCCACGCTCATCGGTGCTTCTCTAGCAGTGGCAGGGGCAATCTTGCAAGGTATCATCCGCAACCCCTTGGCTTCTCCCGACGTTATCGGCATCACCGGGGGAGCTTCCATAGCGGCTGTTGGATTCATCGTTTTTCTAGGAGGAAAAGTAAGCATACAATACCTACCCCTTGCAGCTATGCTAGGAGGAGGATTGGTTACCTTGATCATATACTTTTTATCTTGGAACAAAGGTGTTACACCTATTCGCTTGGTACTGATCGGGATTGGCATGGCTGCAATGATGAAAGCCTTGACCAGTTTGATGATTATTCTGAGTCCAAGCCACACGGCACATCAAGCATACATTTGGCTAACGGGCAGTGTTTATGGGGCCACTTGGAAAAATGTGTTTACCTTGCTTCCTTGGTCACTGATTTTTATTCCTACGTCCTTTATTTATGCACGCAATATCAATATACAAGAATTGGGGGATGAGATTGCAACGGGTGTGGGAAGCAACGTGCAATATCAAAGATTTGTACTTATTTGCATCAGTGTAGTCCTCGCAGGATCAGCCGTTTCCATTGCAGGTGCAGTTGGTTTCATCGGCTTGATCGCTCCCCATATCGGCAGAAAATTTGCAGGACCTTCCTTTGGGGGGCTGCTGCCTGTATCGGCACTCATTGGAAGCCTTTTGATGATTTTGGCGGATATAGTAGGAAGAACAGCCTTTTCCCCCCTAGATATCCCTGCCGGAGTTTTTACTTCCGCCATTGGAGCACCTTTTTTTATTTATCTGCTTTACAAAAATAGAAATTGTTAATTTTCGTAAAAACAGATTTTATTCTACCACTTGGAATAAGGAGAGAAAAAAAATGAGTATACTGCAAACAAAGAATTTGACATTGACTTACGGCGATACAATCATTATCAAAGATCTTCATCTAACCATACCAAAGGAAAAGATTACTGTTCTCATTGGTAGCAACGGGTGTGGAAAATCCACTTTGCTTCGCTCCTTAGCCAGGCTTTTAAAACCCAAAGAGGGTGCTGTCATTCTCAACGGTAAGGAGCTTACAAAATGGCCCACAAAGGAAATTGCCAAAAACCTTGCTATCTTACCCCAAGGGCCTATTGCCCCTGAGGGATTAACCGTATTGCAATTGGTAAAACAGGGAAGATATCCTCATCAAAATTGGCTGCAACAGTGGTCAAAAAGAGATGAAGCAATCGTTCATAAAGCATTAGAAGTTACGCAAATGAAACCCTTTGCGGATCGGCCTTTAGACGCTTTATCCGGTGGACAGCGCCAAAGGGCATGGATTGCAATGGTATTAGCCCAGGAAACAGACACCATTATTCTGGATGAACCTACTACTTATCTAGATATGACCTATCAAATCGATATATTGGATTTATTGTTTGACCTGAATCGCAACGAGAAGCGGACCATTATCATGGTTTTACACGACCTTAATTTGGCCTGTAGATACGCAGACCACATCATCGCTGTACACAATCAATCGATTTATGCGCAAGGAGCCCCGGAGGATATTGTTACCGAAGAAATGGTTCGTACTGTTTTTAACATGGAATGCCAAATAGCTAGGGATCCTTTATTTGGAACACCCATGTGCATTCCTTATGGCAAGGGGAGAATCATCAAAAAATCAGATAAAAGAGCCGGTTAGTCATATTTTTAGGACAGTCACCATAACTGCCCTAAATTTTTTATAGCAAAACCCTTGATGTTCAGTTTCCTTCCTGATCCGGTCTGTACTCCTTTGGTAAACAAAAAAAAATAAGGAAAAAAGATTTTATGATTCACCACGAAGCCTAAATCATAAGGGGACTGGATCATTATATTGATTTATCTTCAGTACTAAAGGCAATCACCTATTGATTATCCACCATACTGGTGCTGCTCCTTTTGATGATGCCCATGGCGTAGGTTGCGATATTGGGAATGAACATCAAAGCAATTTATACAAAGATAGGGTTTTCAATTTTTTGCTTTGCAGTATATATTGAAAACCTTCTTTTGGCATGGTGAAAAAATGACTGGTTGTTCTCTTGCTCTTTTCCACTTCCTCATAAGAAATAAAAAGCAAAGATCCTACCGCCTGTTGCAGAACTGAAAATAACCGTTAATTCATATAGAATTCTAAGTCTGGAATATGGTTGCACTCATGGCCATTGTATAAAACCAGTTCCCCAAATCTGAAATTATCTGGGCACATCCCACCAACATAAGACCCTTTTTTTCTTTCAGAGGTTTTTGGATCGAAAAAAGTTATGCTCCATTATATACAAATTATTCAATATTTTCCTTTCTGTTTTTTCCATCTTCTTGTTTGCTTGGTGACTCCGCTCATTCCATTCGGCCTATCTTACAGCAAATATATCCCTGTAAAAATCGTTGAAATATTGTGGATAATGCAGAAACTATTTCTATATAATTCTTTCATGGCTCTCCTGCAGCCGTAGATGCTGCTCTAATTCCAGCAACTGCAACCGTTGTTCATAGCTTTAATATTTTGTAAAAAATTACATTTGAAAAAATATGAAAATATTATTGTATTTTTTCAAAAAATATAGTATGATTTTATTACGTTTTATTACTTTTTTTTAATATGTTTTTAAAATCATTTTAACACATTTATGGAGGTGGATTTTTTATGGCACAGTTTGTTGATGCAGTGAACGGGATACTGTGGAGTAAAGCACTTATTTATTTATGTTTAGGGGTAGGTTTGTATTTCTCCCTTGTAACCCGGTTCCTGCAAGTGCGACACGTAAAAGACATGTGGAAGTTGCTGTTTGGCAGCCAGGCATCCGATACGGGAGTATCATCCTTCCAGGCTTTTGCCCTTGCCGTTTCAGGTCGTGTTGGTACAGGTAACATTGCCGGTGTTGCTACTGCCATCGCAATGGGCGGTCCCGGAGCTGTATTTTGGATGTGGGCAATCGCTTTCCTGGGTGCAGGTTCAGCTTTCGTAGAATCTGTTCTGGCGCAAATTTACAAAGAAGAGCAAGACGGCGAATACCGCGGAGGTCCTTCCTTCTATATTGAAAAAGGTCTGGGCATGAGATGGTACGCCCTTACATTCGCAGTAGCAACTGTAATCGCCATGGGCTTCTTCTTGCCGGGGGTTCAATCCAACAGTATTGCTGCCGGTATTCGAAATGCATTCGGCATTAGCCCATATATTACTGGTGGATTCATCGTTGGTTTATTGGGTCTGATCATCTTTGGCGGTGTAAAGCGTATCGGTAAAGCAGCAGAATTAATCGTACCTTTCATGGCCATCGGGTATATCCTTGTATCATTAACTATCATTGCTTTAAATATTTCAAAATTACCGGCTGTCATTGCATTAATCTTCAAGAGTGCCTTTGCCATCGAACCGGCCTTTGCTGGTATCCTCGGCTCTGCAATCTCTTGGGGTGTAAAGCGTGGTATCTACTCCAACGAAGCAGGTCAAGGTACTGGTCCTATCGCTGCTGCCGCTGCTGAAGTTTCTCACCCGACAAAACAAGGTCTGGTGCAAGCATTCTCCGTATATGTAGATACATTATTTGTATGCTCCGCAACAGCATTCATGATCTTAATTACCGGCATGTACAATATCAATAATCCTGCCGGCGGTTTCTTGGTAGAAAATATTCCCGGTGTTGAAGTAGGTCCGGCATATACTCAGATGGCTGTGGACACATTGATTCCGGGCTTAGGCAGCAAATTTGTCGCCATCGCATTGTTCTTCTTCGCATTCACCACACTGATGGCTTACTACTACTATGCTGAGTCCAATATCGCCTATCTGTTCAAGAAAGGTGCAAACAGACATCTTATCATCAATATCTTAAGAGTTGTATTGCTTGCTTCCATCTACTATGGTTCCGTAAAAACAGCTTCCTTGGCTTGGGGCTTAGGCGATATCGGTGTTGGTGTCATGGCATGGTTAAATATTATCGCTATCGTTCTGCTGCAAAAACCTGCACTGCAAGCCCTCAAGGATTATGAAGAGCAACAGGCTCAAGGTTTAGATCCTATCTATGATCCTAAGAAATATGGAATAAAAGGTGCGGAAGTTTGGGAAAAAATACTGGCAGCTGCCAAAAGCGGAAAGAAAGTAGGTTAATAAACTGGCATGGATAAAGCCCTCTAATGATCATCATTAGAGGGCTTTTGCATTTTATCTGTTCTAACAACGTTTGTAAAATGTCCAATTTTGTCAATGGCGTATTTTTATCCTCTCTGCTCTATTTTTTGCAAATCATCATTATGGCCTACTACTACAAGCACATCTCCCCTTTTGATTACATCGGCAGCAGTGGGGGAGATATTGATTTCCCCTCCGTGTTTGATGGCCATTACATTGATGCCGTATTTTCCCCGTATGTTCAAATCCTTCAAACTCTTTCCTTCCCATTCCTTAAGGCTGGTAACTTCCACAATGCTGTAATCCGGTGCCAGTTCAATATAATCTAAAATGTTGGAGGACACAAGATTGTGGGCCACCCGTACCCCCATATCCCTCTCGGGAAATACCACCCTATCGGCACCGATCTTGTAAAGCACCTTGGCATGCAGTTCATTTTGAGCTTTTGCCACCACATACTTAACACCCAATTCTTTTGCTATCAGGGTAATCAATATGGATGACTGTATATCCGATCCGATGGTCACCACCACCACATCAAAATTCCGAATACCCAAAGATTTGAGAGAGGCCTCGTCGGTAGCATCTACTTGCACCGCATGGGTAACGGAATCGGCAATGGCCTGGATCACGTCTTCATTTTCATCAATAGCCAATACGTCATAACCTAAGCTATATAGGGTTTTGGCCACGCTGGACCCGAATCTTCCACACCCTATCACTGCAAATTGTTTCATCCTTCTTTCCCCTTTCTAGCCTACAATTACTTTTTCTTCCGGATATTTATAGGCGCCTTTGTTTTTCTGCTGTTGACTTGCCAATGCCAGTGCCACTGTCAGAGGTCCTACTCTCCCCGCAAACATCGTTAACGATAGAATGATTCTGCCTATGGGTGTCAACTTTGGCGTTATCCCCAGGGACAGACCTACGGTTCCAAAGGCGGAAGTAGTTTCGAAAAATATTTCTAAAAAGCTATGGCCCTTTTCCGTAATCGTCAAGAGCATGGTAACCATCACCACCAAAGCTCCTGCGATGCCTACAATGGCCAAACACCGGCTGACGATTTCCCTTGGAATTCTTCTATGAAAAATTTCTGTATCCGTTTTTCCTCTGATCTCAGAAATAATCGTCCACAGCAACACCCCGGCCGTCGTGGTTTTTACGCCGCCGGCTGTTCCCGCTGGTGAACCCCCGATAAACATCAATACAATCGTAAAGAATATGGATGCCATGGTCAGCTTATCCGTAGGCAGGGTATTGAAGCCTGCTGTTCTGGGTGTAATGGAATGAAACATGGCAGACAGCAGTTTTCCTTTGAAAGGAAGACCGCCCATTGTGTCAGCATTATTGTATTCCAGGGCTAAAATTACGATAAATCCCATAACCGCTAGGATACCTGTAATGAGCAATACCAATTTGGTATGGAGCGAAAACCGCCTGAAGCTCCTTTTCTGAAGAATCTCTAACACTACCGAGTATCCCAGTCCTCCCGATACAATTAAAACACAAACTACAATATTCACCAGCGGGTCCTTTACAAAAGGAGTTAAGCTTTTAAAATCACCGATTAAATCAAAACCCGCATTACAAAAAGCAGAAATAGAATGGAAGATACTGTAGGCAATCCCTTTCCATAAACCATATATGGGGATAAATTTGATTGATAGAAGGATTGCACCGATTCCCTCTATGATGAAGGTTGTAATCAATATGTACTGGGTTAGTCTGACAATGCCCTGTATATTAAATTGGTTCAGCGCTTCCTGCATCACCAGTCTTTCTCTCAAGGTAATTTTCTTCCCAAAAATTAAGGCAACAAGGGTGGCCATGGTCATGAACCCCAGACCCCCGATCTGAATCAGCAGCGTAATCACAACCTGTCCGAAACCACTCCAATAGGTACCCGTATCAACGACAACCAAACCTGTTACACACACGGCAGAAGTGGCTGTAAAAAGGGCATCGATAAACCCTATGCTTTCTCCGCTTTTTGAAGCAATCGGCAAGGTCAGCAACATCGCCCCTATCAAAATGACCGCTGCAAAACCCAGAACCAATATCTGTGCCGGATTTAATTTTCCGTCGATTGTAACCATCTCCCATCCTTTACATTCTTACGCTATTCATTATCCCCAAATCTCTTGATCTTATGTTTTTTTGCCCTTCCATCCTGTTCCCATTGTACTTTTTTTGTCATTTTTATTATAAATCCATTCTTCCTATTCGTCAAAAGAAATCGTGTGTCCTTGTTGATATACAATTTAAAGATGATTGCAATATACAACTAATTCATGTTACAATTATATTGAGGTGATCAGTCATGAATTATAACAATCATGCACAGCAACTGAGAGAGCTTGTAAAAGTATTGATAAGGAGTCTTGGCATTCTGGAAAAGGATGAAGCCTCCTGCTGTGGTATAACCCTAGGGCAATGTCACGCCCTAGTGGAGGTAGGAAAAGCAAAAACCATATCCTTGAATGAGCTGGCAGAATTATTGAATTTGGACAGCAGTACCATGAGCAGAACTGTCAACAACCTTGTCAATGCAAACCTGTTGGAACGAAAGATGGATGAATCTGATCGTCGGTATATTCAGATTCAACTGACGGAAGAGGGGAAAAAAATTTTTCAGACCATTGAAGAAAGCATGGAGGCATATTTTCATGGGGTTCTTCAAGCCATAGATGAAAGCAAAAGAGATCAGGTCATGGAAAGCCTTCGATTGCTGATTGATGCCATCAAAAAAAATAAATGTTGTTAAAAGAAAGGAGATTTTTTATGTCATCAGATGTTAAGGAAAAAGTAAGAAGTTACTATGGGACCATTGCCAAACAGGTAAAAGAAGAAGAGAAAGGTTCTTGCTGCTGCAGTTCCTCCTGTTGTGGTGATGAAATCAGCACTCTCTCCATTTATGATGCAAAAAACCTAAAAGATTTGCCCAAAGAAGCCATAGCCGCATCCCTAGGCTGTGCCGATCCTGTTTTATTTGCTGATTTGAAAGAGGGTGAGATTGTTTTAGATCTTGGAAGCGGTGGCGGCATTGATGTCCTCGTAGCTTCCAAATATGTAGGCCCCACAGGGAAAGTGTATGGCCTGGATATGACCGATGAAATGCTGGAACTAGCAAATAAGAATAAAGAACAGATGGGTGTCACCAATGTGGAATTCATCAAAGGTTATATCGAAGACATTCCCTTAGCTGATGGCAGTTTAGACGTCATCTTGTCAAATTGTGTGATTAACTTGTCCGAAAACAAGGAAAAGGCCTTATCGGAAGCCTACAGAGTTTTAAAGGCGGGAGGCAGGCTCGCCATAGCAGATATTGTAACCCTCAAAGAAGTTCCTGCTGAAATCAGGAAGAACGCAGAATTGTGGGTTGGTTGTATTGCCGGCACCTTAGAAGTTGAAACTTATCGAAATATTTTACAGAAAGTTGGATTTAAAAATATTACCATCGAACCGGTCCATGTTTATACAACAAAGGTCATAGAAGATATTGCAAGGCAAAAAAATCGAAGCTTGGAGGATATTTGCAGCCCTACGGATCTGGAATTGCTTGACGGCGCCTTTGCCGGTGCATATATCAAAGCATTGAAGTAAGTCATGAAAAAACTCCTGTCTGTTTCCATGAAAGCAGACAGGAGTCTTCTTTTCCTTTTACTCAAGCATAAGGACTCCAAGACAGCAGAAAGTCTATATTCCTAAAATCCAAGAAGCAAATGAAAAATAGACAACAAGAGCCACTGCATCCACAATGGTCGTAATCAAAGGACTTGCCATAATGGCAGGGTCTAGTTTGCATTTTCTTGCAACGATGGGCAGAACTCCCCCCACTACCTTTGCCAGCACAACCGTCAGGAACAGTGTTCCTGTTACAGTAATAGATATTTTCAAATCGATTTTCTCTATATAATAGATTCTGACAAAATTAATGCCTGCCAAAGCAATGCCTACCACAGTACTCACTATCAATTCTTTTACTATTACCCTAAAAAAATCTTTCGTTTTGATTTCTCCCAAGGCCAAACCTCTGATGATCAAAGTAGAGGACTGGGCGCCGGCATTTCCGCCGGTATCCATCAGCATGGGTATAAAAGCCGCCAAAACCACTACCGATTGCAGAACATCTTCGAATTTTTGTATGATTCTTCCTGTAAAAGTGGCTGAAATCATTAGAATCAGCAGCCAGGTAATCCTATTTTTTGCTAGGGTAAGAAAATTGGCATCCAGATATTCAATCTCGGAAGGTTCCATCCCGGCCATTTTTTGAAAGTCTTCTGTATTTTCTTGTTCAATGACATCCACAATATCATCAATGGTAATGATCCCTGTAAGTCTTTCTTCTTTATCTAATACAGGTATGGCAATAAGGTCATATTTTTTAAATAGATGGGCAACCACTTCCTGGTCATCATGGGTATGGACATAGACCACGTTCTTATTCATAATTTCCTCAATATTCTTTTCATCAGGGGTTATGACCAGCTTACGTAGAGATACAATTCCTTCCAGTTTCCTGTTGGCATCGGTCACATAACAGGTATAAATGGTTTCCTTTTCAATGCCCGTTTCTTTGATATGATCGATGGCTTGCCTTACGGTCATATCCTTCCGTAAATCCACATACTCAATGGTCATGAGACTTCCGGCGGAATTCTCCGGATAGTTTAAAAACTGGTTGATCAAGACCCTCTCTTCTTCCTTTGTATTTTTGAGAATTTTCTTTACGATATTGGCAGGCATTTCTTCGATGAAGTCAATCATATCGTCAAAGAACAATTCATCCATGATGTGTTTAATTTCTTTATCCGTAATAGAATCAATAATATTTCTTTGCTGCTCATTGGATAAATAAGAAAATACTTCCACAGCCATATCTTTCGGCAGCATTCTGAATAAAATCACAGCTTCATTGGTATCCAATTCTTCCAGAATATCTGCTACATTGACCGAATTTAATTGTAGTATTTCACTTCTTACTTCTTTAAATCTTTTTTCATTCATAAATGCAATGATTCTTTCTTTCATTTTGACCCCTCCTCTTCAGAAGAGCCAGTACTTCCAGTGGTGAGTATGGCTCTTGCAATATTGTTTACCATATTTGCTTCTACTATCCGGTAAAGGACTCGAATCCATCATCACCACCACCTTTCCCATAAAGAATAAGAATAAAAAATCTCTACTCAACAGTAGAGAAAATAATATTTCTTCCTTGTTGAGCTTTAGCACTGCAAAGCTTTGACCTTTGGTCAGCTACATTAGAAATAACCTTCGCGATTATTCCTGTTGACCCATTGGAATCTCTCGATTTTTCTGGGCAGCAGCATATATCTTTGCAGGAGCCTCACCTAACAAAATCTTTGCTTTTGAAAGCAATCTTACTTGAAAAGTTCTTGGCTATATAAGTATTATACTATAATACCCATGTCTTTGAAATATGTTGTTTAAAAAATATTTTCTACGGGGATGCCATGAACCATATCCAGCGGCAAAGGAAAATCCAATACATTTCTTTATGCGTTCCCATAGGTTCTTAACATAATCATTGCGGTAGTTATTCCCAATAGGGCAAGAAAAATCATGAGGTAAAATACAAAAATATAGCTCCCCAGCAGATCCCGCAATATTCCCGAGGTCAAAACCCCCAATATTGCTCCCGCCCCATAGGCAGTAAAGACAAAACCATAATTTTTGCTGTAGTATTTGGAACCAAAAAATATGGCAGTGGCAGTAGGTGCGATAGCCAGCCACCCCCCTAGGGTTAGCCAAAGCAAAGAAAAAGAAACTGCATACAGCAGGAATGTTCCTTCCCTTGCCCACAGCATGAAACCTGATGCAAAAATAATAATGGTATAGGATATCACAGCAGCTTTCAAGGGATAGAACCTATCAGTAATCCAACCGAACAAGGGCCGTCCCAATCCATTGAATACAGCAAATACGGATACCATCAAGGCTGTAGTTTTCCCATCCAATTTTATAATTTCCGTTCCCACAGCACCCGTGATTCCTACAACCATCAGCCCAATGAATGTACCTATGGTATAGCAGGCCCACAGGCCATAGAAATTTGAAGTTTTGAGCATGTTTTTTGTATTCAAATCCAACGAAGATATACGGTTTTTGCTTTGATTCCTATCTGCAATCCCCAACGCTTCCGTAGGAAATCGAAAAGGCAATGCCAGCAAGAAAATAATCATCAAAAATGCTATCCCTAAAATTTGAAAGGTTTGCAGCAACCCGTGACTGTCGATCAACGACTTGGCCAGTGGCGCCGTTACAAAAGGAGACATGCCAAAACCCAGTAAAATGAGGCCCACCGCCAGTCCCTTTCTATCAGGAAACCATTTCGAAATTACTGCAATGGGGACGCCATAGGCAATGCCCACACCGCCCCCGGCAATGACACCATAGGTAATTGTCATGATATAAATATTCCAGGCATATCCTGACAGGATCCATCCGATACTAACGGCCAAACCTCCTGCAATGATCATCATCCTAGGCCCATACTTTTCTATAAATCCTCCCGCAATTGGCATCAAAGTTGCGTAGGATGCTAAAAACACCATGTAGGGCAGTCCGCTTTGGGTTGCTCCTATATGAAATAACCTTTCCAATGGTGTCCTGAAAACACTCCACGAATATACAGTTCCCAAACAAATAAAAATAATAATTCCTAAGGGAATGAACAGCCATCTTCCCTTTTCTGGCGGCATCCCAAAAATTTTGGATTCTCTCATATTCTACCTCCCTCACTACAATCATTACATCATCTTTTTGAACCTTGCAGCTTTTTTTCTTATTTTCTTATTCATCCTAATTCTTATTTGCAGTTTTTGAAAATTTATTCATCCAATCAAAAAAGCCAATATTCTTAAACTATCAAGTAAAGAATATTGGCTTATCTTGCGACTGGTTTTTGTCAACCCTTCGCTCAATCTTCCAAAATTATCTATTCAATTTTTCTTCCAAATTCTCCGCAACAGTTACTATGATTACCTTTTCCCCTGTTCGGGTGCTCACATCGGAATGGATGCTGATAATGCTTACATCTACCACTTCCTGGATTATTTTTTCAAAATATTCCCTTGCATTTTCAAATAACATAGTCCTTACTTTTTTCAGTAATTCTACACCCTCCCTATTGATAGCAAGTTTTTGTTCCGACTGGCTAAGAAATCCCTTTAGCCTTATAATGATGAGATCCTGTATAATAAAAGTTTTGATCTGCTTTGGCCCTCTACCCATAAATTCTATTTCAAATTTACTTACAGCTTCGCTGATTTTGGCTTCAATTTGCCCTTTTGTCATTTGCAATACTCCTAACACTTTTTCTTATATTCTTGAAAGAATAACATACTTATTTATGATATTAACATTTTTTCTTAAAAAAATCAATGATTCAAAAGGAGTTTCATGAATAATCATTCTTTGTATTTTGTTTTTATGCGTTTCTATTCTTGACAATGTTCTTGCCGCTTGTTCATATGATGCATTCAGCGGAGCCATGGTAAGGCATCTATTTTTTTGTTTTTGCATTTCCATTTGTTTTCAATCAGTGCTAAGCCATTTTTCTCCCGCTATTTTTACTCCTATGGCACCCAAAGGCGCTGTAACGATGATGGACAGCACGGCGATTGCCAATATCATTTCCCCTGATTTTACACCGGCTGCTAAAGGAACGGCGCCAATCGCCGCCTGAACCGTCGCTTTTGGCACGTAGGCAATCACACAAAATAATTTTTCTTTCCATGTTAAATTTGTTCTCCCAACAGAAACGAAGACCCCGAGGCTTCTTCCAACTAACCCGATCAAAATAATTAACAAACCCATCAGTCCTGACTGTAAAGCAACATGGACGTTTACCTGGGCCCCCACCAATACAAACAGTAACAGCTCGGCAAATACCCAGATTTTGTTGAATTTTTCAGATAGTCTGTTGGCAACATTGGGGTATTTTTCAAGAAGCACAAACCCGACCGTCATTACACCCAACAAACTGGCGAAAGGTACAATATCTTTTGCCGCATCCTCCAAAGTTGTAAGAATGATAGCTGTCCCAATCAAAATCAGTGCTTTTTTGGTATCCCGTATATGAAATTTTTTAAATAGCATGACCATCATGACGCCAAGAATGCTTCCCAATAGGATTCCTAATAAAATAGATACGGGAATTTCAAAAATTTTCACCGCCAGATTCAGATTTTCCCCTCCATATAATCCTAAAAATGTTGAAAACAGTGTAATGGCAAATACATCATCAATGGAAGCTCCTGCCAAAATTAACGTAGGAATACCCTTTCGCTGACCTACTTTTCGATGAATTAAATCAAGCATCTGAGGAACAATAACTGCCGGTGAAACTGCCGCAATGATAAAACCCAGCATTCCTGCTTCGATTTTTGATATTCCTAAAAAAGCACTGGCCACAAACATAATGGTGAGTCCTTCAAATAACCCTGGTATGCAACTCATTTTTAGAGCTGGTATACCAATTTTGTTTAGGGTTTCTCTTTTTATTCCTAATCCTGCCCTAAGCAAAATGACAATCAGGGCAATTTTCCTAAGATCAGAAGATATCCTTAAAATATCACTGCTAATATAATTCATGCCATAAGGACCCATAAGAATGCCTAAAATCAACATTCCTAAAAGCCCAGGGAGCTTTATTTTCTCAAAAATTTTATGAAACAATAGACCTAAAATAATAATCAAGCCTAAACTAAAAGCCATCGCTACCATCCTTTCTGCAGCCCATATGTCATTATACCTTTATTTATATTTCCTCCATAGGACATCCTTTTATCCCAATGTGATTCATCCCCCCTTCTTACACATGCTTCCACATCCGTTTTGCAAAATAAAAAGACTCCTACTATAACAGAATAAGTTATAGCAGGAGCCATCAATTGCCTTCCTTGCAATAGTTAAAGGTGAGCTCCATCACCTAGGATAAATTATATACTATCGTAAGCCTAAAATCAAGGTTTTAAAATTGAAGTTTGTTTTCCATAGACCTTCCCTTAAAGAAAAATTTTATTTTCGTGCATGGCAGAAATGATCTAGATCCTTTTCTTCCCTTGCATTTTAAAAACAGTTGCATAAAGTATAATATGCATATATAATTATATTATAATATACTGATTCAAAAAAACAGATGTTTCCTAAATTCATAGGGATTTTTGCCCCCATTGCAGGTGCAGCCATTATTTTTGTAGGATGTTTGTTTAATATTATTTTATAAAGGAGGTTTTCCCATGAACATCAAAGTTTTAGGTCCAGGATGCAAAAACTGCACTACCCTTTTCAGCTATGTGGAGGAAGTCTTAAAAGAATTAGGACTCCAGGCAAAGATTGAAAAAGTAACGGATTTTAAAGAAATTGCAGCCTATGGAGTTATGAAGACACCCGGGCTGGTTGTAGATGGCGTAGTGAAAGTTTTCGGAAGGGTTCCTTCCAAGGAAGAAATAAAAGAAATTTTACAAAGATGAAGTGAGGATTGCTTATGGACTATGCGTCTGTTTTGAAAGCATTGGGCGAATCCACTCGGATAAAAATTATTCGTCTGCTAGCCTATAGGCCTATGTATGTATGTGAATTGGAATTTGTTTTGGAAATGAGCCAACCTCGAATTTCCCAACACTTAAAAATATTGAAACATGCTGGCCTTGTAAACGATGAAAAGGCTGGACAAAAAAGCATCTACAGCCTTAATAAAAATTTTCTTCAAAAATTCTTATCCAGCTTCGTAAATTTTTTGGAGCAACCCCTTGCAGAAATATCCGGTTTTCAAAAAGAATATGACCGTATCTGCAATTTGGAAGGTAATCCCGATATCACCAAATGTAAAGGAAACTGCGGCAGCTTTTCCAAATAGCACGCAGTTTCTGTATGCCTTTTCAATTTCTTGTTGACATTTCTTGTTGACAAGAATATATGATGTTTTTTATTCTATATATAGATATATATCAATATATTTATGATATATGAAAATGTGAGGTGACATGGCATGAGCGAAAATGTACAAAACAAATCAGGTGGGTTAGACTTTTTTGGCAGATATTTGACCCTATGGGTTGCCATCTGCATTATTGTAGGTGTTGCCATTGGTCAGTGGTTTCCTGCCTTTCCCAAGACCCTGAGCAAATTTGAATATGCCCAGGTATCGATTCCTGTGGCAATTCTGATTTGGCTTATGATTTATCCGATGATGTTAAAAATTGATTTTTCCAGCATTGTAGAAGCTACAAAAAAACCAAAGGGACTGACGGTCACATGTGTCACGAACTGGCTGATTAAACCTTTTACCATGTACCTGTTTGCCTGGTTTTTCCTAAAAGTTGTGTTTCAAAAATTTATTCCCGACGCTCTGGCTACAGATTATCTAGCAGGGGCAGTACTCCTCGGTGCAGCCCCATGTACAGCCATGGTTTTTGTGTGGAGTTACCTAACCAATGGAGATCCTGCTTATACCTTGGTACAAGTTGCAGTAAATGACTTAATCCTGTTGATTGCCTTCACACCGATTGTTGCATTTTTATTGGGGGTAAGCAATGTAACAGTACCTTACGATACATTGTTGCTGTCTGTCATACTATTCGTGGTCATTCCTTTAGCCGGCGGTTATTTGTCAAGAAAATACATCATCCAGCACAAAGGCTTGGATTATTTTGAAAATGTCTTTTTAGAAAAATTTCATAACATTACAATTATCGGGCTGCTTTTAACCTTAATCATCATCTTCTCTTTTCAAGGTGAAGTTATTATCAATAATCCCGTTCACATCCTATTGATAGCAATTCCTTTAACCATACAAACATTTTTTATATTTATTTTAGCCTATAGTTGGTCAAAGGCATGGAAACTTCCCCACAATATTGCTTCACCAGCAGCAATGATCGGTGCCAGCAATTTCTTTGAACTGGCCGTAGCCGTGGCCATCGCCTTATTCGGATTGCAATCGGGCGCTGCGTTGGCCACCGTGGTAGGTGTATTGGTGGAAGTGCCTTTGATGCTTACCCTTGTGAAGATTGCCAATAATACAAAACATTGGTTTGAAAAATAGCTGAACCATAAAAATGAAAATATCCTATTGGGCAAAAGAATGTGCCAATAGGATATTTTCATTTCTGCTGTTTCATGTATTTTCTATTGCAAAATAATAAATAAAGACACCCCTGAAAATTTCAAAACATCCCGGTGCCTTTCATGGCTCTATCTTCTGAAACCGTCACAGTCGCAGGAAGATATGGGACAAGGACAGTCCTCCGATGGATTGGTAATTTCCTTGATAA
This sequence comes from Thermotalea metallivorans, assembly GCF_001562415.1. Classification (GTDB taxonomy): domain Bacteria; phylum Bacillota; class Clostridia; order Peptostreptococcales; family Thermotaleaceae; genus Thermotalea; species Thermotalea metallivorans. The sequence goes on along the minus strand of NZ_LOEE01000028.1, from coordinate 47,413 downwards.
ACCCATAAAGTCCTTCCACTTTTTTTTGGTTGATTCGGTAAAATATCCATTTTCCCCGCTTTTCCCATTGAATCAGTCCTGTCTGCTGCAGCACCTTCATATGATGTGAAATGGTAGGCTGCGTTAAATCAAGATTCTGCTGTATGTCGCAAGCACACAGCTCCCTACAGGAAAGCATCTTGAGAATCTTTATCCTGTTCTCATCAGACAGTGCTTTGAATATCTCTATTTGTTCTTTCACCCTTATCACCTTATCCGTAGATAGATCATTATATTTATATTTATTATGATCTGTCTATAGACTGATGTCAATGGGGATTGAAATTATTATAACAAACCCATAGGGTAAGAGGACACAAAATCTAAAATTTAAGCTAAATAAAACGAAAGGCATATAACTTAAAACCGTCAATTGCATGCCTTGACATTAGGGGGCCAAATACAATTGCCTGCACCCTCCCTAGGTTGTTTTCCCGTCCAATTTATTCGTCACTTTATGCCTTTCATTGTTTTTTCCTTATTTTGAAAATATACTTAAATCCAAAGATAACAAAAAAAGGTATTCCTATTATAACAATAAGCAGGGGTCCCATGCCATCGACCATTCGTTGTATATCATCCAGGTTGTCTCCCAACTGATAGCCCAAGTAATTCATCAACATAATCCAGGGCAAGATACCTAGAAAGGTATACAATGCAAATTTCAAGGGTTTCATGTTGTGCATTCCTGCAATATAGGAAAAATAGTTTCCTAAGAAAGTAGGGCGGGACAAACATACTGCAACTTCTCCATATTTATGGAATAAACGCTGCACCGTACTGAATTGTTTCTGATGGGTATCCATAAATTTCTTAAACCTTTTTTGTGCCATATCATTCACTTGTTTCCCAATATAGTAAGGAATAAAAGCAGCCAAAGTATAAGAACTGCCGCCTAAGATCGCCAGGGCTGCAGGATTTAAGTGAAAGTTCCTGATAAGAAAACCGACAAAAATGAGCATAAACGTTCCCGGAAAAGGCAAAGATGTTCCCTCTATAAACATACTGACGGATAAAGCAATATAGCTGTATATGCTCGCCTGTTGGGCAAAGTCAATAAGCTTTGTAACAAAGGAGCTTATGATGCCAGCACTCATGGTCAACCTCCTCTCTAAAACCCACGTTAGCAACATTATAACAAAATTCATGATTGTTTAACATAGATTTATCCCTTCTGCATGTAGAAGTTTCAATAGTACCTTTCCTTTCCATCATTGTCTTTAAAACTGCTTTTCCACTTCCTCGGGCTTCTCTATATCTACTATATACATATTATTTCCCAAGGAATCTGATACAAATTTCTTTACATTTCCCTTTGTTTTCATATCTCCTATGGATAGAAAGTAAGCACCACTTCCTTGGTACGGCTGAACTTTGTCCAAAGCTTTACAGTGCTAAATCTCAACATGAAAAAAGAATTTTATTCTTTTTGGTATTGGCGAAAAGGCTTTTTTTCATGTTATCTCTCAGAAGGCAGGATACCCGGGAAATTTAGGCTTCGTCGCTCATAGCTACTGGCTGATAGCCGATAGCCCTCAAGAGTGGGTCCTTGGCAGTGGCCAACAACCGTCCACTGGTAACTGACAGGTGATCACTTCGCCTTTTTTCTGTACTCATGTTATAATAAAAACAAAACCATGAATCTTATGGAGGTAACAGATGAAAAGAACTATCTTATTCCTTATGCTTCTGATTTTTCTCTTTTCAACCTATTCATATGCGGAGGTTATCCAAAGCTATACGGAAACGGCCCTTGTATTGGAAGCTGAGAATGACAACAGAGAATCTCAACATGTACAAGTAAAAATTACCAGTGGAAAATTCAAAGGACAAATTGTAGAAACATTCAACCATCTGTCCGGCAACTATGTATACGACCTACCCGTCAAAAAAGGCGATAAAGTTGTGGTGGTTATTGAGGAACAGGAAGACGGCTCTATAGAAGTCTATATTTCCGACTACATGCGTCAAAATTATGCGCTCTACTTGGCTGCCCTTTTTGTTTTGCTTATTCTTATGATAGGAAAGAAAAGGGGGCTCAAGGCAGTAGTTACCTTGACCATTACCCTCCTTATCATATTGAAAATTCTCTTGCCCTTATTGCTCAAGGGGTACCACCCCGTACCCATTACCATTACCGCATCTGTTTTCATTACAGTCATTACCCTGTTTATTGTCGCCGGCATCAACAGCAAAAGTATATCTGCCATTTTAGGCACAACAGGTGGTGTGCTTACTGCCGGGCTTCTGGCTTATCTGATCGGCAGCAAGGTAAGGCTGACAGGTATGAGCAGCGAAGAAGCCGTTATGCTCATGTATATTCCCCAAGCTATTTCTTTCGATTTCAAAGGACTTCTGTTTTCAGGCATTATTCTTGGCGCCCTAGGTGCTGTAATGGATATCGGCATGTCTATTGCTTCTTCCATCGAAGAAATTCATCGGGTAAATCCCAACTTAACCAGGAAGCAATTATTTACATCAGGGATGAATGTGGGACAGGATGTGATGGGTACCATGACCAATACCTTGATCCTAGCCTATACAGGAAGTTCTATCCCCTTACTGCTTTTGTTCATGGCTTATGAAACCTCATTTATAAAGATTCTCAATTTAGACATCATCGCTACGGAAGTCATTCGCTCCTTGGCCGGCAGCATTGGCTTGGTAGTAGCAATTCCCCTTACAGCGATAGTTTCCAGCTTATTGATCAAAAAGGAAAAGAACATATAAAAAGCTCTTTTTGTCAAGATAATAACAAAAAATGCTCCCTAGCGGCCTTTGGCTGCTTGTTTTTTTATGTTCTTATTTTCTAAAATATGTGATTTTTGAAATATTTTTTGTAATTTTCTGCCGAATCCCATGATATCAATTCTGATTCTTCTGCCTTTTTTCATTGATAGGCCAAAAAATACGTGCAAGTTCATAAATGAAATTTCATTTTGGAATATTGTTAACTTTCAGATTATTTTGACATGCATAATGAAACCTTATATGATATAAATAGATATAATCACCATAATATTATTTTATAGAAAGGAGATACCGCCATGATGGAGACTACATTGGATAAGGATCTGTTTGACAAAATCGACGGGATTATCCATGCCTATGAACATGATCGGCATAACCTTGTTCAAATCCTTCTTCAGGCACAAGACCTCATCCCTAGGCATTATATTCCCATGGAAGTGGCCACCTATATTGGTGAGCAGTTAGGCGTTCCCCTCAGTAAGGTCTATGATGTGATTTCTTTCTATTCTGCCCTGTCGGATCGTCCAAAAGCCCAACATGTCATCCAATTATGCAAAAGTACCACATGTAGAGTGAATAAATATCAAACGGTACGGGATGTGTTGGAGCGTGAACTGGACATTAAAATGGGCGAAATTACTTCGGATGGAAAGTTTGCCTTAGAGTACAGCGCCTGCTTCGGTGCCTGCGACATCTCACCGGCTTTTCGCATTGATACAGAAGTATTTGGAAATCTGAATGAAGAAAAAATACGTCAAATCCTTGATAGGTATAGGGGTGAATGCAATGAATAAAACGGTCAGCCTCATATCAAAGAATTTCAAAAACCTTGATCCCAAATCTTTGCAGGAATATCTCCATGCAGGAGGATATCTGGGACTTGAAAAAGCCCTTGCCTCTACTCCTGCCCAGGTGATTCAGGAAGTAAAAAAATCCGGTTTACAAGGTAGAGGTGGTGCCGCTTATCCTACCGGCAGAAAGTGGGAACAGGCTGCCGCCGTGGAAGGTCCTCGGAAGATCGTGATCTGCAATGCCGATGAAGGAGAGCCCGGCACTTTCAAGGACAGGTATTTGCTGCAATACGATCCTTTCAAAATCATAGAAGGTATGACCATTGCAGCCTATGCCGTAGGGGCCACCGAAGGCTATATCTATATTAGAGAAGAATACAAAAAGCTGCAGGATCAGATGAAAATTGTTATTGCTTCTGCCTTAGAAGGAGGCTTTTTAGGCGACAACATTCTAGGCACAGGCCTCTGCTTCCATATAAAGGTTGTCTCCGGGGCCGGGGCCTATGTTTGCGGTGAAAACTCCACTCTCATCGAGTCCATCGAAGGAAAAAGCGGCAGACCAAGAATCAAACCCCCGTATATCAAAGAAAAAGGGTTGTTCGGCCTTCCTACCCTGGTAAACAATGTGGAAACTTTTAGTGTGATACCTGTAATTTTTGAAATAGGGGCTGAGGAATACAGCAAATATGGTACGGAATTTAGCAAGGGTACAAAATTGATCAGTTTGTGCGGAAACATTCAGTATCCGGGAACCTATGAAATTCCCTTTGGCCTTACACTACGGGAAATTATCTACGATATCGGCGGTGGAATTCGAGATGGGAAAAAATTAAAGTTCTTGCAGTTGGGAGGTGCTTCCGGTGCTATCCTTCCGGCCAGCAAAATCGATATTCCATACACCTATGAAGACTTTGAAGGAAATGGCTTGACCATAGGCTCCGGTGCCATTCTGATAGCCGATGAAACGAATAAGGTCGTAGATTACATGAAATCGGTACAGGATTTCTTCCTCCACGAAAGCTGTGGAAAATGTACTCCATGCCGGGAAGGAAACCGTCAATTGTCCAAAATTATTAATCGATTTGTCAGCGGCACTGCCAGCATTGAAGATTTTCAAACGGTGGAGCGGTTTGCCAGGGTGATGAAGTATTGTTCCTTCTGCGGCCTAGGCCAGACAGCCCCCTCTGCCCTATTGTCGGCAATTCAGCATTTCCCCGATGAATTTTACCAGCAAATCCATAAGGTGCGAAAAATTATGTAATTCCAACATTAAATTTCATCAATAAAGAGAAACACGGATTCCGAGAGGAGGTTTATGATGAAGTATTATCAAATCACCATCGATCACAAGCAGATTACCGTACCTGAAGGAACGACTATTTTAGAAGCTGCAAAGCTTGTAAATATCAAGATTCCTACTTTATGCTACCATCCTGACCAGAGCATAAAGGCCAACTGCAGAATTTGCCTCGTTGAAATCAGCGGAAAGGATGATCTGGTGGCTGCCTGTTCCACTCCCGTATGGGAAGGCGCCAATATCCTTACTAATTCCCGATTGGTTCGGGATATGCAGAAAGGGGTCTTAGAGCTTATCTTAGCCAACCATCCCCAAGACTGTCTACGCTGTATCCGGAACGGAAATTGTGAGCTTCAGAATCTCTGTGAAATCTTTCATATAGCCAAAAGCAATCTGGAAGATGAGGTAGATGCACTGCCCGTGGACGACTCTAGTCCGTCCCTTGCCAGAGATCACCGCAAGTGCATCAAATGTAACCGTTGTATTGAAATGTGCCAGGATGTACAAGGTGTAAGTATCCTGAGTCACGCCCATCGCTCCATCAAATACAACATTACTCCTGCCTTTGAACGAAATCTGATGGATACCCTCTGTGTTTTCTGCGGACAATGTTCTTCTGTCTGTCCCGTGGGTGCCATCTATGAAAAGGATGATACGGATAAGGTATGGGAAGCCATTGACGATCCAAAAAAACATGTCATTGTTCAAATTGCCCCTGCAGTTCGCGTAAGTATCGGCGATGCCTTCGGCATGGCTCCGGGCACGAAGGTAACAGGCAAGGTTGTGGCTGCCTTACGGCGAATTGGTTTCGACAAGGTGTTTGATACAGATTTCACCGCAGATTTGACAATTATGGAAGAAGGCAGCGAGTTGCTTCACCGCATGAAAGATCATGGCATATTGCCCATGATTACTTCCTGCAGTCCCGGCTGGATCAACTATATCGAAGGCCATTATCCTCATCTTTTGCGCCATCTTTCCAGCTGTAAATCGCCACAACAGATGTTTGGCGCCCTGTCCAAGACATATTACGCTGAAAAAATAGGCTTGGATCCTGCCAATATCTTTACCGTATCCATTATGCCTTGCACCGCAAAGAAATATGAGGCATCCAGGGAAGAAATGATCTCCAATGGCTATCGAGAAGTAGATGCCGTCCTTACTACCCGGGAACTGGCTCGGATGATTAAAACTTCCAGCATCGACTTTATAGGCATTGAAGAAGAAGAGTTTGATCTCCCCTTTGGCATTTCCACAGGTGCCGGCGTTATCTTTGGTGCAACAGGGGGGGTAATGGAAGCAGCCTTACGAAGCGTCTATGAGCTTGCCACTGGTACGGCTTTGAATAATATTGAATTTACAGATGTGAGGGGCTTGGAAGGTATCAAGGAAGCCACCGTCGTCATCAACGACCAACCTATCAAGGTAGCCGTTGCCCATGGACTTAGCAATGCCAGAAAAATATTGGATTATATTGACAACGGCCAATGCGATTACACTTTTATCGAAATCATGTGTTGTCCGGGCGGATGTATCGGTGGAGGCGGTCAACCCATTGGCTCCACTTTGGCCGTAAAGGAACAGAGAATCCAAGGAATTTATGCCATCGATCAAGATATGCCCATTAGAAAAGCCCATAAAAACCCTGCTGTGCTAAAACTTTATGAAGAATATCTGGGTACTCCCCTTGGTCATTTGTCCCATAAGCTTTTGCATACGACTTACCGGGCAAGAAGTGAGGATCTGCATTTGTTGAGCCTATGGCAAAAAGAAACTGCATCATCGAAAGAATGATATCCGGGAGACAGGCTTTTGATAAAACCTGTCTCCTTTCCATTTCTTTTTCGTTGAATCTATGGCCATACTATTATACAATAATATTAATTGATTGCCCGGGAGTGAAGATCGTGATTGACAGAAATCAGATAGAGCAAAAACTGAAAAACCATGGATACAAATTGACCCATCAGCGCAAAGCCATTATTGATGTTTTGGTGGAACATAAGGGACATTTTTTATCTGCAGAGGAAATCTATCTGAAATCAAAAGAAAAATGTTCTCAAACCAACTTCTCTACTATTTATCGCAATTTAGAGATTTTTGTGAATACCAACATTATTCATAAAACTCAGATTAAAGAAGGTGTCTACAGCTATGAATTGGTTTGTTCTGACGAACATCACCACCACCTCATTTGTAAAGGCTGCGGCAAGACAGAGGCTATTGATTTTTGTCCCATAGAAGCTTTAAAGAAAACATTTCAGCCCAAAAATTTTACCTTGACAGACCACAAGTTTGAATTATACGGCTATTGTCACCAATGTCACCGGGATCAAAGGTAACAAGGATTTAAGATGTATAAAAAGATTTCGTCAGGATGATAGGAATTACTGCAGAAAATTGGATGAATGTTATAACTTTAAAAGCAGCCAGATCGGTATGACAGGTTGCCCCCATGGATGAATGTTTATTTCAGCCATGGGGGCTTTTCATTGGTTGCAATGTAAAAGATTTTTTTATGAGGTTTTCTAATTTCTATTTTCATGATAGACTAATGGAGGAAATCTATTTCTTAGATATTCTAAATTTTTTCAAATCAAAATTTATAAGTTTTTTATTACATCAAATAAGGAGCGTTCTATGTTATCTCATGATTTGTCCATAAAAGATAAAGAATTTTTTGATGCTTATCTAAAATGCAACCTTTACGGGATTTCTGACTTAAACTTTACAAACTTATTTATGTGGAGGCATCTCTATCAATTAAAATATGAAATCCTCCATGGCCTGCTTTGGATTTCAGGAATGTATTACGATAAACCATTTTTATTTCCACCTCTTTTTAAAGAATCCCATGCCCTAACAGCCCTGCCTCGTTGCTTAGATTTGTTCAAGAAAAAATTTGATGCCTTGGGACACCGTCTGATGATCAAATTTGTTCCTTCTTCCATGAAGGAATTCTTTGAAAAGGCAGCACCAAACCAATTGATATTTGTACGGGACCGAAACAATGATGACTATATCTATCTGGCAAGGGATTTAATTGAGCTCAAAGGCAGAAAATTTCATGGAAAAAAGAATCATTTTAATTATTTCCAAAAAAATATACCCTATCAATATAAGTCCTTGACCTATGATCTTATCGAAGATTGCCTGATTCTGACCGGGAAGCTTAAAGAAGGAAATTACACCCCATTGGAAATGGATTTACTTCAGAACGAGGAAAAGGCCATCCAGGAAGCACTGTATCATATGGATCAATTGGATTATAGCGGGGGTGTAATTCTGATCGAAGGCAGGGTAGAAGCCTTTACCTTCGGTGAAAAATTAACGGAAGACACCATGGTGATTCATATTGAAAAGGCCAATGCCAACATTCGGGGGTTATACCAGGCTATCAACCAGCAATTTTGCTATCACCAGTGCCAAGATGTACTATATGTGAATCGGGAAGAAGATATGGGTTTTGATTACTTAAGAAAAGCCAAAGAATCCTACAATCCGATAAAAATGATAGAAAAGTACGATATATTCTTACGTTAGGGGGGAAGCCATGTTGATAAAATTATTGGAAAAAGAACATATGCCTGCTGTCAAAAACTTATGGGGGTATGCCTTTGAAAATCAGGAACCATTTTACAGCTGGTATTTCCATGAAGTTCTTGAACCCCATAATGTTTTGGGTCTTTTTGCAGGAAATCAGTTGGCTGCTTGCCTGCAGCTCAATCCCTACCGGCTGTTTTTAAACGGAAATTCCTTTGGGGCATCTTATGTTGTAGGCGTCATTACAGATCCTGCCCATCGGGGCAAGGGTTTTACCAAAAAATTAATGCTGCACGCCATAGAAGAGATGAATTATCGCAAGCATGCCGTTTCCATCCTCATGCCCTTTGATACCATCTTTTACAGTGCCTATGGCTGGGAACTGTGCTATACACAAATACGATATAGGGTTCCCATGGAAATGCTCCGGAATTTTAGCGATAAAGTAGGAAGTTTTCAGCCCATTGACGGAGAACTGGATACGGAAGCTTTGGCCTTCATCTATCAAAAGTTTTCCCAACAATATCATGGATATGTGGAACGAAACAAAAAGAATTGGAGAGTACTCCTAAAAGATCTAGTCCATGACGGGGGCTATGCTTATCTCCTGCTTGATGAAAAAGAACAGCCTGCAGGATACATTCTATATTTTTTAAAGGGCAGGAAGTTATTGATCAAAGAAATGGCCTATATTCATTATCAAGCAAAAAAAGCTCTCTTTGCTTTTCTTTACAACCATCAGTCCCAGGCTTCTTCTGTGGAATGGTGTGCCCCCATGGGAGACCAAAGTTTTCTTTTTCTGCGGGATACCATCAAACCGGCACATACCAATGTTGTCAGGATTCTACCCTTCATGTGCGGACGGGTGATTAATGTAAAAAATGCTTTGTTAGGCTGTCGTTATAAGGAGAATATCCACTGCTCCTATCGGGTGCAGATTTCTGACTCCCATGCTCCATGGAACAATAAAATATTTTCTGTCGTCATTGAAAAGGGAATTCCCATGGTGGAAGAAGTGAAGACAGGACATGTGGACCTTTCCTTGAGCATCAATGCCTTCTCCCGGTTGTTCTTTGGAACCATAAGCTTAGAACAAGCTGTCTTTATGGGGGAAGCAGCCATACAACAACCGTCAGTTATGGAGAATTTATCAAGGATTTTTGTACAAAAAAATAACTACATCAATGAATATTTTTAAGCCTATCTCCTTTCACCCATCGTGCTGCCTTTTTCCCTATAAGCACCACCAACAAAATGGCTACAGCCAATAGTACGATCGTTCCTCCCGATGCCAGCTCAAAATAATAGGAAATAAAAATTCCTAGGATCACAGCCCCTTGGGCAAAAATAACGGATAGGATAGTAGCATGTTTAAAGCTTTTTGCCACCTGCAGACTGGTTGCCACAGGTATTACCATGAGGGAGGATACCAACAGAATCCCTACAATGCGCATCGATAAGGTAATGGTGGTAGCAATCATCAGAATAAAGAAATGATTGATTCCTTTTACAGGAATTCCTGCCAGGCGAGCTCCTTCTTCATCAAAAGCAATATAGAACAATTCTTTATAAAGAAGTTTGATCGATAAAACGATAAGAATCCCCAGGCCTGTAATCAACCACAGGTCTTCTTTTCGTACAGTGGTAATGCTTCCAAAGAGATAGCCAAATAAGTCCACATTGAATCCCTTTGCAAGACTAATAAGCACCACTGCCGTGCCAATACCGGCGGATAAAATAATAGCAATAGCCAATTCTGCATATTGTTGATAACTCTTCCTTAATTGTTCTATGGCCAGCGCAGCTCCCACAGAAAAAATCAACGCCGTTCCTAAAGGATATATCCCCCCAAAAATTCCTGCTGCTACCCCTGCCAGCGCCACATGGGATAGGCTGTCTCCAATGAGAGACATTCTTCTAAGTACAAGAAATATTCCAATGAGAGGGCACAAAATCCCTACAATCATTCCGGCCAGTAAAGCCCTCTGCATAAATCCATATTGCAAAATCTCCAACATATCTCATTACTCCCTTGGCATATAAGTATTCAATGGGAAATTCCCTGCCCACTGCTACAATGTCTATTTTTTTATATCCTACATTCAGTGCTGGTGATGATGTAGCATGAGTTTCATTTTCTCTCCATAAAACTGCGCCATAACTTCACTAAAGGGTATATTGCAGCAGCTTTGGTGGGTAATCAGTCGCTTGTCCCCCATGCAAGCTACCCGAGTGACTTTTTCAGTAATTACCCCAATGTCATGGGATACCATAAGAATGGTAATCTGCATCTCTTTATGCAACTTCTCCAATAATCTGTAGAATTCTTCTTGAGATTTTAAGTCAATGCCCACAGTAGGCTCATCAAGGAAAATAATTTGGGGAGAACTCACCAGCGCCCTGGCAATAAATACTTTTTGCTGTTGCCCCCCCGACAAATTCCCGATCAGTCTGTTGCAATAGTCCTCCATGCCTACAAATTCAAGGGCTTTGTGGATTTTATCACGATGGATCCTCTTTATCCCTCTGCACAAGCCAATGGAAGTATATAAGTTTCCGCCTACCACCTCTTCCACCGTGGCAGGAAAACCTACATTAAAAGACGTTGCTTTTTGAGCCACATATCCTATTTTCCCCCAATCTCTAAATTTTTCAATATCTTGACCAAAAATTTGAATTGTTCCCCGTTGAGGTTTTAAGATGCCAAGCATTAATTTCAAAAGTGTACTCTTGGCAGAACCGTTGGGCCCTACAATGCCTAAATAATCTCCTTGAAACACATCCAGATGTATATTTTCTAAAACAAGGTTTTGATCATATCCAAAGGACACGTCCTTTAATGAAATTACTTTTTCCATAATCCACTCCCCTCATGTTCCCGTGTTTTCATGAGCTTCTTTCTCCACAGCACCGATCGCCCTTTTACTGCATCAATGCCTGCTTTAGGGTTTTAAGATTTTCTTCCATAACGGAAATATAATCTTTTCCTGCTTTCATCTCTTCCTGTGTCAAACCCTCGATGGGATTTAAAACAGCTGTTTTGGCTCCTACTTCTTGAGCCAATACTTCGGCCAGTCTAGGGCTGGTGAGGGTTTCAAAGAAAATATATTTTAAATTGCGCTCCTTTGCAAACTTTGTGATTTCAGCCAGCTTGGCAGCACTCGGTTCCTCTTGGGGCGACAGTCCCGTAATGGCCACCTGTTCTAAACCATACCTATGGGCTAAGTAGCCAAAAGCTCCATGGGCCACTACCATTTCTTTTTTCTTTACATCCCTTAATTCTTCTTGAAATTTTTGATCTAATGCCTTTAACTTATCGGCAAATTCTTTGAAATTTCTTTCATAGAAATCCCGGTTGGCTTCATCGGCTTTTACAAAGGCATTTTTAATATTTTCTGCTTGTTTCAAAGCATTCATAGGATTTAACCAAACATGGGGATCATAGTCTCCATGACTGCCTTCTTCTTCGTCTCCATGTTCCTCTTCTTCATGTTCTTCCGCCTCCAACAGTGCAACTCCTTGGGAAGCTTCTATGACAATCCATTGATCATTTTGGACCGATGCAATAAGTTTTTCTGCCCAGGGTTCCATCCCCAATCCGTTGTAAATAAACACATCGGCCTTTTCCATATTTCCCATCAGCTTGGCTGTGGGTTCCCAATCATGGACTTCTACCCCCGGGGGAATCATCAACTTCAGATCAATCTTGTCCTTTCCAATATTCTTGGCAAAATCATACATAGGATAGAAACTGGCATATACTACAATTCTATCCTTTAGGGCTTCTTCCTCCGGCCTCTGGGTGGGTTTGCTGCAACCGGCCATAAAAACGATGAAAAACACCACAAGTAAACTCAGGCCTTGAAATTTTTTATTTCTCATTCTCCAAACTCCTCTCCTTTTCATGCTTTGAAATTCCAAGGGCAGGACTTTTCCCTGCCCCCGGCATGGGTGGAATCTAAATGCCAATCCTTAGCATCTACTAGGAATATAACACATCTAAGCTTTAATTGCAACTAATTCCTATTTTCATCATTCAGCTTTGTTGTGCATTTCCCTTTTCTCTTATAAATTATTGACGCAATCATCTTCCCTTAGTGCCTATCACTTATTTTCATAAAGATGTCCTTGACATATTCAAAAGAGCATGATAAGATGATGCCAAACCACATAGTACCTTCAGGGCAGGGTGCAATTCCCGACCGGCGGTAAAGTCCGCAAGCGGCTAAAGCTGCAGAACTGGTGCAATTCCAGTACCGACAGTATAGTCTGGATGGAAGAAGGTGAAGAATCTGATCTAAGGGATGTCCTTGATATCCTGGAAAAACATAGAATCCATCTGCCCTGAAAATAGTATTTTCAGGGTTTTGTTTTTATCTACAGGTGAATTGGGGTGATGCGATGGAAAAACAATATATGGAAAGAGCTTTGGAACTGGCCCTGCAAGGAGCTGGATACACCTCCCCCAATCCTTTGGTAGGAGCTGTTATCGTAAAAAACGGCCGCATCATTGGAGAAGGCTATCATGAAATGTATGGGGGACCTCATGCAGAAATCAATGCTTTCCTCCATGCTACGGAGGATGTAAAAGGAGCTACCATGTATGTAACCCTAGAGCCTTGCTCCCATTACGGCAAGACACCTCCCTGTGCCCGTGCCATCGTGGACAAGGGAATCAGCAAAGTTGTCGTTGCCATGATAGACCCAAATCCTCTGGTGGCAGGCAAAGGTATCGAAATCCTGAAATCCAACGGCATCGAAGTTGTCACAGGCCTATTGGAAGATAAGGCAAAGAAGCTGAATGAAATTTTTATCAAATATATTACTACAGGATTGCCTTTTTGCATCTTGAAAACAGCCATGACTTTAGATGGAAAAATTGCAGCCTATACAGGAGATTCCAAATGGATTACCAATGAATATTCCAGAGAATATGTACATGAACTGAGACATCGTGTTTCCGGTATTATGGTGGGCATCGGAACTGTTTTAGCTGATGACCCTAGCTTGACCACAAGACGAGGAGACCGGCAGGGCAAGGATCCTGTTCGAATTATCGTGGATAGCCGAGCCCGTATTCCCTTGGATGCCAAAGTTCTGCATGTTTCTTCAAAAGCCAGGACTATCCTTGCCACCACATCTCTGGCCGATGGGAATAAGCTTTCCACCCTTGAAAAGATGGGTGTGGAGGTCATCATGACCCCTTGTCAAGATAACCAGGTAGATCTTCCCTATCTCATGAAGGCTTTAGGGGAAAGGAAAATTGACAGTGTGCTGCTGGAGGGGGGCAGTACGTTAAATTATGCTGCCTTGGAAGCTGGCATTGTCGATAAGATAGTAGCTTTTATCGCACCGAAAATCCTTGGGGGGGATAGGGCCAAAACACCCGTAGGGGGAAAGGGAAAGGCTTCCGTAGCTGACTCCCTATTGCTCCGTGATATTGCTATCTGTCGTTTTCAAGACGACATCATGATCGAAGCCTATTTCGATGCATGACGATCTTCAGAAGGAGGTTATACCCTTTATGTTTACAGGTATTGTTGAAGAAATAGGAACTGTCCAGTCGGTGTTGAAAGGGGCCAAATCGGCAAAGATGGTAATCCGAGCGCAAAAAGTGCTGGAGGATGTGAAATTAGGCGATAGTATCAGTACCAATGGCGTCTGCCTGACAGTAACAGACTTCACTTCCCACAGCTTTGCCGTAGATATTATGGCAGAAACCATGGCCAGATCAAATCTGAAAAACCTAGTGCCGGGAAGCAAGGTCAACCTAGAGCGTGCCTTAAAATTAGGTGATCGCCTGGGAGGACATCTTGTCAGCGGTCATATTGACGGTGTCGGCATCATCAAAGATTTTAAGCAAGAGGATAATGCCGTATGGGTATCCGTCGGAGCCCCTCCGGAAATTCTAAAGTATGTGATTTATAAAGGTTCTATTGCCATTGATGGAATCAGCCTGACGGTAGCCTACGTAGATGACCATGTCCTGAAAGTATCTGTTATTCCCCATACGAAGGAGGTTACAACTCTCCTGTCCAAAAGCATCGGGGATGAAGTAAATCTTGAATGTGATATGATCGGGAAATATATAGAAAAATTTTTAACTTTTCAAGGGCCTGCTGGTTCCACGAACAGAATCAATTTGGATTTTTTAGCTCAACATGGGTTTTTGGAATAAATGACAGCTTTCAATATGAACACAATGAGGTGAAGCCAATGCACAAATTCAATACTATTGAAGAAGCCATTGAGGACATTAAGGCAGGAAAAATGATTGTAGTCGTAGATGATGAGGACAGGGAAAATGAGGGAGACCTTTTGATGGCTGCCGAAAAAGTTACTCCCGAAGCCATTAATTTTATGGCAAAATACGGTCGGGGCCTTATCTGCATGCCCATCTTGGGAGAGAGATTAAAGCAATTGAATATTCCCCAGATGGTCTCCCATAATACGGATCTCCATCAAACGGCTTTTACTGTGTCCATTGATGCCATCGAAACCACCACAGGCATCTCCGCCTACGAGCGGGCTGCTACCATTCGAAAGGTTTTAGATCCCAATGCAAAACCGGAAGATTTTAAAAGACCCGGTCACATCTTCCCCTTAGAAGCCAAAGAAGGAGGTGTGTTGAAGCGATCAGGCCATACAGAAGCCGCCGTGGATCTGGCCAAACTGGCCGGTCTTTATCCTGCGGGAGTAATCTGCGAAATTATGAACGAAGATGGCTCTATGGCCAGGGTGCCTGAATTGATGGAATATGTAAAAGTACACCAGTTAAAAATCATTACCATTGCCGATCTCATTGCCTATCGACGCAAAAATGAGGTGCTGATAGAGCGGGTTGCTGAAGCCAATATGCCTACAAAGTACGGAGAGTTTCGCATCATCGGATATCAGAACAAATTAAACGGCGAACATCACCTTGCCTTGGTAAAAGGAAATGTGGCTGACGGTGCACCCGTCCTTGTACGGGTACACTCAGAATGCCTGACGGGAGATGCCTTCGGCTCCATGCGCTGCGACTGCGGTGAACAGTATGCTGCTGCCATGAAGAAGATCAATGAGGAAGGCAGAGGTGTTCTTTTGTATATGCGCCAGGAAGGCCGGGGCATTGGTCTTATCAATAAGCTGAAGGCTTATGCTCTTCAGGACCGGGGCATGGACACGGTGGAAGCCAATTTGGCCTTAGGTTTCCCCGAAGACATGCGGGACTACGGTATAGGGGCCCAAATTCTTTTTGATCTGGGCATCCGTAAAATCCGTCTGATGACCAATAACCCTAAAAAGTTGTCGGGCCTTTCCGGCTATGGTCTGGAAATTGTAGAAAGGGTGCCGATTCAAATGAACCATAATGAAAGAAATGCTTATTATTTGAAAACCAAAAAAGAAAAGCTAGGCCATATGTTGAAGTTTAAGGAGGAGTCAAAATGAGAGTATATGAAGGAAAATTAATTGCCCAAGGTTTAAAATTTGGCATTATTGTAGGAAGATTTAACGAGTTCATCGGGGGCAAACTGCTGACGGGGGCCTTAGATGCCTTAAAACGTCACGGTGTGGAGGAGGCAGACATTGAAGTTGCCTGGGTGCCTGGCGCCTTTGAAATTCCCTTGGCAGCAAAGAAAATGGCAAAATCTCAAAAATATCATGCTGTGATTTGTCTCGGGGCCGTTATCCGGGGTGCTACTCCCCATTTCGATTATGTGTCCAGTGAAGTCTCTAAAGGAATTGCCCATATCTCCTTAGAGACGGAAGTACCTGTAATCTTCGGTGTATTGACGACAGACACCATCGAACAGGCCATTGAGAGGGCAGGCACAAAGGCCGGCAATAAGGGTTATGAAGCAGCCGTAACAGCTATCGAAATGGCCAATTTATTGAAAGAATTTTAGTATTTCCCTTCCCCATGAAGCCCAAAGAAGCAGTTCACCTGCTTCTTTAAATTTGTAGGCAAACCCTTGAGATTTGGCTTCCTGCTCAGACCTGCGCCGCTTTTCTGAATAAAAAATGAGAAAAAAGCGGCTTGCTGATTCGCGACGAAGCCTAAATCTCAAGAGTTCCCCAGCATTCTATTATTTTGTCTTGAGTCTGAAAGAAGCAGTTCATCCGCTTCTTTTTTGTATATTTCTTATCTTTTCAACAAAAATAATAATATGTATAAAGACTTGTCTGCCATGGCATTTCAACCAATAAAGGAGGTCACGACCTTGTCTAAAGGCGCAAAACAAAGAGCGTTTTCTCCCTTTTTCCATCCCATTCGCTATTTGATACGCAAAATGATTGCCAACGCCCTCAATCTACAAACAGAGATTTTAATGACCGATAAATATGACGAAAATGTCTTTGAAATCTTCGCCGGCATCCTCAAAACCGGTGTGCAAACTACCTTGGAAAATGAACTGCGGGCAGCAGAAGGAACAGCTATCGATCGACCCCTAGGCTCCTATCGGAGGTTCCCATCCTTGGATGATCTGATGTTCAATATTGCCCAACTCTATAAAATGCCCTTGGAATTCGAACAACCCGTAGACATGGGGGTAACCATCGGAAAAAAAGCAAAAAAGCCCTTTACTATCGAAATCCCCATTATCATTGCTCCTATGGCCTATGGCACTGCCCTTTCCAAGGGTGTAAAAATTGCCTTTGCCAAAGCCGCTGCCAAGGCAGGTACAGCCACAACCTCCGGAGAAGGTCCTATGCTGGCAGAAGAAAGGAAAGAAGCAAAATATTACATCCTGCAATACAACCGGGGGGATTGGGCAAAATCGGAAGAAATCCTGACTCAGGCCGATGCCATCGAAATACAGTTTGGCCAAGGAGCCCTGGGGGGCATCGGCAGCAGAACCAAAGCAGAAAACATCGATGACGAGATGAGGGAATATTTTCAGTACCCTGCCGGCTATGATCTTGTCAGTCACTCCAGACAACCAGAAGTACAGCATCCCAAAGATCTGGCAAAGCTGGTAAAAAAACTAAAGGATGTTACAGGAGGTAAGCCCATTGGTGCCAAAATCGGTGCCGGAAAACACCTGGAGGCCGATCTGGATATTCTATGCAACTCCGGTGTGGATTTTATAACGGTGGATAGTTGCGAAGCCGGCACCAAAGGAGCTGTGCCTATCTTGCAGGACGATTTTGGCGTTCCTGCTCCCTTTGCCATATCCCGCTCTGCCGAGTGGCTTTATAAAAACAACTTAAAAGACAGCATCACCCTATTGGCTTCCGGAAAAATACGAGCACCGGGGGATATGCTGAAGGCCTGTGCCTTGGGGGCCGATGCCTGTTATATCGGCAATGCCGCTCTTTTCACCGTATCCCACACCCAAGCTTTAAAAACCCTGCCCTTTGAACCGGTCACCCAACTGGTCTGGCACGGAGGGCAATTTGAAGACGAATTTGACATCGACGCTGGTGCAACTTCCTTAGCCAACTATTTAAAGGCATGCAAGGAAGAATTGGCAAAAGCCCTCCGTGTCTTGGGAAAGGAAAAGCTGGCAGACGTAGACAAAAGTGATTTATTTTCTCTAAGCGAACTCATTGCCAAAGGCTGCGGCGTACCTATGGCCTATGAACCCTATGAATATCCAAACAAATTTTCCCTTGATCCAGCCCCCCACCACAGACAGCGGCGCCATATCCTTGTGGGTAAAAGCCAAAGAACAGATCAGAAAAAGGAAAATGCAGAAAATACTAAAAAACCATAGATTCCTATGGTTTTTTGCAGTATCTTTAGTGGCAACTTCCTCCTCCTCCGGGTATAGATATGGAGCTTGCTTCTAAGGCTTTTACATCTACCTTCCTCAAATCTTCCACAATCACAATTTTTCCTCTAAGCATATTCATACTACAAGTAAATACAATTTCCCCTTCCTTTTCTGGTGTAAAACGAATTTCATTCCTGCCTTCCTTGAGCTCCTTTACAAATCCTGCATCGGGTATGGTGAGCATATAAGTACATCCATTGATTTCTTCTCCGTTGATAACCCAACGGGTTGCCAAGCCTTTTTGCACAACCAGTATGTTTGGACTATATCCATTATTCCCTACATTCATCTCTATCGTTTGTATGCTGCCGTTTACATTCGCTAAAACCGCCTTATTTTCCCCCTGAACGGTGCTGCAGCATTCTCTGCCGAAAAAGCTCCTTCCTTCAAATAATCTACCTACACCGCCTTTTTCGAAAGCCTTCCCATCTACCTTCGATGGATCTTCCACAGCTGTCAGTTTTGCAGTAATCATACCCATCCAACAACTGATGCGAATAGGCCCTTCTTGTGCAGGTGTAAATTCTATCACAGGATCTTCCATACGGAGATCTATCTCAATACCATATGCAGGAATAATCAGAGGATTATTGCATCCGTTAACGTTCTGTACATCCAGCTTGATTTTTACGGGCACCCCTACCTGCACAATCGGGTTATCCAGTACGTAGTCGTTGGCACCCACGGTCATATTGACAACCTGTTTCCCATCTTCCATCCTGATCTCTGGTACCTTGTTGGCCGTATTTTTCAGAATGCCAAAATCCAATGCCATGCCAGATAAAGCCAATCCCCGATTGAACATCATGATCCCTAGGACCATCACGAGGACTGCGCTCGCTTTCATCATCCCCTTGCCAAATTTGCCGCCAATAGCCGAAGTAATGGCTCCAAATAGGAAAAGTATGGGTACTGTGCCTATGCTAAAGAAAAACATTGAAAGGGCCCCTTTGGTCACACTGCCTGTTCCTAAGGCATACAACTGCATGGTTTGCAGTGGGCCACACGGCATAAATCCATTGAAAAGCCCTATAAAAAAAGGCCTCAGGGGAAGAGAAGCCCCTATCTTGTCATGGGAAATTCCAGGCATCTTCACGCCCACCCAGTTGGGAAAACGAAGGATATTCAACATTTTTAATCCTAATAAAAACATAAATATGCCGGCGCCTACAGCTACAATACCCTTGAATTGCCCTGATGGTGTAATCACAGCGCCAAGGCCTCCCACAATGCCCCCAATGGCCGTATAAGAAAGCACTCTCCCCGTATTGTACAACAAAGAAGACATCCATCGGGACCCTTTTGCGTTGACACTAATACTTTGTGAAAATGCAATTCCTCCACACATGGCAATGCAGTGGATCGATGTAAGGACCCCTACGAGAAAAATCAACCCATAGCCCATCCCTTCTGAAACCTCAGGTATAAATTGAAAACCAATAGTATTTTGTATGATGTAAAAGCCTGCAAACAAAAGAATCAACAACGGTATCACACTTTTGAATGGGCTTTTCTGCTTCTCCAAAACACCATAGCCTAATCTTTCAATGGCAGATATAAAGACTTCCTTGTCTAGGATATTGCCATCATAAACAATTTCCACCTTTGACTGACTAAAGGAAGCTTTGACTTCCTCCACTCCCTTTATCCCCTTGAGCGCCGACTCAATTCGCCTCTCACAATTTCCACAGGTCATCCCATCGAGCAATAATATGATTTTCCTCTTCATACTTCCTTCCCCACCCCATATGCTTTTTTGAATACACGATCATACGAAAAAAGAGCAAAAATCATGCCAACAATAGTAAGTTCTATAATCCATGGTTTTTACTCTTGTCTCCATATTATATTCTATAGACATGCACCGCTATAAAGTTTCATTGATGGCTTTATGAAGATAATCTTTTTATGCGGCAAATGTTTTGTTGCCAGTTACCAGTCATCAGTCGCCAGTACTGGCAGCCGGAAACTGATAACCGGCGGCGATTGCTATTTTAAAAAATATAACTTTGTTAAAGTAAATTCAATTTGGAGATTGTAAATCTATATCATCGAGAATAAAATAGCTTTGTGTGTCTTTTGCCACAGGGTCTGTAAGTTTTCCTACTATCGCATCATCTTATGGATGGTTTTCAAAAACTCTTCCACTACCGTTGGGTCACCTTTTTGAATTCGATCCACAATACAGGTTCTCATATGGCTTTCTAGCAAAAGTTTGCTGACACTGTCCATGGCTGATTGCACAGCGGCAATCTGGATCAGCACATCATCGCAATAGGTACCCCTCTCAATCATTCCCCGTATTCCCCTGATTTGTCCTTCGATTTTATTCAATCTTTTCACAAGGGCTTGGGTTACATGTTCCGGCCTATGACTTTTTCTTTCCCCATCGGTTCCCTCACAGCAATCCTCCCATTGATTCTCTATGAACTTTTCCATGGCATACCTCCCATTTGTTAGAAACCTTTCGGCAGCATTCTCTACAGCCTTTGCACAGGCAGCACAAGCCATGCCATATATCTTCAAATCATCTGCTTTCATTTTTCTCCTATATAGGGTACCCCCCTGTGGTATATCATGAGTTTATCATATTTCTTTTTATCCCCATTGTCAATATTTATTTTTCCCGCTACAAAAAATCACATGACAGGTATATTTCACCTATCATGCCATGGAGAATAATCCTATTTATACCGGTAAAGGGTAATCTCCAAATCCTGTCCCTCACTATATTTTACGATGGCTTCATCGGTCATCATGCCCACCAAGGACAACTCATTGGCCACATCGCAATCCCCCGTCAAGGTCCAATAGTACTCTTCTATCTCCTCATGTTTTGTACAATTTAACAACTTCACCAATTTTTCTACCTTCTTCAGTGAATTTTCCTTGTAATTACATTTGCAGTAGATTTTAAAATATTTCTCTGTTTCTTGAACATCCACATGAATATGGGTAGAACCCATATAAAAGCAATAATTCATCAATTCGTCCACAATTTTGGAAATTTTCAGCTTATGGTGTTTCACCCTTATACCTCCTTTTTGAAGGCTTCGATAATAGGTATGAGTGTAGCAGCTACGATGCCACCAGAAAAGCCATTATTGTATAAATTCACTCCTCCGTGCAGAAACCCTACATTTAATACTACAGAGGAATGTAAAAATCCTGCAAGCACTCCAAATTTCCATCCAAATTCCCCAGCAATGGGTGCCAACGTAGTTCCGAACAATGCCGCCAATACAATCGCAGGATCATTAACGTTCCATATTTTCGTCAGCCCTCCTAAGAATACTCCGATGAAAATGGGCAACATATTCCCCAAATGTTTGCCAAAAGCGCTGAAACCCACAATGGTAAAAATGCCTCCTATGGTGGGTCCGTTTAAATCCCCCCTGATCAGCAGAACATAGAAAGTCGACATCAAACCGTTAATTCCCATATTCAACAGACTCGGTGCAAATCCTTCTAAAATTACAAAATCCGTAATCAGTCTTCCCGAATATTTGAAAAATTTTTGGTAGTTCTTGAAAGACGCTTTATTGAAATAGAGTCCGATGCCTATCATCAGAAAGAACAGCACACATAGAAAGCTGCCTAAAATCCAATTGTTTCCCGTTGTCCAAATCATTCGTGTATCCAAAACCAATCCATAGGACTTCAATACGGACACAAAGATTGTTCCGATAATTCCTGCAGTAAAACCGATGTTATATAGATTGAATCCCTGGTGCACTCTCATCAGATAAGCAGACAGAGGAGGCAGGATGAAACCAATCAATATCCCTGTGACTACACCTAAAGGAATACTCAGCCATTTTGACAGGTTTGTAATAAACATGATTTGCGTAACCATGGGAGCTAAACTTGTTCCAAAAAGTCCTATATATACGTATTTGATAAATTTGTCTTTTTGAAATTTAGCATACAACCAAACTCCCACCATAATAAACCATATATTGAAAATATTTTTCCCAAAGAGGCCAAAGCCAGCCATAATCCACACCGTCGATATGGTGGCACCGGTAACCTTGATGTCCAGTTTATACAATAGCAAAACTGCCATCAGGGTCAATAAACCGGCATTGACAAAGGTAGCCCCTAAACCGCCTACACCAATGTAATCAGTAATTAGGAAATCCGGTTCAACAATGATCTGGCGCAATCCTTGAAAAATTCTTTGCGGAGAATCCATGAGAAAACCAAAGAGGATAAACAGCACACCATACAGGGCCAACACCAAATATCGTGTTTGATTTGAGATCTTTCCTCCTTCATCGATAAAGGCAGTTTTTTTAAAAATACCCTTAAAGATAAAAACCCCCCCTTTCTAAAGCTTTTGTAATTTTATTATACCCTACCATAACTTTTTTTTCATCTGTAAAAATGTATAAACATGCATATGGAAAGAGGCTGTGACCCTTTGAATCACAGCCCTTTCCTAGTCTTGCGTATAAATTTTTACAATCATGTAATTTTCTACTTTCACTTGAACTTCTTTTCCAACCTTTAGCTCATCAAAAGAAAGGATATCTCCATCTTTTTCTTTGATTTCTGCATTCTTTGCCACAGCAAAGGTTTTCATCTGGTTGCCTGCCTGAAGGGTCAGTTTGTTTTCCTTTCCTGTGATTTTTTCAATGATTATACCTTTGAAGGTTTCTGCTGTTGTTGCAGCAGTTACCTTTGTCACCTTTCCATTTTCCAATTTTAATTCTATTTTCATACCCACAGCCAAATCATGAAAACTCTTTGTTTTTCCGTCCATCTTTATTTCCGTACCTTTTTCAATGGTAAACAATTTCTCTTTATTTTCATTTTTCACAACAATTTTTTGGTCGTCTATATTTATATCCGTAATGATCCCTTGGAAGCTTTCCTCAATCACAACCACGTCAGTTTTCCACCAGATTTCCTGGACAATTTTGTCTTCGATTTTTATTTCAATAATTTCTCCTATTTTCAAATCTTTTATAGTTTTCATCTTCCCATGAATATATACTTTTATGTCATTCCCTAGCTTATAACCCTCTATATCTTTGTTTCTCTCTATAAATATCTTTTCATCATGAACCCATATCAATTTTCCTTTGATGGTCTGTACCCCTTGCGCTTCATCTTCCCCATCATCCAACTGCTCATCCAGGATAGCCACCAGGCTGGCCATTTCTGCCCTTCTTACCGGTTGGTTCGGTCGAAAAGTCCCGTCGGGGTATCCCTTCATTATGTCTTTTGCATCAATAAGGTATACATATCCTACAGCACCAATTTGTACAGCGGAGGTATCTTTAAACCTTAACTTTTCATTCATGCGCTGTTGGGCTTCCTCTTCCAATCCTAGGGCTCGTATGATATATTTTGCTACTTCCTGTCTTGTGGCAGGTGTAGCGAAGTTTTGCTGTGCCAGATCTATTTCATCGATCAAGCCTTTCTCCCGGGCTACTTCCATATATCCTTTTGTCCAGTCCTGTAATTTATCTTTGATTTTATCCTCTTTTTTTCCTTTTTTGATAAGGTCCAAAGACAAATCTGCCGCATCATCCCAGCCCATGGCACGGATAATCATTGCAAGGGCTTCTATTTTTGTAACATGTCTGGAGGGAGCAAATTGTCCTTCTGCTACACCGCTGATAATACCCTTGTGGGCCAATTTTTCAATGGCCTCCCTTGCCCAGTCAAATCCATCAAGATCCATAAACTTTTTCGCAATCCCCGGTGGAAGCCCCCCTTTTTTTGCCAATCCCGGAGGCGTAAATCCTTTGTACTCGGCAGCATAGCTTGGAATACCCATGGTAAATAAAAGGCCCATTGTCAAGATCAAACTTATGATTTTTTTCACTTTGCCTTCCTCCTTTTTTCATTTTCAATATAGTTTACGCAACTTTCTTTTTTCTTCGGTAC
The DNA here is from genome assembly GCF_001562415.1 of Thermotalea metallivorans. Lineage (GTDB taxonomy): Bacteria > Bacillota > Clostridia > Peptostreptococcales > Thermotaleaceae > Thermotalea > Thermotalea metallivorans. The sequence goes on along the minus strand of NZ_LOEE01000028.1, from coordinate 23,333 downwards.
CACAGAAATGTTCTTCTGTAATTTTTCTGAAAATCCATAATTTTTATTCCCTCTTTGATATTTTTCAGTGCCAGTTTGAAAAATTCATGCATACCTTATACTGAGGGAAAAATTTCTTAATAAAATATATTGAAGGGGGAACGAAAGTGGATAAGAGTAAAGAATATAAAGATCCTATGAAAGATGTCAAAATGGAGGCAGAATATCCCATGCACCCGGGAATGCCTATGGGTATGATGCCCGCCATGGATTATCCTATGACGCAGCCCATGCCATGTCCGATGATGGGTATGATGCCTGCTATGGATCATATGATGCCCTGTCCTATGGCAGGTTCAATGCCTATGGGTATGATGCCCGCCATGGATTATCCCATGATGTATCCAATGGCACAGCCTATGGATTGCCCTCATATGATGCATCCCATGGAACACGATTATATGATGCCCGCCATGGATTATCCCATGCCCATGGCGATGGCCGAGGGAATGCCCACAGATACAAAAGACCTATGCTATCATGCCCATATGCATATGTACCAGGCCTATATGCACAAGGCAGAAGCTCACAGGTATAAAGCCATGAGATGCATGCATAAGGATTGCTGCGACAGATGACGTCCAGCAGGCTTCTCCAGAAAATGGGAAGCCTTTTTTCATATCCCTAGAATTTGTATTCTCCTTGTTTATTTTTTTCTTTTTGCACCATAAAATATTTCCATAAAATTTGTCACACTTTTTTTTGTTTTTCGTAATATGATAATAAGCTATTGATTCAGCCAATATCAATAAAGAAAATGGAGGGTACATGTATGAGTGAAGCAAAAAAAGGATTTTTTGGTGGATTGGGGGACGATTCATCACTATTATTCTTTTTCCTATTGCTTGTCATCCTTTTTGGCGGAAACTTCTTTGGCGGCACATACGGTGATGATACGTCTCTGCTATTCTTCTTCCTGCTGCTGATCATCCTCTTCGGCGGCGGCTTCTTCGGCATCTGATCTGCCCAATAAAAATACTGCCTGTTCCGGCAGTATTTTTATTGGAAAGAAAATTATAGACTATAATATCCCACCAGTTTTTGTTCTCCGGGAATTCCATATTTCCCCTCAATCCCTTCGCCAACATCCAGTTGCCAACGACCCGGAATCCCTTCTTCCCAGGCTGATTTTTCAAAATACAGCATCACAATTCCCGCATCCAGCCTCATGGCATCCCTTTCTTCCCTCTGAACCGTCAACAATATTTTGTCTCTATCCATGATGAACCGCCAAGGTTGTTTGTTCCCCCAAGAAGGGGCCAATCGCACGTGATACAATACGCGAGCCAAGCCCCTTTCCTCCAATGCCTCCAACGTGCACGGCTGCCCCCATCGTCCCAAGTATACGATTTCCTCAATCCCTAATCTGCTGCTTTGTTTTGAAATATCTTTTTTGAATATTCCCTTATATTCATGGCCAATGGCCACAAAGGCAGTGATTTTTTCTTCTCCTTCCACACCTAATACTTCTCTTAAGGCCTCTTCATTTTCAATACTAAGCCAGCATGTTCCCAACCCTAACTCTCTGGCCTTTAAGCGCATAAGCTCCATAATATAACCGCTGTTTTCCATAAATGCCGGAAACTCCTTAGAAGCAATCACCAAATAGTGGGGTGCCTCTATCATTTTTCCATAATATCCGGCTTTGCCCGATAATTGATGAAAAACTTCCTGCCCATTGTCTATCCATAAAATCGATACATTTCTTCCCCCAGCAACCCCTATGGCCGTCTTCCCGGCCTCTAAGACTTCTTCAATGACACGATGTTCTACAGGTTCTTTCTTATAATCTCTCACTGTTCTCATTTCCTCTGCCAGCTTAGAAAATTTCATGTCTATCTCTCCCTTCCCTGGTCAATCATTCTCTTTGATACATACATATCCACTTTATTGATTTCTAAAACCAAAATTTTTTCTTTGTCACCTTTCTAGGAACGCCGGAATAACATGTACTAGGATAAACCTGTGCAGCCGCAAAATACATACCTGTAGAACACTCAAATATAAATCATGCGAAGGGGGACGATGAATTATGCCTTGGGCGAAATACGATCCATCTCAATTTTCCAAGTATCACCAGGGTCAGAAGCAGCAGGAATCTCAAATAAAAACTGCTTGTGTCCGTGTTACAGGGGGAACAACGGCCGATTGTGTCAATAAACCCGTTACCATTACCTCTTTAAGGACCGGCGCTATTGCAAAAATTCCCGTTGTTCTGGCTGAACTTACCCTACAGCTCAATTTAGATGCAATCATTGACTTGCCTGAGCCTGCCATAGAAATTAAGGATATGAAAAAACATGTGAAGGTTGTCCAATGTTTGCTTCTGCAGGATACCAACATGCTCTTCATCAAGGGTTTTGTCCGCAAAAACATTGATTATACCACCCGCAGCTGCTCCAATATCAAAGGAATCTGCGGAGATCTGCGCCATTGCACAGTAGATATTCCTTTTAACTGTACGACACCCGTCACCTTCAACGGTATCGACCCTTTGCCCTCTGTTTCAAGAACAGCCACAGAATTTGAATACTTTCGAAAACAGAATATCTCCGGCCCCGGATTCGCTGAAAAAGACGAACTGCTGTCCGGCGACTTGTCTGAATTTAACCAAATCAGCACCGAATACTTCAATGAACTTCCTTACTGCGAATTGGTCAGTAGCAAAATTATTGAATTTGACGAATATTTGAACCCTATTCGTTTATCAAGCATTTCTGCACCCTTTGAAGAAAAACAATTCAGGAGTATTGAAGAAAAAATGGTCATTTTCCTTACGCTGAAAATACTGCAAAATCGTCAGGTTGCTATCCCTGCTGTAGCCATAGGTCCTGTAGATGGTGAACAATGTTAGACACCCGACTTTCCAGACGCTTGGATGCCTCCATTCAAGCGTCTTTGCTATGAAAAAATAAAAATTTTTTGATTCCCCATGGAACCAAAAATGGACAAGATGAATAGCATGTACTAGGTGAAAGGGACGAGATCTTCTCTCCTTCATCAAAAAAATCAAAGAGTTTAGGGAGGAAAGAAATTATGTCATGGAAAAAATATAACGACGCACAAAATCTTCAAATGAGTCCCCTTGCAGCCCATAAGGCCTCTGCCACTTGCGTAAAAGTCACCGGAGGAACAACCTCCGACTGTGTCAATCAGCCTGTTCCCATCACTTCCCTAAGAAGCGGTGCCATTGTCAAAATACCCGTTGTCCTTGCGGAACTCACCGTTCAAATCAACGTGGACTCCATCATCGATTTGCCTGAACCTGCATGGGAAATCAAAAACATCAAAAAGCATGTGAAAATTACACAATGCTTGCTTCTGCAGGATACCAACATGCTCTTTATCAAGGGCTTTGTCCGCAAAAACATTGATTATACCACACGGGAATGCTCCAACAGCCAAGGCTTCTGCGGAGATATTAAACATTGTACGGTCGATGTCCCTTTCAGCTGTACAACACCTGTCAACTTCAACGGTATAGCCCCAATACCTCCTGTACCGAGAACAAAGACAGAATTTGAATATTTCAAGAGACAGGATCTATCCGGACCGGGGTTCGCTGAAAAAGACGAACTGCTATCTGGTGACTTGTCCGAATTTAATCAAATCAGCACCGAATATTTCAATGAACTTCCTTTCTGCGAATTAATCAGTAGCAGGATTGTTGAATTTGATGAATTCTTAAATCCTATCCATCCAAAATTCATCAAAGCGCCTTTCGAAGAAAAATTCTTTAGAAGCATTGAAGAAAAAATGGTAATCTTCCTTACACTGAAGATCTTGCAAAACCGCCAGGTAGCTATTCCTCCTGTGGCAATCGCGCCAATTGATCATGATTGCTAAAGGTTGAGGTCTATCTTCCAGTTCCCGGAATTTTCTTTCCGGGAACCTTTATTTTTTGATTTCTTAAAATTTACTTGATACATATGCATATATTCTTTGTCCTTTTCCAAAAATAATAAAGAAATACCTATAAGGAGGTTTATTCATGTCAGACAAAGATATTCAAAAATCCTATGAACAGAGTGCCGAAAGGATGCGTGGAGACAATAAGACCTTTGCAGCGGATTTAACCAATGAGGATTACAATGACCCCAATCTCCATCAAGATATTCACCAAAAAATATCTGTAAACTATGATAACATTGAAAAATCTCCGTCCATGGAAAAAGTACATCAATGGCAGCGAGAACATATCAAAAAAGATGACCAAACCAAGGAAGGCTACCCCCTAAACGTTATTATTGACCCTGCCATGAGAGAAATGTACCAGGTAGTACATCATGCCGGAATGACCAATGTATTTGACCGCTTCAGCCAGCAGCAGCCTACCCAATGCAAATTCTGCATTGAGGGCTTATCCTGTCAATTGTGCGCCAATGGACCCTGCCGTATCAGTAAAAAAGCTCCTAGGGGAGTTTGCGGCGTCGATGCCCATACCATGGTGGCAAGGAACTTCATGTACCGACATGTGACCATTGGAACTTCTGCTAACATCTTCCACTGCCACCAGGCAGCACGAACACTAAAGGCAGCAGGACAACATCCTGAAAGCGGCCTAAAAATCCGAGATCCCGAGAAGCTGAAAAAATATGCAGACATGGCAGGTCTTGATGCAAATCAACCCGTTGAAAAGCTGGCTGTAGCCTTTGCCGACTGGGTCATGAACGATATCCATGCCCCTTTCCATGTGGAATCCAAGGCTGTTGAAGCCTTTGCTCCTACACAGCGCAAGGAGTTATGGAGAAAACTTGGGTTGTTTCCCGGAGGTGGCTACAGCGAAGTTGCCTATGCTCAAACTCGCTGTATGACCAACTTTACTTCGGATCCTGTTGAATTCTTGTTAAACAGTGTACGCCTCGGCATTGCCAACGAGTACCAAGGATTATTCCTATTGAACATCATCCAGGAAATCCTCATGGGTACCCAAGAAATCACTATGAAACAGCAAAATATGGGACTGCTCAAGGAAAACATGATCAATATTGTGACCAATGGCCACATGCCATTGCTGGCCCATGTAGCTATCGATATGGCTTCTACAGATGAATGGCAGCAAAAAGCAAAAGCAGCAGGGGCCGACGGCATCCAGATCCTGGGGCATGTCTGCGAAGGTCAGCAACTTATAAACTATGAAGGAACCCATCTTCAAAAAGGTTATGGCGGACAGGAGGGCGAGTGGTTATCCCAAGAATATTTGCTGGCTACCGGTGTGGTGGATCTGTTCATGTTTGACTATAACTGCACTGTACCCACCATGCCCATTTTTGCCAAGCGCTTCGGCACCAAACTTTTAAGCACTCACCCCGTTATTAAACTCCAAGGCACCGATACCCTTGACTTTTTACCTGAAAAGATGAAGGAACAGGCTGCCAAGGCATTGGATATGGCTATCGAAGCCTTCAAACAACGTAAATCCGAAAATAGACCGACATATATTCCCCCCCATGTATCAGACTGTATGGTCGGATTCAGCACCGAATCTGTGAAGAAAGCCCTTGGAGGCAGCTTCCAGCCTTTAATTGAGCAAATTGCCAAGGGCAATATCCGAGGGATTGCAACGATCGTAGGATGCACCACTGCCCGATACGGTCAAGGGGGCAGCAACATCTTCAAGATTACCAAGGGATTAATCGAAAACAACATTCTGGTATTGTCCGGTGGATGCACCTCCAGCGTCATGGAGTATACAGGACTTACCCATCCAAAGGCTGCCGATGAATGCGGCGAAGGCTTGAAGGCTGTATGCAAACAATTGGGTATCCCGCCAGTCCTCACCTATGGGGCCTGCGTAGACATCGGCAAGATGACCCATACGGCAAAAGAGTTGGCCGACGCTCTCCATGTAGACACCAACAAGCTGCCTTTGGTCATTGGTGCGCCAGAGTACCTGGAACAAAAAGCCGTAGCCGACGCTTGTACTGCCGTGGCCTTAGGTTGGCTCGTACACGTTGCCCCTGTACCATCCATTACAGGCAGCGATGTAGTCGTTAAAACCCTTACAGAGACAACCGAAACTTTGGGTCTTGGCAAAGTTGTAGTGGAAATGGATGCCGAAAAAACCGTACAAATCTATGTAGACCACATTGAAAAGAAACGCAAAGAATTAGGTCTGCATTAATCGGAAAAAAGCCATGGGAATTATATTTTCCCATGGTTTAGCTTGTAGACAAACCCTTGAGATTTGGCTCCCTGCTCAGACCTGCGCCGCTTTTCTAAATAAAAAAACAAGGAAAAAAGCGGCTTGCTGATTCGCGACGAAGCCTAAATCTCAAGGGTTCCTACTTAGCCTGTTACTTTTTCTACAGACTGAGCCATGGGAATTATATTTTCCCATGGCTTTTTTATAGATCATAGTACATTTTATACTCCAGCGGGTGTGGCACAATTCTCACTTGCTCTGCTTCTTTCCTGATTTTTCGCAATTGATCCCCAATGAGTCCCTCGGAGAAAACACCCCCTGCCAACAGGAATTCATGATCCTCCTCTAAGGCATTGGCAGCTTCCTCCAAAGAATGGGGCAGTTCCCTTATCTTTTTCTTTTCTTCCTCCGAAAGGGCATACATATTGACGTCGTATGGTCCGAAACCTTCCTCCCTAGGATCAATCCTCTTCTGAATACCGTCAATCACTGCCATCATCAGTGCTGCATAGGCCAAATAGGGATTGGATGTGGCATCGGAAGGTCTAAATTCAAACCGCTTGGCCTCCGGACTGGTAGCATAGCCCGGAATTCTGATTACTGAGCTTCGGTTTGCCGTTGCAAAACAGATGCTTACGGGTGCCTCATAGCCTGGTACAAGACGTTTGTAGGAATTGGTGCTTGGATTTGTAAAGGCCATCAGTGCAGGAGAATGCTTCAATACACCGCCGATGGCATACAAAGCCGTATCACTTAGGCCCGAATATCCCTTGTCATCAAAGAAAATAGGCTTTCCATCCTTGAACAATTGTATATGGACATGCATGCCACTTCCTGCTTCACCAAAGAAAGGTTTTGGCATAAATGTAACGGTTTTCCCGTGGGCCAACGCCATATTCTTTACAATATATTTCAACTTCATGGTACGATCTGCCATTTCCTTTAAAGGTCCAAAACTTACCTCAATCTCTACCTGCCCCGGCCCTCCATTTTCAGAATGGTGGTATTTCACAGGGATCCCGTTGTCCTCCAAGGCCCTGACCATTTTATTTCTAAGATGAAAGCTTGCATCATAGGGTATGTCCGCATGATACCCCTTATGGTGCATTACCTTGTAGCCCAAATTTTTTTCATCCTTTTTCTCCCCATTCCACTCTGCTTGATGGGAATCTAAGAATACCTCCATATGATTGGGCGTATTTTTAAAGGAGATATGATCCAGAATATAAAATTCAAACTCCGGTCCCAACAGATTTCGATCAGCAATGCCCAGCTCCAACAAATATTTTTCTGCCTTTTCTGCTACATATCTCGGATCTCCCGCAAACCGTTCCCTTTGTTCCCCCAAGGTATAGATGTCTCCAATCATCGTCAAAGCAGGTATCTCTGCAAAAGGATCTACAAAAGCGCTGGTGATGTCAGGAATAAATACCATGTCCGATTTTTCCACCGTTAGAAAGCCATAGCTTGAACCGTCAAAACCAATGCCGTTCTCCAGGGTCTTTTCACTGAACCGCTCCACAGGAATCGTCAGATGATGCCACCTGCCTGCCAAATCCACTACTTTAAAATCAATCAATTGAATCTTTCTGTCCTCACAAAATGTTTTTAACTCATGGATATTCCCAAACATTGAAATCCCCCTTTTTTTATTTTTCTACTTGAATTCGGGTCGTTTCCTTGATGGTAGACAATACAAGATATGTATGGGTATTGGGTGCCGCGTGGTTGATTTGATCAATAAGATGCTCCAGTTCCTTTGTATTTCTGGCTTTGACCTTCACCAAAAAACAGGTATTGCCAGTAACCTTGTGGCATTCTTGCACTTGGGGCATGGCCGCAATCATCTCCGCCATCTCCTGGATAGAGATATTTCCCACAGGTACCGAAATAAAGGCAGTAATATCCATTCCTATTTTTTCCCCATCTAGAATGGCCGTGTACCCCTTGATAATTCTTTCCTGCTCCAGCTTTTTTACCCGTTCATTGGTGGCCGAAGTAGACAAACCGATTTTTCTGCCTAATTCAGCCATACTGATTTTCCCATTTTCCTGCAATTCTTTTAAAATCATCAAATCAAAACTATCCATATTTCACCTCCTTGAAAATGTTTTCCTAACATCATTTTACTACTTTTTCGAAAATTTTCAATTATTTTAATTATAATTTTTTTATTTTCCCGTTAAATTCATTTTGATACTGTATTCATCCACTCCTTGGGAAAGCTTCATGCTTCAAAAAATTTCATAAAAAAAACAGATAAGCATTCTCCTTTGCCTATCTGCCTGATCCACCCATTGGATTCAAATATGACTCCATAGAAAAACCTATTTCTTATCCACAAAGCTTAGCATATAATTAAAATAAAAATCATATTCCTTGCCGATGGTATTTTCAAAAATGTACAGCCCGACACCCTTTTTGTATATCCTTCGCTCTTCATAGATGCCATTGGGCATGTTCTCCATGGGTACCGTATAGAAAACTGTATAGGTCTCCATGCGATCTTGAGGATCAACGTCTATCGATTCAATGACAGCCCTCACTTTTTCCGCTTTTCCGTCTATCATTACCTTCTGTTCCCATGTATTTCCCTTTTCCAAGGGCAATCTTAGAACCTCCAGTTCTTTCAATTTGTGAGGCAGCTTTTCTCCTTCAAGAATTTTTTCCGTTATTTTTTCGGCATCCACAATGTATTCCATGCGAATGTTAAAATTTCCTTTGGCTTCCCCGCCGGAAGGATCGTCTACTTCCCCCGTGACATGATAAATCGTCTGTTCCGGTTTTTCCTCTACACGGTCTATTTTGATGGAATGTCCATATTCTGCAAAGCCATTATAGAAATATTCCCCTTCCGTATCTTGGGGCAAAATGGCCAGTAATTCTTGGGAAGGAGGTTTTTCTTCTTGGGGAGGTCCCTCTGTATCTTGGGGCTCCTTCGGCTGTTTTGCACATCCGGACAGCAATATGAACAACAAACCTAAAATCATCCATATGTATATCTTTTTTCTCATCCCTTTCCTTCCTCCTTTCATGGATAGATTTATTATACCCCAAAGGATTGCCAGCAATCAAATGAAAGGTGAGGGAATTCTTTCCCCCACCTACATAAGTGTCCTTCTGTCATCCATATGCTGCACCATGTCGATTGTTCCCAGCACTACATGGGCTAAACCGAATCCTACGATCCCGGCAGCAATCATGGGTGCAATATCTCTTCTTTTCATGATGGCGCCTGTTGCTGTGACAGCCGCACCAAGGACAGTCGGTATCAATCCTTCACGAACATCCATTGAATAATCCCTCCTAATTTTTTTGGAGTACATTATTATCATGCTATATTTTATTTCTTTTTATCCCTGTAAAAAGCTTTCATATATGGTAAAGAAAATTGATATTTATCACAGGCTGTTTATTTGCATTGCAAAAGCACATAATATAATAATAAAAGATATCTTAGGGGAGGAATTTCAAATGAAGGCGATTGAGCAAATGATGGAAGAACATAGGAATATTAAAAGAATATTAAAAATTACAAGGATATTCTGTATTCAAATTTTAAACGGTGCCCCCGTAGACGATGAAGCCTTTCGGAAGATTATTGATTTTGTGAGAAATTATGCTGATCGTCATCATCATAGCAAGGAAGAGGATATCCTATTCAAAAAGATGTCCGATGAATTGGGGGAAGCCGTAGCAAAAGGCCCTATTATGGGCATGTTTGCAGAGCATGATTTAGGCAGACTCTTCATCAGTAATTTAGAGCAGGCCCTGGATAAGGTAAAAGAGGGAGATCAAGATGCCCGGGTGGATGTGATCGCCAATGCCATCGCTTACACGGATCTATTGCATCGCCATATCGATAAGGAAGATACGGCCATCTATACCTTTGCCCAAAAAAGATTGAGCAGAGAAGCCTTGGCTGAGGTGGAAGAAAAGTGTAGCACCATTGAAATTTCCGGGAGAGAAAAAAAGATTCAGGATAAATACTTAGCCCTTCTTGAGGAATTAGAAAGAAGCGTTGGATAATCATCCAACGCTACAATCTTTCACATTTAGGCAAAATAGCTAGAACCTTATCAATATAACTGATTCAGCTATCCATTGCCCATCTTTTACGATTACGCTAAACATGATTTTTTTAAAATATTTTTTTAATCCTAACCAGAATTCCCTTTGTATATCCTCTTTATGGAGACAAATATTAAAAGTAAACAGCTTGTTTTCAGCATATTTGTTGATATAGTTGATCAAGGAAGCATAATCATAACTGCCTTCTTGCCCTATGCCGTCATTACATAATTCATATATTTCAATTTTAACATTCTGAAAATTTTCTATATAGCGATCACACTTATTTTTAGGACAAAACATAGAATAGATAGCCCTATCCAATTGATTTTGTTGATAAAGCTCTAAAAAAATTTTTTCTGCCAAATTATTTACCCTACAAAATTTTGCTTGAAAAACACGGTGGGTGTCCTTAGAATAAAAGACTTTTATATCAAAGAAATTTCTAAGGAATTTTATTTCGTCAGATTCTTGAAATTCATCCAATGTTTTCCCGTTTTTCCCATATGCATTAGAGATTTTCTTTATTCTATAGTAAGGAATTGTTTCTTTTTGCAAAACCCCGCTCCCCAATTCCATTTGTAATTCAAAACTTTCCAGTATATTTTTTCTATAGATATCCTCCTCTAAGCAGGTTGTATGTAGTATGACATGGTTCACATCATGGATGTCCAATATAAATTTTATATCTTCACTTTCCCACCCCTGGGCTTCTTTTATACTCTCTATATAATCTTTTTCCGTTACTCGTTTTAACATATCCCCATACTCCTTTTCTTATCTGTTCATAAAAATTTGAAATATTAACCAAAACCATATAAGAAAACCTTGGGATGGTTCCCTATTTTCTTGGTTTTATCGGTCCCATCGGAGGGTTCTGCATCTATGCTTTTATCAGAAGTTATAGAAGCGGGGAATAGGACAGGGCCATCATGATCATCATATTTATGCTCATCATTGTGGGAGGTCTGATAGGTTTAGGCATCCACATCCGCAATGGTTATCCGATACACACGTTTGAATATCAATCAGCCGGTAAATTCTACCGGCTGATTGTCTAATCATTCTTCGGTACTTGGGCCAATTCCACCTTCAGACTTATCTTTTCTCCATTTCTCATGACTTTCAGCACAATTTTATCACCCGGACGATATTGGTACAGGTTTCTCACCAACTGGCTCATGGAAGCAATCTCCTTATCTTCTATTGCTACGATAATATCTCCGCTGCGCAGATCAGCCCTCGAAGCAGGAGAGTTCTTTGAAACCTCCACCACATACACGCCTTTTTCTACAGACAGCTTTGTACCCATGGATTTTTCAAAAACATCCACATTCACGCCCTTGATCCCTAGGTAAACCTTTCGAAACTCTCCCTTTTCAATAAACTGATCTACAATGGGTTTGGCCATATTGATAGGAATCGCAAAGCCTAGTCCTTCCCCCGATTGGATCTTTGCCGTATTGATCCCGATGACTTCTCCCTTGGCATTCAGCAGAGGGCCTCCGCTGTTTCCCGGGTTGATGGAGGCATCCGTTTGGATTAAATTCTCAATGGTCTCGTTATAGCCGACACCGATACTTCTCCCCAAACCGCTGATAATGCCAGAGGTAACCGTCCGTTCAAACTGCATGCCTAAAGGATTGCCAATGGCAATGGCAATTTCTCCTACCTCCAGCTTATCGGAATCCCCTAAATCTGCCGGCACCAGTTTGACCCCATCCACCTTCAGTACAGCCAGATCAATATTGGGATCATTCCATAGAATTTTGGCTTCTTTCGAAGTTCCGTCATGGAGGAGGACATTGACCACTTCCACGTTCCCGTTATTTACCACATGGGAATTGGTGAGAATGTATCCCTTTGCATCTACTACCACACCCGTTCCCACATTACTGGATCTCCTTGCTCCAAAAAAGAAATCCTGTTGCATGCTTTCCGTAGTAATTCCTACTACAGAAGGCATGGCTTTTTTGGCCACGGCTGACACTAAAAATTCGGTTTTTTGAGGCTCTACGTTAATTACCTGCTTTACATCTCTGCCAAAATAATTATCCGGGTAGGGAATCAAATTTCCAAAAATATAAACGGGGAAAATATAGCTGGACAACACGCCTCCAATCAAGGCAGAAATCAAAGCTGTTATGACCAAACTCCCATTTATTTTTTTCTTCTTTTGAAATTTTTCCTTGGACCCCACAGAGATACCAGTGGATATGGTTGAAATCTTTTCCTCCCCGTCAAATCTGTCCGTGGCAATCTCTGCCATCACCTCTTCTTTTTCATCACATATTTTTTTTTCGTCTTGCAAGTCCATTTTCAAAAACCTCCTTTTTTTCTGTTGATAATCTTATTATAAAAGGAGGTTTTGAACAAATTATGAACAAAGTGTGAATCAATGGATGAGATATGTTTTATGCTTTGCCGGAAAGGGTCAGACTAAATTGAAAGAGGGTACCTTTTCCCGGCTCACTTTCCATCTCAATTCGTTCCCCATGCCTTTCAATAATTTGTTTTACTATATATAGCCCCAAACCGGTCCCTTCCTTATTTCTATCCCTAGCCTTGTCTACCTTATAGAATTTTTCCCATATGGCTTGCTGTTCTCCTTTTGCTATGCCGATACCGTTGTCCTTCACTGCAATCCATGCTTTGTTTCCCTGCTCCTTGGTTTCTATTTCAATTCTACCCGCTTCTTCTACAAATTTCATGGCGTTTTCAATAAGGTTGGACAGCACTTGCTCCACACCATCCCGATCAGCCTTTACGGAAAGAGATTCCCTTTCGAACGCCAATAGAATGGCGATTTCTTTTTTGTTGATTTCCTCCTCATACTTTATCAATGTCCTGCGAATCAACTCATTGACATCAAAAATTTCCGGCTGTATGGGATAGGCATTGGACTCCATTCTTTGAAGATCCAGCAAATTGGAAATCAGTTTGCTCAACCGGGCGGTTTCCCTCAAAATAATCTGCAGATATCTGGGTCGATCCTGTTCCTCCACCGTTCCGTCTGCAATTCCTTGGATGAAGCCTTGTACTAGCGTCAGGGGTGATCTCAATTCGTGAGCCACGGCAGAAATAAAACTTCTCCGATTTTCCTCCATTTTCTCCAGCTGTTCTGCCATATAGTTAAAGGTCTTGGTAACCCTGCCGATTTCATCATCCGTATAAACCGCTACCCTCTGGGAAAAATCTCCCTGGGCCAATTTTCTAGCCGCTTGATCCATCGATTGCAGGGGGGCAGATAGTCGCTTGGATAAAATATAAATGATGCCCAAAGAGATACCAAAGGAAATGGCCATGGTAGTCCAGATAATTTTGTGGACCTCTCGAATGGTATTCGTAATCTCATATAAGGGAGCATGCATGATAATGGCATTCTCTACACGGCCATGAATAAAAATGGGCATACCTACTGTCACCATGGGAATCTGCCATATCTCTTGAAAAGTCCCTTTTTTTACGATAATTCTGCCTTTTAAAATCTCCAACATTTCCCCGGTGGTAATTTGTTTTCCGATCCATTCTTTTTCATTGCTGGATACCCCGTAGATGAATCCCCGTTTATCCAGGATCCAGATTCGTGTGTCCAAAAAACGTTCTATGGATTGCAGTTCCAAATCCAACCGTTCCTTGGTAATATACCCGTTTAAATAATCAATGACCAAATCATTGATCTTATTTCCCTCTTCCAGCAGCAGTCTCTCATGACGGTCAAAAAAGTAATTCCCTAACAATTGGGAAAAAAGCAAGCCCAATAATAAAAAACTTACAGCAATGATGGCAAAATAAGTAGCCATCAGTTTTTTGAATACTGTATTAAACATGGGATTTCACCTCAAACTTATAGCCTACACCCCATACAGTCTTAATCTGATATTGAGATGCCACAGGCTCTAGCTTTTCTCGCAGCCGTTTGATATGGACATCAATGGTTCTGTTGTCCCCTTCAAAATCAAAGCCCCAAATCTGTTCAATCAATTGTTCCCGGGTAAAAACTTGATTTTTATTTTTTACAAGAAAATACAAAAGCTCCATTTCTTTTGGCGGCAATTCCAGTACTTGATTTTTTATCTTGATTTTATATCCGTCCTTATCAATCAGCAAATTAGGCAGTACAATCTGTTGATAAGTCATTCCCTGCTTTTGGTACCTTCTGAGGACCGCATCTACCCTAGCCGCCAGCTCTCGAGGTTCAAATGGCTTTACGATATAATCGTCGGCCCCTATTTTTAATCCAAGTACTTTATCGAAGGTATCATCTTTCGCCGTCAGCATAATGATGGGAATATCACTAACTTTTTTCAACTCCCTGCATACATCCCATCCATCCAATTTGGGCAGCATAATATCCAAGATCACCAGATGGGGTGCCTCTTCCCTTATAGCTTCTAAAGCCTTGAATCCGTCATGTACCGCAAAAACATCATATCCTTCCTTGGTGAGATATAACTTGATCAGCTCACAGATGTGGATATCATCATCCACGACCAAAAGCTTCCTCCCCGTCATCTCCTGTTTCCTCCTTTATTTTTACTGCATCCTGCCTATGTCCTGCATATCTGTATTATAGCATAATTACAAATATCGCAAAAATGAACACCCATGGGTATCCCTTTTGCATTCTATGACAAATAAATTTATTCCATATTCGGGAATAATTTCCCTGCGGCACTTCCTATAATTTATATGCTATAATATATAACAAAAAGGAATTCTATCCTATATCCATCCCGATCGCAGAGTTTTTTTCAATTCTCATATAAGGAGTAATGTAAAATGCGTCTTATACCTATTTCTTGCGTAAAAGAAGGCAGCATTTTGGCCCAAACCCTCTATGACAAAGACGGGAGAATATTGCTGCAAAAAGGTGTTGAACTTAATGAAGGCTTGCTGAAAAAAGTAAAGGATAACGGCACTTATATGCTTTATATTCATGATGAATACAGCAGTAATGAAATTGAAGATATTATCGAGCCAAAAATTCGAATTGCTGCTATAAATGCCCTTAGGGAAACTTTTTCTTCCTTTGAAAAATACAACAAACAGCTAAAGGAAAAAACCGGTTCCCTCAAGGAACGGCAGCTATTTAAGCAACGGGAAGATTATTTGCAAAACTTAAGTACTATCTCTAAAAATATCGTAGATGAAATATCCTCTGCCAAAAATATACTGGTAAACCTGGTAGATATCAAAAGCCTGGATAGTTATACCTATGAACATTCTGTGAATGTGACCGTCCTTTCCCTGGTATTGGGTGTGGAGCTCCAACTGAGCAAAAATGAACTGTACGATCTGGCCATCGGTGCCATGCTCCATGATATCGGCAAAGTATTTTTGCCAAAGGAAATCCTGATGAAAAAAGAAAAGCTTACAGATGAAGAATATGCTATCGCCAAAGAACATACCTCCAGAGGCTATCACTATTTAAAAGAACACTACAGTATTCCAGGGCAAGCCAGGATTATTGCACTGCAACATCATGAACGGATGAATGGCAGCGGCTATCCTAACGGAATTTCAGGCAATCAAATTACCAAACTGGCAAAAATCATAGCCATTACCGATACTTATGACGCTATGACTTCTGACAAACCCTATAAGAAAGCTGTAACACCCCTTGAAGCTATTGAATATATCATGGGCAGTGCAGGAACCCTTTTCGACTTTGAGATGGCCCAGACCTTTGTAAGAAAGATCATTCCTTATCCCGTTGGAACACTGGTAAGATTAAGCAATGGAGATTATGGCGTGGTAGAAGAAGTGCCTCCCAACTTTCCGCTGCGACCAAAGATTAGAATTATACGGCAGAATGCCGTAAACATTGAAATGGTGCAAGTAGATTTATTAAAAGAGACCAACTTGGTCATTGAAGGCATTCAGTATGAAGCACCGAATTTGTCTGTTCAGCACTATTTAAAGCAAAACAAATAAAATTCCCATAGCATTGGCCTATAGGAATTTTAGCTTGTAGACAAACCCTTGAGATTTGCCTTCCTGCTCAGACCTGCGCCGCTTTTCTAAATAAAAAAATGAGGAAAAAAGCGGCTTGCTGATTCGCGACGAAGCCTAAATCTCAAGGGTTCTTACTTATCCCGTTACTTTTTCTACAGACTGAAATTCCCATGGCATTGGCCTATGGGAATTTTATTGTATATTCCTTGCCTCCCTTTCATATTCGTTCAGACGCTTAAGAACTTGCTATGAAAACTCCTCTTTTTATCTCATCCATAGGATTTTTTTCAGATGGCTGCGTTCCTCTTCTATAATTTTTTCAATATTTTTTCTCTGGTGCTCCATTACAACGCTTTTCAATTCATTCAAAAGAAAGATCGTATCCTTTTCCAGTCTCTCTGCAATATCGAAGGCTTCATCAAGATTTTTCACTTCAATTTTGTTCTTCCGGATAAAAAAGTTCTGATCAATCAAAGCCCTTATATATGCCTCATACTCTCCCTCTAAGGGCAAATCTTCATCGGAAGTTTCCAAATGCCGCTTCATGTCCCGATAAAGGGCTTCATGACCCTTCTCATCTTCTGCCAATTGCCTCAACAGTTCTTTCTGTGGTCTATCTTCAACCTTTTCTCCCAAGGCGCTATAAAATTCATAGCCGATGCTCTCCAGTTCAATCAAGCTATTCATTACATCTGTCAAAGTGAATATTTCTCTCATAGGTATACCCTCCAAAATCAATATAGTTTGCCACCTTCGCCTTAGGGCCAAGTTTTACCCCCTTGAAGGCATAGGCTTTAAATATATGATACCCCGCTCTATCTACAATGTAACCCACATGTTCTTTCCCCAAGGGTGCTTCCTTGTCAATATAATCTTCTATAAAGGCATAGGTATTGACAATCACTTGAATAATCGTTTCCTCATCTACCCATTCCAGAAACGTCTGGGCCAATCTGGGGTTTTTCTTTCCTGTCCTGCCCATAATCACCATCCGATAAAACTTCTCCGGATTCCTGCTCCATGCACCTGTGGGACATTTCAGAATGCATTCCCCGCAGCCAATGCATCGGTCCTCATCTCTTTTTACCTTATAATTTTCCATCCTTAGTGCTCCCGTAACCCTCTTTTTGCAATTTTTCACGCAGGCTTCACATCCCACGCATCGAGAAGCATCATAGATCGGCTCCACTTGGCCGATGATGCCAAAATCCTGCATGTGAGCTTTGATACAATCATTAGGACATCCCGTACAAGCAATTTTTACATGGCGGTCATTGGGGAAAATGGCTTTTTCAATCTTGATGGCAAGATCGGTAGTGTTATAATTGGCAAAGGGACAGACTTTGTTCCCAATACATGCCGATACATTTCTGGTCCCTGCTGCCGGGTATCCTCCCTCGATATCTCCTATAGAAACGCCATAATCTAGCTCAAGCCCTTGGAGAATCGGTGCAATCATTCTATTGATTTCCGGAATTTTATCAAAGTCGATCCCTGGCACTTCAAATCCCTGACGGATGGTAATATGAACACTCCCATCTCCATATTTCTCTGCAATCTCTTTGATAATATCAAAATATTTTACTTCCAAGTGTCCCCCGGGTACCCTGATTCGCAAGGCTGTTTTTCCTCTTACCTTCGTTACCCGATAGGCATTTTTCTTGATTTTTTTTGTATTGATATCCATGGTTCTACCCCCTCTAATCTATCAGCTGTTTTGCCTTGGTGTAATGAAATACCGGACCTTCCAGACATACGTAAGTTTCGTCAATCTTGCAATGGCCGCACTTGCCAATGCCGCAGCTCATTTTTCTCTCGAAGGATACCCAAATCTGTTCTTCTTTGATCTTCCTTTGTAAGAATTCT
Source organism: Thermotalea metallivorans (assembly GCF_001562415.1). Classification (GTDB taxonomy): domain Bacteria; phylum Bacillota; class Clostridia; order Peptostreptococcales; family Thermotaleaceae; genus Thermotalea; species Thermotalea metallivorans. The sequence continues at coordinate 5,254 of NZ_LOEE01000028.1, read as the reverse complement.
AGTCCTGTAAATTTCATCATTAACGGCGGCCCTACAATAATTACCTCCAGATTGTCCTCATCAGGGATATCTATTTTCGGTACAAATTGGGTAATCAATCCTACGTTCCCTGTCCAGCTTTCATCTCCTTTGTCTACTGTCACCGTTACATGAAATTTCTTGTTTTTCATCCACTCCTCAATTTCTTCCCTAAACAATATGTCCTTTGGGGATTTAAAACCGATCAACAAGTCTAGTTTTTGAATTTCTTCAGGATTTCTGTGAAAATAGTTAATGATGCTCTTTACCGGTGCCAGCCCTGTACCCCCGGCAGCAATAACCAAGTGTTTGTTTTTATACTGCTCCAGGGAAAAACCGTTCCCGTAAGGACCTCTCAAGTACATGGCATCCCCCGGCTTTAACCCATGAAGATAATTGGTTACCTTTCCTACTCTACGGATGGTCATATCAATATATCCGTCTCCAAAATCACTGATAGAAATAGGTGCTTCGCCAATTTTAGGGATAGAGACTTCCACAAATTGTCCATTTTTGGGTTTTATGTCGCAGGCTACACGGAAAGTATAATCAATATCTGTTTGATGCTGTATATCGATAATCGTGTACTTCTTCGGCATATATGGGTTTTTCATGATTTTCTCTCCTCCCCTACAATCTTTGTAACCTTGTTGATACAATTTGAAAAAGATATATACTCTGGACAGATATCATCACATCTGCCGCATCCTACACACATATGATAGCCATTTCTCTTTTTAAAATCGTTGATCTTATGCATGGTTTTGAAACGCATGCGATCCCCATAGTTTTTTCGAAAACCGTGTCCTCCTGCCATATCTGTAAAACCATCCACATGACACCCGGCCCAAACCCTTCTTCGTTCGCCATTGTTTTTATTTTCATCGTAAAAGATATCTTGCATCGTCCAACAACTGCAGGTACTGCATACAAAGTTGCATCGGCCGCAAGCAATACATCTTTGGGAATATTCCTTCCACATCTCATGTTCGAATAGCTCCAGTGTAATTTTATTTACATCGGGCAGGCAAACTTTCACCCTATTTTCTTCAATAAATTCAGGGGTAAAATTGGTTTCTTTTCCCAATCCTTGGAAGATATTCATCAAGCCATCGTCTTTCACTTCAAGGAGCAATTCTTCCCCAAATCGAATGGCTGCTGCATAGTTTTCCGTTTTGTTGGCATCCATAGAAACACAGAAGCAACTTTCAAATCCTTCGACACATTCCATCATGAAAAATTTTACCTTCTCCCTCAGGCATTCATAATATATATCTTTATCCTTTCCATTCTGTAGAAATATCTGATCCAGCCTTTTTACACCGTTGATGTCACAGGGTCTTAAAAAAATGATAATCTTTTTCCCATCTTCCTTGGGCTCCTTATATTCCTCTTCTGTAAAATAGAAAAGGGTTTGAGTGATCGGAAATAGAATTTCCTTCGGAGAAAAATGGGACTTTTCGTCGGTTACAATTTCCTCCACCATAGAAATTTCTCCATAACGTACCACATCTGTCTCAGAAAATCTCCCAATTTCCTTTAACCGGATAGGTGCATAGATTTTATACTCTTTGCTCAAATCTTTCAATGCATGATTAAAGGCTTCTCTGCTTAATCTCAATGCCATTGTCTTTCCTCCTTCTCTTCCTTCTTTCCTGTTGCACGGTACACAGAATTATTGTGTAAACTACATCCCTTGCTCCATGTACTATTTTTTATCCTTCACTCTTTGGATACAAACCAATACATGGCGCCAATCAACAGGGCTCCTCCCACCATATTCCCGGCAGTGGTTGCCACCAGATTTTTGATATAACCCGCTACCGATACCATGGCAGGATCATGGGGTATAAACAGGGCCATACCCATCAACGACATGTTGGCAATGCTATGTTCAAAGCCAGCACCAATGAACCCAAACAGGCACCACCAGATTAAAATCAACTTTGCCACATCCTCTTTGGCTCGAACAGAGGTCCAAATCGCCAAACACACCAGCATATTACACAGAATTCCTCGGATGAAAAGCTGCAAAAATGGTGCATTCATTTTTCCCGCAGCTACCTTAAGAATAAAATCTGATTGGGGTGCATTGCTGATCAGCCCTGACTTTGCTACCAGATAGGCAAAGAGAAGGGAACCTAGCAAGTTGCCAATATAGCTGAACACCCATACCTTTGCGGTATCCCCAGGGGTTACGCGCTTTGTCAAATTCCCAATAGTCATGACCATGTTGTTTCCTGTAAAAAGTTCTGCGCCGGCAAAGACCACCAAAGTCAATGCAATCCCGAAGGCTGCGCCCATCATTGCCTTTGTGGCGGGAGAATTGGCTGCCGCAAAGGGTGCCCCGATAGAAAAAATCAACATGATGCCAAATCCTACATAAATCCCTGCCATCATCGATAGGATGACATACTTCATGATGCTTTTGTTGACATACTTTGTCTTGTTTTCCGCACTGTCTGCCATTTTGTTCACCGTTTCAAGAAACATTACTCCATCCCTTCCTTCCATTGATTTTTCTCATATACATGGAAAACGACAAACTCCTTTGAGATAAAACAGCATAAATTCGTTTAGCATTTTCCTCGTATACTGCAACAAAATCTTCCTGCAAAGGTTTGCCGAAGATTTTGTTTTAAATATATCAATTATAGAAAATATATGCTGTGAGAAATATCACAAGCAGCATAAAAAAGCATGAGGAAAAAAATAGAAGACAGGCATTTTTTATGTCTGTCTCCTATTCATCTCGTATGTCTAGAATATATTCATCCAGAATTTCCATGATTTTATCCATTCTTTCATCATCGTCTTCCCATACAAAAGGGTACGCCCAATCTGTCCTATTGGGGCTTGACAAAATCGTAGCATGGGTAGTTCCATCAATATTTTCCGTATGCACCATAAGCACATTGGGGCAGTTTTCTTTTCTATGAATATATTCATACACTACATAGCCAAAGCCCTTCTCCTGATCTATGGGATGATATTCACTATGAAGCAAATCCCCATCGACCTCCCCCATAAGTTGTTCCAATACCTCTTTGGGACGAATGGATAAAGAAATGATTCTGACGCCCATCTTCGCTCCCCCTCATCGGATTTCCAAGGATGATCTTTTATTTTTATCTATATTCAACAGCGAGAAATTTGTTGCAATGAAATTTTTCATTTTTGTTATAATATAAAAGAATGGAAAAAGGAGTTGATCGTGTGAGATTTGTGAATATATATACTGACGGTGCTTGTTCCGGCAATCAGAATGATACCAATATCGGAGGCTGGGGTGCTATCTTGGAATATGGTGAGCATGTCAAGGAGCTTTATGGGGCAGAAATCAATACCACCAATAACCGTATGGAGATGACAGCACTATTGGAGGCCCTAAAAACGCTGAAAAGAGATCAGCTTTCCATCCGCGTTTTCTCCGACAGCGCCTATCTGATAGAATGTTTTACAAAAAAATGGTATATCAAATGGCAAACGAACGGTTGGATTACTGCCAACAAGACACCCGTTGAAAATAAAGGTTTATGGGAAGCCCTGCTTTGCCAGATAAACCGGCAAAAAGAAATTCATTTTTACCGCATAAAGGGTCACCTGAACATCCAACGGGAAACAGAAGTAAAAAAGTGGTATGAAAAATTTAAAGAATGGAACGGCAGTCATTTTACCATGGAGGACTTCTTATATACCGCCAAAATGAATATCAGGGCCGATGCCCTGGCCAACAAAGGAATTGATGAAATAAGGGAGACGACCCTTTAGTCTCCCTATTGCAATCCTCCCATATGCTTTGTATAGCTTCCATCGACAATAGAATTAGTCAGTTGATAGAGCTGTCCATGGGGAGTTTCTCCGAAGGACAGAGTAAGTACAAAACGGATATCTTCCATGGCCTTGCTGCCTTGATAAATATCATAGGCACTGCCTATCTTTTCAAGATGGTATTTCTCTTCAATACGTTCTTTTACCTCATCTACGGCAGCATCAATAAAATATTCTGCCTGCTCCAGCAGTACGGAAGCATATTCCTCCTCATCATCCATAGGGTAGCCTTCCGCTTCCAGATCCTGTTCAATTTCTTTTTCTATAATCGATTGATCCAACTTTATGTGATATGCAAACACTTTGTCGTTCTGTATTTGATCGCTGATATCCTGTACCTCTTCAAAATAATTGCTGTTTTCGATGATCTCCTCGATTTCCTTACTGCTGATATGAACTGCCCCATTGGCGATGGCAGCTTCAATCTGTTTCATATCCATTACCTCCTCCTTCCGACCTATTTCTAGGATTCGCAGGAGTCCGATAATTTATACTTTTCTTTATAGAATTCTGCAAAATATTGTTTCATTATATTGTTTCATTGCATAAGGCATGTTCAGCATTGGATGGAATAGAACCCTTCAGATTGACGCACACCACCATCGAATATACTGCTCCCCTTCCCGGAAAAGTATATTCCAATCCATATGGCTTCCCCCTATTCTTTTTTGTATGCTACTTCTACCTATTCTCTCCAATTCCTTCTTAGTGGTAGTAGTTCACATCAGTACTTTTACTTCACGAACTCCTTCAATCATATGACTGGAACAAAAGGGACAAATAGGATGTAGCGATACCGTAAACTCTTTTTGCATCCATCCGACGCATTGGGGACACTGCCATATATCCACTTCTTTTTTTGCATAAATCGGCTTTTTTTCTTCCTCTTGCTGTTGAAAAAACATATTCTCTCCTCCTCGATGCCATACTCAAAAAGATGTTTCTATTATCTCCCCAAAGCTGTCATCCTTATACTAGAAAATTTTAGCATGGATTTTCTTCCATATAAAAAAATTTTTTGAAATTATTTTTGGGATCGGTTGATTTTAATCTCGTGAACTACCTCCACTTATAGAAGTGGGAGCTTCGTGGTCAATTCTCCCAACGGAGCAAGTTTACCCACGCTCAAAGGGCTGTTCCTTCCCCGACGTTACCATTACATGGCTAACTTTAGCAAGTTCTTTGATGGATTTATATCTTGTTAAACGTGAATTTCCAATTTCTATAAGTGGCAGGCTCACCAAACTATAAATATTTTATTAATTTTATCTGGTGTCCTCTAGTGACTGAAGGTAAAAAGACTACCAGAAATATATATAGATATTGTTTCTTTTACAAGAAGCATCTTGCAAGCTGGGAACGATTTTTAAGTAAAAACCAATGGGATTGCATGGGCATCATGAAA
>NZ_LOEE01000027.1 GCF_001562415.1 Thermotalea metallivorans | reverse complement strand
GGATTCACTACTCTAACTAAAAGGCTTTCTATGTGATATTAATCCTGATGAACCGCCGGATACGGGACCGTATGTCCGGTGGTGTGAGAGGACGGTAGATAAATTAATTATCTACCTCCTACTCGATTGAAAATTTTTTCAAAAAAAGAAATTTCAGAATGAAAACTTGCAGAAAGCACCTTATCTATTGGACGTAAAAAACTTTTATGGGGACATTGAAAACATCAGATGGTAGGCTGTTTCCGCAAAGGTAAAGACAAGAACAGCCATTTGCACGAAAAATCTTACGGATATGCAGCACAGGGAAGAAATAGATGAATCAAATAGATGCTTTGGAATTTCAAGGCTTAATAGAAATGTTACAAATATTTAAATTCCATAGGAAGGCAAATTTGTTGAATTGTTAAGAAAATTCAGCTATTATAAAGTAAAAGGAATAAAGAACAAATAAATTTTAAAATATTCTAAAATAAGAAAATCATGCAAGGGATATTTTATTTTTTTTGTTTCATTTATTGAAAAAAACTATGGATGGAGGTGTGAGAAGATTATTTTTCTGAAGTTCTAGAGCAATCATACGTAAATTTATAAAGGGAGTGTGAGTTTTGTGGGCAGATTTCTGCTAAATAGGATAGTATCCATGATTATCACCTTATGGCTTGTGATTACATTAACGTTCTTACTCATGCATGCAATACCCGGCGGACCATTTACACGGGAAAAGGCATTACCTCCGGCTGTGATCAAAGCGTTGGAGGCAAAATACAAATTAGACCAACCCTTATGGAGACAGTATACGGATTATATAGGCGGTGTGATGCGGCTTGAATTGGGGCCATCCTTCCAAAAGGTAGGGGTAACCGTAAATGATATGATCAGAGAAGGATTTCCCGTTTCCGCCAAAGTGGGGGGATTGGCCATATTGGTGATTCTTGTTCTGGGCATCCCTGCCGGTATTATATCGGCTTTGAAGAATAATAAATGGGAGGATCAACTGGTACGCTTCCTGGCAACCCTGGGTGTGACGATTCCCAGTTTCGTTCTGGCAACCATATTGATTTATGTATTCAGTGCCAAGCTCGGCTGGTTTCCCTCTTTTGGTATAAAAAGCTGGAAGCACTATGTATTGCCTGTGATTGCATTGAGCGGATATTCCCTTGCCTTTGTTGCAAGGCTGACGAGATCCAGTATGCTGGAAGTGCTGCAGCAGGATTATATTCGTACTGCCAGAGCAAAGGGGTTGTCGGAGTTTGTGGTCATTGGAAAGCATGCATTGAAAAATGCCCTTATCCCTGTGGTAACCTATGTGGGGCCATTGATTGCAGGAATTCTTACGGGTTCCTTTGTGGTAGAAAGGATCTTTGCCATTCCCGGCATGGGCAAGCACTTCGTGGAAAGTGTCGGCAACCGTGACTATACGGTATTGATGGGGATGACGGTATTTTATGCATTATTCCTTGTCATCATGGTACTTATCGTAGATATTTTATATGGTTTTATTGATCCAAGAATTAAAGTTGGCGAATAAAAGGGGGTTGCAAAATGACTGAGATGAATAAGATGGCGGCAGATATGTGGCAGCCGGTACCCATGGAAGAGCGGGATAAGGAAAAAATCGTACGACCCAGCATGACTTACTGGCAGGATGCATGGAGAAGATTAAAGCAAAACAAAACGGCCATGTTGGGCTTGATTGTCATTATTGCTCTATTTACCGTTGCAATTGTAGGGCCGTGGCTGTCTTCCATCACCTACTCTGATCAGGATTTGACAAAGGCAAATCAAAGACCCAGCGCGGAGCATTGGTTTGGTACGGATGGGCATGGCAGAGATTTGTATATAAGAGTTTTGTATGGTGCCCGTATTTCCCTGTTGGTCGCTGTAGTAGCGACGATTGTGAATTTTTTCATCGGTGTACTTTACGGCGGCATTGCCGGATATGCAGGGGGAAGAGTCGATAATATCATGATGCGTATCGTAGATATTATTTATACCGTTCCACTGGTATTATATGCGATTATTCTAATGGTTGTCATTGGAACAGGTTTAAAAAGTATTATTATCACCCTTGGAACCATATATTGGGTAAGCATGGCCCGAATTGTAAGGGGTCAGATCCTCAGCTTAAAGGAGCAGGAATATGTACTGGCGGCTCGGACTTTAGGGGCAAGCACTTGGAGAATATTGGTCAGGCATTTGATTCCCAATGCCATGGGTCCCATTATCGTAACGGCGACCATGATGATTCCCGGAGCAATTTTTACGGAATCCTTTCTAAGCTTTATCGGCTTAGGCGTTTCCGCACCGATGGCTTCTTGGGGTTCTCTGGCTTCCGATGCTCTGGGAGGTTTGAGATCCTATCCCTATCAGTTGTTTTTCCCGGCAGCAGCCATTTGTATCACCATGCTGGCATTTAACTTCTTGGGCGACGGCTTAAGAGATGCCCTTGACCCGCGCTTGCGTAAGTAGAAAAGGGGTGACGAAATATGAAAAATGAAAAATTATTAGAGGTGAAAGATCTTAAAACTTCCTTCTTTACCCATGTAGGAGAGGTAAAGGCCATCAGAGGGGTAAGTTTTAATTTAGATAAAGGGGAAGCCATAGGAATCGTAGGAGAATCCGGCAGCGGCAAAAGTGTTACCTCCCTATCGGTGATGAGGCTGCTGCAGTTTCCGGGCAAGATCGTAGGCGGAGAGATTCTTTTTAGAGGCCAAGACTTAGCAAAAAAATCGGAAAAAGAGATGCAGGCAATTCGAGGGAACGAAATTGCCATGATTTTTCAAGATCCTATGACTTCTTTAAATCCTGTGTATACTATTGGAAACCAAATCATGGAGGCTATCATCAGGCATCAGGACTTGAGCAAAAGCCAAGCAAAGGAAAAAGCCATCGAAATGCTTCGGCTGGTAGGTATTCCTTCGCCGGAGAAACGGGTTGATAACTATCCCCATGAATTCAGCGGCGGCATGCGGCAAAGAGCCATGATCGCCATGGCTCTCTCCTGCGAGCCCAGCCTGTTGATTGCCGATGAGCCTACTACGGCACTGGACGTTACCATTCAGGCCCAAATCCTTGAATTGATGAAAGATTTGAAGGAGAAAATCAATACCTCCATTATTTTGATTACCCACGATCTTGGGGTTGTGGCCGATGTTTGCAGCAGGATTATCGTAATGTACGGCGGCTTGATTATGGAAGAAGGCGCTACAGAGGATATTTTCTATAATCCCAAGCATCCCTATACCTGGGGATTATTAAAATCTATTCCAAGATTGGATCTGGGAGGAAAGAAGCGTTTGATCCCCATTGAAGGAACGCCTCCGGATTTATTGAAGCCTCCCAAGGGATGTCCCTTTGCGGCTCGATGTCCATATGCCATGAAGGTCTGCATGGAACACATCCCTCCATACTATTCCGTTGACGAAAAACATCGTTCCATGTGCTGGCTTTTAGACGAGCGGGCCCCACGGGTGGAAGTTGACACAGGGGTACAAAGGGGGAGAACAGAATGAGCAAAAAGAATAACGAGATATTGATAGAAGTAAAAAATTTGAAGAAGTATTTCCCCATTCGAAAGGGTTTTTTCGGTGGTCATACCCAATATGTGAAGGCAGTGGACGATGTGAGCTTTTTCATCAGAAAAGGGGAAACCCTAGGATTGGTGGGAGAGTCCGGTTGCGGGAAATCCACTACGGGAAGGACCATTATCAGACTCTATAAACCCACCGACGGAGAGGTTGTCTTTGGCAATGCTGAAATTGGACACATGAACGAAAAGGAGCTTCATCCTTTCAGAAAAAGAATACAGATGATTTTCCAAGATCCCTATGCTTCTTTGAATACGCGAATGACGGTAGGGGACATCATCGGTGAAGCCTTGGATATCCACGGTCTGGCCTCGGGAAAGGAACGATTGGAAATTATCCATGAATTGCTGGCAAAGGTAGGATTGAATCCGGACCATGCTGTAAGGTACCCCCACGAATTCAGCGGGGGGCAAAGACAAAGGATCGGCATCGCAAGGGCATTGGCCGTAAGACCGGAATTTATCATATGTGATGAGCCTATATCTGCCCTGGATGTGTCTATTCAGGCCCAGGTTGTCAATATGTTGGAAGACCTGCAGGCAGAGTTGGGATTAACTTATTTGTTTATCGCCCATGATTTATCTATGGTAAGACATATATCCGATCGTGTAGGGGTAATGTATTTAGGGAAGCTGGTGGAAATTGCCGATAGCGAGGAATTGTACCAGCATCCGGCCCATCCCTATACCAAAGCCTTACTATCTTCTATACCCATTCCCGATCCGGATATATCAAAGGCTAAGAAAAGGATTATACTGGAGGGCGACGTACCCAGCCCGTTGAATCCCCCTTCAGGCTGCAGATTTCGAACAAGATGTCCCTATGCTATGCCAAAGTGTGCAGAGGTAGAGCCGCCGATGAAGGATGTAGGGGGAGGACATATGGCAGCTTGTCACTTGCTGTAGGGAAAACAGATTGCCAGAACAGTATCATACAGGGGGGGATATGGCCATGGGCATATTGCCCCCCGATGATAAATTTTATCTAAAAGAAGGATGAAAAAGTAAACGGGAGAATATAATGTTCTCAAAGGAATATTTACAAAAATTTTTATATAAAAATATTCTTTAGCAGGATTTCATTTTCCTGTGTCGAATAGTAATAAAGATGTATACCGAAAATTTTTTTTATAGAAATAATTCAGACTATTCAATATCATTACGAGATAGTCATAGAATCGTGGACATTTTTTAAAAAAAATTAAAATAAATATGTAACAAATACTTTAAGGAGGTGATCGGCAAGGAGGACAAACAGGTTTCATTGTAAAATGAAATAGATGATGAAAAAACATGATTAAACTGGGAGGGGATTTCATTGTTGAAAAAAAGTTTGGCATTATTACTGGTTTTAACACTGGCTCTGACAGCAGGCCTTGTGGGTTGCGGACCGAAGGCACCGGCCCAAACCGGTGAAACACCTGCTGAGAAGCAAGAGCCCATGGTATTGAACTGGAACCTGGGTGCAGACCCGAAGACAATTGACCCGCAATTAAACAGTGCATCTGACGGCGGTTATGTAATCAACAATACTTTTGAAGGCATGATGAGAGAAATCAATGGCAAACTGACAAATGCCATGGCTGAAAAAGTAGATGTTTCTGATGATGGATTGGTGTATACTTTCCATTTAAGAGATGCCAAATGGTCAGACGGACAACCTGTGAAGGCCCAGGATTTCGAATATGCTTGGAAGAGAGCGTTAGATCCTGCCGTGGCTTCTGAGTATGCTTTCCAAATGTACTACATTAAGGGAGCACAGGCATACAATGAAGGAACGGGCAAAATTGAAGATATCGGGATTAAGGTGATCGATGACAAGACATTAGAAGTTACACTGGAAGCACCCACGCCTTATTTCTTAGATTTAACTACATTCTACACTTACATGCCTGTTCGAAAGGATGTAGTGGAGAAGGATCCGGAAGGCTGGGCCAAAAATCCGGCAACAGCCATCTGCAACGGACCATTTAAGTTAACAGAATACAAAATGGGCGACAGGATTATCCTTGAAAAAAATCCGGAATACTGGAATGCTGCCAATGTGAAGCTGGATAAGATCGTTGCTACTATGATCGTTGAAGAATCAACCATGTTGACTGCCTATGAAGCCGGCGAGCTGGATATCATTGATAGCATGCCAAGCCAAGAAATTCCAAGACTTCAGGCAGAAGATCCTACTTTTAAGATTTTACCTACTATTGGAACTTATTACTATATCTTTAATGTAACAAAGCCTCCTGTAAATGACGTGAGAGTGAGAAAAGCTCTTGCATTGGCCATTGACAGAAAGGCTATTGTAGAGAAGGTAACGAAGGCCGGACAAATTCCTGCCACAGGATTTACACCTCCGGGATTAAAGGATGCGGACGGTAGAGATTTCCATGATGTAGCTGGCGACTACGGCATTGATCCAAATGCTGCGAAGGTGGAAGAAGCCAAGAAGCTGTTGGCTGAAGCCGGATATCCGGATGGTAAAGGATTCCCAGAGTTAGAAATTCTTTACAACACCAGTGAAGGACATAAGGCCATTGCAGAAGCTATCCAAGAAATGTGGAAGCAAAACCTGGGCATCAACGTGAAGCTTCAAAACCAAGAATGGGCGGTATTCCAGGATACAAGACATCAAGGAAACTTTGTCATTGCCAGAGCCGGTTGGCTGGGAGACTATGCTGACCCGATGACCATGTTGGATCTTTGGACTTCCTACTCTGGCAACAATGATGCTCAATGGAAGAATCCGGAATATGACAAGATCATTGAAGCATCCAAGAAGGCTACCGGCAAGGAAAGATTCGACTTATTGTATAAAGCCCAGCAAATGATGATGGATGAAATGATCGTAATGCCGATCTACTACTACACTGACCCTGTGATGGTGAAAGAATACGTAAAAGGTTGGGAAAAAACAGCTTTAGGACACTGGTATTTTGGTAATGTAACAGCTGTTGACAGAAAATAATAAGGAATGAAGACAAAAAGGATGGTATCTTCTGATGCCATCCTTTTGTCACGGAAACCTCCTTTTCTGCATAAGATGATGATAAGTCATAAAAAAGGAGGTTTTGGTATGGTGCAGTTAACGGTACTCCATTGGATCTATTTCATCATGGTTCTGGTGATTTTGTCCGTGATGATTATGCGAAAGGATACGATCATACCGTGTATTCTTGGAGTATTTTTGCTAGGATTCGCTGCAAAAAAAACAATGCTGGGGGCTACAAAGGCAGTATTTGATGCTTTGATTGTGGCAGGTACGGAGTTATTGGGTATTATTGTTGTGATTTCCTGCATCGTAGCCATGTCTAAACTATTGGAGGAAATCGGAGCAAATCGATGGATGGTGATGCCTTTCAAAAGATTTATTAAGACACCGGACATTGCTTTTTGGTTTATTGGCATTGTCATGCTGTTGGTATCATGGTTTTTTTGGCCATCGCCGGCTACAGCTTTGGTAGGGGCCGTTTTGCTTCCCGTTGCCTTAAGGGTAGGTTTGCCGGCCATGGGTGTTGCCATGGCGATGAATTTGTTTGGCCACGGCATCGCCTTATCTACTGATTTCGTCATTCAGGGAGCACCTACCATTACGGCTACGGCTGCAGGTGTTCCGGTGGAATCTGTGATGATCAAGGGAATATCGTTGTTTTTTATCATGGGCCTGGTCACTGTGGTAACAGCCTACGGGATGCTGAGAAGGGATATGAAAAAGGGAAAATTGGAGAAGTCTACAATGGAAGACTTTTTCATGGAAGAAGGCAAGGAAACAAGGAAAATTGCCAAATTTGCAGCTATTTTGGTACCATGTGCATTCCTATTGGATATTGTTGCTATGTTTTTATTTGAACTAAGAGGAGGAGATGCTACATCTCTTATCGGTGGGACAGCTACTTTGCTGATGCTGGTCATCAGTATCGTAGAATTTCAAGGAGATGCATTGGATAAAATCACAAAATATGTGCGGGAAGGATTTATGTTCGGTATGGAAATCTTCGGACCTATTCTTCCCATTGCTGCTTTCTTTTACATGGGAGAAGTTGCACCGATACAGGCTGTATTGGGGGAAGGTGTGCTGCCGTCAGGTTCCCAGGGAATTTTATCGGATATGGGCATGGCTTTAGCTTCTATCGCACCTATGAATCGGCCTGTGGCAGCTGCCATAGAAATGACAGTAGGTGCCATCACGGGTTTAGATGGATCAGGTTTTTCAGGAATGTCCTTGGCAGGATCCATGGCCAAGGTATTTGGTACGGCTGTGAATGGAAGCATTCCTGTCTTGGCAGCATTGGGGCAAATTGGCGCCATTTGGGTTGGCGGCGGAACCATTGTACCTTGGGGACTGATTCCTGCTGCAGCCATCTGCGGGGTTCTCCCTATGGATTTGGCAAGGAGAAATTTTATTCCCGTGGCAACGGGATTGGTTGTCACAACCATTGCAGCCATATTCTTTATTTAATACCCGTACAGGCGGGAACGATTTTGCAATGGTGTCCTCCCATGAAATTCATCCTTTGGTCGAAAATATACACATTCCGGATGGGGAGAGGAAGATGCAAATATGATATGGGTTAGTGCGCATTTTCCATCGTTTTGAAAACAACAGTTCAGAGCACAGTTAATATTCATCATCTGATCGCCTCCTATCATTAGTATCTGTATCAAAATTGAATTCATGCTATGTAAAAAATGTATAAGCAGGCCAGAAAAGATACGTGATCCGTTGTAGGTATTTCAAGGATGAAGAAAATATTTTCCCATAGGTGAAAGTAGTATAGGATACATGATCATTCCATAATCTATAAAGAGAGAATAACCTTCAAAAGATTACATGGAGGTGATGGATCCTATGATTTTTCCTGAATATAAAAAAACAGGAGTCGTTTACCATATCGTCAGTCTGAATGATTTGAAACAAGTATTGACGGAAGGAATTCGATATGATGACAAAGCTACCTATGAAACCAAATATTATGAATTTCATAAGATTATTGATGCCCACAAAACAAAAAAAATACCCGATTGGGTTATTAGAAGAAAAGCAATCTTTGCAAGTCTGAATTATCCTGAAAGCCATCAATTTCATTCCCATACGGCAATCTTGGCCGTAAGAATCGATCCCAAACGCTGTTGGGTGGCCAATGAAAACTGTGCCAATGAAATTTACGAGCCTTTTGTGTTGCAAGAGATGGATGAGTTCTGCGGCTGCAAAAAATATCTGGCAACAGAAGGGAAAGCCCTGTTGACAAAATACTGGGAGACCTCGTTAAGCTTTATGGATAATCAAATCTATCGATATGACCTGCAGGAAGGATATGATGCGGAGGTGCTCATACAACACGCTATTCCACCGGAAGACATTGAGATCCGCTACATTATCTCAGACCACCGGATGATGGATGTGAAATCATGGAAACAAAGATTCTGCTAGGGGTTTGCATATAAATTTTAGCGGAGATTGGCTTCTCCGCTATTCTTCTTTTAATTCAATAATCTCAATATCGTCTATGGTCTTCCCTACTTCCCATACTGGAGGATCGATTTTTTGCATATTCTTTGTTGGGAGCTGTTCCATATTAGTGAGGGCAGACAGTTCTAAAGCAGCATAGAGGGCATGATGGGCTTCATATTGATCCCTGTGGAGATAGATTTTATCTTTTTTTGGATAAATCTTGAATTCTTTCAAAAAGACACAGCTTTGCTCATCATGGCAAAAGAGTTCTGCCGCGAGAGGATCTAATTCTTTGATGCTTCGCATATTGGGAATTTCTGCGATAACAGGCGGAGCAATCTGAATGCCTGAAATATTAATGGCCGAATGGAAGAAGGCACATAGTTGCTTTTCCAACAGATCAATATTGTTGGGGTGTGTTTCTATAGAAAGCAGACTATGTAGAGCGCCGATCAAGGAACCGATGTCTTTGGCAGAGTATTTTAATTTTTTTCGTGCGTTGTGGGTAAAGAGATTGATTTCTCGATCCCATCGGCTGTTGATATACCGGTAAATTTTTTTGGCTGCTCCATAGAAATGATCTAGCTGGGTAAATTTATATCCTTCTACAAGGGCTTTCAAGGCCCTGCCATGGGTGGCCAGCGAACTGACTTTCGATCCATATCTTTCCCTGGAAAGTTTACCCCCTTCCAGTTCTCTGGAACATACTTCGGCACATAATTTTATAACAAAAGGCTCCATTTCTGCATTTTTGCCAAGCATACGGGCTGTATGGATGATGAGGGGAATTGCTTCTGCCAGTTCCTTTGTTTTTAGATTGTACATATGTTCTTCCTGGTGCAGAAGGACATGGAGTATTTGCATGGACCAATCACAGAAATATAGTGCCTGCTCGTGATCATAATATCTGGGATAGCGGTCCTGATCCTGAAGGACTTGATATAATCCTCCGTAGGCATGCATCATATGGATTTGGTCTAACCAACGGATATGTTCGTCCTTTGTCTTTAAAAAGATATGGTCATGGTGTTTCGATTTATCTTTCTTTTTTACAAAAAAACCTTGGCTGTTTCTTAAATAGGCATGGCAAAATTCTCCCTGCTCAATGGCACTATGAAGCAATAGAAGGCCGATATATTTTTCCCGGGGCGTGGATGTTTCTTTAGGATCCAGTAAACTTCGATGGTATAGATATTCGGCTAATTTTACTTCACCATGGATGAGGAGCGCCTGATCGGCAGGTTGAATATTTTTCTTCAGTTTTCCCTTATCCCAGCGAAAATCTTTTTTTTCGGACAAAAAATGATCAGAAAGAACTGCGATGGCGGGATGGCCCTGGGTATAGACAGCCCGCAAGGGAAAAATTTTATAATCAAAGTCCATAGGATCTCCGGGGGATTCCTCGTGTAAGGGGGAATCTGCAGAGAGCAGTTTATGCAGGTTGGTGTATATTTCCTCGGAAAAGTTTGCCGGTATGCCCATACCCGACAATAGAGAAAGGGCATATACATTGGTAAAAAAGTACAGCAGGGCTTGCTTGCGGGTATTTTCCATGGTTGGGGTCTCAAAGCCTCCCATGGGGAAGTCAAAAATCATTTACTTCACCACCTTGTATAGATTTATAACTTTAAAATTGAATTTACTGCAAAAAGTTATATTTTTTCAATAGCAGTTCGTTGCCAGTTGCCAGTTGCCAGCTCCCAGTACTGGTGACTGATGACTGGTAACTGGCAATAAAACATTTGCTGCATAAAAAGATGATCTTCACGAAGACATCGATCAAGTTTTAGCCTTGTTTTTCTGTATAATTATAGATATGCAGAGAAGATAGAAAACTTACTTAAATCTACAAAGATAAAAGATAGTAAGGTATAATGAATATAGTGCAAATACGGTATGAATGGGGATGAAAGAATGAAGGTAGGAAAACTGGATACGGAGCTGCTGCAGAAGATTGTGTTTCAACATATCACTTGCCGTAGGGAAGAAGTTTTGGTTCGGCCGGGAGTAGGGGAAGATTGTGCTGTTGTAGATTTTGGCAATGATGCGTGTATACTGTCTACGGACCCTATCACGGGCACGGCCAAGGAAGTGGGCAGGCTGGCAGTACATATTTCCTGCAATGATGTGGCATCCAATGGAGTAGAACCTTTGGGGCTCATGCTGACGATCATGGCGCCGGAGGGCACCACTGCTGCTGAAATCGAGGAGATTATGCGGCAAGCGGGAAAAGAAGCTGCAAAATTGAATGTAGAGATCATTGGAGGACATACAGAAATTACTACGGCAGTAAATCGCATCGTGGTATCTTCTACGGCCATTGGCAGACAGGTAAAAAATAAAGTGGTTTCCACGAAGGGGGCCCGGGTGGCAGACTGTGTGTTGATGACGAAAACGGCAGGGTTGGAGGGGACTGCCATTATTGCCCATGAACATGAAAACAGGTTGAAGGCGTACATGGGAGAGGAAATGGTGGAGCAGGCCAAGGGCATGATGGACAAAATTAGTGTGGTTCCTGAAGGGGTGATAGGAGGAGAGATGGGGGTCTCCAGCATGCATGACATTACGGAAGGAGGCGTGTTGGGAGCAGTTTGGGAGATGTGCGAAGCTTCCAAGGTAGGCGTTGTTCTTTACAAAGAGCGAATCAAAATTGCACCGGAAACTGTGAAAATCTGCAGATTTTTTAATATTGATCCCCTAAGGCTGATATCCAGCGGCTGTATGCTGATGACCATCGGGTGGGAGAAGGTAGATGGATTGGTTCAATCATTGACAGAGAAAGGAATAGAGGTCAGCGTCATTGGAGAAATTATTCGGGAAGGCAGGTATTTGGTGGAGGGAAATCAAAAAATTGAGATAATGCCACCGGAGAGTGATGAATTATACAAGGTAGTATAGAAACGGCATCAGCCGTTTTTGTTATTTTTGTTATTACAGATATTACATCTCGGTTACAAATCGATAAACTAGGTTGACATAAATTTTTCGCTAGTGATATAAATAAGAGTAGGAAAAATAATTTTGTCGAAAGTGAAGAAAGTTTTCCACATGCATAAGGTACCACAAAATTCATGTCGAAAATGCATTGAAAAATCCTATAATTCATTTCGACAAGGGGAGGCAGGCTATTTTAAATAGGGGGACGTAAAGATGAAAAGATTCATATCGTTTTTGCTGATCATCACCATGGTCATTGGGATGCCGGCTGCTGTCTACGGTGCGAAAATGGAGAGCGATACCATTGAAGTGGTGGACGGACCAACGGGTAAGAAGCAAGAAGTATATGTTGCAAATTTGCTCATGGGTGGACGAGATGTTATAACCGATGTACCCACAATGCTCTACAAAAACCGTACCCTGGTCCCCATTGCCTTTGTGGTGGAAAGCTTAGGGGCCAAAATTGAATGGAATCAGAAGGAGTACAAAGCTACCATTACAACCAAGGACAAAACCGTTGTTCTCAAAATTGATAGTGCTACAGCTTATGTAAATGGGAAGAAAATAACTCTTCCTGATAATGTCCCGGCAAAACTGCTGGGGTATAGGGGAAATTTTAGAACGATGGTGCCTTTAAGGTTTGTTTCAGAACAGCTTGGAATGAATGTAAACTGGATATCGGAAACCAGAACGGCAACGGTAGACTTTCCAAAGCAAGGGATTACGAATATTACATATGAAAGCAAGGGAAGCGGCAATTCACAAATCCGATTGAAAACAACGGGCATAGTGAATTTCACTTCCATGTACTTAGAGGGCAGCAAGATCGGAGGAAAGGACCGAATTGTCATCGATATACCAAGTGCCGAATTGGCTGTGCAGGATTCTTCTATGATTGTAGAGGGCAGTGGATTGATACGAAAACCTATCGGTGTTAACGACATTAGTGCCATTCGTGCTTCCGTGTTTGAGCCGGCACCCAGAAATATCATACGGTTTGTGATTGATTTGGATAGGAAAAAGAATTTTAATGCAAGCTTTGATGCTGCTGCCGACGAAATCAAGATAGATGTTTTCAGTCCTTTGAATACGGTAAAAGAAATCAATATGGAGAAGCGCAACAATGCAGATGCTATTGTGATACGCACCGATGATGTCCCCGTATATAACGTGATTAATTTGGGAAACAGGGTAGTGATTGATGTTTTGAATGCACAGTTGAAAACATCGAAGACAGAGATTCCCGTATCACGGGGGGGTGTGACGAGGATTCGAACAGCTCCCTTCACGCCGGATCATAACTATAAGCCGGAGGATAAAATTGTAAGAGTTGTGCTGGATCTAGAAGAAGGACAGCGCATGGAGGATATTCTCATAGAAAGTGAAAATAAAGATATTCTCATTTATATCAACGACAAGCCGTTGCAGGGATTTGATTACCACAAGGAGGCCTTTGGCAAATCCATTCTGAATCTTACCCTTCAAGAAAGGGGAAGATTCTATGTCAGTGCTGATAGCAGCGGAAGAGAACTTGTGGTGGAAGTATTAAAGAGCAAGGTGCAATGGCCGGCGACTTCCTTGAATGTTTCGGACAATGTTGTGGAATCTATACAAATAGATGATCAAAGAGATAGCCAGTATTATGCCGTTAAGGTCAAATTGGCACCGGGGGCTGTTTATACAGTCCAGAACAGGGACGAGATGACGGAACAAATTGTGATCAGGTTTGAAAATCCTACCCTTCAAGGTTCCAAATACAGCAATAAGATTATCGTATTGGATGCAGGGCATGGAGGAAAAGATCCGGGAGCCCAAGGGGTGAAGCTGCAGTTGAAGGAAAAGGATCTGGCTTTGGATGTGGTGAAAAGATTGGATAAGATGCTGCAGGATGCAGGATTCGCCACATTCTTGACAAGAACGGATGATACATATATTGGATTGTACGAAAGGGCGGAAATAGCGAACAGCTTAAATGCCGATGCCTTTGTCAGCGTACATTTCAATTGGCATCCCGATCCCAATATCACAGGGGTGCAAATGCTTTATAATGGGGATAACCCTGCCAGAGATAATAAAACATTTGCAGCCATAATGCAAGAAGAGGCCCTCAAGGAGTTGCAGGCGGTGGATAGAAAAATTATTGAGCGGCCTAAGTTGGTTGTTATCCGGGAGACAAAGATGCCTGCAGTATTGGCAGAAATGGCCTTTATTTCCAACGAAACAGAAGAGGCAATGGTAGCGACGGAAAATTATCGTCAAAAAATAGCCCAAGCCCTCTTCCGCGGCATTACCAGATATTTTGATGAGGTAGTACTCAAGCGATAGCCACAAAAGATGCCATAAGGGATGATCCTATGGCATCTTAGTTTGTACTCAAACCCTTGAAACTTGGATTCCTGCTCAAGTCTGTGTTGATTTTCTCCAGTTGCCAGCTGCCAGTTACCAATGAGCCATTACCAGTTAACAGTTAACAGTTAAATCTACTAGCCCGTAGCCGTAGCCATCAGCCATCGACTGGCAGGAAGTATAACCTATAAAAATTTATGCATCTTTTGGGTGGATATGATAATATATTACTGTATAGAAAAAGAGGAGGGAAATTATGGAGTTAATATTCGGTTATCTGCTGATCTTCTCGGCAAGAATTGTGGATGTATCGATTTCGGTAGTGAGGACACTGCTGATGGTAAGGGGAAAAAAGATACAAGCTGCTTGTTTGGGTTGTATAGAGGTGTTTATTTATATTACAGTTCTTACGAAAATTATGGGTCAGTTGGATAACTTGGGAAATTTGATTGCCTATTCCCTAGGATTTGGTACAGGCCAGATTGTGGGAATTTTTATCGAGCAAAAAATGGCATTGGGTGACGCCACGGTTCAGGTAATTACGAAGGAAGATGAAAGTCAGCTGGTGGAGCTCCTGCGGGGGGAAGGCTTTGGCGTTACGGTAATCCCAGGCTATGGGAAAAATGGTGTAAAACAAATACTTCATATTGCATTGAAGCGAAATATGCTGCCTAAATTTCACGAAATCATGGAGGAATTTGACAAAGATGCTTTTATTACCGTGATGGATACAAAGAGTATCCGGGGAGGATACATGCAGCGGTTGAAAAGAAAATAGGGAAATTTATTGTTTTAGACATAGGATTACCCCTTGACTAATATAATTTTATTAAAGATGATTCGTTGGGGGGTTAATCAATGAAACGCAACTGCTTTATTGCATTATTTTTAGTACTATGCATGATGATAAGCCTTGCGGGGTGCACAAACCCCATTCGCATGGTTAAAAACTTATTTGATGATGAAGACAAGGCTGCTTCGAATATCATTGAAAATGATCCCAGTGCCCAAGGGGATGTGCAGCTTAGAGATACAGTGTTGTATTATAAGGACGATAAGGGATTTTTAATTCCTGTGATGAGAAAGATTCCGTGGACGGAAGGAATTGCAAAGGCTACATTGGCATCTCTAGTGGATAATCCGGCCAACCGGAAGGATATGGAAAGTATCGGCTTGATCCCCGTAATTCCGGCAAATACAGAAATCAGGGGAATGGACATTGATAATGGTTTATGTAAAGTAGATTTTTCATCGGATTTCTTAAATTATGCTACAAAGGCAGAGGAAGAATCTTTGGTGAAAGCCGTTGTTTATACACTGACCGAATTTGTAACCATTGATCGTGTTCAGTTGATGATTGACGGAAAAATCCAGAAGAAGCTTCCTTTTGGTACGGAGGTAGGAAAGCCCATTACAAGGGACAACATCAACTATGTCAGCGCTGTCCCCAGCAAGGATAAGGTAGTAGTATATTATGAGGGAACAACCAATGGACTGGAGACCTATTTTGTACCTGTGACAAAGGCTGTGGATAAAAAAGACAGTCTTGGGGTAAACGCCATTGATGCTCTGGATGCATTAGTTGAAGGTCCGCCGGAGGGGTCCGGTTTATATACACAGATTCCCAAGGGAACAAAGGTGATCAGCGTCGACATGAATAATGCCGTAGCCTATGTCAACTTTAACGAGGAAATACTAAAGATCAAGGACAGTGCAGAAACAGCGGAAAGTGTGATAAAATCCATTGCTTTAACCCTCAGGGAACAGTACAAGGATGTGACGGCGGTAAAAATCCTTGCAAACGGCAAGGAAGTGGAATTAGGCAAGGTGAGGAAGGAAGAGGCTGTAGCGGTGCCTACCTTTGCAAATCAATATTAGATTCAAAATCCAGTGGGATCCCGCTGGATTTCTTCTTGCGGAGAATTTATAAATTCCACTGGAGAGGGAGAGAATAATCAAAGATGTAATCTGCTCAAATATATGGTACAATATGGTATAGTAAATCAAAAGAGAGAGGAAGAATAGGAATGATACGTGTTGATGGGAGAAAAGCAGATGCTTTAAGACCTGTTCGAATAACGAAGGACTATTTGGCATATGCAGAAGGATCTGTACTGATTGAAATGGGAAACACCAAAGTAATCTGTACAGCTTCTATCGAAGATAAAGTGCCTCCCTTTCTAAAGGGGACAGGCAGCGGCTGGGTGACGGCGGAATATTCCATGTTGCCCAGATCTACCCAAATAAGAAAGCCTAGGGAAGCCAGCAAGGGAAAGTTGGAAGGAAGGACCCAGGAGATACAAAGGTTGATTGGCCGTGCTTTACGGTCCGTGGTAAATTTGAAAGATTTGGGGGAGAGAACTGTCTGGATAGACTGTGATGTGATTCAGGCAGACGGAGGTACCAGAACGGCCTCGATCACAGGCTCCTTTGTGGCCTTAGTCATGGCTTTGCACAGGTTGTACGAGGAAAAGCAAATCGGCAAACTGCCTATCAGAAATTATGTGGCAGCCGTAAGCGTAGGAATTGTGGACGGAAACCCCGTACTGGATCTATGCTATGAAGAGGATTCCAAAGCAAAGGTAGACATGAATATTGTTATGACAGACCATAAAGAATTTATTGAGGTCCAAGGAACAGGAGAAGAGTCACCCTTCAGCAGGCAGGATTTGATGATACTGCTGGCATTGGGAGAAAAGGGAAATGAAGCATTGATTCAAATACAAAAAGAGGCTTTGGGCGAGATAGGAGATCTCATTGGCAAACTACAGGAAGAAACAGGGGGAGCAGATCATGGGGCGTGTAGTGATTGCATCGAAGAATAAGCACAAAGTAGAGGAGATAAAGGCCATATTAAAAGAATTTCCTTTGGAGATCAAATCCATGGATGAGGTGGGGCTGGAACACCTGGAGATTATAGAGGATGGAAAAACCTTCGAAGAAAATTCCATGAAAAAAGCCAAGGAAGTTATGGGTTTGACAGGCAGTATTGCCATGGCGGATGATTCCGGATTGGAAGTAGATGCCCTGGATAATCAACCGGGAGTGTACTCTGCCAGGTTTTCCGGGGAAGGGGCTAGGGATAAAAGCAACAATGAAAAACTTTTACGGATGCTTGAAAATATACCTTTGGAGAAAAGGACTGCCCGCTTTGTATCGGTCATATCCGTAGCTTTTCCTGATGGGAGGGAATTTAGTGTCCGGGGAGAATGCGAAGGAATCATTGGATTTGAAGAAAAGGGCAATCACGGCTTTGGTTATGATCCGTTGTTTATTGTTCCGGAATATAACAAAACCTTTGGAGAATTGGGTGCCAATATCAAAAATAGAATTAGTCATCGGGCAAGGGCCCTAGAGAAACTGAAGGAAGAACTAAAGAAAATCATGGGAGGAATATAGGGTGAGGCTAGGTGTTATCAGCGATACCCATGGAGCGATTCGGACAGCGGAAAGAGCAATAAAGCAAATGGGAAAGGTCGATTTATTGGTTCATCTGGGAGATTATTATGAGGACGGAATGAAATTAAGGGAAAGAATTGGGGTACCCTTGATCGGTGTAAAGGGCAATTGTGATTTCTACAGGGAGGGAGAAGAAGAAATCATCCGGGAGATAGAGGGACACAAAATATATATGATCCATGGGCACCAATATGATGTGAAGCGGGATTTAAACCGGTTGTATTATCGTGCATTGGAGTTGGGTTGCAACATTGTCCTCTATGGTCATACCCATGTACCTCTGCGTATTGCCTGGGGGGATGTACTGATTTTTAATCCTGGCAGTATCAGCCAACCAAGGGGTGGAGCCAGATCATCCTACGGGTTGATTGATATCTATGGCCCGGAAATCAATGGTGATATCATAGAGATCTAAAAGATAGGTATACTTGGACAAAAATGATGGGCCAGGTATAAGAAACGGAAAAAATACACATAATAGAATAGTAAAATATGGGATCATGATGAAATACCCAGATATGAATTGAAAAAATCATCATATCAAAGGAGATTCGTTATAACAGGTTTTTACCCTTATAAATTGGATGTGGTGGGCTTTGACGGGACGTTTGAAATGGGGTATACTAATCTTTGTCAGTTCGGGGTGTAGCGCAGCTTGGTAGCGCATCTGGTTTGGGACCAGAGGGCCGCGGGTTCAAATCCTGCCACCCCGACCATTTGCGGACGTAGTTTAATGGTAGAACTTCAGCCTTCCAAGCTGATCGCGAGGGTTCGATTCCCTTCGTCCGCTCCAATGTGGGTCCATAGCTCAGCTGGATAGAGCAACGGCCTTCTAAGCCGTGTGTCCGGGGTTCGAATCCCTGTGGGCTCACCAGTACGGTGGATGTAGTCAAGCGGTTAAGACACAGGATTGTGGCTCCTGCATTCGTGGGTTCGAATCCCATCATCCACCCCAGTTTAGGCAGGCGTTGGGGTATCGCCAAGTCGGTAAGGCACCAGACTTTGACTCTGGCATTCGTTGGTTCGAGTCCAGCTACCCCAGCCATTCCATGACCCATTAGCTCAGTAGGTAGAGCACTTGACTTTTAATCAAGGTGTCCCGCGTTCGAGCCGCGGATGGGTCACCAATTTAGGGGTAATACCTAACTTTTCACTCCCAATGGGCAGATTCGTGCGGATGTGGCGGAATTGGCAGACGCGCTAGATTCAGGTTCTAGTAGTCGCAAGGCTGTGGGGGTTCGAATCCCTTCATCCGCACCATTTTATTGAAAAGAAAGAAACTGTTTAGCATATTGTGGAAACTATTCCTTTATGATATGCTGGAGATAGATCATGCGCCCTTAGCTCAGTCGGATAGAGTCGCTGGCTTCGAACCAGTTGGTCGGGGGTTCGAGTCCCTCAGGGCGCACCAAATAAAACCTTTGAAAACACGAATGTTTTCAAAGGTTTTTTCATTATGCATTAGGGAATTATGTACTTTCATAAATTGTGGATAAGCCATACTTCCTGTCATGTGTTTTACCAAAGTCTCAATGCAGATATTTCAACTCACAGCCTTGAGAGGTTTAATTTTTTTAGAAAAAGCCTTCCTGCTCTGATCAGGAGCTGTTATAGAAATTTAAAATTAAGGGATTGCAGAAATATGGAATTTTTTGTAGAATATTGTAGCAAAATGCTATATAATACAAATAAATAATTGATTACAAGGATCTATTAAAAAGCTTTCGTGCTTTAGGATATTTTTTTATGAAGAAGATGTTCTTGAATGATTGATGGAAAGGTGTTTAAGATGAAAATTGGAAATAAGAATCATCCGGAAATCCTCTCGAGTAAAAAGAGTTTTTGGAATACAGATAGATTTTTAATTCTCAATAGGCCTTTTCAAGGGAAAGTCAGGGCTTTTAAAATTATGTGCGTCTATTTAGTTGTAGGGGGATTGTGGATTTTATTTTCTGATCAGTTGCTGCAAATGATTGCTCAAGATCCCAAAACTATGATACGATTCAGCATAATCAAAGGGTGGTTTTTTCTAGTAACTACCGGAACCATGCTGTATTTCCTTATCAGCAGGAGCTTCAAAAAAGGAGAATATTGGAGTCAAAAGTTGTTGCAAAGCTATGAAGAACTGGAAGCAATCCATGAGGAGCTGGTCGCCACAGAAGAAGACTTGCAAGAAAAATATCAGGCACTGCAAAAAAGTGAAGAGGCGTTGAGAATCAGCGAGGAACGCTACCGGTTAGCCTTGGAAGGAACCAGTGACGGCATTTGGGACCATGATATGGCCCAGACCAATTGTTTTATCTTCACAAGAACAAAAGAAATGTTGGGATATAAGGACCATGAGATTGAAAATACCTTGGAGGGCTGGAAGGGATTGGTTCATCCTGAAGATATAAAAGAGACCATGGATGCAATCCAGGCATATTTAAACAGAAAAGTTCCCTTTTATGAAAAGGAATACCGGCTTAGGGCAAAATCAGGAGAATACAGGTGGATATTGAGCAGGGGAAAGGCTATTTGGGATGCCGATGGAAAACCCATTCGGATGGTAGGTTCCCATAAAGACATTACAGACCAAAAGATGGCGGCAGAAAAAATCTATCAACTGGCATACTATGACAGCCTTACAGGGCTTCCTAATCGTGCCATATTTGAAGAACATCTGGCAAGGGCTTTGAAGGAAGCAGATGGGACCGAAGAAATGACAGCATTGATTTATTTGGATTTAGATAATTTTAAAACGGTCAATGATACCTTAGGCCATGCTTTCGGAGATTTGTTGCTCAAGAATGTAGGGAATTCACTGGAGAGACGGCTGGAAGAGAAGGGAATTGTTACCCGTTTGGGAGGAGATGAATTTGCCATCCTATTGCCCAGGGTATTGAATCGAGGAGAAGTTGTATCGATGGTGGAAAATATTCTAAAATCTTTTCAAAATCCATGGATTGTAGACGACCGGGAATTTTATATTACCACTAGTATCGGGATCACCATTTACCCAGAGGATGGTAAAGACAGCCATGCACTGTTTAAAAATGCCGATACAGCCATGTACAGTGCAAAGGAATGCGGAAAAAACAATTATCGGTTTTACACCACCGATATGAATCAGAGGATTGTGGAAAAATTAGAGATGAGCAATAGTTTAAGGCGGGCCTTGGAACGCAATGAATTGTCCGTCTACTATCAACCGCAAATTGATTTGCAAAGGGGCAAGATGGTGGGGGTGGAGGCCTTGGTGAGATGGATCCATCCCACGATGGGGGCGGTACCTCCCAACAAGTTTATTCCTATTGCAGAGGAAACAGGCCTGATCATGCCTATTGGTGAATGGGTACTGCGAACGGCCTGCAGGCAAAACAAGAAGTGGCAGGATGCCGGATATCCCCCTCTTTGCGTGGCGGTAAACTTATCGGCCCGTCAATTTCAGCAGCAGGACCTTGTGGAGATAATTCAAGGGATTCTGCAGGAGTATCATCTAAAGCCCCAGTGGTTGGAATTGGAAATCACCGAGAGTCTGGCCATGAAAGATTTGGAGCATACCATCAAAATTTTGCATAGGCTCAGGGATTTGGGCATTAAAATTGCACTGGATGACTTTGGTACAGGATATTCCTCTTTGAATTATCTAAAGCAGCTGCCTATCCATACATTGAAAATTGACAAAAGTTTTGTGAATGACATTACGCAAGGATCCAATGAGGAAGCCATTGCAAAGTCATTGATTGCATTGGCCCATAGCATGAATCTCATTGTAACGGCAGAAGGCATCGAGACTGATGAACAGCGTATTTTTCTGCAGAATCAGAGTTGTGATAAAGCCCAGGGATATCTTTTCAGCAGACCTCTGCCGGCAGATGAAATAGAGAAGCTCTTGGCCGGAGAAAATTCTTTGGTATTGGTCCCATAACACTTTAAAAGCAATGGAACAGGGGAAATTACTTTACTAAGATTATCCTGTTTTTCCCTTTTTTTGATCCTTAATTCTTTCCCGAAAGAGATGATAAGAAGTCCTACTGCATCGACGGTGCCAATACTGATAGGGAAAAAGAAGAAGAAAGGCACGAGGGTAGGTAGATAATCGTATGCATATCTGATACAAAATAGATGTAATGGATAATTTTTGCAATGAGATTTTTGAGTTACATCAAGAAATAGAAAAAAATGGGGAGAAATGACTGGAGGGCTTGTACCTTATATTTTTATGGTTTTCAAAGGGTGAGAGGCTATGGTCGATTGCCATATTTTAGATGCAATGAATTTCATATCGTATAAAATCGGTTTCAATTTCAAGGAATTTTATGGAGCGTACGGGGAAAAAACGCTCACACAATCCGTAATCCTCAATACCGTATTCTATGGTTTCTTTTTTCAGAATGCCTAAATACCGTTCAAATCTGATGCTTTCTCCGGGGGCAACCACTACCTGCATATTGGCACTGGATGCTGCCTGACAGCCAACGTCCTGGCCCTTGTCAGAGGGACATACAAAACTGAAAATAAAGTTTATTTTCCATTGATCCCTACAATGAATCTTTTCCGCTCCGGCAAAAATGACTTGATAAATCCCCTTCTTACACTTGGTGCTGGAATGCAATATCTCGGCACCTAAGAATCCTTCCTTGATACACCCATGATCACTCTGCTTCATAAATTCCCCCTCCTTCCTCACTTATAATATATGAAACGAAAGTACTTTGTGATGCTACGACTACAAAAAATAATATATCACCCTGTAAAAAAAGCAATAGGATGAGAAAGAACTCTTGAGATTTTGATTTCACCGCAAAGGGCTGCCAGGGCATTGTTAGGCTGATAGCTTGCGGATAATGTTCAGTTGTTGTGAATAGCTTTTTTCTATCATTTGATGACAGGGTATAATATTTTCCAATATTGGACAAAGAGATGAGAAAAAATAATATAATGAACTTAAATATAAAGCAAGGGGGTTTGATACAATGGGTGATTACAGAGATCTGTGGCAGTCATTGGACATGGATTTGGAAAAGCATGATCAATTGTGTGCAGTATTGCCGGAATTTTATGGGGATATTTATTTATCCCAGGAGAATCGTCCCGAAGGGATGAACTATTTTAATTTTGTGATTTCGGAAATCCATGGATTGAGGGTGCAGGAGCTGGCGGAGCATAGGAAGCAAGGAGGCAAAGTGTTGGGCAGTTTTTGTGTGTTTGTGCCTGACGAGATGATTGTTGCGGCAGATGCCATTGGTGTTGGCCTGTGCGGCGGTTCGGATTTTTGGATTCCCGATGGAGAAAGGGTGCTTCCGAGAAATATGTGTCCCCTGATTAAAGCTTCTGTGGGAGCAAAATTAAGCGGAACCTGTCCTTATTTTCAGTCAGTAGATCTGCTGGTAGGGGAAACAACCTGTGACGGGAAGAAAAAGGCGTGGGAAATTCTTGAAGGGTATGTACCTATGCATGTGATGGATTTGCCCCAGATGAAGCGGAAGAAGGACTATCTGCACTGGATGGATGAGCTCTGGCTGTTCAAGGAAAAGATTGAAAAATTAACGGGGAATGAAATTACCGAGGAAAAGTTGGCCAAAGGAATTCAGCGAATCAATCAGAAGAGGGCCGTGCTGCAAAGATTATACAATACCAGAAAAGCAGAGAATCTTCCCATCAGTGGTAAGGATGTGCTGTTAATTACGCAAATTGCTTTCTATGACGACCCCGAGCGATTTACTGCAAAAGTAGCAGAATTGTGCGAGGAATTGGAAGATAGAATTGCCAAGGGCATAGGGGTCTTCAAAGAGGGTACACCCAGAATTCTTGTGACAGGTACGCCCATGGCGATCCCAAACTGGAAACTTCACCATATGATTGAAACTAGCGGCGGAGCCGTTGTCTGTGAGGAGACATGCACAGGCACCAGATATTTTGAAAATCTGGTAAAAGAAGAAGGAAATACTCTGGAAGAACAAATTCGTGGGTTGGCGGACAGATATTTAGGGATCAACTGTGCCTGTTTTACGCCCAATAAGGGCAGAATTGATGATATTATCCGCCTATATAAAGAATATAGGGCCGATGGGGTTGTATATTACAGCCTGCCTTTCTGTCATACCTATGCTTTGGAATACAAAAAGGTAAAAGAGGCTTTGGATCAGGCGGGAATTCCTGTGATCATGGTTGAAAGCGATTATAGTCTTCAGGATGCAGGACAGATCAAAACGAGACTGGAAGCCTTCTTTGAAATGCTAGAAATTTCCAAAGCCAAAAAGGAAGTGGCGGCTACGGAGTAGGGTGACGCAATGAAAATGCAACGGCAGAGTTATGTATTATTTCCTTCCCATGCCGACGGAATTGCTTTAGAAAAGATTTTGAGATCCAGGGGAATAAAATATGCCATTGCCCCTACGCCAAGGGAATTGAGCAAATGCTGCGGGATATCCATTATGGTGAGGCCGGAGGATGTGACGGTGGTAGAAGAACTTCTAAAGGAGTATACTGATATCCGAACGGAAGGGATTTATACCATAGAGAAAAAGAGGAGAAACTGGTTTGGATAAGGGAGGAGACAGCTTTGTATACTATCGGAATTGATGCGGGATCGGTAGCCACAAAGGGCGTTCTGTTTCAAGGGGATATTGTGGCACAGGTGATCATTCCCACAGGTTGGAGTCCCCAAAAAGCGTCAAAGACCGTTTGTGAACTGCTGCTTCGTCGTGCAAAAATAAAAAGGGAAGAAGTAAAGAAAATCATTGGCACTGGGTATGGAAGAGTGACCATGGATTTTGCCCATAAAGGCATTACAGAAATCAGCTGTCACGGGAAAGGGGCCTTTTTTCTAAACAATCAAATCCGCACGGTTTTGGATATCGGAGGGCAGGACAGCAAAGTTATTCTCTTGGATTACAAAGGGAATGTGCAGGACTTTATCATGAATGACAAGTGTGCTGCAGGGACAGGCAGATTTCTTCAAGTAATGGCAAATCTGTTGGGAGCAGAAATTGAGGATTTGGATCAATTGGCAGAAGGAGCCCGCCCTCAAAATATTACGAGCATGTGTACGGTATTTGCTGAATCAGAAATTATCAGTCTTTTGGCCCAGGGAGTTTCGAAAGAATCCATTGCAGCAGGAATTGTTGCATCTATAGCAAACAAGGCAGCTTTTCTGATGGGGAAATTGAATATATCAGGGGAAGTAGCCTTTACAGGCGGCGTAGCCAAAAGCAGGTTAATCAAAGAAGCCATTGAGAAAAAAATAAAAAGGCCTGTGTATACTGCAGAGGATACTCAAGTTGTAGGGGCACTGGGTGCTGCAGTGATCGGTTGGGAAATGCTTCAAGGATAGGGCAAGGGGTCTGCAATTGACTCCTTGTCCTATCCTTATTGTTTTTGAATAAATTTTATTTTGAAGTTGCAAATCTATATAGAAAAAAGTAAAAATGTTAGTAAAATACAAAAAAAAGAAGGAAATCCATCGAAAGGTGCAAGAAAGAATTCGCAAAAATCAGCAACAATCGCCAAGAGAGCAAAAAAAGGAAATAAAGTTCTGAATATTTGAACTATGCACACAAAAGGAAAAGCCTTGAAAATACTATCTATCAGCTTGTATTAAAAAAATGTAATATAGAGACAACAAATGTTAAGAATTTGTTAAATATAACAGAAGGCAGAATTTTCAATGCACCAGTCCTTGCGGTAAAAAAAGGGCAGAAAAACAATATTGAAATGGAGAAAAGATTTTTATATTATATGAATTGTAAGATTTATGCATCTATCGCCATGACGAGCTGTATGAAAATTTCTATAGCGTCTGAGAGATGTACCCAAAGGAAAGAGATGCAAAACCATTACAGGTTACAATTTTGAGGAAGGACCACCTCAAATGTAATATAACATTTCAATTATAAAAGGGAGGAAAACGTTATGCTAAGAAACAAGAAAATTGCAGCAGTATTGGCACTTGTTTTAATGTTTGCCTTAGTCGTTACAGGATGTGGCGGACAAAAGCCAGCTGAGCAAGGTGAAAATGCGGTACCTGCCAAAGAAGAAATTGTAGTAGCACAAGGTGCTGATGCAAAGTCCCTTGATCCGCATGCAACAAACGATCAACCGTCTTCGAGAGTAATGAAGCAAATTTATAATACTTTAGTAACAGCAAATGAAGACATGGAAATAGTTCCTGGATTGGCTGAGAAATGGGAACAAAAAGATGAAAAAACATGGGAATTTGATATTCGCAAAGGCGTAAAATTCCACAATGGTGAAGAATTAAAGGCAAGCGATGTTAAGTTTACATTAGAAAGAATGCTAAAGTCTGATAAAGTAGCTCATATTGTAGAAGCAATTGAGTCAGTAGAAGCGCCGGAAGATTACAAGGTTGTTATCAAATTAAAAGAGCCGTTTGGACCTATTCTTTCCCACTTGTCCCATACAGCAGCATCTATTTTAAATGAAAAGGCTGTTACAGAAGCAGGAGATAACTATGGTCAAAATCCGGTAGGAACTGGTCCGTTTAAATTCTCCAACTGGCAAGCGGGAGACAAAATTGAATTGGTGGCAAATGAAGAATATTTTGAAGGAGCTCCTGCAATTAAAAAGGTTACTTTTAGAAATATTACCGAAGGAACAAATAGAACCATAGGTTTGGAAACAGGAGAAGTGGATATTGCTTATGACATTGAGCCTATTGATAAAGATAAAGTAAGAAACAATGAAAAATTAACATTGATTGAAGAACCGTCTCTATCTTTAGCATATATAGGTTTTAATGTAAATAAAGAACCTTTCAACAAAAAAGAAGTAAGACAAGCTATTAACTATGCGATCAATAGAGATGATATCATTACGGCTGTATTAAATGGTGCAGGGGAAAAAGCAGGCGCACCGATTGGTCCTAAAGTGTTTGGTCATAATCCAAATATCAAGCCTTACGAATATAATGTGGAAAAGGCTAAAGAATTGATGAAACAAGCAGGGTTAGAAGGTGGATTTAAGACAACTCTTTGGACGAATGACAATCCTGTAAGAGTTCAAATTGCCCAAATTATACAAGCACAATTAAAAGAAATCGGAATTGATGTAGCTATTGAAACATTAGAATGGGGAAGCTATCTTGATAGAACAGCCAGAGGCGAGCATGATATGTTCATTTTAGGTTGGGTAACTGTAACAGGAGATGCTGATTATGGAATGTATGCATTATTCCATAGCTCAGCAAAAGGTGGTGCAGGAAATAGAACGTTCTATGAGAATCCTCAAGTAGATGAATTGTTGGAAAAGGGTAGAACTTCTGTGGATACATCAGAAAGAGAAAAGGCATATTTTGAAGTGCAAAAAATTGTAGTTGAAGAAGCACCGGCAGCAAATCTTTATTATCAAACTCAAAATGTTGGTATGCAAAAAGGTATAAAAGGATTCCGATTGCATCCGGCAGGGCATCACAGATTATTTGGTGTCAGCTATTAATTTAACATACATTGGTGAGACCCTATGCGAGGTCTCACTTTTACTTTGGAAAGGAAATATTAAAAAAAGTTAAGAAAAAAGTAGAAATATGTTTATAAACGGAGGGAGGCAGCATATGCATAAATATGTATTTCGAAGACTATTGATGTTAATTCCCGTACTATTAGGAGTAACATTTATTGTTTTTTCAATTATGTACATGACACCAGGGGATCCTGCCCAAATGATTTTAGGAGAAAAAGCACCGGCGGAAGCGGTAGAAAGATTGAGAGAAGAGATGGGCTTAAACGATCCATTTCTAATGCAATATGGAAGATTTGTCAAGAATGCAATGATGGGCAAATTTGGAAGATCTTACACTACGAACCGAGAAGTATTTGCAGAAATATTTAGTAGATTCCCTGCTACATTGCAATTAGCTTCTTTAGGCGTATTGATTGCTGTTGCAATCGGTATTCCTGTTGGAATTATTTCAGCGACAAAGCAATATTCGTTATTTGATAGTATAAGTATGATTGCGGCACTGATTGGAGTATCTATGCCAAACTTTTGGCAGGGGCTGATGCTAATTCTTTTATTTTCGGTATATTTAGGATGGTTGCCTTCCGGTGGCTACGGAGGATTCGCTAATTTCATCCTTCCTGCCTTGACCCTGGGAACCAGTTCTGCTGCAATTATTACACGTATGACAAGATCTTCCATGCTGGAAGTAATAAGACAAGATTATATTCGAACAGCCCGAGCAAAAGGAGTAAATGAGAAAACTGTTGTGAATAAGCACGCATTGAAAAATGCACTAATTCCTGTAATTACCGTTGTGGGTTTGCAATTTGGATATTTACTTGGGGGTGCTGTGCTTACGGAAACTGTCTTTTCATGGCCTGGGGTTGGAAGACTCCTGGTAGATGCTATTAAGCAAAAAGATACACCGATGGTACAAGCTACCGTTGTTTTTATTGCAGTAACATTTAGTTTTGTCAATCTGGGTGTCGATATTCTTTATGCGTTTGTAGATCCAAGAATTAAATCTCAATACAAGTAGCATATATAGTATGATTAAAGGAGGTTGATGAAATGATAAAGATGACAGAAACACAAGCATCGGTTCCCACTACTCCTAAGAAAAGAAGTATTTGGCTAGAAGTTTTTAGAAGAATGAGTAAAAATAAGATGGCGATGTTTGGCTTGGCAATTATAATTATTTTAGTTCTAACAGCTGTTTTTGCCGATGTAATTGCTCCTTATGAAGAAGTGGCAATCAAGCAAAATCTTGCACAAAGATTACAAGGACCCAGTGCCAAGCATTGGCTGGGAACAGATGAGTTTGGAAGAGATATTTTTGCAAGACTTGTTCATGGAGCCAGAGTTTCCCTGAAAGTGGGTATTGTGGCAGTGGGTATTTCAATACTCATTGGAGGGACATTAGGGGCTGTAGCAGGCTATTATGGAGGCAAGATAGATAATGTGATTATGCGAGCCATGGATATTTTTTTGGCGATCCCAAGTATATTATTGGCGATTGCTATTGTATCGGCACTAGGCCCCAGCCTTTTTAATTTGATGCTGGCAATTGGCATATCATCGGTTCCTTCTTATGCACGAATTGTCAGAGCTTCGGTTTTATCATTAAGAGATCAAGAGTTTATTGAAGCAGCAAGGGCAATAGGTGCCAGTGATTTTAGAATTGTGACAAAGCATATCGTCCCTAATGCCTTAGCACCCGTAATTGTACAAGGAACTTTAGGGGTTGCAGGTGCAATACTTTCTACGGCAGGCTTGAGCTTTATCGGTTTAGGCATTCAGCCACCGGCTCCCGAGTGGGGTTCTATGCTTTCAGGAGGAAGAGCATATCTGAGATATGCATGGCATGTAACCACTTTCCCAGGACTGTTGATTATGATTACAATCTTAGCATTAAATCTATTGGGTGACGGCTTAAGAGACGCTCTGGATCCTAAGTTAAAACAATAATACCTTACCATAGAAGGGAGTGTATGACATGAGCAAAGCAGAAACAAAAGAATTGTTAAATATTAAAAACTTAACGATTCACTATATCACGGAAGATGGAACAGTAAAAGCTGTGAACGGTATAGATATCCAGTTGAATAGAGGAGAGACCTTGGGTTTGGTGGGGGAAACAGGTGCCGGCAAGACAACAACGGCTTTGGGCATCCTAAGGCTTGTACCGAATCCTCCAGGGAAAATTCTCGGTGGAGAGATATTCTTTGAAGGGGAGGACCTATTGAAGAAATCGGAAGTGGAAATGAGACACATCCGGGGCAACAAGATTTCGATGATCTTCCAAGACCCCATGACATCTTTAAACCCCGTATTGACCGTGGGCGAGCAGATCGCAGAAGTGATTCAGATTCATGAAGGCCTAGGCAAACAGGATGCCATTGAGAAAGCAAAAAAGATGCTGGAGATGGTTGGGATTCCCGGCAATAGACATAGTGAATATCCTCATCAATTCTCCGGCGGTATGAAGCAAAGGGTAGTGATTGCCATTGCTTTGGCATGCAATCCTCAATTGTTGATTGCGGACGAACCAACAACGGCGCTGGACGTAACCATTCAAGCCCAGGTATTGGATTTAATGAACAATCTGAAAAAGGAATTCCAAACGGCCATGATTCTGATTACCCACGATTTAGGGGTAGTGGCTGAAGTTTGCGATAAGGTAGCCATCATGTATGCGGGAGAAATTGTAGAAACGGCTTCTTTAGAAGATTTATTTGAAAATCCCAAACATCCTTATACTTGGGGACTCTTCGGATCGATTCCAAACCTTGAAGAAGAGGTGGAACGATTAAATCCTATCAAGGGGCTAATGCCGGACCCGACAAACTTGCCGTCCGGTTGTCCATTCCATCCAAGATGTCCAAAGGCAGCGGATGTATGTAAAAAACAAATGCCAAAGACGACGGATTTAGGGAACGGACACAAGGTAAGATGTTTAATCTATGAAGGAATCGTGAAAGCATAGGAGGTGGAAGCATGGCAGAAAAACTATTAGAGGTCAGAAATCTCAAAAAATATTTCAAAGTAAAGAACGGATATTTGCATGCCGTTGACAACGTGAATTTTTTTATTAATAAAGGTGAGACGTTAGGGGTCGTAGGGGAATCGGGATGCGGCAAATCTACTACAGGCAGAGTTGTACTAAGATTGTTGGAAGCTACGGACGGAGAAATATTGTTTGAAGGGAAGAATATCAGAACATTTAATAAAAGCCAATTGAGGGATCTGAGAAAAGAGATGCAGATTGTATTTCAGGACCCCTATGCATCCTTAAACCCAAGGATGACGGTAAGCGAGATCATCGCAGAGCCTCTGCTGATTCATAAACTGGTAAAGAATAAGCAAGAATTGGATAAGAAAGTTGCATCCTTGATGTCTACGGTAGGATTAGCGGAAAGATTATATAATGCTTATCCCCATGAGTTGGACGGGGGAAGAAGACAAAGGATCGGTATTGCCAGAGCCCTTGCGGTGAATCCCAAGTTTATTGTATGCGATGAGCCTGTTTCTGCGCTGGATGTATCCATTCAGGCCCAGATCTTAAACTTAATGCAAGACCTGCAGGAAGAATTCGGGTTAACCTATATGTTTATTACCCATGACCTTTCCGTTGTGAAGCATATTTCCGATAATATTGCCGTAATGTATCTGGGACAACTGGTGGAACTGGCCCCGGCAAAGGAACTGTTTAAAAATCCGTTGCATCCGTATACAAAGGCCCTTTTATCGGCAATTCCTGTACCGAGCATCAAACACAAGAAGGAAAGAATCCTGCTCAAGGGCGAAATTACTTCTCCGATCAATCCACAGCCGGGATGCCGCTTTGCAAAGCGTTGTCCTCATGCTACCGACGCTTGTACAAAACAAGACAGTACATTGAGAGAAATATCACCGGGACATTTTGTGGCGTGCGATTGTTTAGAGGTGATCAAGTAAAGGCCATCATGCAAAATAGGGATACAGCAATGATCTGTATCCCTAAATTTTGCAGACAAACCCTTGAGATTTGGCTTCCTGTGCAGGCCTGCGGCGTTTTCCTGAATAAAAGAATGAGGGAAAATCGGTTCCGGGATTAGTAGCCGATGTGGCCGAAACCTCCCCATCCGAATAAAACAACCAATAGCAAGAAGAAGAACAATAGGGAATCATTATCTCCAAAGCAGCTTCCGCCAAAGAATCCGCCGTTGAAGAATAGGACGACCAAAAGCAGGAAGAAAAACAACAAGGATGTATTGTCACCAAATCCGGCGAAAAAACCTTTTTTTGCTTCACTCATAGCCTATAACCTCCTTGATTTCTGAACATTGGGTTTTGCACCTAATGTTATAGTATGACAGGATGCGAAAAAGGTTACAGAGGATTCCTTTTTTCACAGAGGAAAAAATTTTGCAATTTTTGAATTATTGGTTTACAATTTTATGGGTAATGGTATAATGTATATGGAAAAACTTATTTTGTATAAAAGACCAATGGAAAATCCATTGGTCTTTAAAGTATTGGCATCCTTTTCTTAGCCCCAGGGAAAAAGTCCCAGGCAGAGGATAAACAACAAAAATTTAACTTGTTGCAAAATATTAGTTTTCATGGCATTTTTATGTTATAATAGTAAGGATTAAGGTATAGACTATCATGGCAAATCTTTTTCACAACAAACCCGTAAACTTTAAGCACATTTTAAATATAGAGGAGGAACAAATTCAATGAATTCAACAGTAGTAAAAAAAGAGAATAATGAAGTAACCTTAAGGATTGAAGCAAGTGCTGAAGATTTTGAAAATGCGGTGCAAAAAGCTTACCATAAAATGAAGGGGAAATTCAATATCCCCGGATTTAGAAAGGGCAAAGCACCTAGAAAGCTAATAGAGATTCATTATGGGGAGGGTGTATTTTATGAGGAAGCAATCAACACCATCTTCCCTGAAGCATATGAGAAGGCAGTAAAGGATCATGGCTTAGATCCCGTGGACAGACCGGCTGTTGATATTGAACAAATTGGAAAGGGGCAAAATCTGGTACTTACGGCTACAGTAACGGTGGTGCCGGAGGTGGTCCTGGGAGAATACAAAGGTATAGAAGTAGAGAAAAAAGAGTATAATGTAAAAGAAGAAGATGTGGAAAAGGAAATCGAAAGATTAAGGGAAAGAAATGCAAGGCTGATTGCTGTAGAAAGACCTGTCAAAGAAGGAGATACTTTAATTATTGATTATGCAGGGTTTGTAGGAGATGAACAGTTCGAAGGCGGAACTGCTGAAAGACAAACGCTGGTCATCGGGTCGGGACAATTTATCCCCGGATTTGAAGATCAGCTGATCGGAGCAGAGGCCGGGCAAGACGTAGAAGTAAAGGTAACATTCCCTGAGGCATATCATGCAGCTGACTTGGCGGGTAAAGAGGCCATCTTTCAGGTAAAAATCCATGAAGTCAAGGAAAAAGAGCTGCCTGTATTAGATGACGAGTTTGCAAAGGATGTCAGCGAATTCGATACCTTGGAGGAATTAAGGGCGGATCTTCGCAAAAAGCTCGAAGAAAGTGCAAAAAATAGAGATGAAAGAGAGTTAAGGGATGCAGTCGTGAAAAAGGTTACAGAGAATGCACAAATAGATATTCCCGAGATCATGGTGGAGCATCAATTGGATGATATGCTGAACGAGCTGGATTATCAGTTGAGATTCCAAGGTTTAAATTTGGAAACATATCTTCAATATATGAATCAAAAAGAAGAAGACATTAGAAACCAAATGAGAAATGATGCATACAATAGAGTAAAAACCCAGCTAACCCTGGAAGCAATCGCTAAGCAGGAAAATATTGAAGCAGATCCGGAAGAGATCGACGCAGAAATTGAAAGATATGCAAAACAGTATAATACCGACGCGGAGAAGTTCAGGGCTTCCCTAAAGGAATCGGATTACGGATACATGAAAGAGGGTATCAAAGTAAGAAAGACGATAGATTTTTTAGTGGAAAATGCAAATGTGACAAAATAACGGCAACGAATGGGGGTAAAGAAGATGCCTTTAATTCCAATGGTAATAGAGCAGACCAATCGGGGAGAAAGGTCCTATGATATTTATTCAAGACTTTTGAAAGAAAGAATTATATTCATAGGAGATGAAATTAATGATCATACGGCAAGTTTGGTGGTAGCACAGCTGCTGTTTTTAGAATCTGAGGATCCCGACAAGGACATCAGCATCTATATTAACAGTCCCGGAGGATCTATCACTGCCGGAATGGCCATTTATGATACAATGCAATTCATCAAACCGGATGTGTCCACGATCTGCATCGGCATGGCAGCAAGCATGGGTGCGTTTTTGCTGGCAGCCGGTGCAAAGGGAAAAAGATTTGCCCTTCCCAACGCTGAAATTATGATTCACCAGCCCTTGGGAGGAACACGGGGCCAAGCGGAGGACATTCGTATCCATGCGGAAAGAATTTTAAAGATGCGGGATGTCATTAACCGAATTTTAAGTGAGAGAACTGGACAGCCGTTGGAGAAAATAGCAAGAGATACAGATAGAGATTTCTTTATGGATGCTGCTGAAGCCGTAGCCTATGGTTTGATAGATAAGGTGATCACTTCTAGGAAATAAGACAAGAGAGGTGTAATAATGTCAAGATTTGATGAAAAGAAGCAGTTAAAATGCTCTTTTTGCGGTAAATCTCAGGATCAGGTGAGAAGGCTTATTGCCGGACCCAGTGTGTATATATGTGATGAATGTGTCGAATTATGCCAGGAAATTATTCAGGAAGAATTTGATGAGCATATGGAAATGGAGATGACAGATTTACCGAAGCCCCAGGAGATTAAAAATGTACTGGATCAATATGTTGTGGGACAAGAAAGGGCAAAACGAGCATTGGCTGTAGCAGTGTATAACCACTATAAAAGAATTAACCGGGAAGGCAAACCGGATGATGTAGAGCTCCAAAAAAGCAATATCATCATGCTTGGACCTACGGGATCAGGAAAAACTCTGCTTGCCCAGACATTAGCAAGAATTTTGAATGTTCCCTTTGCCATCGCCGATGCTACTTCCCTTACGGAAGCAGGTTATGTGGGCGAAGATGTAGAAAATATCCTGCTAAAACTGATTCAGGCAGCCGACTATGATATAGAACGGGCGGAAAAGGGGATTATCTATATTGATGAAATTGATAAGATTGCCAGAAAATCAGATAATCCTTCTATTACCCGCGACGTAAGCGGTGAGGGTGTACAGCAGGCACTGCTGAAAATTTTAGAGGGAACGATCGCCAGCGTACCTCCTCAAGGAGGAAGAAAACACCCCCATCAAGAGTTTATTCAAATTGATACCACCAATATCCTGTTCATCTGCGGCGGCGCCTTTGATGGAATCGATAAGATCATTCAAAGACGTATCGGACAAAAATCCATGGGCTTTGTAGCGGATATTCAGAGCAATATGAAGAAGGATGTTGGAGAATTGCTCAACCGGATTCAACCGGAGGATTTATTGCGATATGGTTTAATTCCAGAGTTTGTGGGAAGGGTACCGGTGATTGTGACCCTGCATGAATTGGATGAGGAAGCCCTCGTCAAGATTTTGGTCGAACCCAAAAATGCTTTGATCAAACAATATAAGAGACTTTTTGAAATGGATAATGTAGAGCTTGAAATCGATGAAGAAGCCCTCAGAGCCATTGCCAAAAAGGCCATTGAAAGAAAAACTGGTGCCAGAGGGTTAAGAAGCATCGTAGAAAATATTATGCTGGATGTGATGTATGACATTCCATCCAGGGAAGATGTGGAAAAGTGTGTTGTTACAAAAGAAACCGTTGAAAATGCAACGGAACCTACATTGCTTCTTTCCGATGCCAAAAAGAGAAAGAGCAAAAAGAAAAAAGAAGAAACTGCTTCTTAGTCAGTAGGCGGATCTGCGGATTCGCCTACTATATTGTTTTTCCTCCATTTTTTGTCCATCATAGGAAGGATTCTTCATTCACATACTAATAGAAACAGGGACGAAAGGAGGAAAATAAAATTGCCAAGTGCTTTTTTCTTAGTCCAATTTTTCTTTGCGGTGGTCATTGGGCTATACTTTTTAAATCTGTTGAAAAATCAAACGGGCAATCGATCCGCCATAGAAAAAGAATCAAAAAAAGAGCTGGAAAAGCTGAATGAACTAAGGAATATCTCTTTAACCATTCCCCTTTCAGAAAAGACAAGACCCCAATCCTTTCAAGATATCATTGGACAGGAAGATGGTATCAAAGCTCTTCGGGCAGCCCTGTGCAGTGCAAATCCTCAGCATGTATTGATCTATGGTCCTCCGGGTGTAGGCAAGACAGCTGCCGCAAGGCTAGTACTGGAGGAAGCTAAAAAGGCAGCCCATTCACCTTTTAATTATCAGTCGAAATTTATTGAATTAGATGCTACGACCTTAAGGTTTGATGAACGCAGCATTGCAGATCCATTAATGGGAACAGTTCACGATCCCATCTATCAAGGGGCAGGGCCTTTGGGCCAGTCAGGAATTCCTCAGCCAAAGCCGGGAGCTGTGACGAAGGCCCATGGGGGTATTTTATTTTTAGATGAAATCGGAGAACTCCATCCGGTGCAAATGAACAAGCTATTAAAGGTGTTGGAAGACAGAAAGGTGTTTTTAGATAGTGCCTACTATAATTCGGAAGATCCTAATACGCCGAAGTATATTCATGAGATTTTTCAAAAAGGATTGCCGGCAGATTTTAGGCTTGTGGGGGCCACCACCCGAAGTGCCTCTGAGATTCCACCGGCCTTGCGGTCAAGATGTACAGAAATTTATTTTCGCCCTCTGCTGCCCGAAGAAATCGCGGTGATATGCAGAAGGGCCGTAGACAAAATTCATTTTGCTATCGAAGAAGAGGCTGTAGAGATCGTCAAAAAGTATGCCGCCAGTGGAAGAGATGCCATCAATATGATTCAAATTGCCAGTGGTGTGGCTTTGAATGAATCTAGAAAAATCCTGACCAAAAAGGATCTGGAGTGGGTGGTGGAGAGTGGGCACTATTATCCCAGACCTCAATCAAAACTTGCCAAAGCTCCCCAGGTGGGTGTCGTCAACGGCTTGGCAGTCATAGGTCCTAACATAGGGGTTGTGTCGGAGACAGAGGCGACAGCCATACCTACGGAAAAAGGGACCGGAAAAATTATCATCACAGGTATTGTTCACGAGGAAGAGGTAACTTCCACAGGAAGAAAGCTGAAGCGAAAAAGCACGGCTCAAGGTTCTGTGGAGAATGTACTGACAGTGATGCGGAAATGCTTTCATATGGATCCGAGGGATTATGACATCCATCTGAATTTTCCGGGAGGGATGATGATGGATGGACCTTCTGCAGGAGTGACTGTGGCAACGGCCATTTATTCAGCCATCACC
The DNA here is from genome assembly GCF_001562415.1 of Thermotalea metallivorans. Lineage (GTDB taxonomy): Bacteria > Bacillota > Clostridia > Peptostreptococcales > Thermotaleaceae > Thermotalea > Thermotalea metallivorans. The sequence goes on along the minus strand of NZ_LOEE01000027.1, from coordinate 93,445 downwards.
AATACAGAAATAGACAACAAGATTGCCATGACGGGGGAGATTTCCATCAGGGGCAAAGTAAACCCCGTGGGTGGCGTGGTGGCAAAGGTAGAAGCTGCAAAACAGGCGGGATGCACACGAGTACTGATTCCTGCGGAAAATTGGCAGGAGAGATTTCGCGATATGGGCATTGAAGTCATTCCTGTGGAAGATATTCAGGAGGTCATAGATTATGCCGTCATCAAGGAGCGAATACAGGTATCTTCTTTACCTGTTGAGCCTCGGGTGATCGCTATGGCAGAAGGTATAAACAGCCATAACAGTATCCTATTGTAGAAAAAGGACTGTTCATGGCTTTTTCTTTGGGTTTATGGTAAAATAGCATAGGATATGAACAAGGATGGCTATTGAAAAGATGTCCAGTTTTCTATATAATTATAAATTGCATGACAGGATTGTTTATTTGCCGGCGAGATGTGTATATATAAGATATCCGAATTTGAGGAATATTCACAGCAACAATGCGAAAAATATAGATGTTATCCTGAATAATGAGGAGTTGATGAGCATGGAAGGCCGAAAGACAAAAAGAGAATCCCTGCCTTTAATACCGCTGCGAGGATTATCTGTTTTTCCATATATGGTATTGCATTTTGATGTAGGCAGGGAAAAATCCATTCATGCATTAGAAGAAGCCATGGTAAATGATCAATTGATCTTTCTTACGACGCAAAAAGAAGCTGAAACCGATCTTCCTACGGCAGAAGATTTTTATCAGGTAGGAACGGTTGCAAAAATTAAGCAGATGCTAAAACTCCCGGGGGATGCCATTCGGGTTTTGGTAGAGGGGATCAGCAGGGCAAGAATTGTGAAGCTCCTTCAGGAGGACCCCTTCTTTCAGGCAGAGGTAGAAGAGGAAATTTTCGGGGAGGAAATAAAAATTGATAAGGAGTTGGAAGCCCTAATGCGGGCTGTCCTGGATGCCTTTGAAAATTATGTGGCCATCAGCAACAGGATTTCACCGGAAATACTTATGTCTGTTACAACCATAGAAGCGCCCGGTCGATTGGCCGATGTCATTGCCTCCCATATGATTTTGAAAATAGAGCAGAAGCAGGAAATACTGGAAGCCTTTCATCCGAAGGAGCGATTGGAAGTTCTCTATAGGTTCCTTCTCCGGGAGATAGAAATTCTAGAGATTGAAAGGGAGATCAATGCAAAGGTAAAGCGGCAGATCAATAAACTGCAAAAAGAATATTATCTCAAAGAGCAGCTAAAGGCTATTCAGGAAGAACTTGGGGATTATGGCGGCATCGATGATGAAGGGGAGGCCTATCGAGAGCGCATCCAAAAGGCAAAATTGCCGAAGAAGGTAGAAGAAAAGGTTTTGAAGGAAGTGGACAGGCTTTCCAGATTGGCCCCGGGATCTGCCGAAGGCAGCGTGATTCGCACCTATGTAGATTGGATATTGGATTTGCCTTGGAATAAACAGACAAAGGATCAATTGGACATTCAGCGGGCAAAAGCAATTTTAGATGAAGATCATTACGGACTAAAGCGTGTAAAAGAAAGGATATTGGAATATTTGGCCATCCGGCAACTTGCCAAAGACATGAAAGGCCCCATTATTTGTTTGGTGGGACCTCCCGGCGTAGGAAAGACATCTATTGCCAAGTCGATTGCACGCTCCTTGAATAGAAACTTTGTGAGAATGTCCTTAGGTGGTGTGCGGGATGAGGCAGAAATTCGAGGACATCGCAGAACATATATCGGCGCTATTCCGGGAAGGATTATTTCTGCCATCAAGGAAGCGGGTTCTAAGAATCCTGTATTTCTATTTGATGAAATTGATAAACTCAGCAGCGATTTTCGAGGAGATCCTGCTGCAGCCTTATTGGAAACCCTTGATCCGGAGCAGAATAAGGAATTTACCGATCATTATCTGGAAGTACCCTTTGATTTGTCCAAGGTAATGTTCATTACTACGGCGAATAGCCTTGGAACCATTCCCAGACCTCTTTTGGACAGAATGGAAGTGATTGAGGTATCGGGCTATACCGAGGAAGAAAAGGTGGTTATTGCTCAAAAATATCTTTTGCCGAAACAGATCAAGGAGCATGCCTTAAAGCCGGAGAATTTGCAAATTTCAGAGCAGACCATTCGCGATATTATCAATTCTTACACCCGGGAATCGGGCGTAAGAAATTTAGAAAGACAAATTGCCACCATATGCAGAAAAGCTGCCAGAAGAATGCTGGAAGAGAAGGCGAAGGTAGTTCGTGTCAATCCCAACAATCTTAAAAATTATCTGGGCATCCCAAGATTTAGATATGACAAAGCCCAAGAAAAAAATGAAGTGGGCATTGCAACGGGTTTGGCTTGGACTGTAGTGGGTGGGGATACTTTGTCCATCGAAGTTACCACCATGAAAGGAAACGGGAAATTGGTGCTTACGGGTCAATTGGGCGATGTCATGAAAGAATCTGCAAGGGCAGGAATCAGTTATATCCGCTCTAAAATGGAAGAGTTAAAATTACCGGAAGATTTTTATCAGACTTTAGATATCCATATTCATATTCCTGAAGGAGCCATTCCTAAGGATGGACCGTCGGCGGGAATTACCATGGCGACGGCTGTCATTTCGGCCTTGACCAATATTCCAATTCATAAAAATGTGGCTATGACAGGAGAGATTACCTTGAGGGGACGCGTGCTGCCCGTAGGAGGCATTAAGGAGAAGGTCCTTGCGGCCAATCGGGCAGGAATCAAAAAAGTATTATTGCCTGTGGAAAATCAAAAGGATATCGAGGAAATTCCAGAAAATATCAGAAGGAAGTTGGAGATTGTCTTTGTAGAGCATATGGATCAAGTATTGGAGCATGCCCTGGTAAGGAAGGAAGAATGTCATGAAAATTAAAAGTGCTGAAATCGTAATTAGTGCCGTAAAACCTACCCAATATCCTGAAGAAAATATGCCGGAGATTGCCTTTGCCGGCAGGTCCAATGTAGGCAAATCGTCTACCATTAATATGCTTACCAATCGAAAAAAATTGGCAAGGACCAGTGCCAGCCCGGGAAAAACCCAAACCATTAATTTCTATCGAATCAATGGGCAATTTCATTTGGTGGACCTGCCCGGATATGGGTATGCTAAGGTGGCAAAGACCAGCAAGGAACAGTGGGGAAAAATGATAGAAACTTACTTGAATAACCGTAAAAACTTGCTGGAGGTTTTTCAGTTGGTGGATATACGGCACAAACCTACGGAACAGGACCAGCAGATGTATCACTGGATTAAGTATTTTGGTTTTCATGGCATTGTCCTTGCTACAAAGGCAGATAAAATCAGCCGGGGGCAGAGACAAAAACACTTGCAGCTCATTCGGGAGACGCTGGAAATGGATGAAGAGGATTTGCTGATCCCTATATCGTCAGAGACAAGGGAAGGAAAAGAGGAGCTTTGGGAAGTCATTGGGGAGATATTTCGGGTAAACGGATTTTATTTTGATAAAGAAAATACAGACGGCGTTGAAGAAAATGAAGAAACAGAGGAAAGATAAACCTTCCTCTGTTTTTTTCTATGGATCTACAACTTTAAAATTAGATTTATTGTAAAAAGTTATATTTTTGAATAGCAGTTCGTCGCCAGTTATCAGTTGCCAGTACTGGTGACTGATGACTGGCAACTGGCAACGAAACATTTGCTGCATAAAAAGCTTATCTTTATAAAGTCATAAATCAAACCTTAGCGTTGTTTTACTATTATTATTGTTCCCTTAAAGCTTCTTTTTTTCCCGATTTCAGGAAGGACAAATCAATATCCAATTCGGCAACCAGCATGCCGGCCACGATGAGAATGCTGCCGAAGATGCCCCGGGCATTCATGACTTCTCCCAAGAGGAAATAGGCAAATATGGCGGAAAATACGGGTTCTCCCGTAAAAATAAGGGCGGTATGGGTGGTGGTAGTGTATTTTTGCACAGCATTTTGTACAATAAATGCGCCGGAAGTACAAACAAAGCTCAAAAATAGAATAGAAAACCACGCCCCTTCATCGGTGGGGAGGATAGGCGTTTCAAAGATAACACTGACAACAGTGCTGAGAATTCCTACTACTCCGATCTGCAGGATGGCCAGATTAATAGAATCCACCTGCACGGCATATTTTCCTACCGTAATGATGTGAAAGGCGAAGCAAAAAGCACCGATAAGCGTATAAAAATCCCCTATATTTAATTGCAAAGTTGCATCTAGAGTCAGCAGGCCCAAGCCGATGATGGCCGCTATAACGCCGATCACGGAAGAAAATCTGGGTATTTTTTTCAGAACAATGGCAGAAAAAATGGGAACGATAACAACAGAAAAACCAGTGATAAATCCAGATTTGGAAGCCGTTGTATAATTTAAGCCGATGGTTTGTGCAGCATAGCCGGAGAACATGATGATTCCGATGAAGATTCCATATTTCAGTGTGGCACGATCCAATTTCATAAAGCGCTTATAAAAAAACAAGGCCGAAGCAATTGCTGCAATGAGAAATCGGATGCCTAAGAAATTAAAGGTTTCCAGTGTTGCTAAAGAATTTTTTGTCAGGATAAAGGAAACCCCCCAAGCCAAGGTTACCCCCAATAAAGCCAGATCCGCCTGATACTGTTTCTTCATGCTATTCCCTCCCGGAGTATTTTGTCGATGAATGATGGCAAAAGACCTAAAACAAAAGTATTTTCAATACCTCAATATTTTATCACAAAAATAGCAAGGCTTCCATAGCCTATGCTTGGAAGCCTCAGATGCATGTAAATTATTCAGCGGGTTCAAACATGTCTTTGCCTACGCCGCAAATGGGACATACCCAATCATCAGAAATATCTTCAAAGGCTGTTCCTGGAGCAATACCTCCGTCGGGGTCGCCTACCTCCGGATCATAAATATAACCGCAGGGCATACATCTGTATTTTTGCATTGAACATTCTCCTTTCATTGATAAGCATTTGATTAACAATCTAGTTTGATTTTACCCACCCGCTGATCATTCTAAACAAAAAAATGATTTCCAATATTGATTTATATGCAGGAGCTCAACATCTATGCATCGATCCGCAGAAATTGTTAAATATTTTTATTATTTTGGAATCATAGAGGCAAAGATAGACAATTAGTGGTATAATATGAATAAAAAAACTGATACATATAAAGGATATGATATAAGAAATGTTTTCTAACAAAATTTATTTATAAATTTACAAGGAGATGATATGATGCTGGATCCAAGAATAGAAAAACTGGCTTATAACCTCATCCATTATTCAACGGAATTAAAGCCGGGAGAAAAAGTGCTGATCGAAGCAATGGGCTATGAGGTGCCTCTAGTAAAGCAATTGGTGAAAGAGGCGTATAAAGCAGGAGCTCTTCCCTTTGTTACTGTGAAAGACCATCAGCTTCTCAGGCAAATGCTGCTGGAATGTACGGAAGAGCAAATGAAGATGATGGCAAAATATGAGCTGGAGAGAATGAAGGACATGGATGCCTATATTGGTATCCGGGCAGGATTTAATGCTACGGAATTAAGCGATGTTCCGGGCAACAAAATGAAGATTTATATGGAGCATTTTCTAAAACCTGTTCATTCGGAGCAGCGGGTTAATCATACAAAATGGGTAGTGCTAAGATACCCTAATTATTCTATGGCTCAGTTGGCAAATACCAGCACAGAAGCTTTTGAAGATTTTTATTTTAATGTATGCAATTTGGATTATGGAAAGATGTCAAGGGCAATGGACCATTTGGTAGCTTTGATGGAAAAAACCGATAAAGTACATATCAAGGGACAGGGAACAGACTTAACTTTTTCTATCAAAGGCATCCCGGTAATCAAATGCGACGGCAAAATGAACATTCCGGACGGAGAAGTATTTACCGCACCGGTAAAAGATTCCGTCAACGGTGTATTGACTTATAACTGTCCTGCCGTATACCAAGGTTTTACATATGAAAACATTCGATTAGAATTTAAAGACGGTAAGATTGTAAAGGCAACAGCCAACGATACGGAACGAATCAACGAGGTATTCAATACCGACGAAGGGGCTAGATATATCGGGGAATTTGCTATCGGCGTCAATCCTTATATCTTGAAACCGATGAAAGATACGCTGTTTGACGAAAAAATTATGGGAAGTTTTCATTTCACACCGGGACAAAGCTATGATGATGCTTCCAACGGCAACAAATCAGCCATCCACTGGGATTTGGTATGTATTCAAACTCCCGAGTATGGCGGAGGTGAAATTTACTTTGATGATGTATTAATCAGAAAAGACGGATTGTTTGTGGTTCCGGAATTAGAGTGCTTGAATCCCGAAAATTTAAAATAAAGACGTACAAGGTAAAGGCGTGGAAAATCCGCGCCTTTATGGTTTGTTATGGGGGATGAATTTGACAGGCAGCCGGAAATTATATAAAATTTTGAAAGGATAAAAATATGATCTATGGAAAGGAATCAAGCCCATGAAAAAACTATTCCGGATGTTTTTTATTTTCTTCAAAATCGGTGCCTTTACTTTGGGGGGAGGATATGCCATGATTCCCTTCATCGAGGAGGAAATTGTGGAAAAAAATAAATGGATTGATGCCGAGGAATTTATTGATATCATAGCACTTTCCCAGACTATTCCTGGGGCTTTTGCTGTCAATGCTTCTACATATATCGGCTACAGGCTTTTTGGTTTTCCGGGAGCTCTATTGGGGTGTCTGGGAACAATGCTGCCTTCTATCATCATCATCACCTTGATTGCGGCTTTTTTTGTCCAGTTTCGCAGCATACCCCTTCTTGAATCGGTATTTAGCGGCATCCGACCAGCTGTGGCAGCTCTTATTTTGGTTGCAGTCATGAAGCTGGGCAAACCCTTGCCTAAAAATCTATGGAATTTGACCTGGGTAGGTGTTGTGACCTTACTGGTTACGGTATTTGGGTTCCATCCCATTTTGGTGATGATTTTGTCCGGTGCTTTGGGATATTTCATTTTTAAAGGAGAAAAGACCGATGAAAACACTCATTAAAATTTTTTTAACCTTTACAAAGATCGGTGCCTTTAGCTTTGGCGGCGGTCTGGCGATGCTCCCCATGATTGAAGAGGAGATTGTACGGAATCATCAATGGCTTAGTGCCAAGGAGTTTGTGGATGTCGTAGCCATCGCGGAAATGACACCGGGACCGATTGCAGTAAATGCATCGACCTTTGTAGGCTATAAGGTAGCAGGGATGGCGGGTGCCCTGGCAGGCAGCATCGGGGTGGCCATTGTTTCCTTTATCTTGATTACCTTGCTGGCGAAATTCTTCATGGGGATCAAAGATGCAAAAGGAACAAAAGCTGTATTTGAGGGAATCAGGCCTGCTGTATTGGGACTGATTTTGAGTGCAGGCATTTCCATCGGCAAAACGGCTTTTGTGGATTGGAAGAGTGTAGGTATTGCATTTGTGATTTTTATCGGTGTGGGCCGGTTGAAAATGCATCCCATTCTGGCGATTGTGACTGCTGGGATTATAGGTGCATGGATCTATTAGCGTATACGTTACGGTATTTTTCTCACCCATTATTTGCAGATTGCGAGGGAGTGGGAATAAAATACAAAAAACTTGATCTTTTTGAAGGGTTGCAATAAGATAGAAGCATGCGAACATCAATTCGGGGAAAGAGGTAACGGGATGAAAAATCTTGTGATTGCAGAAAAACCCAGTGTGGCAAAGGACATTGCCAGGATATTGGGATGCAAAGGCAAAAAAGAAGGATATTTGGAAGGCAATGATTATATCGTCACATGGGCTATAGGACATCTGGTAACCCTGTGGGAGCCCGAGGATTATGATATGAAATACAAGGTATGGTCCATGAAGACCCTGCCCATACTTCCGGAAGAAATGAAATTAAAGCCCATCCCCAATACCTATAAGCAGTTTGCCATCCTCAAGAAGCTTTTGGGAGATGCAAATGTGGGGACGGTCATATGTGCAACGGATGCAGGAAGGGAAGGAGAATTGATTTTTCGGTATATTTATCAGCTTTGCAATTGTCAAAAACCTGTCAAGAGGCTATGGATTTCTTCCCTGACCGATGAAGCCATTCGAGAGGGATTGAAAAACTTAAAGGACGGAAAAGCCTATGATTCCTTGTACTATTCCGCCAAATGCAGGAGTGAAAGCGATTGGCTGGTAGGGATGAATGCTACCCGGGCGTATACCATGAAGTATAGGGATCTTCTTACCATTGGAAGGGTGCAGACGCCTACGTTGGCTTTGCTGGTGAACCGTGAGAAAGAAATCAGAAATTTTGTACCCAAGGACTACTGGGAATTGAAATGTGATTTTGGCGGATATCAGGCCATCTGGTTTGACCCTAAAACGAAGGAGACAAAGATTGAGGACCCAAATATGGGAGTGCAATTAAAGGAAAAAGTAGAAGGAAAAGAAGGAAAGGTTGCGGAAATTGAAACAAAGAAAGTAGTAAAAAAACCGCCGCTGCTTTATGATTTGACGGAGTTGCAAAGGGAGGCCAATAAGCGCTACGGCTATAGGGCAGAACAAACCTTGAATATCGCCCAGGCCCTATATGAAAAGCGCAAAGCCATCACCTATCCGAGGACAGATAGCAGATATCTGTCGAGGGATATGATAAAAAGCTTGGAAAGAAAATTGCAAAATTTAAAGGATGGCAAATACGAGGAATATTGTAGCTATCTGTTGAGCTTGGAAAAGTTGCCCGTGACAAAGCGGATTGTAGATGACAGTAAAGTCAGTGACCATCATGCCATTATTCCTACGGATAAAAAAGTAGATATAGAAAAATTTTCTGTGGAAGAAAAAAACATATTTCATTTGATTGCGATTAGGTTTTTTGCTGTATTTTATCCTGATTATATTTATCACAGTGCCACTGTTATCACGGAGGTAGAGAGAGAAGTCTTTAAAACCACGGGGCAACAAGTCATTCAACTGGGATGGAGGGTCTTGGAGCAGGAGGAAGAAAAAGAGCCCAATATTCCACCGGTGAAAAAGGGACAAAAAGTTGCTGTCCATGGAGCAAAATTGGAAAAAAAGCAGACCCAGCCGCCAAAGCCATATAATGAAAGTATGCTTCTTTCAGCTATGGAGAATGCCGGGAAATTTGTGGAAGATGAAGAAATAAAAGAGCAGCTGAAGGAAAGCGGTATCGGCACGCCAGCTACCAGGGCAGCCATCATTGAAAGGCTGATACAGGTGGGTTATGTGGTTCGGGAAGGCAAAAATCTCATTCCTACAGAAAAGGGAATGAAACTGATTGATTTGGTGCCTCAAGCCCTATCTTCTCCAGAGCTTACAGGTCAATGGGAAAAGGCTCTGAATCAGATTGCCCAAGGGAAAATGGATCCAGAACAATTCATGGAAAAGATACGCAACTTTATAGTTTTTTTGGTGCGCGATGCCAATGAAAGGCAAACGGCAGTAACCTTTTCACGGAAGAAGAAGCCTAGGGGGACTGAGGAGAAAGAAAAAGATGTAATCCCTTCGATAGGATTATGCCCAAGCTGCGGGCAAGGAAAAGTCATGGAAGGAGAAAAAAATTTTTACTGTGACCGCTATAAAGAAGGTTGTACTTTTCGTTTATTTAAAGAAGACAAGTTAATGGCCAGGTACAAAAAGAAGATGACCAAAACCGTAGCAAAGCAACTGATTACAAAAGGAGAAGCACTGGTCAAAGGAATGGTTTCTCCAAACAGCGGTAAGAAATTTGACGGGACGATTCAATTAAAGCGGTTAGATTCAGGCTATTGGGGATGGGCCTTTGTTTTTTCCAATCCTAAGCTTGCTGATAAGAAAGAAGAGGGGGAGTGATATCGTCCCCCTCTATTTTGCTATACAAAAAGATTTTTTGTTTTGATGCCTCGATAAACTTGCAGGGAGGCAAGGAATAGCAGAAGAATTGCCAAGACAGGAGGAATTGTAACGAGAGCTCTGGCAAATGCAAAGGATCTTCCTGTATCGGCCATTACCCTTTCCACAGCTTCCTGATGATGGGATAAGGCATAGATGCCGTAACGAATCCAAATGAAGGATGTCATGAAGGCTGCGGGTGCCACTGCCAGGCTCATATATAATCCAGTCATAGAGCGGTTTTTTACACCCCGGATCCCCAAAAAGATGGGCACAAAAAATACCGCAGGAAGAATAAAACCAAAAAACTGGGGAGAGAGGGCCAAAAATAGGGCAGAAGTGAAAACAAAAGTCCTCAAATATTTGTTCACTTCATTGGTTTTTCCCTCAAAGTCACCCTTTGCCGCATGGAGATACCGTATATAGGCTTCCAGCTTGTCCTGATTGCCCCTGGTATCTTTGCTTTCTTTTAATGCCTTAACGGTTTCTTTTCCTTTCTTGCACAGGGCGCTATAGATGTTTTGATATTTTTCCGGAACCTTGATTTCCTGAAACTGTTTTTCTAGGGATACAAGGGTGTTTTGGAGTTTCAGGCCTTTTCCCTCTTGGATGATTCGAGGATTTGCTGCCAGGCCCTGCAATTCCTTGATTATATCTAGAAGTTGCGTTGTTTCCATGGAATCACTCCTTACAAGTTGATGGATCATGCAAAATAAACCATATTAATTGTATCATATACCTAATTTCTGTTGTATATTCAAAAAAGATGTTTTTTAGAAAAAAAGAGGCATATAGGGTGAGAAAGCCCCACCAAAAGGTGGGGCTTATGCTCTATTTGCCAGCTTTCAACAGTGGTCTCATGGTGACCACGATAGCTCCTAAGATGATAGACCATGTTACTACTAAAAATCCCAATGCTGCACCTGTCATAATTTATACCTCCTTACATACGCACAGAGACTTTGTTAGTCTCGATCTCTTCTTTGTATTTAGAGCTAATGGATTTATACGATTGAATAAATCCAACAGCCAATACAGTTACGAGAACGATTCTGGCGCCGTTTACCCAAGGAATAAGTTGTGGTGTTTTCTCAACAAAGGATGGGATCGCTTTAAAGTATCCGGCTGTGATGTAGTCCCGTGTTGAGAAGAACAGCAGTATGGCGATTGCAGCCGGTGTTAAAACCTTGTGGAATAGGTTGAAGAACCAGCTTGGAATTTGCCACAAACCACCGCGGTTCATTTCTTCCAGTGCTCGGTCTCCCATCAGCCAAGCAACTGCAATAATTTCAATTAAACCTAATACAATCAGCAGGTAGCTTCCTACCCAGTTGTCGACTTCTGTTAAATAAACAAGTTCTGCTGTCTTTGTTAAGATTGGCTCCAATGCCACAGGCAGACCCACAATGATGTATCCGATAAATACGATCCATGCAGCCTTGCTTCTGGCAACACCCAAATCTTCTTCCAGCAGGGCAACCAGATAGTTGTACATGGCGATGGCGGATGTGAAACCTGCGAAGAACAGCAACAGGAACCAAAGAGATCCGAAGATCTGACCACCGGCCATTGTTCTAAATACGTTGGGCAGGGCGATGAAGGACAGACCTACACCGGCTCCTACTCCCTCAGGCCCTAAGAAGGCGTAGGCAATAGGAATAACAACAGTACCGCCTAGGATAACCTCTGCAAACTCATTCAATGAAATGGTTGCCAAGGAGGATACAACAACATCATCATCCGCTTTCAGATAAGAAGCGTAGTTGCAGATAATACCCATACCGATAGATAATGTGAAGAAAATTTGTCCCGCTGCAGCTAAGGCAGATTTCCAGCTCAAGGCTGCGAAGTCGGGATTCCAGATATAGTTTAATCCTTTCATGGATGACCAATCAGGATTTACAGGACTGCCGATAGTCAAAGAACGGATAGCAAGAATAATACCAAAAACATAAAGTACAGGCATCATTATCTTTGCCCATGCTTCAATACCCTTTTGAATACCTCTCATAACGGCAAAGCCCAGTCCGGCCAAAGCCAATACCCAGAAAGTAATAGCCAGTGACGGCGTTTGAATATAATTTACAAATACTGCACCTGTGGATTGGGCAGTATCCATATAGCCGCCGGTCAAGGATAAGAAGCTGTAGCCTAAAGTCCAACCGATAATTTGATTATAATAGGAGTTTACAAGAAGTGTTACACCGAAAGCAATCATTCCTGCCAATGATCCGATAATAAGAGCAGTTTTTGGCTTTGTTCCTTCTCTGGCTTGCAAATATACCATAGGCCCTAACGTACCATGGCCATACTTGCCGCCATAACGGCCAAGGTTCCACTCAACCAGCATAACAGGAATACCGATTAATAAAAGTGCAGCAAAATAAGGAATCATGAATGCACCGCCGCCGTTGCTAGCAGCTTGATAGGGGAATCTCCAGAAGTTGCCCAAGCCTACGGCATTTCCCGCCATGGCAAGAATCAAACCTATCTTGGAGCCCCAGTTTTCTCTTGAATTGCTCATATGAATGCTCCCTCCTTTTAAAAAATAAATGATTTTTATTTCAACTTCCATTATACTGACTTTCGAAAATTTTATCAATGATTATTTTTACTTTTCTGAATGTTTAAAATTGGAAAACTATTTGTTGATTTTTTGTCAAAGTACATGGGAGAAATGAGGAATAATTACTTGATTTTCAAATAATTTTATTTATTTTAAAAATGCTATATTTAGAAATAATCTATTTTTTTTATAAAGATTAGCCATGGATAAGGAGCTGTATTTTGTTTGGCTAGAATGACATTTTTTTATCAATAAAATTCATTTTATTTCCATAAAACCATAAATTTGTAACAAAACTTGTTTATTTTCATGCAGAAAAAATTTTTTATAATACATAGGATCCCATAGAAAAAATGAATTTGTTTTCTCGTATACTTGCATCAACTAAAAATGTAGATTGCATCGCCCATTTTTCATGGGATGACGACGAAGTTTTTGACTGGTCTAAAATTCTCTCCAGCATCATTAATTAGTATATGATGTGAGAAAGGATTTAGGATGGTTGGTGGAGTATATATATGTTTATGGAGTACAGATTGCTGGAAAAAAAAGAAAAAAACAATCAATTGCAATCGTTGTCGCTTAGGAGATGATGATGATGGACAAAAAAGTTTTAATGCGGGTGGAGCACGTCAGCAAAACCTATCAGATGGGGGAAGTAGTTGTTCATGCCCTGCAGGATGCAAGTTTTGAGCTGTACGAAGGGGAGTTTGTCGTTATTTTGGGTCCCAGCGGATCGGGAAAAAGTACCCTCTTAAATATATTGGGGGGAATGGATTCGCCTTCGAAAGGCAATGTTTTTATCCAGGGGCAGGAAATTACGAACTATAACGACCGGCAGCTGACGGTCTATCGAAGGGATAAGGTGGGTTTTGTATTTCAATTTTATAATCTGATTGCCAATTTAACGGCCCGGGAGAATGTGGAGCTGGCTACGGAAATCTGTAAGGATGCCTTGGACATTGACCATATTATGGAGGAAGTAGGGCTAGGGGATAGAAAGGATCATTTTCCCTCACAGATGAGCGGCGGAGAGCAACAGCGGGTAGCTATTGCCAGGGCAGTGGCCAAAAATCCCTTGATCCTCTTATGTGATGAACCTACTGGTGCTTTGGATTTTCAAACGGGAATCATGACTTTATCTTTGCTGCACAAAATCAATAAGCAATTCCATAAGACGGTGGTCATTATTACCCATAATACACCCATCGGGGAGATGGCGGATCGTGTGATTAAAATGCGCAGCGGCAGGATTGTGGAGATAAAAGAAAATATCCATCCCCTGCCGCCGGAAAGGATTGAATGGTAATGGGCAAACTGGATGTTCGGTTGTTTCGAATGTTAAAGCATGCCAAGGGACAGTTCATCTCCATTGCCGTAGTGGTTGCGCTAGGGTTGTGCATATACGTTTCCTTTAGTATGACGGCCATGAATATGAAGAATACGGTAGAGGATTACTATAGTCAGACCAATTTTGGGGATATTTTTGTTCAAGTGGTCAAAATACCCAGAGGTGCTCTAGACAGACTACGGGAAATGGAAGGCATTGGAGAGGTCCAAGGTCGAATCAGCTTTGATGTGCCCTTGAAGGTGGACGATGCCCATGAAAAGGTAAGGGTGAGAATAGTATCTCTTCCCGAGAGTCAGAAAAAGATAAATGATTTATATATGCTCCAAGGAAAAGATATCCATGGAGAATTGAAAAAAGCCATTGTGCTGGAACAGTTTGCCAAAGCCAGGGGTATTGCTGTAGGAGACAAAATTACCCCTTATATCAACGGGAGAATGGTGCAGTTGGATGTGGCAGGTATTGCCGCTAGCTCCGAGTATATCTATCTTATGGAGAATGAGCAGGCCCTGCTGCCGGCACCGGAAAAATTCGGCGTGGTCTATGTAAGCGAAAATTTTGCCCAGGCGACCTTTGGATATAGGGATAGCTATAATGAGATTCTAATCAAGGTGAAGGATCATGATAGAATCGACGATGTTGTGAGAATGCTTGAAGAGGAATTGGACCGCTATGGAGTAAAACGGATCGTGGAACGGGAAGACCAATTGAGTCATCGAATGTTGACGGAAGAACTCAATCAGTTGGAAAAGACTTCTACGGCCATTCCCATGCTGTTTTTGATAGTCGCTGCTATGATTATTTATATCATGCTGACAAGAATTGTAAAAAATGACCGGATCTATATCGGCGTGCTGAAGGCCATGGGATACGGAAATGATGAGATCTTATCCCATTATGTGAAGTTTGCTTTGGTTATCGGCATTACAGGAGCTTTGATGGGAAATATAGGAGGGATTCTGCTGTCTGGCTTGTTGGCCAAGACCTATGCCCAGTTTTATAACATACCCTTTTTAAAGATAGATATCTACTATGGATACATGTTTTATGCCATCCTGTTCACCAGTGTTTTTTGTGTTTTTGCAGGACTGATGGGAGCCAAACCTGTATTGCAAATTATGCCTGCCGATGCTATGCGTCCCGAGATACCGAAGGCCGGAAAAAGGATCTTCTTAGAAAAGGCAAAATGGTTTTGGTCCCGTGTTAGCTTTAGCTGGAAGATGGTCATCAGGAATATTGCCCGAAGTAAAAGGCGGTTTGCCTTTCTGGTATGCGGTATTGCATTAACCTATGGAATCATCCTGGTACCCATAGCCCAGGGCAATGCCATGAGCGCCATGTTTTCTTTGCATTACGGAGAATTTCAGAAAATGGATTATACCATTGATTTTGCAAAACCCATGAATCGGAAGGTGATGGTGGAGATAAAACAGCTGATTGAAACAGAGCATATAGAACCAAAGCTGGAATATCCCTTTGAGCTGCGAAAGGGGTGGAGAAAAAAGGTGGTGAACATTATCGGTGTGCCAAGAAATACCCGATTCTATGACTTTAGAGACGAATTCCAACGGAGGATCATGCTTCCGGAGAAAGGGATATTTGTTACAGAGGGATTGGCCAAGGGGCTCCAGGTAAAAGTAGGGGATAGAATTACGATCAAGAATTTTATGCCAAAGAAAGATGACATCACGGTGGAGGTAAAGGGAATTATCAAGCAGTATTTAGGGATCAATGCCTATATGAATATTGATGAGATGGAGAATACCTTGGCGGAAAAGGGTATGGTTACAGGCGTATCTGTAAGGGCAAAGGATCATGTTCAAGAGAAGTTAAAAAATATCAAGTATATTTCCGCTGTACAATCGGTGGAAGATATGAAAAATGCTTTTTTGCAGTTTTTAGATTCTGCCATCTATGCAACGGGAGTGCTGATGCTCTTCGGGGGGAGTTTAGGCTTTGCCATTGTATATAATTCTACCATCATCAGTATTGCAGAACGGAGCATGGAATTTTCCTCTTTGAGGGTCTTAGGATTTGACAAAAAGAATATATATCAGATGATTACCAAGGAAAATATGCTGATGGCCGCCATTGGCATCGTGATAGGCATGCCTGTGGGATACGGCATGATAAAGGGCATAGCGGAAGCCTTTAACACCGATATGTATACGATTCCTGTGATATTGACGCCGAAGACTTATATCATAGCGGCGGTTGCTACCCTTGGCTTTGTCTTAGTTGCCCAGCTGGCTACTTTAAAGAAAATCTACAGCATTAATTTTATCGACGCATTAAAGAATCGTGTTTCCTAGGAGGGAGAGAAAATGAAGAGAAAAAAGCTATGGCTTGTCCTAGCCATCCTAGGCGTGATAGGCATTGCCTATTTTGCCATAGGAAGAAATCAAAGGCTGGAAGTAGAGACTTTTCCAGTGGAAAAGGGAAAGCTTGAAAAGTATATTGAAGAAGTAGGCATCGTGAAAATGGAACAGCAGACGACGATTTATGCCTCCGAAGGGGGAAAAGTGGCAGAAATCTTGGTGCAGGTGGGGGATCAAGTAAAGGCAGGGGACATTTTGGCAAAATTGAATGAAAAAGAATTGAGCATACAATTGGAAGGGCTGAAGGCAGAAAAGGAGGCGGCTATGGCCCAGTATCAGGAGGCATTAAAACCTAGTGACGGGCAAGTGGTGCGAAAGATGCAGGCTGCCGTAAAGAGTGCTACGGTCTCTTATGAAGAGGCAAAAAGGGCGGCTGACAACAGCAGAAGACTCTATGAAGAGGGAGCCGTCAGCTATGAAACTTATAGGAGTGCATTGGCAAATTTGCATTTGCAAGAGGCTGCTTTAGAAAGTGCCAAAAGCGATTTGGAAATGGTGGAAAAAGGTATTTCAACCCAGCAGAGAAAGCAATATGAAGCCAGAATCAGTCAGATTCAGTCCCAAATTGATTTGCTCTATCAAAAAAAGGAAAATTTAATTATTCGAGCACCCCGAGAGGGTATGGTTATGGCAAAAGCAATAGAAACGGGGACATATATCCAGCCGGGAATGGCCCTCTTTGAGATTGGAAACAGAGATGATTTATATATAGAAAGTGATATTTTAATCCGTGAGATTGGAGAGGTGACAGAAGGGGCTCCTGTTGTCATCTGGAGTGATGATTTGGGGATCAAAGATCTGAAAGGCGTTGTGAGAAAAATATATCCCAAGGCCTTCAGCAAAATATCTGATCTGGGGATTGAGCAGAAGAGGGTGAAGATTGAAATAGATTTTTCAGAAGCAGGCAAAGGCGGAAAGTTAAAGCCCGACTATGAGGTGGATATTCGCATCATTACCCAAATAAAGCCGGAGGTACTGTGGATACCAGAAAATGCTGTTTTTGAATATGAAGGAAACCATGCTGTCTTTGTAAACCAGAAGGGTACAGCGGTATTAAGAAAGATCGAAAAGGGGATTGAAAGCGGAGAGCGTGTGGAAATTGTCAAAGGTCTTCAACAGGGAGAAGAGGTCATTTTGTCGCCTAACGAAAAGATAAAGCAAGGGATACAGATTCAGAAAAAGAACGAATAAAAAAAGCCCGGATTTTTGGGCTTTTTTATGATCGGCGCCGCAAAATGCGTTCTGCCAAAGGATTGTCCCCCATATAATTTTTCACATATTGCACAAGCTTGTCCTGCTCCTTGTCTGCAAATCGAAGCATCCTGTCGGCAGTATAGTCAATGACGGCAGGTTCTTCGCATTCTGACAGGACTTCAAAAATTTCTGCCATATGCTGGGCCAGTTTGGATGCCGGTGCCTTTGAAGCATCTTCATCCGGTATGATATTGTGATGCACCATTGTCTTTAGAGCATCGCATAGAATCCATGCTGTTCCTTCAACGGTTTTCAACAAATTATTGCGATGTTTTTCGCTGTCTATTTCATGTCTCATGAATAAACCCCTTTCCTATCTTCCCACAAACATCTGGGTACAGATTTTGCCATATCGGGAGCCTTCACGAATACCGATACCGATATGGGTAAAATTAGGATTCAGGATATTTTCTCGATGTCCTTGAGAATTCATAAGGGATTCATGGGCATTTGCCACAGATGGATTGCCCGCTAAATTTTCTCCCGCATAGATATACTTGATGCCAAATTGCTTCATCATATCGAAAGGACTTCCATAGGTGGGAGAATTGTGGCTGAAATAGTTGTTATCAATCATATCCTGGGATTTTAGTCTTGCTACCTTCGTAATTTCCATGTCAAGCTTTAATGGATTTAATCCTCGCTTTACCCTTTCACCGTTGAGAAGACGAAGCATTTCCTCCTCATTGGGCGTCAGCTGGGCAATGTTCTGCTGCTGGTCGGCCATGCTGGGAGGTTCAATATAGGGTTTTGCTTGTTTTGCCTCTACCGCGCCTACTTGACCGTCATCGGTTTCTACCACATACCAACCTTCCCTGTCACGAAGCACCCGATAGACATTGTTTTTGGGAAGCTGCCGAATGATGGGATAGTTTGTGGAATGACCGGTTCTTAAAGGAGCCTGGTCGGCAATAATCTTGATTTGCTCCACACTCCCTTTTTTGAAAATGGAAGAAGCCTGGGGTGTAACCATGGGCCTCTGCTGTGGTCTTACGGGAGTACATGCGGCAAGGATCAGAATTACTGTTGCAAATATGATGAATATTTTTTTCATAGTATAATCACCTCAATCATATTATTTCCTTGTTTTTTAAAAAACATGAATCCTTCGCCGGCACTGTAGATAACACATTATGGGAAGGGAGGAGAAATATGCAAAAAAAAAGCACGGATTTCCCGTACTTTTCTTCGGTCGGAAAGAAAAAATTATATTTTGTATTTTTTTAATTCTATCTTCAGATTGCTGGTCAATGTCTCCAGTTGCTGTATATAATCGGTTAAGTCTTTAATCCTGCTGGAATACTGTATGACATTGGCACTCATTTCCTGGGTAGCGGCAGAATTTTCTTCGGCAATAGCCGCCAAGGAATGTATATTTTGGAATACGTCCGATATTTTTCTTGTTTCTAAGGATAATGCCTCTACAAGTTCGACAATTTGATCGGATACAAGGGTAATTTCCTTTGTGGCTTTTTCGTTGTCAGAAGCAACGGCAGCCAGTGTTTTGTTGCTTTCCTCCAATCGGTGAAATTGGTTTGTAACTTGTGCGATCATGCTTTTCACATCGGAAGTAAATAATTGAAGGCTTTCATTAATAGTTTTTACGGCATCCTTTGAATTTTCAGCCAGTTTGCGAATTTCTTCGGCCACAACGGTAAAACCTCTGCCCATTTCTCCGGCCCGGGCAGCTTCAATGGCAGCATTTAGTGCCAGCAGGTTTGTTTGATCAGAAATCTGTTCTACGGTGGTTACAATATCGATAATACCTTGGGCTCGCTTGGATAAATCTTCCCCTTGGGCATTGACAGCGGAAAAATCATCTTTGATATGGAGGAGCATGGCGGCTACATTTTGGATTTTTCGGAAGGAGGTGCGGATGTCCTCTACGGCTGACTCCAACTGCTGCTTGCTTCTGGCCTCCTGTGAAGCCAGTTGGTTTAGGGTTTCAATGTTATCATTCAAAATATGGACAGACTTTTCCGTCTCTTCTGCTTGGTGCATGGCGCCGTTGGCTACTTCCTGAACCAAGTCCGCTATGCCGTCGGAAACTTCTTTCATATCTTTTGCGATTTCAGAGAATTTCCGTGTAAAATTATACATATCGTCGGTACCGCCTTTTAAAAATAGAAAATCCTTTTTTATCTTGTCCTTCATTGTATTAATCTCATGGATATAGTTTTCAAAGCTGTCTCCTGTCTTAATCTGAAAGTTGCTGGCAAAATCAAGGTTGGACAGCATGTCCAATTCTTTTTTGATGGATTGAATAGGAGAAAGTATGGTAGCACTGGCTGCAAAGGAAACAAAAAATATAAAACCAGTAAAAATCACTTGATTCAAGAAGGTATTGCTGCCTACCTTTAAATAAGGTGCTGCAAAGGATATGAGAGCAACCACAGCGGCGATTTTGAAAGGTATACTCTTGATGAAACCAAAGGAAAGAATTTGGTTTGCAAGGTATTTTTGAAGTGTTCGATTGTCCTTCTCCAATCGAATCTTCACCTTTAGGTAAGCTCTTCCATCGGGGTATGTACCTTTTTCTAGAACATCCGTTATAATCTTTTCGTTAAAAAATATAGCGCTGCCATCCAGCAGACCGAGGAAATAATCGAACATCCCTCTTTTTGATTCATAGAGAATTTCAATTTCTTTGTCCCCTGTTTCTTTGGCAATCAGTCTGGGGGGTTTTGCACCCGGAATCATTTTTGTCAATTGGGCATGGACATCATCCATCATCATAAGAAATCCTTTTAAGCTGAATCGCTCAAAATAGGACGGAAACCACTTTTGGAAGGTTTTAATATTGCTTCTGCCGATTTCCCGCCATACTTCACCTGCTGTTTTCCCTAAAGTTTTTGCAACTTCTTCTACGATTTCCTTCGGTTGATGATCGGGGATATCTTCTAATGGAGTAATTATCCGATCGGTTTCCCAGCCGATTTTCTGCACTGCTTTTTCTACAACGGTCTTCCCATAGAGATTTTCAAGACTGCTGATCCATGTAGACACTACTGTACCCTTCATATCTTATCCTCCTTGCGGTATGTATAATTTCTTTGGAAATACTTGTATGTACATCCTTATTATATTACAGAATCGGTCGGTCAACAACCGCTCCCCTAAGTATATACCACAAAAAAAATCTAAAAAACATGAATAAAAATATATATTTTGGAAATCATGAAAATAGATAAAGATAGTTTAAAAGTCGAAAGACTTTTAAATACACCTTATTCCCACCCACAACTCATCAAAGAAAAAGGCAGCCTTTCCGGCTGTCTTTTTCTTTAGGAAGAAGAAATGATCTGCATAAAGGACGAAGAAAGTGAAGAAGATAGGTAGAGAAAAATATTTGATCAAGAAATAGAAAGGGGCGATGGCCCATGAAACTTTGGATGCCGGATCGTGTTTATTTTGAACCAGCAGCCTTGGAATTTCCTATGGGGGAGAGGATTTACAAATTTTGCATGGAACATGATATTCCTATTTTGAAGACTACATCCCATCATCAAGTGAGGAATATTCCCGGCGATACCGATAGGGAAAAATTTTCCAATGCCAAAAAGACTTTGGTGGTGGGAACGAAAAAGAGCCTTTCATTGGATGTATGCAAACCTTCGGCCCATTACCAATTTTCCCTGGTGACCAATTGTCCCGGCAACTGTGAGTATTGTTATTTGTTTACTACCCAAGGGAAAAGACCCTATGTCAGGGTCTATGTGAATATAGAGGAAATTTTCCAAACCATCCGTCAATACATTGAAAACAGGCTTCCCGAGACAACTGTCTTTGAGGCAGCCAGTACGGGAGATCCCTTAGGAGTAGAACACATTACAGGAGCTTTAAGGGATACTATCGAACATTTTGGCACTTTGGAGAAAGGAAAACTAAGGGTGGTGACCAAATTTTCCAATGTAGATTCTCTACTGGATGCAAAACACCAAGGGAATACTCGATTCAGGTTCTCTGTTAACTCCCAGTATGTGGTGGACCAGTTTGAGCATAATACCCACCCCCTTGAAGAACGATTGAAGGCGGCGGAAAAAATGGGAAAAGCAGGTTATCCCCTGGGATTTATTATTGCTCCCATTCTTCTTCATGAAAAATGGAGGGAAGGATACAAAAAATTGATGGAAGAACTGCGGCAACATTTGAACTTTGCGGGAAGAGAAGCTATCACCTTTGAGCTTATCCAGCATCGTTTTACCCGCAATGCCAAGGAAATCATCCGAAAGAGGTATCCCAATACCAAGTTGGATATGGATGAAGGGAAGCGGGTATTGAAATTTGGAAAGTATGGGCGGGCAAAATATGTTTATCCCAAGGATGTTGCCGAGGAGATGAAAGAATACCTGTCGGAATTGATTATGCAATATTTTCCCAATGGGCATATTGAATATTTTACATAACATTATGGAAAGGATTGCTGAACCAGAGGGTGGCCCAATTGTGATAAAAACAAGGATATGGTACAATGGAATAAAACAGGGCGAGGGGGGAAGATAAATGAAGACACTGGTATTTCATGTGCAAGATATGGAATGGGTGAAGCATCCTACTTTTCCGGGAGTATACGTAAAGGATATGCTGACCGGGCAGCATGGCATGGGCATTACGAACAAGTATATAAAAATTGAGCCCCAAGGGGAAATACGGACCCATGCCCATGATGTAGCGGAGGCATTTTTTATTCTGCAAGGAAAGGCCTCTGTGCTTGTCAATGGGGAAAGGGTGGAGCTATCGGCAGGGGATATGATTGCAGCACCCGCCGGCCAAGTGCACGGACTGTTCAATCAAGGCACGGAGGATGTGATCCTGTTGGCCAACTTTGGTGTAAAGATTGAATAAGCAATAGAGTGGATACTATTTATGAAAGCAGGGGTGAAATATATGAGCATCATTAGAGAAAAAAATAAGCAGTATGCCTTTGAAGAAATTGCAAAGATTATCAAGGAAAATACAGAATTTGATGTGGTCGCCGATATTTCCAAACGAACAAAAAGAGAAGATGTTTTGGCCTTTATTCTTCAGTGCGATGGGGAAAACCTAAAAAAAGACCTCCAGGAGGAGGGATTTGATTTGGATATAGAAACAGATGAAGAGGAATTTATATCGGAGCTAATGAATAAGGCGGATGAGTATGCGGTAGAGATCGAGGAAAACTTGCCGGAGGACCTGATTGCCTATTATTATGCCTATGAATATGATGAGGATGAAGGCGTCATCAAAACTATTCTGGCAGTAGCTTTCGAGACCCTAGGGGAGCGAAAACTTAGGGATGTGGGAAACAGGCTGATTACCGTTGTAGGGGATTAAAAAAACTAGAATGAAAAAGTTCTGCTTGATCATTGCTTTTGTCTTATGGGTAATTATTTTTGGTATGTCTATGGATGTGGAAAGACTTTATCCTGGGGAAGATCAGTCGGTGAATGTGTATCTGAAGGCAAGGGAAGACGAGGCATATTTTCTGAGAATCAAAAAGGAAATCGGAGAGATTCTTGAGCGCCAAAGAAGAAGTGTGCTGCAAAAAAAAGTGAATGATTACATGGCTTATATTTCTAAGGGATATCATGATGATAAGACGAGGGACTACCATGCTTTAAGGGAGGAGCTGGCAAAAGATTTCAAACAGCATCCTTATGAGACATTGGCCTATCAAATTCATTTATATTATCCTACGGCGGAAGGGGTATGGGTAAGGATCGCAAAAAACTATTCCGTTCAAAAAAATAGCCTCGAAAGTATGAAGGGAAAAGAAATAGAAGATCTGCTGTTTGTAATGGAAAAGGGAAGATGGAAAATAAAAACCGTCAAGAAAATGAGTTCCCTTATTTAGAGAAAAGCAAAGGCATTCATGAGGATGAATACCTTTGCTTTTTTATTATGTATATAGTAAAGGAGGCATTTTGACTTTACTGGTAAATTACCTTCATATCATATGTGGCATTGTCATTGGCTGTGGCGGATTGGAGAATGATGGGAGACGACGGCAATGGCTCATTTAACAAGGAAGATACCTGGCCGGATTTCTTTAAGGTAATGCTGAAGATATAGCCGTGCTTGTCCTTTTTGATATGAACTTTTTTGATCAAATAATTTGGATGATCCGTCAGACTGATAAGAATAAAGGTACCCGATGAAAAATGTTTTTTATATATGCCAGTATTTGATTTCGTCTGATAAATCCAGTGGATTACTTCCTGGTCAAGCTGGCCGGTATCATATATCATTTTGAAATCTTTTACATTGCCCGTTATTTCCTGATTGTTACACCCTATCAGTCCAAACATGCCAATGGAACCCAATACAAAAAACAGAAAGAATTTTTTCATGATGATCCCCCCTCAATTTCCCCCTATATATAGACGTAGAAAAAGAAAAAAAGTTTCATCATATTCTAAAATTTTTTTACAGTAAAAGAAAAGGTGAAGCAGTTCTTTGCTGTAGGCCGAAGACAAAGCGATACCAAGGTCATGGCACCTTGAGATTTCGCCTTCCTATTCAGACCTGCGCTGCTTTTCTAAAGTAAAAAACTAGGAGGAAATAGGGAAAAAACAAAAAAGAAACTTTGAAGATACAAAGGATACAAAAAAATAAACCAAAAATAAAGTCTGGAAAATAAAAACCTTTCCCTAAAAATTGAAAACTGGAAAGATCCATTGATTGAACAAAATATGATTTGCCACGGAAAAAACAATTCCAATGATCATTCCCATAAATACGTCGGTAGGGTAGTGAACACCCAGATATATTCGAGACAATCCCACGAGTATTGCCAAAGTAATAAATAGCGGAGTCCATGGAGAGAAAAAGATGGATAGGGTGAATGCCATGGCAAAAGCTGCTGTTGTATGTCCCGATGGAAAAGAATAGTCATAAAGATGATTTTTGAAGGTATGTATATTTGTTATATTTAGAAAAGGACGCGGTCTGGCAAAAATTTTTTTTAAATAATGAACAACAATATGGCTGGTTGCTAAAGCTGTAAGGCACTGCCATCCTGCCATATTTATGATTCCTTTTCCGAAACAAATAAGAATTAGGGATGTGGTAACAGTAAAAAAAGCTCCTCCTAGGCCGGTAATCAAAGGGACGATACGATCTAGAAAAATGCATTTCAGATGGTCATTAAAAATATAGAAAAGTTTTAAATCTCCCGCAGCAATGACCCGAATAATTTTATGCATTGGCTCATGCCTCCCTGTGTTTTGTATTCATTAATTCTCTCTAATTTTATCATATGGGAGGCATGTTATGAACATGTTATCAGAATGTAAAATTTTCTACAGAAATACAATGGGCCTTATTTGTTTCAACACAATTTCAAATAAACACAACGCAAATAAATCCTTATTGTGGAAGCATATGAGATGTGATACAATGAAGCTTGGATAGCATCGAAAGAGCTATACCCCTAAGGGGATTATTGAAATTGAAAAGAAATCTGCTCTGAGCCGACGGGACCGAGACAGAAAAGGTATGAAAGGGACAGGATGATGCCTTTTTGAGGAATGCTCAGAAGGGCTTTTTTGCATATTTTTGATAAATAGCAGTCGCCTTCTTTTGCCTTTTATCTGAATGTATGATGCTTTGTTGGCTGGAAGAAGGCGATTTCTATTTTTGAGGAAGTGATGGAATGAAAATGGGATTTATCGGCGCAGGAAAAGTAGGAACGGCCTTTGGGGCCTACCTGCAACGGAAGGGTTTTGCCCTGCAAGGTTATTTTAGCAGGTCTACGGACTCTGCCTTGAAGGCGGCGGCAAGCACCAATAGTTTTGTCTATGAGACAGCGAAGGCGCTAGCAAAAGATGTAGATTTTTTATGGATCACTACAACGGATGATCATATCAAAGAGGTATGTGATCATTTGGCAGAGGAGAATGCCTTTCGAAAAGGGCAAATTGTTGCCCACATGAGCGGGGCATCTTCTTCTCGAATTCTGTATCGTGCCAAGGAAAAGGGCTGCTTCATATATTCCATTCATCCCCTGCAGTCCTTTGCCGACATAGGGAAGGCTATAGAGGATTTGGAACATACCTATTTCAGCATTGAAGGAGATGGGGAAAAAATGGACGTGATCGAAGGATTATTTCAAAAGATGGGCAATCGAACCTTTCGAATTGCCACGGAGCATAAAGGGCTATATCATGCGGCAGCCTGTATTTTTTCCAATTATCTCGTGACTTTGATGCATCAGGGACTGGCATACTTTGAAAAAATCGGTATTCCCAAGAAAGAAGGATTTCAAGCGGTGCTTCCACTGATTTTAGGGACCATTGAAAACATTGAGGCCTTGGGGACTGCCATTGCTTTGACGGGACCTATCGCCAGGGGTGATGGAGAAACAATTTTTCATCATATTCAATCCATAGAGGAAAAAATGCCGGAGACTTTATGGTTTTATAAAATGATGGGGCAGATGACTTTCCATTTGGCATCCGTCCATAAGTTGAAAGACCCTGAAAAAAAGGAAGGATTAAAAAAAATATTGAGTGAGGTGTAATGATGACAGTAAAGAAATTTACCACGGCATCTTTTTTGGAGGCAAAGAAAAAAGGTGAAAAGATTTCTATGTTGACGGCCTATGATTATTCTACGGCAAAGCTGTTGGATGACGCAGGAATAGACAGTTTGTTGGTGGGGGATTCCTTGGGGATGGTGATGTTGGGCTATGCGAATACTCTCCAAGTAACGGTGGACGACATCATCCATCACTGCAAAGCCGTGGCCAGGGGAGCCCAAAGGGCCATGGTCATTGGCGATATGCCTTTCCTGTCGTATCATATCAGTGTGGAGGAAAGTGTGCGAAATGCTGGAAGGCTGATTCAGGAGGGAAATGCCCATGCAGTGAAATTAGAAGGGGGAGAAGAGATTATTGACAAAGTAAAGGCCATTGTCAGGGCCCAGATCCCTGTGATTGCTCATCTTGGCCTAACGCCTCAATCGGTGAATCTGCTGGGAGGCTTTAAGGTTCAGGGAAAAAGCGAAGAGCAGGCCAGAAAAATAATTCGGGATGCCCTGCTGTTGCAGGAGGCAGGGGCTTTTGCCATCGTTCTGGAATGTGTTCCGGAACTGCTGGCGAAGATGATTACAGAAAAACTGGATATTCCTACCATTGGCATTGGCGCAGGGAAATATTGTGACGGACAGGTGCTGGTAACCCAGGATATGTTCGGTATGTTTTCGGATTTTAAGCCAAAGTTCGTGAAACAGTATGCCCAATTGGGCGGTATCATACAAGAAGCATGCAGGCAATATATAGAGGAAATGAAGGCCATGACCTTTCCGGCAAAGGAGCATACCTTTGCCATGGATGAGGAAATACTGGCGAAATTGTAGGAATAGGCAGGAGGAAAAGGATGAAAATTATAGAGACCATTGCAAAGGTGCGGGAAGCGGTATCAGAGGCAAGAAGAGGAGGAAAAAAAATAGGATTTGTGCCTACTATGGGATATCTCCATGAAGGACACTTGTCCCTGATCAAAAGGGCCAAGGAGGAAAATGAATTTGTGGTGGTGAGCATTTTTGTCAATCCTACCCAGTTCGGCACAGGGGAAGATTATGAAACATACCCCCGGGATTTGGCAAGGGACAGCCAATTGGCGGAAAGGGCAGGGGCTGATGTGATTTTTCACCCCTCCGTACAAGAAATGTATCCCCAAGGTTATAAAACTTACGTAGAAGTAGAAGGAGGGATCACATCTAGGCTGTGTGGTGCTTCAAGACCGGGACATTTCAGAGGCGTTGCCACAGTGGTGACGAAGCTTTTCCATATTGTAAAGCCTGACCGGGCATATTTTGGCCAGAAGGATGCCCAGCAGGTGGCGGTAATCCAGCAAATGGTGAAAGATTTAAACATGGACCTTGAAATCATCCCATGCCCCATTGTAAGGGAAATGGACGGCCTTGCCATGAGTTCCAGAAATACTTATCTGAATGAAGAGGAAAGGAAGGCCGCACTGGTGCTGTCCCGATCTCTTTTTGGGGCACAAGAGATGATCCGAAAAGGGGAAAGGGATGTACAGAAAGTAAAGGAATGGATGATAGATTTTATCAAAGATGAACCAAAGGCTTCCATTGATTATGTAGAAATTGTGGATGCTTTTACATTGGAAGCGATAGAAGAAATCCAGGGGGATGTATTGATCGCCCTTGCGGTGAAAATTGGCAGAACCCGATTGATTGACAATATACGCTTGGAGGTATAGAATAGATGATGCTGAATATGTTTAAATCGAAAATCCACCGTGTCACAGTAACGGAGGCCAATCTAAATTATGTAGGCAGCATTACCATCGATCAAAGGCTGATGGAGGCTGCAAATATCTTGCCGGGAGAAAGGGTGCAGGTTGTGAACAACCACAATGGGGCCCGGTTGGAAACCTATGTCATCGAAGGGGAAGCCGACAGCGGCGTGATTTGTTTAAATGGTGCTGCCGCAAGGCTGGTGCAGCCGGGAGACCATGTCATCATTATTGCTTACTGCTGGGTTACCCCAGAAGAGGCAAAAATCTTAAAACCAAGGATTGTTTTTGTGGATGAGAAAAATAGAATGATTGAAATGGCCGACCAGGAAAAACATGGGGAAAGCAGATAGGCGGAGGAAGATTCCTCCGCTTTTCAAATGAAGTCCTCCATGAGTTCATCCAATTTGTGGCGGATATCCAGGTCCTGTTTTATGATAGGAACCTTCCTTTCTCCCGGAAGTTGGCTGTAGTAATCCTGATGGTGATTTTGATATAGGATGCCTGTGAAAAGACCGTCCGTTTCTATATATTTGTTCATGGCTTTTTGAAAATCAGACGGATCATGGTTTTTGTCCTCATCCAAATTTGCCAGGTGTTCCCTAAACCACCCATAGGTGTTGATTTTATTAAAGGTTACGCAGGGACTGAATACATTGATGAGAGAAAAACCCTTATGCTGAATTCCTTTGATGATGATATCTACCAATTGATCTTGGAAGGCTGAGAAGCCTTGGGCCACAAAGGTGGCACCGGCAGCCAAGGCAAGCAGGCCCGGCCTGATAGGGGCCTCTATGGAACCATAGGGTGTACTCTTCGTAACAAATCCTGTCTGGCTTAATGGGGATGTATGTCCCTTCGTCAAGCCGTACACTTGGTTGTTCATTACGATATAGGTTATATCAATATTTCTGCGAATGGCATGGATGGTATGGGATGTGCCAATGGCAAAACCGTCCCCGTCCCCACCGGAAGCGATCACGGTAAGGTCAGGATTTACCAGTTTGATGGCCTGGGCTGCAGGCAGTGCCCTTCCATGGATGCTGTGGAAACCATATACATTCAAGTAGCCCGATATTCTTCCGGAGCATCCGATACCTGAAACTACTGCCACGTGATGGGGTTCAATCTCAAGGTGGGCCAGGGCAGCCTGCAAAGAACGGAGTACGGAGAAATCACCACAGCCGGGGCACCAAGTAGGAGTGGTATGATTGCTGTAATCTTTGGCAGTTTTCATTCGATCAACTCCTCAATCTTAGATTGCACTTCTTTGTATTGGAAAGGTGTGCCGCTATATTTCAAGAGATTGACGATTTTGTCATGATATCCTACTTCTTTTTTGATGATGGATGCCAGTTGTCCTGTGGCGTTGCCCTCTACTACCAAAATCTTTTTGTATTTTCCACACAATTCTTTTAATTGTTTGACGGGTAGAGGCTTGATCATCCTCAACATGCCTAGAGTTGCGGGGTACTGATTTTCTTCGATTACCCTTTTGAGTATTCCGTAATTTGAGCCAACGGATAAGATGAGCAGATGGCCCTCCCCATTGCCGAACAAATCAATATGATCTGAATTTTCAAGGTCCTTCAGCTTCCGGAGCCGTTTTTCCATCATTTGTTTTCTGTTCTGGGAACCTTCGAAAGGTCTTCCGGTTTCCAAGTGTTCAATACCTGTCACATGGTGCATGCCAAAGGGCTGCCCGGGGATGGCTCGGGGAGATATGCCATCCTCTGTGAACCGGAAACGTTTGAAGGGAAGCTCTTCTTTGGGGTTGAAATCTTCATCCCTCATGAGTTTCCCACGATCTATTTGAATATTTCCTTTATCCAGGGAATCGAGGGTTTGTCTCGATAATCCCAGATGCAGATCGCTTAGGATTATTACAGGGCATTGGTATTTCTCTGCCAAATGGAAGGCCCAAACCGTCTGAGAAAAGCATTCTTCTACTGTGTAGGGAGCGAGAACAATGATCGGCACTTCACCGTGGGGGCCGTGATAAAGGAATTCAATGTCACTTTGCTCATGCTTGGTAGGTAGGCCCGTACTTGGCCCACCCCGTTGGACATCGACAACGACCACTGGGATCTCTGCCATGCCGGCAAGGCCGATTCCCTCCATCATTAGGGAGATGCCCGGTCCGGAAGTGGCTGTCATGCTTCTGGCACCGGCATAGGCAGCACCAATGGCCATAGTAATGGCAGAGATTTCATCCTCTGTTTGCATCATGATCCCGTTATCGTCGGGGAATTTTTTTGTAAGGTATTCCATAATCTCCGAGGATGGGGTAATGGGATAGGCTGCCATAAATCTGCAGCCGGCCATCAGGGCTCCCAGTCCTATGGCTTCGTTGCCGATCATGGAGGCCCTTGCCATAGGGTTTTTGGGAGGCATCAGCATATATTCCAAAGAAAGTCTTTGATCCTCAAGGGATAACTCGTAGCATTCCTTGAGTACACTGATATTTTTGCGAATTATTTCTTCCCCCTTTCTCTGAAAGTTCTTTTCCACCACTCCCGCAAAGAAATGGAAAGGAATATGGAACAATTGACCGAGTAGGCCTAAGATGCCCGTATTCCGCATAACGGCAGCGCCATATTTTTTAGCAATGGCGGTAAGGGGGGCAGGAAGAATGAAATAATTCTTTTTGTCCATATGTTGCAGCAGTTCTTGTTCCGGTATGATATCATCGTAGATCAAAAGACCGCCTTTTTTTAATTTCGGCAGATTGATTTCTATAGAATCTCCATCAAAAGCCACCAGTATATCCAATGGGTCTTTACAGCTTAGCACCTTTTCTGTGTGGATGTCAATCACATAATGGGTGTGTCCGCCCTTGATTCTTGAAGAAAAGGTCCTATATCCAAAGGCATAATATCCTGCTCTGGAAAGTGCTCGAATCAAGGCATCTCCTGTACTGACGATACCTTCTCCTTGAATTCCCCCGAGCATCAGGGTGATATTTTCTGTCAATGGCATCCCTCCTCCGGCTTATTTTTGGCCTATCTTATATCTACCAATAAGTGTATGGATCTAATCAAGAAAAAAATCATGCTATTGGTATTATATGCCTTTCCTAAAGATTTATCGCCGAAAAAGAGGAAGTAGATTTTTGCTTCTTTATTCTTTTAGAATGGGAGACAATAGCTGGGTAGCCAGCTTTAGAAAATTGATGCGCTTATTTTCAAATATTTTTTTCGCCAAAGGACGATTCAGTGCTTTTACCAGGGAATCAAAATGGTGGTTTTCCATCCTTTCCCATAGCCTCCGCATGGTAAGGGAAAGGACGTAATCTCTTTGCATTTGTTTGAAGAATGCATCATAGTCCTCCCCCAGAGCAATAGCTCGGGCGGCCTTGATGCCGCTCAACATCACAGGTGTCTGTCCGAAACCAAAGGAGGGCATAATGAAGCCTCCCGCATTGCCGATGAAGAATACATTGCCGATTCTTCCCGATGCAGGCCTCCCCATAATATAATCTTTTGCATCTCTCGTTTCCAGCACAGTAAACTGACGGCCACAATTTTTTACAAAATGATTCCAATGTTCTTTGATATTGGATTGAATCAAAGGACTTCCTATGGCGGCAAGGGCTGTTGTTTTATTCATAGGCAAAATATAGCAATAGCCTTTGGGAGCAAAGTCATTGTTTAGCCACATCTGTACTGTATCGGGATTGAATTCCCCTTCAATCTGTGCCAGGACCATGTCTGCCCTTACGTCAGTTTGGAAAGGCTGAAATTCTTGGGTGTAGGCAGTATCACCCGTTGCAATGACAATATAATCATATTCCTTGATGAGGTCACTATATTTGGGTACGATGTTGTATATGATTTCCCCTTGAATTTTGTTGAGCAGCTGTCTTTCCAGGGAATTTTCATGGCTTCTTCTGGCAGTAATAAATCCAAGATTGCCTTCGATCACAGCCGTTTCCTTGGAAGAATAGAATTCAATCTTGTTAATAGGGCTGATAGGATGCAACTGCAAATCATACCTGTCGGAAAGGATTTGAAAGATATCTGTAATAGGACGTTCCAGCAGTTCAATGATTGCTTCGGGATAAGAAAAACCCGAGGGAAGTTTTTTTTCCTTTTCAAATAGGGTTGGAATGATGTGATGACGTTCCAATTCGTAAGCACAGCATAGGCCCGATAACCCGGCGCCGACAATTGCCACCTTCATAAGACATGCCTCCTTGTATAACATTTCATGTATAGCATTAGTATGGACCAAAAGACAAAATATCATGAAATGATGCATTGACTTATGAGAATGGATACATAAAAAAGTATCAAGGAGAGAATAATGTTTATATATACAAATATGGAGGTGTTATACAAATGGTAGAAAGAAAAAGAGAACAAGGGGACCTGAGAATCGGTCAGATGATTGTCAGGATATTGGTTTCTATGGTGGTTTTAGCCGTTGCAGCCTTTTTTACTCCCTACTTCACAATAAGAGGATTTGTACCACTGCTTTTGGCGGCCATCGTCATCGGGGTACTGGACTATCTTATTGAAAGGTTTACAGGTTTTGATGCAACGCCCTTTGGAAGGGGGGTTACAGGTTTTATCGTTGCGGCAATCATTATCTACTTAACAGGTTACCTTGTTGCCGGAGTAACGGTAAGCTTCCTTGGAGCGATTCTCGCTGCTCTTGTTATAGGAATTATCAATATGATTATTCCTGGCAAAGGTGTATTCTAAGAATCCCTTAGAGTTGATCTAAGGGATTCAGTTTGCAGAAAAACGCTGTTCCCCATGAAAGGGAAGCAGCGTTTTTTACGTTAGGAAGAATTTACTTGCTTTGAATATTTTTATCCACAACAATTGGATGCTTCCATACGCTAAGATTTATTAAAAAGTTTTCCTAAGAATATGAAATTATCTATTTTTACCTTAAAATACTTATGTGATATTTTTTATATGCAATAAAAAACAAATTATTTAATTATATTTCAAAATTATATTTACTTATTACGGAATTATGTATATAATAATAATTGCAAATATAATTGAAAACAATCATTTTTGCTGGCAAAACAAAATTCTCTTGCGTCTATTATTTTGTGAAGGAAGATTAAAAAATTGTTGTTTTTTGTAGAATTTTTTCAAATTAATTTAATAGGATATGGATTTTATATTGACATTAATAACCAGAAATGACAAATTTTTAATTTTGATATAGATTACAACCGTATAATTATGTACAAAAAATAAAAATCTCTGATAGCTATCTTGCAAGGAGGTAATAATGCACTATAGTTTGTCTAAATGTAAAAAAAGTATTTTAATTATAACTGTAAGTTTATGTGTAGTTACTATTATATTATTTATTCTTAATATGAATAATGTTGATAAAATAGTTATACGATCAGCCGTGAGAATAGAGTTAATAAATGATATAGGGGAAATATCCGGGGAAATTTATACTAGTGAGGAGAAAACGGTATTGTGTACATTTGGAGTAGCATCTCAATCTAACCAAGACATCGTATATGATGTAATCCTTTTATCAAATTTTAAGCAAAAAGAATTTAGTATAAATAATTCAGATTTCAAAGAGGTACATAAAATTATCATTCCCAAATCTCAAAATGTTATAACTACTAAAATGTTAGTAAGTTTCAATATAGATAATACAAAAATAAACGACTGTTTTCTTATTCTTACACCAAAACAGAATAAAAACATTCGGCTAAGCGTAAGTGAATATCATATTATTAAAAGATTTTCTGTAGTTAACCTAAATGCCGAGGCAGATATTCAAAATTATGGAGGAAAAAAATCTATAATTTCTGACATAACAGTTGGAGATAAAATTATGGCTGTACTCGAACATGAGGATACAAAACAGCTATCCGAATCAGATATAAGAAAAATATATAAAGGTGTAACATTTGATAAGTCTTTTAGAAAACCATTAAATATACCTATTTTTTACAGGGTTAAGGAAAGACTGAAAGAAAGTGTTCAAATAGATAGAAATACGCATATTAATGCATTAATATTTGCAATTGAAAACAATAAAATAGTATCTATTTTCAATGGGAATGCCTATGAAGAATTTTGTATATCTATAAACAAATCGAATATTATATCGACCCAAATTGACTTTCAGGAGGATGCAAAAGAAATAACTTTTTATATTGTAAATTATCCATTTACAAAACAGTCAGATTTTGATGATTATAACAATGTGATGCTATGGGACAATGTATTTTATACAGAAAAAATAGCTATAAAAAACAAATAAATAGTGTGATTTTCAAATATAACAATTTTAGGAAAGGGGCAATAAAAAATGAAAAGAAGAATTATAACAAGTGTTATGATCTTAAGTATTTTTGTAATGTCATTTAATGCAAGCATTGCAATTTCTACAGATAATAATAATTTTGATTCTAATGATGTAATTCAAATTTATAATGTTGATGCAGCAGATAAAAATGAAATGAAAAAGGCATCAAGTGGGTACCTATCTCCAGATTCAGATGTAGATGCAGCAATATCTTCAATAGGAGATATTGTTATAAACTGGCATGACTTGTATAAGTCATACTCTCAAGGATTTATTAGGGCAAGTGCTGAAACAGAAGTTTTAGATACTAATGGTCTTCCTGAAATATGGAAAATTAGCGTATCAGGGGTTTTGTGGAAAAATGGCTTTCTTAATAGAAGATTACCTTCTACTACATATACAGGTTTTTTCGGAAAAGCATCCACAAGCAATGAAGATTGGTCTCCTGTAAAAGGGGATGTATATGAGCTACAATCGCTTCATACAGTCTCTAACGCTACCACTGGAAAATTAGAATGGAATGTGACAGAAAATATAAGTACAGTATGGTAAAAATTAAATAGGTTAATTGAAAATCACACTATTTATAAATATTATTATGAGA
Organism: Thermotalea metallivorans; assembly: GCF_001562415.1. GTDB lineage: Bacteria > Bacillota > Clostridia > Peptostreptococcales > Thermotaleaceae > Thermotalea > Thermotalea metallivorans. Next base: position 58,868 of record NZ_LOEE01000027.1, on the reverse strand, counting down.
GATTAGAACTATCTGTATGCTATTTTAGAGCTGCCATATTGTCTGGCAAAACTCTTGTATTTGCTACAGAGACAATGTTTGAAAGTGTCCCATTAGAAATTTTATCCGCGATAATTGGGAAATTAGAACAAAATAGGAATTTGAATGTGCTTGAATTTTTAATTTTCAAGGTGTCATGTAACTGCTGTTATTGCAATAGTTATCCTATGTAGGGATAATTGCTATACACAGGAGAATATTTGAAATACAGGAAAACTTATGTTTCCAATTTACAGAAAGATATACCAAGAAATTTCCTGCAGATAATCTCTTGATAGAATAGAGGTGTTATCTATCACAAAGTTTAACAATCGTTGAACTTTTTATATATTTTTTAATATTGAAGGGAGGCTAAATCTATAATGGATGATTTTAGAATAGGTGTACTACCGTGCACACCACAGCCAAAAAATTGTGATTTTAATATTAAAGAAATGTATAATAGATTAATAAATCTTTTTGATTTAGATGTAAAAAAATACTATTTATTTGATTTAAAAAATATTTACAATTTGTTTAAAATAGAAAGCAAAGAATTTGATAAATCTTTTCGGGATGAAATCTATCCCCTATTCATTGAAATGTGTTTTTCAGACAATGAAATAGGAGATAGAACGCCGCTTTTTTTAATTAGCGATGATAAAAAAGAAATAATTCAACTTACAGAACGGGCCAACGGTAAATGTATTTTGAAAAAATACTATAAAATAAATGATTCCTGGGAATTCTTTTATTTAGAAAAATAATTTTTGGGTTTTATTTTTGCCCTTTGTTTTTATGGGCTTTTATTTTTTGCGCTTTTATTTTTGCTCCCCGATTTCCCATGAGAATAATTTGCAAAAATAATAATAAAAACCAAAAAGGGATTTCTACAGACACAGCATTTGCATGTGAAGCAGATGCCTTGCAGGCTCGTATGGACTTAGTGAAACATATCGAAAAAGAGAACTTCATCTGCAAATATTCTGTTACCCAAGAAGAAGTAAAATCTTATGGTCAAGTAGGTAGACCAAAGAAAAATGCTATTGCTCAAACGATTACACAATACAAAGTAATCATAGAGCAGGTACAGATAGAACCATCATACCATGAGAAACTACTTCGCAATGAGAAAAGCTTTATCCTCGTTACCTCCCTGCTAGATCGTAATGAATACAGCATGGATGCTATACTCAAAGAATACAAGCAACAAAACAATATTGAACAAGTTTTTAGGTTTCTAAAAGATCCTATCTACCTCGGAGCAGTCTATCTCAAAGATGAAAAACGAATCAAAGGACTGGGATATGTTTTCATGCTTGTATTACTGATTGGGTGCTATTTGCAGCATAGAGTCAGACAGAGCTTGGAAGAACGCAATGAAGTACTTGAAGTATCCAAAGGCGTTACCCATAAACGACCAACAGTGAAATCAATTATCGAAGCTATCAAGAATACACTAATCATAGAAATGAGCGGAAATAGGTATTTTGATACAAGTGAAAGTAGAAATGCAGTACTATTCAAAGTTCTTGATTTAGTTGGCTTTAAGCCAGATATTTATTTAAATTACGTAGAATAGAACAAATCATAAGTAAAAAATATTTTTTGGTAATTCTCTTGTGGAGAATCTGGGATTGAATATAAAGAAATAGAAATATGCGCACATACCAGCAACAGAAAAGATAAAAACTTATTGGCATTATATGGTTCTGTCCAGCCTTCTGATATGAAATTTATTCGTATTGTTAGATTTAACTTAAATGCCGGGAAGTCTCTCACTTCTATAAGTGATGAGATGAATTGGCAAGATTTTCTTGTTGTGATAAAATATAGCTGTGATAGCTCTTTGATAACTGGATATATGGGGTTGAGTAGAGGAAATGGTTCTACTCGTAAAATATCCAACCGATTCGCCCTTGTGTAGCGAGGGAAAACCAAGCATTGACCTACACAAGTTTCGTTATCATAGACTAATGCAGTGAGTTCTTGCCAAGAACAGAAACTGGCGTTATTATTCTAACCGTTGGAACAACGGGGTTAGCGTGGGTAAACTTGTAGCGTTGGCTATATTGACCACGAAGCCGCCACTTCTATAAGTGGGGGTAGTTCACATGGAATGAAGCTATGAAAATGAATTAATAAGGAGCCCGAAAACATGTTTCAGAAAATTTCTTTACGCTCAATCATATTTGTTGTGATGACTTTTGTTGTAGTCGTATATGCAATGATGCAAGGGTTGGAAGTGTATAACAATTTAGATACTTCAAATCTGGAAATAGAGAAGCGAGAACTATTGGATGAACAAACCCAGCCATATGAAAATCTAAAAAAGGCAGAGGGGTTGATAGGAATCTATGCTGAAAATATTAGGAGCCTGCATAGTGATTTAGCTGCGCCAATTTATGAAGGTACTGAAGCAGATAAAGAATTTTAAAAAAAAAGCATATGATTACATGATAGCAAACAATCTATTTCCAAACACTTTCATATTTTAAATAGGGCCCATAAGAAAGGAATCAGAAAGTATATTGTTTATTGATATCCTAACATTTGAAAATTTAGATATAAAAAGCACTTTTGATCATTTAGAAGAGTTCATTCCTACAGATCTTTTAAAATATCGTGTGATAAAATGTACGATACTTGGTGACGATGAACATTATGAAGTAATGGATTGAAGGGAGGCTAAATCTATAATGGATGATTTCAGAATAGGTGTACTACCGTGCACACCACAGCCAAAAAATTGTGATTTTGATATTAAAGAAATGTATGATAGATTAATAAATCTTTTTGATTTAGATGTAAAAAAATACTATTTATTTGATTTAAAAAATGCTCACAATTTGTTTAAAATAGAAAGCAAAGAATTTGATAAATCTTTTCGAGATGAAGTCTATCCCTTATTTATTAAAATACGTACTTCAGACAATGAAATAGGAGATAGAACGCCGCTTTTTTTAATTAGCTATGATAAAAAAGAAATAATTCAACTTACAGAACGGGCCAACGGTAAATGTATTTTGAAAAAATACTATAAAATAAATGATTCCTGGGAATTCTTTTATTTAGAAAAATAATTTTTGGGTTTTATTTTTGCCCTTTGTTTTTATGGGCTTTTATTTTTTGTGCTGTTATTTTTGCTGCAAAAAATAAAGAATTGTGGTAAAATATGTCTGTTGTATTGTTAGATGATGCATCTATCTTATCATGATTATAATGACAACAAAGGGTGGGAGCATGAAGGAAAAAAAAGAAATAGCGGGTATTTTTATTATCCTTATGATGGTCATGCTGGGCGGGTCTGTGGGAATGTTGACAAGTTATTTTCTTACAGCAAAGACTGTGGCAGCAGAATTAGAAACAGAACCGTTGGAAACCCTCCAACAGGAACTGGAGCAGAAGGAAACAAAAGATATAAAAGAAGTAGAGACGGAAAATGAAGGTAGGAATGCAGAGAACCAAACATCAGCACCGATTGTCATAGACGGGGAGAATATGAGAGACATCAATCAAGCCCTAGGGATATGGAAAGGGATTATCTTCCAGACGGCTGCAGGAAATTTGTCTTATCAGGCTGCGGGAAAACTTTTATATTCTCTCTCCAGTGAGATTTATAAAAGAAATCTGCCGGAGGAATATTCCCTCTACTGGTTGAAAAATGTAATGATTAATCGCAGGGACCAGGAAAATCGATTAAAGGATGTTCAGTTTTCTGAGATTACATATAAAAAAGAGGATTTAGCAGTGGTAGAAGTAGTAGAAATCTATGAAAAGGCGACAGGCCGCTATCGATTAAAACTGAAGAAAGAAAACGGGCAATGGCGATTTACAGCCCAGATCTCCAGATAAGAGCTTAAGATTCCTTAGGCTTTTATTTTTTGTTTGCCTATGGGCGGTTTCCGAGAAAATCCATTTGTCTTTTCTACAGGCTGATCTTCTTCAATACGGAGAAGGTTTTTTTTGAATGGGTGTACACCCCTTATTTGAATAGGAAAAAGAATCAGCTATAATAGAAATAGAAAGGGTCTATCGAAAATTTTAGAAAATTCAGATGGATTTTTATATGCATATCTATTTTTTTAAGGGAATTGAAAATATGGAATTGGAGCTGCTGAAAAAACGGATTTCCAATCTGAAAATGTGGGATGGAAATATTTGAGGGTGAAGGAGAAAGAACAAGGGTAAGGGGAGGAAGCCGCCATGGGTAAAGGTGTGGCAACGTTGCTGGGAACACCAAAAATCTTATATAATGGCCAACAGATAGCGTTTCCCTTTCGAAAGGCAGAAGCCCTATTCTACTATCTTCTTATCAAGAGACAGGCTACAAGGGATGAATTGGTCAATCTGTTATGGGCGGAAGTGGACGAAGATGTGGCCAAAAAAAATCTGCGAAATGCCGTGTACATGATTCGCAAAGTATTTCATGATGATGTTTTTCTTTCACCCCAGAGAGCCGTGATTCTATTAAATGACGAGATACAATGGGAAATTGATGTGGAAACATTTTTGCATGGGGAAGGACCGGAAAGTATTGCTGCCTATAGGGGAGAATTTCTTTGCGGGTTGTTGGTTAAGGATGCTGAAAATTTTGAGGAATGGCTGTTCCAGAGCAGAGAAGGCTACAGAGATATCTATATCCATAAACTCCATAGGGAAATAAGAAAATGCATAGAGGCAAAAAATTACCCACAGGGGGAAGTTTACTGCAAGTTGTTGATGCAGGCCGATGAATTCAATGAAGAGGCCTATAGAACTCTCATGATGATTTACGGAGAGGGAGGGCAATTCAATAAGGGAGTTGAGGTCTATCATAGGCTGGTGGAGCTGCTGCATAAGGAGTTGTCCATTTCTCCGGATCTAAAAACCGTTGAGGTATTTGAAACGTTGCTAAAACGGAAAAGGGCAAAAGAGCGGCAAAATAAGGAGAATTGTTGTACTGAATTTTTCTACGGAAGGGAAAGGGAGCTGCAGCAACTGAATCAAAATCATGATCAATTTCTCCAGGGAGAAAATGCAAGCTCTGTGGTGATCTTAGGGGAAGCGGGCATCGGCAAGAGCAGGCTCATGGAAAGATTTTTAAAATCTGTCAATCTTGAGGGCGTGTGGGTCTTGGATGCCTACTGTTATCAAGCAGAAGAAAACTACTGGCTGAAGCCTTGGCAGGGCATCTTTCAAAAACTTGCCCGGATCATTGAAAAAGAGAATATCGAGATACCGAAAATCTGGAGGAGCATTGTCAACTACATATTTCCCATATTTGATACAGAAGCAAAAATGGCTGATATCAATCCGGTGGAAAAAGCAGATATTTTTCAATATCAAGTAGTAGAAAAAGTGATTCTCAACATACTGCAGAAGGTGGCACAGTGCAAAAAACTGATTCTTTGTTTTGAAGATTTGCAGTGGATCGATGATAGGAGTTTGTCCCTTTTGCGAAATCTCCTATTGGAGGATAGAAATCATTCCTTGCTCGCCATAATTACCTGCAGAAAGGGCTATGGGGATAAGGCTGAAAGGTTTATAGCAGAAATGGGATGCTATGACCTCATAGAGAAAATCGAGCTGCATCGGTTAAATCGACAGGAGACCATAGATTTTGCTTCTGCCCTGTTGCCCACTTATCGGCTTACGGAAGAATTAAAAGAGATGATGTATAAGGAAACGGAAGGCAATATTTTCTTTTTGGTAGAGTTTTTGAACAGCCTGCGGCACAATATCCATTGCCATGGGATGTCTTCCAAAATGAAGGATGTGCTGAAAAGCAGGTTTTTCAATGTTTCCCAGGAAGGGCAAAAGATACTGAATATGGCATCTATATTTTTTGATAAGGTCACCCTTGGAGATTTGCAGTATTTAAGCGGGAAGAATGAATTGGAGTTGATGGATATTATCGAAGAACTGCAGCGCAAATGCCTTCTTAGGGAAATGGGAGAAGGTGAAGAAATCGGATTTGTATTTACCCACCAAAAACTGAGGGAATACGTCTATGGGGAAATGTCCCTGGCCAGAAGAAGAATACTTCATCACAGGGCTGCAGAGTTTTTGGAGAAGAAGCTTGAAAATAACAAAACCGATATGTTTTTGTATTCAAGGTTGATCTATCATTTTTCCAATGGGGGCAATAAATTGGCGGCTTTGCAATACAGCATCAAAAATTTAGAGGAATATCTTGCCTTTAGCCATGAAATATTTCCGGTATTGCATGATGCCCATGGGACAGAAGGACGGTATTTATACCTGCCACCGGAACAAACGGCTGTCAAATTGAAGGAACTGGAAATTTTGTTGCAGGAAGTAAAGGAGGAGTCTGGAGATAGGGAAATGGTCAAGGCTTTGGAAATATCGTTCCTTCATATGATGGGGAGATTTTATATTCGCCAAGGGGAGTACACTCGAGGATTGGCCCTGATACAGAAGATGATGGACTTATCCTTGCATTGTAGGGATTTTCCTATGGTTTTAAAAGGGTATCGACAGATGATTTATTATTGCATCAATACGCAAAATACGGAAGCTATGGAAACTTATCTTTCAGAGGCTTTAAAAATCGCAGAAGAAAGCGGAGAAAAAGGGGAAATAGGTATTCTCTTGCGGCTCAAGGGTCTGTTGCGGATTATGGAAGGAAAATATAAAGAGGCAGAAGCCTTCCTGAAAAAAGCCATACTCATTTTCAAAACGTTGAATGATCCCGGGAAATATATATTGAATATTGCAGCTTCCTATAATTTTATAGGAGAAAGCAAGCGGCACCAATGTCAATTTCATAAGGCCGTCTATTATTATGATAAAGCCATATCTATTTGTGAGGAGAAAAATATGATTTGCGGGCTGACTGTCTTTTATACCAATGGAGGTCAGGCTGCCTTTGATATGGAGGACTATGACAAAGCCAGATATTATCTCAATAAAGCATTAAATCTTTATTCTCAACTGGACGCTTTGTGGGGGAGATCTACGGCCAATGGATATGCGGCTCTCTTGCTGGTTCGAGAAGGGAAATATGAGGAAGCTTTGCAGCATCTGATAAAAGCGGAAGAGAATGCCCAAAAATTAAAAAACCCTTATGAAATGGGGCTGGTAGATCGAGTAAAGGCGGAAATCAGCGCACGGATGATAAAAAACGCTCCATTGAAAAAGGTGTTTGCAGGATATTTGAGCAAAACCGTAGAGGAATATTGCACGGAAGCCATCAATTTACTTGGAACAAGGCTCAATTGTTATGAGAGCAAGAGATTAGAAGCGTTAAGAAATATGCATATTTCCCAGTAGTTTTCTTTTGTTCGGTGAAAATCATCATTTCCCTAGCTGCCAGTTAGCCGTTAGCCGGTAAAAGCTATTAACAACTATTCACTATCAGCCATCAGTCATCAGCTATCAGCCCAGCAATTCGCCAGCAGTCATCAGCCATTGGTGACGAAGTCTAAATCTCAAGGATTTAAGGATATTGTATTACTGTGTCTTCAGTCTGAGATCCTCCACAAGGATCCTATATTTTTTAGATCGTGTTATGGACTTTTTATTGACGATTTCCTATTAAAATAATATACAAATATGTAATATTCAGAAAAATCCTAATTTTTCAAGCGAACAGAAAATGGCAAGCCTTGAAAATGATTAGATGGATCTACCATTTTCCGTGGAATGATTGTTTTGCGTATCTTTCTGAATGTTTCATAAAATAAAAAAATAGGGGGGAAAGCAATGGAAAAACTAAAAAAGGCAGATCTGCGGATGTCGATCTTTATACCTATGTCTCTGATTTTTATTCTGGCAATTGTTACAGGCATTGTGGCACCGGAAGCCTTTTACCATGCAGAGAATAAGATTGCCGAGTTTGCATTCCTGAATTTTGGATGGCTGTTCCAGATTTCGGGAAACATCTTTTTATTCATGTGTTTGTATTTGACTTTTTCCAAGTATGGAGATATTAAGTTGGGCGGAAAGGATGCAGAGCCGGAATTGAGTTATTGGAACTGGTTTGCCATCTCTCTTTGTGCCGGCATTGGTACGGGGATTTTATTCTGGGGAGTTGTGGAACCGCTCACCCATATGTATGCTCCACCGGAAGTACTGGGAATCCAGCCAGGTAGCGAAGCAGCAGCAATGTTCTCCATGACCCAAACGTTAATTCATTGGACTTATATTCCTTATGCCATGTATGCCATTGCAGGGGCAGGCATTGCCTACGCCGTGTATAATGTAAAGCTGCCATTCCAGGTGAGTTCCATGCTCTATCCGCTGTTTGGGAAAAAAATCAAGGGGGCAGTAGGAGCTGTAGTGGATAATATTTGCCTATTTGCCATTGCTGGTGGGGTGGCTGCTATCTTAGGTGTTGGTACGATGCAAATTGGCAGCGGATTGAATATCCTATGGGGAATTGAGACAGGAAAAGGTTTATGGATCATCATTGTGGCCATCATTGTTGCTACTTATATTATTTCCAGTTATACGGGTCTGCAGCGGGGAATCCGCTGGCTTTCAGACAACAATGCAAAATTATTCTTGCTGATGCTGGCATTTATCTTTATCTTTGGTCCCACAAGATTCATCCTGAACTTTGGAACACAAGCCACAGGACATTTTCTGCAAAATTTCTTTGAAAGAACACATTTCCTTAGCCCTGTGGACGGGTCTCCATGGCCGAGATGGTGGCCTATCTACTATTGGGCGATTTGGTTGGCCTATGCGCCCCTTTCAGGAATGTTTTTTGCAAGAATATCTAAAGGCCGCACCATTCGGCAGTTCATGATGGTAAATTTAATTTTGCCGGCGACCTTTGGCCTGATCTGGTTTTCCGTATTTGGTGGTGCCGCAATACACTTGCAAATGAACGGTGCCGGTATTTTTGAGGCCATGCAGGCAGGGGGGAATGAAGTGGCTGTATTTTCTTTCTTAAAGAATTTTCCCTTATCCGGATTTACCAGTGCCATCTATATTATTGCCATTTATGTGTCTATTGTTACCCTAGCTGACTCTATGACATCCACCATTTCTTCTCTTTCTACTACGGCCTATGATTCGGCAGAGGTTGAGCCTCCTGGAGCAATCAAGATATTCTGGGGAATCGTCATGTCATCCTTGGCAATTATTAATCTGATTTGTGCCGGGGGGAAAATCAGCGGCATTGATGCCACCAAGCAAATATCTACTGTGGCAGGCTTCCCCATACTGTTTTTGATGGTGCTCATGGCATTCACATCGATGTATATGATTGTCAAACAAGAAAAATATGACGTAGCCAGCTGTCCGGAAACTGCTGAGGTAGAGAAGGATTTTGCAGTTGGGGCGGAATAACGGGGAAAAGGGAAAACGGGAAAGTCCATCTCAATCGATGGACTTTTTCTTCTAAATTTTCTGATAGCTTCATTTTTGACTTTTTGGCGACGGTAATAGAATAGGATAGAAAATAAAGAAAGAAATGGCAAGAGGAGGTCTGATGCATGGAATTGGATATGATTGTAAATGAGGTGGAATATCATCTGGACATAGATCCTCGCTTAAGGCTTTTAGATGTATTGAGAGATTATTTAAAACTAACAGGAACGAAGGAAGGCTGCGGTGAAGGGGAATGCGGGGCCTGCACTGTGATTATGGATGATTTGGCTGTAAATTCATGCTTGGTGTTGGCCCATCAGGCAAGGGGGAAAAGAATTATTACCATTGAAGCTTTAGAGAAAGATGGGGAACTGGACAGCTTGCAAAAAGCCTTTATTGATCATGGAGCTGTACAATGCGGATACTGTACACCGGGCATGCTGATGTCTTGCAAAGCGTTGCTCATCAAGAATCCTAACCCCACCGAGGAGGAAATTCGCATTGCGATAGAAGGAAATCTCTGCAGATGCACGGGATATACAAAAATTATTCGTGCGGTGCAAGAAGCCGCAGCACAAAAGTAAAGGGAAAAGGAGGGGGTATCCGCCTATGGCTGCAATGGTTGTGAAAACACCCAGTACCATAGATGAATTGTTGGCATGCATGAAAGATGCCGATGAAAATACCTATTATATCAGTGGCGGAACAGACTTCATGATCAAGTTGAGAAAAAATAGAATTTACTCGGGAACCATCATTGACTTAAAAGGGATTCCGGCGTTAAGGTATATCAAGAAAGAGAATGGAATTATTCGGATTGGAGGGAATACAACCTTTACAGAAATTGTTGGAAATAAAATTATGCAAAAGCATGCCGCCTGTGTCGTTCAGGCAGCATCCCAGATCGGGTCTACCCAAATTCGCAACGCCGCTACCATAGGGGGAAATGTGGCCAATGCTTTTGCGGGAGCTGATTCTATTCCGGCCTTGATGGTTTTGGATGCAAAGGTTGTGGTGTTAAAGTCCGATGGAGAAAGCTATGAAAAAGATATGGACGGGATTGTCCTGGGAGCAGGGCAAAACAGCCTAGGCCATGATGAGGTGATTGTGGAGATACAGATACCTGTTTTGGATGAAGGATACAGAACTGCCTTTGCAAAGATAGGAAGCCGGTCCAGGGTTACTATAGCAAAGCTGAACATGGCGGCAGTGGTCAAATGCAGGGGAGATGGTTCCACCATAGAAGAAGCGAGAATTGTACTGGGTGCATTGGGTCCCAAAGCCTTTCGTTCTGGGAAGGCAGAAGAAGTTTTGGTAGGAAGGACGATATCCAAGGATTTGTGCATGGCGTTTCAAAATGCACTGACAGCACAGGTGGACGAATCCATAGCCTCCAGGAGTTCATGGGCTTATAAAAGGGAGGCTGTCAAGGGACTGGCGGATGAGGTTTTTGACAAATTGTTTCAGGATGTGCTGACAGGAGGTAGGGCCTGATGAAAGAAAATTTGAAATATGTGGGCAAGACAATACCGATGCATGACATCGAGGAAAAAGTCAGGGGAAAGATAAAATATGCAGGGGATATGGAGCTGCCGGGGATGCTCCATGCAAAGCTGTTGTTAAGCGATGTAGCCCATGGAAAAATCAAAAAAATAGATACTTCGAAGGCAGAGGCATTGAAAGGTGTTGTAAAGATATTTACAACTAAGAATTCACCGGATAGGCTGTATAACTCCCACAAATGGTTTGTGGGATTGGATGTTCTCAAGGACGAGCGATTATTCACAGATTATGTGAAATTTGTGGGAGACCGCATTGCAGCGGTAGTGGCCAAAGACAGGCATACAGCAGAACGGGCTGTAGAACTCATTGAAGTAGAATACGAAGAGTTGCCGCCGGTGACAGACCCCGTTGAAGCCCTGCATTGTCCCGGATATCATATGGCACGAAAAGAAATAAAGTGTGGCCAAGTGGATGAAATGATGGAAAAGGCAGTCTATATATTCGAAGACAAAATTGAAACGCCCAAGGTTCACCATGCTGCTATGGAAACCCATGTATGTGTGGCGGCACCTGATCCTGGGGGCAACATTACCATATGGACACCTTGCCAAGTGATATTTCAAGTGCGTTTGCTGGTGGCAGAGGTGTTAAACATGCCATTGAATCGCATCCGGGTGATCAAAGCTCCCATGGGGGGGTCCTTTGGCGGAAAGGGGCAGCCCATACTGGAGCCGGTATGTGCATTTCTAGCTCAAGCAACAGGGGCGCCTGTCCAACTGTTGATGGACAGAAGGGAGAGCATCATTGGTACGAGAACGAGAACAGCTACCCTAGGTACGGTGAAAACAGCCGTAGATCAACATGGAAATATCCTGGCTAGAGATATCCATATGTTGGTGGATACAGGGGCTTACTTGACCAATGGGGAAGCCGTTGCTACAGCCATGGGGAAAAAAGCCTTCCGCCTGTATAGAATCATAAATCAGCGCTATATTGCAGACGTAGTGTATACCAATTCGCCTATAGGGGGTGCATGCAGGGGGTACGGATCACCACAGATCCATGTTCTATCGGAGATCAACATGGACCATGTGGCCAGGGGATTAGCAATGGATCCTGCTGAATTGCGATTAAAGAATCTGGTGCATCCCTTTGACAAAGATCCTACAGGAGGGCCTCCCTTGGGAAATGCTAGGATTATTGACTGTGTAGAACAAGGAATGAAAGTCTTTCGTTGGAAAGCGCGGTGGTCCCAGCCAAAGGGTGGGGGAAGATTTGTCCGGGGAGTGGGTATGGCTTGTGCCACCCATGGCAATGGGTATTACGGTGCTTATCAGGATTTTATTACCATGTCCCTCCGTATGACGGAAGATGGAGGATTATGCTTGAATTCGGGTATTCATGATCTGGGTTGCGGTACCGTTACGACGATAAAACAAATTGTTGCTGAAGTGCTAGATGTGCCGCTGGACAAAATCATGATACCGGAAGGAGATACCCTTGTTAGTCCCTTTGATGTGGCAGGAACCCAAGCCAGTCGCGTAACTTTTGTATGCGGCGGCTGTGCCATGAAGACGGCAGAACTGTTGAAGGCAAAGTTTGTTTCCTATGCTGCAAAGATTCTAGGATGTCATCCCCAAGACGTGGTCATGGAGGAAGGCTTTGTCTGGAGCAGAACAAAAGAAAATGACAAATATGCCTATGGGGAAATGGTGATTCGTATCCAGACAAGATATCAAGATGATATCAGTGTAACCTATACCTATGCATCACCGGCCAATCCGGGCGTATATGCGGCGAATTTTGTGGAAGTAGAGATTGACACTTATACGGGATTGGTACGGGTGGTGGATGTACTGGCAGTCCATGATATCGGAAAGGCTATTAATCCAGGCTTTGTGGAGGGACAAATCCAAGGGGCCATTCAAATGGGCATCGGGTTTGCCCTTACGGAGGAAATCAAAGTAGATGCCCAGGGCAGGATTACGGGGGACCGATTCAGCAAATACCATATCATCAATGCTCCTGATATGCCTGATGTAAAGGTGCTGCTGATAGAGAATGGGGAGGAATATGGCCCCTTTGGCGCTAAGAGCGTGGGTGAAATCAGTACCTGCGCCATTGCTCCGGCAATTGTGAACGCCATCAATCATGCATTGGATGTGCATATCACTTCTTTGCCTGTAACACCAGAAAAAATTATTGGGGCGTTGCAGGAGAAGAAGCATAGGGAGATGGAAAGAGAAATTTTTTGATCAGTAAAGAGAAACGGGGTGTTGATATGATGCAAGAAACAATCCTATTGAACGGCACGGATCTGACCATTGAAGACGTGGAAAAAGTTTCCCGCAGGAGGATGAAAGTAGAGATCAGCAAGGAAGCCATGGAACGCATAGCATTAGCAAGACAAATGGTGTGGGATATGGCCAGTAGTGACATCCCTGTTTACGGATTTACAAGGGGTGTGGGGGAAAATAAGGATAGAATGGTAGTGGCCAAGTATTATCAGGAATATAACCGGAATCTGATTCTTTCCCATTGTCTTGGGGTAGAACCGGAAGCCAGCGAAGAAGATGTACGGGCAACGATGCTGGCAAGGCTAAATACTCTATTGGTAGGCTGTACAGGAATTCAGCCTGATGTTGTAACCATGTATCGAGATATGCTGAACTACGGTATTCATCCGGTGATGCCCGAAAGGGGCTCTGTGGGAGAAGGAGATATTACCTGTTTATCCCATATCGGCTTGGCCATGATTGGAGAAGGGGAAGTACATTATAACGGGGTAAGGATGCCTGCGGCAGATGCCCTGGAAAAAGCGGGATTGAAACCGGTTGTACTGGGACCGAAGGATGGTTTGGCGATTGTAAGTTCCAATGCTTTGTCGGCTGGAGCAGGAGCCCTTGTATTGAAAGATACGGAAGATTTAATTGATACGGCGGATATCCTCTATGCTTTGACTTTGGAAGGATTTCGAGGCAATGTAACGCCTTTGGATGAAGGGGTCTACAGGGTAAGGCCCTTTCCCGGGCAGGCCCGTAGTGCCGATAGGGTAAGGAGATGTTTGGAGGGGAGCTACCTGTGGCTACCTGGAGTGACAGAGTCCCTGCAGGATCCTTTGAGTTTGAGGGGGTCTTGTCAAATTCACGGAGCCGTTCGGGATGCATTGGAATATGTGAAAAAATACTTGCTGATTCAGTTGAATTCATCCGATGATAATCCTTGTCTGATCATGAGTGAAAATCGAATTATTTCTTGTGCGAATTATGAACCTACTCCTTGGGTTTTGGGATTTGAGATGTTAGGACTCGCATTAAGCCATCTTTCCCGAAATACTTGTTATCGGATTATTAAATTGGGAACACCGAAATTTACAGGATTGTCAAGGTTTTTGACACCGGCTGACGGTAGGGTACTTGCCTATGCCACCATTCAAAAAACATTTACATCCTTGGATACGGAAATCCGGCATTTATCTAATCCGGCTACGGCCGACTACTTTTCTTTGGCAGGGGAAATTGAAGACCATGCCAACAACTCTCCCTATGTGGTAAAGAAGACGGCAAGAATTGTAGACAACTTAAGGTATATCTTGGGGATAGAGGCTATGCATGCAGCCCAGGCAATTGATTTGCGAAGGGCTACCCGTTTGGGAAAAGGAACAAGGATTGCCTATGAAGCAATTCGGGAAGAAATTCCTTTCTTAGATCAGGATAGAAATCTTTCGGAAGATATTAAAAAAGCCTATAGTATTATAAAATCAGGGAAGATTTTAAAAGCAGTAATGGCAGCAATCAATGATGCATCCGTGGGACAGCATCCATGATGATAGGATTTCATAGGAAGGGGAACGGACAAGGATCTATGTTCCCTCATTTTTTTGCGTTTCCGTCCATAACAAAAGATGATATAATGCCCTTATAGAGGATATATGCCCTTGAGAAATATGGCAAGCATGCATGCTTTCATAGATTGCAGGAAGCCGGTGTCAAGAAAGGGGTTGTTTCTTCGTGATGGGAAAGGGGGAAAGGCGCATTCTTTACCGCTGCATGGTGGGGAGGGATTCCGCGCCGTTTTGATGAAGAAAGGAATTGTTTTGTATCTGATATTTTTTCTGATGACATCATCCGTTTCTGCAGATGATGCAGTGTTGGGAGGAAAGGGCAATACCGTTTATCCCATTTACGATACCCAGGTGGAAATGCTCAGCGAACAGGTTGACATAGAAGTAAAAGGGGATAAATCTTTTATACGCTGTGAATTTCTTTTTAGAAACACAGGGGAGAAGGAGAGGGTCATGGCAGGATTTCCCGCCTACGGCACCCTGCCGCCATCGGAGGAACGGGAAGCTTTTGGGGACGATATAAAAATATATGATTTTAAAACGTATGTGGACGGGAAAGAAGTAAAAGTCGGTTTGAAAAAAGGATTGAAGGAAGAAGGAAACAATAAAGAAAGAATGTATTATGCCAACTGGTATGTGTGGGAGATGGCCTTTGAAAAGGCACAGGTGCGGCGTGTGGTGAACACCTATTGGGTAAAAAACGGTTATGATTCCATAGGGGGTAAGATGATAGAATACGTTTTAGAGACGGGTTCAACCTGGAAAAATCCCATTGGATATGGGAAGATTACAATGCATTTTGACAGGGAGGTAGATCCCCAAGATTTTGTGATAAGGGATTATGACTTATACCAAGACAATCCCAATATCCTGCTGCGCATTATGCCCGGGGATAGGAAATTTGTCTGGGAATTTTTTGCCCTGGAGCCTAATTTTAATATTCGACTCTATGATGAGGACTCCTTGGCGAGGCGGCGATATCTGTTGTTTGACCCATGGATGGACGATGGCAACAAAGACATGGATGCCATAAGAAAGTACGGAAGCATGGCCTACGAAGCCTATAGAAAAGGCAATTATGATCAGGCTTTGGATGCCATGGGACGGGTAAATCGCTACAAAGAGCATCGGGATAAGCAGGTATCTGATTATGCCTTAGAAACAGCAAACTTTTTGGATTATTATCGAGGTTTGATTCTGATGGAGAGAGGGGACTACAAGGGGGCCATCTACTATTTCAAAACCAGCGGCCTATTGGAAAACAGAAATCTTTATCCATTAAGCCAATTGTACAAAAAAATGGGCGATACGGATCAATATATTCATCTATTGAACAAAATTGCGAAAAAAAATATATCCCGGCCAGGAGCCCTGGAGCTGTGGGCGGCCCAAGAGCTGAAGGATTTGCCTGCCGGAATCAAGGCGAAATATGGTATAGGGGAAAATATTTTTATCAAAAGGGCATCGGAGCAGGAAAATAAAGATGCAGTGGTGGAAGGCAAGCTGAAAGGCCAGGAAAATTCTTCGTATAAAGGTTTTATTGTTTTCAATATAGGTGTACTGATTCTCATATTTGTGATTTATTGGAATATCAAAAAAAGGTAAATAAAAACATATCGTTGCAAAAAAAGAAAGGCACCGGGAGCTTGGGATGTTTCGAAGGTTTGTCGGCGGTATAAGCAATTTTGGTCAGAGACCGGTTTCACCGTACTTGGAGGGTACGGAGGCGGTTGATGGCTGCTGCAGCTTCCAGTTGCCGGGGCAGGGCCAAATCTCCAGGGTGCTGTCCGAAGTAGGGGGAAATGGCTTCCAATCCTTTGGCTTCAATCAATTGGTATAACCCTTCCAGCATGTCAGACAGTGTCGATGAATCATATTCCTTACATTTGGACAAATATCCCATCATATGGGCGATGGCACGGGTCTGACTTGGATCGACCAACTGTTCTACAAAGGATAAATCAATGGCGCTGGAACCATAGAGAATGGTGTGGAGTCCTTTGACATCGATTTTTTCCTTTTTCCCTTTGAAGGGGTTCATGCTTTTTTTCTGGATAACACGTTTTGCAACCTGTCCAAAATTTTTTCCTCCTTCTGGGAGACGCCCGCTTTTCCATTGCCGTGCGATTGCCTTCGCCTTTTCCGTCACATCAAAGGGACGGTAGGTATCCATCATAATCACCCTGTCAGCTACATCGAAATAATCACCGGAACCACCGATGACGAGGATGGTGGAGACTCGATAATCGGAGTAAAGGAGTCTGACTTTATCAATAAAGGGAGTAATGGGTTCCTTTTCTTTCTCTACCAAAGCCTGCATACGCCCGTCACGGATCATAAAGTTTGTGGCACTGGTGTCTTCATCCATGAGCAACACCTTGCTTCCTATTTCTAATGCTTCCATGATATTTGCTGCCTGGGATGTACTGCCGCTGGCATTGTCAGTGGAAAAAATTTCTGTATTTTTGTTGAAGGGAAGTTGGGAAATAAAGGGAGAAATATTCACCTTTTCTACCCTGCGGCCGTCTTCCGCCCTGATTTTGAAGGCTGTAACGTCGGTGATGACGTATTCCCGGCCGTCCCCTCGAATATGGTTATAGATACCCCGTTCAATAGCCTTCAGCAGTGTGCTTTTGCCGTGATAGCCACCGCCTACGATCAAGGTAATGCCTTGAGGAATGGCCATCCCCCGGATGGGCTGACTGTGGGGGATTGGAATTTCAATTTCCAAAGAGGGTGGCGATTGGAAAGGGATCGCCTGACTTCCCCGCAGGGGGCGGTTGCTGATGCCGCTCTCCCGGGGCAGCACGGAGCCGTTGGCAATAAAACATATGTAATTGTTTTGGGTTAAGTAGCGGCGAATGGCTTCCTGTTGATCTGCCAAAATCAAATGTTCCATTAACTGTTCTGGGTTCAGGTGAAGAATTGCCTGCTCCATAAAATAGGGGATATCATGATAGAGAAGCTGTATGGCTTCTTTGCCTAGAATTTTCCTGCCCTCGGCAGGGAATCCTACGCTTAGGCGAATTTCTATGCTTTTCTGGTCCGCTTTCACGGCCGTGCGTTTTAAAACTTCCTGACCGGGTGCATCAATCAACACAAGGCCACTTTTGCCGGAGCCTTTGATGCCATCCGACAGCAGCTTGATCCGTCGGGCAACTTCTCGCGCTATGAAATCTTCGAAGGCTGTCCTTCGCCATGGTGTCTGATACCATTCATCTTTATATTTGGCAACAGCCTTGGGCATTTCGAATCGAACCCTGGAAGGATTCGCAAAAGGATCGGGTTGTACATAATCAATATGTAAAAGATACCCATGGCCATGGTATGTGCCTTGGATACTCTTGTAGGCTTTATAGCCTTTGCCATCAATTTGGTGCAGTTTTGCTTTTAGCTGTTCCATGATAGCACCTCCTGTGTTTTATAGGTTCACAACTTTAGAATGAAATTTGTGCAAAGGTTAGGTTTGTTAAGATATTCTGCCTTTGCTTATTAGGGTGAATGGCCAATAACTGATGACTGGCAATCCGATGATTCCCATGGTGATTCTATTTTAAGGATAATGATACTAATGAAAAAAATCAATAGAAAGGATAAAAACGATAATTTTGCTTTGCGCCCACAAGCCATCTGTGAGTTCAATCATGTACTTGCAAAAGGAGTACAAAAGCGGTACAAATAGGATATGGGTATTTTTTCAGTATCTTTATTATTTTTCCAATTAATGTTTCCTATGCGGAGGAGGAAGGAACATGGAACTAAAAAAAATCAGCGACAGGGTATATTATATATCGAATGTGGTTAATATTGGCTGTATTGTCAGCGGAAAAGAGGCTGTGGTCATTGATACGGGTCTGGAGGATGCTGTGGGAAAGAAGATTGTCAATATCTTGGGAAAAGAAGGATTGACCGTCAGGGTTATCATCAACACCCATTCCCATGCGGATCATTTCGGCGGGAATGCCTACATTCAAGAAAAAACAGGGGCTGTTGTCTATGCGCCGGCCATGGAGGAATCCATCATCCAATATCCCTATTTCGAGCCCTTTTATCTCTTTTCGGGAGCAAATCCGGTAAAAGAGCTGCAAAACAAGTTTTTGATGGGCAAGCCCTCAAAGGTAGATTATGTCATTCCAAAAGGGGAAACGACCCTGGATATCTTGGGGATAAAGTTAGGGATCATACCATTGCCGGGACATTCCATGAACCAGATCGGTATTGAAATAGATAATATCCTGTTTTGCGGCGATGCTTTCATATCGGAGGAAGTGCTGAAAAAGCATAAGATTCCCTTTCATATGGACATCAACAGACAAAGGGAAACCCTGCAGTGGTTCATGGATACTGCCTATGGGTGGTATATACCGTCCCACGGCGAGCCTGTGGAGAGGATTGACGAAGTCGTACAAATGCATATGGATGTCCTAGATGATATAGAACAATGTATACTCCAGCAGCTGTCATGGAAAAAGACGACGGAGCAGCTCGTAAAGGCAGTTTGTGATACTTATGGCGTACAGGTCAGCAGTTTGGGACAATATTATTTGCTCCATACAACCATTGTGGCCCATATCGGTGCTCTGGCAGATATGCAGAAGATCAGGGCACAAGTGGAGAATAATCAAGTTTACTGGACTATGGTATAAGGTCATTGTAATCTCTGCGTTCTTCCCTAATCTACTTTTTGAATTTTGATTTTGTAGTGGGTGACAAGGGCTGCGGGCAATCCTACAATGACAACGAATATTGTCACAATATTAATGATGGCGGGATGGTGGATATCTTCTGTATTTTTTTAATACAAGATCAGAATTTGATTAAAAATAGAATAATTTTACATATAGATTGAAAAAACTTAGGAGTGTGACGGCATGCGTGTATTTATTGCCATTGAGTTTGACGATGAGATGAAGAAATATCTGGCCCAACGGCAGGCTGATGTGAAGAAAAACAGTGCTAGGGGAAACTTTACCGGAAGGGAAAACTTTCATTTAACATTACGGTTTATTGGAGAGGCAAACCGGGAGGAAATCCACAGAATCAAGGCTGCCATCAATGGAACGGCAGAAGCTGTAGAAAGCTTTGGGGTGAAGCTGGGGGCTCTCGGGGAATTTCCCAGAAATCGCAAGAAAATTATCTGGATTGGAATCAGCGAAGGGCATAGGGATCTCAAGGAATTGTTCGAAAAACTGGAGGCAAATCTGGAAAGGGAAGGTTTTCTCCGGGAGGAAAGGGAGTTCAGGCCCCATATTACCCTAGGCAGAGAAATTATTTTAAACAAAGATTTTCAAGAAGTATCGAAGGAAATCGTCATTGAGGGAAAGTCCATCCGGGTGGAAAGCATCTCCCTCATGGAAAGTACCAGAATCCATGGGGTTTTACACTATGTCCCGATCTATAGAAAAAAATTGAAGTGAAAGAACTGCATTGGCAAGGAGGGGTGTCCTGTGGAAAAGGATTACGTCGGATTTGTAAAAGAAATATTGAAAGAGCACAAAACATATTTTGATACAGGGAAAACGAAAGATTTGTCTTTTCGTATGGAGCAGCTAAAAAAATTAAAAAGGGCCATCCAAGCTTATGAGTCGAGGCTGCTGGATGCTCTGTACAAGGATCTTCGGAAGCCTGCCTTTGAAGCATATGCCACGGAGGTGGGATATGTGCTGGACAGTATTGGTTATACCTTAAAGCATTTCAAGTCATGGGCCAAGGTAAAGAGGGTGGCGACGCCCATTATACATTTGGGTGCCCAAAGTTATATCTATCCTGAACCCTATGGGACTGTACTGATTATTGCCCCATGGAATTATCCTTTTCAATTGTTGATAGAGCCGTTGATTGGCGCCATCGCTGCGGGAAACTGTGCAGTTTTGAAACCTTCGGAATATACACCCCATGTTGCCCAGGTCATGGAAAGCATGATAAAGGAATGTTTTGACGAGAGGTATATCCGTATGGTCAGCGGAGAGAAGGAGATGACTGCAGCCCTCATCCATGGAGCATTCGATTATATTTTTTTTACCGGAAGCGTTCCCGTAGGAAAGATTGTGATGGAGGCAGCAGCGAAAAATCTGGTGCCTGTGACTTTGGAACTAGGGGGGAAGAGTCCTTGTATTGTGGATAAGGAAGCCCATATTGCCGTGGCAGCCAAGAGAATTGCCTGGGGAAAATTTTTAAATGCCGGCCAGACCTGTGTAGCTCCTGATTATCTGATAGTTCATAGGGAAATCAAGAAGATCTTTATCCCCAAATTGATAGAAGCTATCAAAAAATTCTATGGAGACGACCCTGCACAAAGCCAAGATTATTGCAGGATTGTTAGCAACAAGCATATGGAGCGTCTGATAGGTCTTATGGACCGAGAAAAGATTATATACGGTGGGGCCTATGATTTGGAAGATTTGTATATAGCGCCTACGGTGATGGACAATGTGACTTGGGATGATCCTATCATGGCCGATGAAATATTTGGGCCCCTGCTGCCTGTCCTAGAATATGAAGATTTGGATCAAGTAATTCATAGGATCAACGGGAGGCCGAAACCCTTGGCTTTATATGTGTTCTCTGAAAACAAAACCGTCCAGAAGGAAATAATCCGCAGGGTATCTTTTGGAGGCGGCTGCATCAATGATACCCTATCCCATGTGGCATCACCATACATACCCTTTGGTGGCGTAGGTCCATCGGGGATGGGTGCTTACCACGGGAAAAGTAGTTTTGATACATTTTCTCATAAAAAGAGTGTGATGAAAAGAACGACGAAATTCAGTATACCACTGGCATTTCCACCCTATAAAGACAAAATGAAACTGCTGAAAAAATGGATGAAGTAGGGAGGAAGGGGCTGATAGGCTCCGATAGCAGAAACAAAAAATGTGTTGACAGGTTTTCCAATTTGAAGTACATTGAAACTACAAAAAAATTTTTCTGAGGGGAGGTCGTTGATTCATGAAAAAGACAAATAGATGGAATGGACTGGAGAATATGGAGATACATCATGGGGACGGCCTTCGTGAAAATGGTTAGGGATATTTCTATATCCGTATGGGAAATGTTGAAAAATCATGGGGTTGTTGAAACTCTATGATTTTTCAAAATAAAATTTTCAAGGGGGAATATGGGATGTATTTTAAGAAAATGGTAGGGAAAAAATGCTATTTGTCGCCAATTCGGGTGGATGATTTTGAAAAATATACCCAATGGGTGAATGACATGGAAGTGGCGGCAGGGATGATTTTTTCAGCCAGTTTGATTACACCTGCTGAGGAAAAAGAAATATTGGAGAGATTGTCTAAAACAGAATTTAATTTTGCTATTGTTGATCTGGCCAAAGATGAACTGATCGGCAATATAGGTTTTGTGAAGATAGATTATGTAAATCGTGTGGCAGAGCTGGGTCTACTGATCGGAAATAAGGAGTATTGGGGAAAGGGCTACGGTGTGGAAGCCATACAGCTGCTGCTGGATTTTGGATTTAATATCTTGAATATGCATAATATCTATCTGAAGGTATACGCTTACAATACACCGGCAATTCGCTGCTACCAAAAGGCCGGCCTGAAGGAAGCAGGGAGGCTGAGAGAAGCAAAGCAAATAGCCGGAGCAAAATATGATGAAATTTACATGGATATTTTGGCCCATGAGTATAAATCTATCTACATAAAGGATTTGGTAGAAAAGAAAAAACAAAAAGCCTAAGGGGAAATGCCCCTTAGGCCCATTTGTTTTTATAGGATGATTTGTGCAAGAATACCGCCTGTAACAAAGGAGATAATAAAGCTTCCGATCCAGATCAGGGCGGATTCCTGCCAGCTTCTTTCTTTGAAAATAACCATGATGGCTGCGATGCAAGGTACAAACAGCGTAATGACCACTAAGGCAATCACTGTTTGGAGCGCATTCAGCATACCTTGGGAAACCAGATCGTTCAAGCCGGCAGCACCGAAATCGCGACGGATGATTCCCATAATAAAGGTTTGTGTAGTTTCCTTAGGAAGTTTTAAAAATCCTTCCGTAATCGGAGAGAAGGCATTCATGATGACTTCCAAGGCACCCGTATACTGGAGTACTGTTACGACGACTGCACCCAGTACAAACAGCGGACCCGCTTCAGCAATAAACATTTTCGATTTGATGTAAGTTTTTCTAAATACATTGGATGGAACCGGCACTCTTAGCGGGGGAAGGTCGATCAGCAGATCGGTGGATTCACCCGGCATAATTTTGTTTAATACTGTTCCTGTGACTACAAAGACCGTAAAAATCGTCAGGCAGTACAATAAAACCATTTTGCCGCCTAGGGGCGCAATTAATCCCACGATGACACCCAATTGGGCTGAACAAGGAATGGCTAAACCCAAAAGCATGGTGGCAATAAATCTTTCCCGCTTAGAACCCAGCAGTCTTGTGGTGATGGTTGCCATGGTCACACAGCCGAAGCCAAGGATCATAGGGATGATGGCACGACCGTTCAACCCTAAGCCCGTAAGCAGGCGATCTACTAAAGCTGCAATCCTTGGCAGATATCCTGAGTCTTCCATAATAGACAAAATAAAGTAAAATCCTACAACCAATGGCAGCAATAACCCCAACAGATAAATGGGGGCCATGGTCAATACGCCAAACTCTCCGATCAGCAACTGGCCGATAAAAGAAGTTTCCTCAACAAGCTTTGTCATAATACCCATGATAAAATCATAATAGTATTGGCCCATAATGATTTCTTCCGTGACGCCTACGACCGTCTGGGCAACGAATACACCGATGGCCTGATAAGTTAAGTACAATGCCACAAATAAAATAGGGATACCTGTCAGGGGTTTCAGCATCCACCTGCCCAGCTTCGTCTTAAAGGATGCTCCTCGATTGGTTTCCGATACTACGGCGCTGATGATTTGATCGATGCGATTTCTTCGAAGCTTATAAATTTCTTCCCGTTTGCCGTAGACATTTTCCAGTCCGTGTCTTTCTAAAACATTTTCATCTTCCTCTACTACGAGCAGGGCTTCTGACGCTGTATCCACCTTATCGATCACCGTATCCATCAGTGCTTTGACTTCGGGAATGGGGTTGCCGACTCTGGCTCTTTGGAGGGCAGCCTTGATCTCCTCGATGCCCTCTTTTTTAATAGCCGTCGTTGGAATGACTTCCACCCCTAATTCCTTGGAAAGCTTGTCAACATCGATTTTTAATCCGTTTCTTTTTACTTCATCCATCATATTCAGGGCGACCACCATAGGAATGCCCATATCGATAATTTGCTGTGTCAAAAATAGATCCCTTTCCAGATGAACGGCATCCACCACATTCAAAATGACGTCAGCAAAGAGGATAACGTCACGGGCAACTCTTTCTTCATCATTGAAGGATGAAACTCCATAAACACCCGGCGTATCCATCACCACGTCATTTTGATATTTGCCTATACTGATGTCAACGGTAGTTCCTGGAAAATTGGAAACATCTACATACATGCCTGTGAAAGCATTAAAAAAGACTGATTTCCCTACGTTTGGGTTTCCGGCGAGAACGATTTTTCTGGCACCTTCAGGAATCTCTATGCTGCAAGCCGGATTATGACAACACTCCATTACAAAAACCCCTCCTTATTTATTTCTTTCTTCCATGGAAAAATAAATCCTATACTGCCTTAATGGAAATTTTTTTTGCTAGATTTCTTCCGATGGCAATTTCCTGCATCCTATTCTGCAAAATGATAGGACCCGCCGGAAGTTTTTCAGAACAGATCAATTGTGCTCCTTCATAAATTCCTAAACGGATGGCTTGGGCGCGAATATTTGCATCAGGAATTTTTACCACCTCTATTTTTTGGCCTCTTACTGCCAAATCAAGGGTCATAAACACACAACCTCCTTCAAAGTAAGATAAATTGTCCATATAATCATATAATGAAAATCATTATCAACAAAATGACAAAACTTGCTTCTCTTTTTACAATTTAATCATACACCTAGTGAGAATGATTGTCAATACTAAAAACAAAAATATCCTGTGAGAAAGATCACAAGATATTTTTGTTTTTATCCTGAGTGTTACAGATGATATTGAATAGACGATAGGTGGATAGAATTAAAGACCAAACTTTTGGATTCAATAGGTGTAAAAGCATTTGTAGCACCGCCGCCTGCCACTGTAAAGACAAGAAGCAGTGTGATCAGTAATTTGTATGCTTTTGCCATCCTTATCCCTCCTTATGATTGAGCCCCATGGAAAGTGAATAGAAAAAGTTTGAAACACCTATGATTTTGTAAAAATAAAATCACAGGCTATGTTATATTGTCTGCATTTGATTCAAAATATATGAAGACAATGAGTAGAAATAGGTCCTTTCACTGCCTCAAAAGGATAAAATTCCAAAATTTTTTCTTTCCAAAGGAGCCCATGGAGGAAAGGTTTTTGAATTTTCAAGATTTATAATTATGATATAATAAATGCATGAGCCTGGAATCTTTGAGGAGGCATGGGAATGCAAATAAAAGACTATTTGGATGAAAAGGTAGTATATCTTAAGGAAAATGATGATATAAAGCGTGCTGCCGGTATAATGGAACAACATCGCTTAGATTTTATGCCAATTTTAGACGAGAAAGATCAAGTAAAGGGCGTGGTTACAAAAGACAGCCTGTGCAGATGGATCAGTAAAGGAAAAGATTGCTGTGCCAAAATCGATGCATTGGAAAAGGAGGATTATCTGGTGTTATCGGAGGAAGCCAGCATGGATCAGGTTGTCTCTCAATATGATCGGCCCATGCTTGTGGTGGACAGACAAAAAAAAATAAAGGGATTTATCCGAAAAAGAGATATGCTGAGGGATTATTTTCAAAGGCAACAGTATCTTGCCAATGAATTGGCCGCTATCTTGGATTCCACCTATAATGCTATTGTGGCCATCAACAAAAATTGTGAAATTATTGTTTATAATCATTCTGCTGAAAAAATATTGGGGGCGAGGATGGAAGACAGCGTGGGACGGAATATATACGAAGTGTTGCCTGATTCCAGACTGCCTGAAATCATAAAAAGCGGAAAGAAAGAGCTGGGAAAGACGGAGCACTTTCAAGGAAGACAATTGATTATCAATCGGACGCCTATTATAAAGGATCAAGAAATTGTGGGAGCAGTGGCAGTTTTTCAGGATATTACTGATTTAAAACGGGTGACCAAAGAATTGGAGGAGGAAAAGCATATCTCTGAGGTGCTGAAAACGATACTGGATAATGCCTACGACGGAATCGTGGTGGTGGATGACAAAGGAATGATTACCATGCTCAATGATGCCTATGCCCAGTATCTAGGGATTGATAAGGATGATGCCATAGGGAAGCATGTTACGGAGGTCATTGAGGGGACGAGGATGCACATCGTTGCCAAGATGGGAAAAGAGGAGATTGGCGAGATTCAAAACGTAAAGGGGAAAAACATTGTGGTGATGCGCATACCCATTTATAAAGAAGGCAAGGTGGTTGGTGCGGTTGGGAAGATCATGTTTAAAGATGTAAAAGAAGTAAGTGTATTGGCCAATAAAATCAGCAAAATTGAGAAGGAATTGAAATATTATAAGGATGCCCTCCAGAAAGCCAGCGGGGTAAAATATAATTTTGACAGCATTGTAGGGAACAGCGATAAAATCCGGGAAGTGAAGTATTTGGCAGAGAAGGCAGCCTATACCAACTCCAACGTGCTGATCAGGGGGGAAAGCGGTACAGGGAAAGAGCTGTTTGCCCATGCGATCCACGCACGCAGCAACCGGGCCGCCGGGCCCTTCGTGAAGGTAAACTGTGCAGCCATTCCTGCAGAATTGCTGGAGTCGGAGCTTTTTGGCTATGAGGAAGGGGCTTTTACCGGAGCAAAACGAGGTGGGAAAATAGGAAAATTTGAATTGGCCAATGGGGGAAGTATCTTCCTTGACGAGATTGGCGACATGCCCCATCCCATGCAGGCAAAGCTGTTAAGAGTACTTCAAGAAAAGGAAATTGAAAGGGTGGGAGGGATTGACAATATACCCTTGGATGTGAGGATTATTGCCGCCACCAATAGAAATCTTGAAGAGATGGTGGAAAAGGGAGAATTTCGAGAAGACCTTTATTATCGATTGAATGTGATGACTATCACCATACCGCCTCTGAGGGAAAGGCCTGAGGATTTAGAACCCTTGGTGGAACATTTGCTTGCGAAAATTTGCGGACAGGTAGGAATCTATGTGGCCGGCATGTCCCCACAGGCCATGAAGTACTTGAAAGGCCATGCTTGGCCGGGAAATGTCCGGGAATTAGAAAATGTTTTGGAAAGGGCTGTGAATCTGACGGATTATGGGAAGGAGATACAGGTGAACCATTTGCCCCGGTACTTGAAAAAGGCGGAGGTCAGTATGCAGGCCGGGGGAAAGCGAGAATTGAAGGATATTGTGGAGGAAGCAGAACGAGAGGCCATTGTGGATTGTCTAAAAAGCACGGGTGGAAATCGCACAGAAACAGCCAAAATATTGAATATCAGCCGTTCCAGCCTTTATGAAAAAATATGGAAGTATGGTATTGAATGAAAAGGAGAAGCCTGACGTTAGCTTTTGTGCAGTTTATCGATGGTAAAAAGCAGGCCGATCATGATCAGGAACAAGATCAAGGAACTCGCCAAAAATCTGGGATGGAGAAGGGCGGAGAAAGTCAAACGGTCGAAATCGCTGCCCACATAACTGAAAATCAGGGTGGGTGGAATGGTTAGGGCAGTAATCAATCCCAGCTTGATGTTAAAGCGGTTTTGACGTTTATTTTCAAGAAAATCATCCAGTTCATCCAAGCCTTGCTTTACCTCACAGTATAGGGCTTCATTTTCAAATAATACCAACCAATGTTTCCAAATGGCCATGCCCAGCTCAGAATTGGTGATTTGTGTAAACCATGCTGTATTGGTAAATTTAAGGATTTCAAATCGGAGATGTTCAATTTTTTGCTTATAATGAATAAGGGATTTGAGCATGCTCAATTTTCTGCAGTAATTAATCAAGGAAATTCGCTGGTATAACCCTAACATCAGAATATCCAAGTAATAGGTGGAAAAATAGTAGGGGATAAAAGATTCGCAGATATTAGGCAGGATGTATTCTCCCGTGGGGTCTTTATCCACTGCCAGCAGCACGCCGCCTTCTTTGCTGAATCCGTAGATGGATGATTTGTATCGGGAAAAATATACCAGATTCCTATCGAATTCATTTAATAGTACGGTATTTTCTTTTAAGGGGTCAAACAGGCTGCAGCTTCTTAAGGCTTCTAACAAGTCTGTTCTTTTGCAAATCCATTGGTTGGTGGACAGGGAATCTTTTTTCACACAGGCATAACTGTAAAATATGAGCCGGTCAATATAGATGTTGTAGATTTTTTCCTTATGGTCGTAGATGCTGATTTCACTAAGCAATGTATCTAATAAATCCTTTAAGGTATACAAGGAAGCAGTTTTTGAAAAACGAAATCTGGGCATGGAGTAATCCTTATACAAGGGACGAATGGGGCGAACCATCTGATTGATACGGATTAAGTCATTGAGGGAAAAGTCCTGTTTTCTACAGGAAATGGAAAAATACAAAAATCCCACGCCACCATGAAATATTTTCAAGTAGATGTTCTCAAAGGACAAATCATAGTGGATGTCATCAGCCAGTATCTGAAAATATTGATAATTTTCTAATATGCCTGGCTTTAAGGTGAAATCCAAGCTGCTCAATTCTTTTAATCGGTGTAGATTGAAATTTTCTATTTCTGCAATTTCCTTTGGCGTTAAATACATGGTAGGATATAAAAACTTGATGATGTGAGGAAGAAAGTATTCGGTACGAATGTGGTCCTCTTCCTTTTGGCTTTTATAAATTTTGAGCTGCCACTGGCTTTCTTCTTGCAACAAACACTTGATAATATTGGCATAATTATTGTCTTCATAGATAAAAGGATGAATAAAGTACATTTTATACTGATGCAAAAGGGGATATTCCACAACAAATCCTCTCCTAAACAGTTTTTCATAAGGTCAATTTATTATAAGTATTGACTAAGGATGCCATGATGATACCCAGAACATGATGGCCGACTGCCATGGTAGAAGTGATTCCCCGTCACCTATGGCTGTTGGTGGCAACGGGCAACGCCACATGCCATCCATGGAGGCAGTAAAGGAGAGGGGATTCTGCCCATTTCATAAAACTGGTTTTGCTCTGACATAAAAAAAAAAGGAATGATTCATGGAAAAATTTTCATGGGAGTTTTGTTTATTTTTTGAAAAATCAGAAGGGATTTTTGGGAAACAGGAGAATAAATATATTATGAAAGAAATTACTCCTTTCTTTCTAGTTCGGAAAATTGCTATGGAAATGGGTTCCTTGAAGGGACCCGATTTTTTTTATGAATTGTTAAGTAAATATTAAAAATATTAATTATTACAATTTAATGAATAAAGCATAAAAAATATTTACAACATTCTAGCAAAAATGTTATGATATATACAAATAAAGCAATTCAAAAAAAATAAAAAAATTGTCAAAAATTCTATGCTGAAATAATAGATCTAAAGGCAGATAAGAAAGAAGAACCATAAAAGGATTAGAAAACAGATGAAGCGATAAAATGCCTGTAATTTATAGAAAAAACATTGAATCCATAGGGGGCAGGTGCAGAAGATGAATATCTTGTTATTGGAGAATGAAGTTTATACCAGAAGATTTGTTAGAAAGATCATCTTGGAAAGTGTATCGGATTCAGAAGTATATGATGTTTCCACCAGCAGAGAAGCCATTGAACGAAGCAGACAAAAATCTTTGGATATTGCTGTGTTGGATATAGAGCTTGGCGAAGAGGATTGTCTCAACGGATTGGAAACTGCAAAAATTATCAACGCAATGCAACCCAAAATAAAATTCATTTTCATTTCAGGTTATTCTGAATATGCCATTGAAGCTTTCAGTGTCCATTCCTATGACTATATTTTAAAACCTATCAACGTCATTCGATTCAAAGAAACGATTTGCAGCCTGGAAAACATGATTCGTGAGGAAAAAAATAAACTTGATCACCTGCAGAAGATTGTAGTAAAGAACAAAAACGAAATATTTTTTATTCCGGTAAGTGATATATTGTTTATGGAGAAACAGGAGAAAACTACCTTAATTCATACGGAAAAAGATGTATTCCATTCTCCCGAGACTTTGACGGAGTTAGAAGTGAAACTGGGAAGAAATTTTATGCGAGTACATAAATCTTTCATTGTGAATAAAGATAAAATCAGCAGAATTAAAGATATTGGAAATAGGTCCTATGAAATTAAATTTTTACAGACCAACAAAGTTGCCTTTATGAGCAGATATAAATTTGAGGAATTGAAAAACTGTCTAATTCCGAGCTTGTAGAAAAATCTTTGAAATTTGGTTTTCTACTCATACTGTTGCTTTTCTGCAGCCTATATTCCTTCCCAATGGGGAAGTTTTTTTGTTTTTTGTTGCTGACAGATTCCTTTTTCGTGTTTTGGATATACAGGGACGAATTTTGGCTATTGGCATCGAAAAATTGGCTAGATAAGAAAATAAACAGGGAAAAAATCGCAAATTGAAGAAAAGAAACTACAAGAAAAAAGTGAAAAGTGTAAATATAAAGAATTTATTGGCGATAGATCGGAGGGGTGCTATGAGAAATATCATGACAGGAAATCAGGCGGCTGCCTTAGGGGCCTTTCAAAGTGGGGTAGCTTTTGTTACGGGGTATCCGGGCACGCCCTGTACGGAAGTGGTAAGTGAATTGGCAAAATTCGAGGGTGTCCATTGGGAGTGGGCCGTCAATGAGAAGGTGGCTTTGGAAGCGGCCATAGGAGCATCTCTAGCAGGTGTAAGAACCCTGGTGGTGATGAAGACTTTGGGGCTCAATGTGGCGGCCGATGCCTTTACACAACTGGCAGGTACACCGATGAACGGAGGACTGGTACTGGTGGTGGCCGATGACGTGGGCAGAATCGTAGGGGATGATTATCAGGATTGCAGGCACTATAGCATCATGTCCCAAGTTCCACTGCTGGAACCATCGGACAGCCAGGAAGCAAAGGAGTTTATGGAAATGGCTTTTTTGATCAGTGAAACCTATGAGGTGCCGGTGATTTTACGGTTAAATTCCATTACCAGCAAATCAAAATCCGTCGTAAAACTGGAACAGGATGTGGGGCAAAGGGCAACGCGAAGACTTGCCCATCAAAAAAGTCTTCAAAAGACGGTGGGAAATGTGGTTCGATTTGGTTTTCCCAATTACGATTCGCCTATGCTCAAAGAATATTGGCATGATTTTAAAAAAAATTGGACGGCATTGCAGGATGCATGCAATGAAATTTCCATCAACCAAGTAGAGATGGGAGACAGGGAAATCGGCATCATTGCCTCCGGTGTTTCCTACCATTATGCCAAAGAAGCCGTACCTCACGCTTCATTCTTAAAACTGGGTTTGGTATTTCCATTGCCTCAAAGATTGATTCGGGATTTTGTTGGCAGTCACAGGACAGTCTATGTGATCGAAGACGGACATCCTATCATAGAAAGGGAAATCAGAGGCATGGGATTGACAGTCCAAGGGGAAAATGTATTTCCTAGATTTCCCCATATGCTATATTTTACCCCAGAAATCATCGAAGAAAAAATTCTGGGAATACAAAGAGAGAAAAAGTCCAGTGAAGTTCCCTTCCGGCTGCCTGTAAATTGTCCGGGATGCCCCCATACCGTTGTGAATCGGATATTAAAGAAAAATAATATCAAAGCCGTTGGGGGAATTGGCTGCGGAGGCTTAGGAGCTTTTCCCCATGTGGGTGCTATGGATGTGGTAAAGTGTATGGGTTCTTCCTTTGGAATTGCCCATGGATACAACAGATTCAGGAAAGACGGCAAAAAGATGGTAGCTGTCATGGGAGACGGTGAATTCTGGCATACGGGCATGAACGGACTCATCAATGCAGTCTATCATAAGGGAGAGGGCGTTTTTATCATTGAAGATAATTTTACGGTAGCCATGACGGGAGGGCAAAGAAATATCTCCAGTCCTTTGAAACAGGATTCAATCCAAAATCGCATTTCCATCGAAGCAATATGCAAAACCATAGGGATTCTGGATGTGTATGTGGTGGATAGTTATGATGAGGATCGACTGGAGGGGATATTGTTAAGGGAGATGGACAAAGAAGGAATTTCTGTGATCATTGCCAGACATCCCTGTCTTATTTTTGCAAGCCCTACCAACACTTAATGGGGCAGTATAGCAAATCATAGGAATCCTAACTGTTACGACGAAGGCAAGGGGGTGAAAATATGCTGCTGAAGGGCGGAAATTTTATCATTTGTGGGATTGGCGGACAGGGCATTGTTTTCACAAGTGACATTGTGTCAAAAGTATTTTTAGCTTCGGAATACGACATCAAAGCTACGGACATTATCGGTTTAGGGCAAAGGGGGGGATCCGTGGTAACCCATATCAGAACGGGAGAAAAAATATATTCTCCTTTGATCAAAAGGGGTGAAGCAGATATTATTCTAGCCTTTGAAAAGTACGAAGGACTTCGATGGCTGCCCTATCTAAAAAAGAAAGGGAAGTTGATTGTCAATGACTGCAAAAATAGGCCCACTTCCGTCATCAACGGATTGCAGGAGGACATTGATATAGATGAACGGATGAGGGGACTGGATTGTTGGAAATTGATGGTGGACGGTGCCAAAATATTGAAGGATCACCATATGGACAGCAAGTTTGTCAATATATTCATGACAGGGGTATTTTCAAAGTATACAGATATAGACGGACAGTATTGGGAGCAAATCATTTGTGATTACGTGCCCCGTCCATATATGGAGGAAAATATAAAGGCGTTTAGGATGGGCAGAGGTCTCATCCAATGAAAAAGGAAAGGGGGATTGGATGCAATGGATTTAAAAGGAAAGGTAGCCCTCATTACGGGAGGCAGCAGGGGTATAGGCAGGGCCATTGCTTTGGAAATGGGAAGAGCCGGAGCAGATGTGGTGATTTGCTTTAAAAACGATGTGGAGGCAGCCATGCACACAGTGGAAGCTGTAAATGCATATGGTGTCCAATGTTTATGCCTGCGGGCGGATGTAAAAGATCACGCATCCCTTGGAAAGACAGTGAACGAAGTTATAAACAGATTTGGCAGAATTGATATCTTGGTCAATAATGCAGGCATCACACGGGATAATCTGTTGGCTAAGATGGATAAAGAACAATGGGATGAAGTGTTAGACAACAATTTAAACAGCGTATTTTACTGCATAAAATCGGTCTTGCCCCATATGAAAAAAAGAAAATATGGGAAAATCATTAATGTGGCATCCTTGGGAGCTTTTGTAGGCAATATGGGGCAAGCCAATTACTGCGCCGCAAAAGCGGCCATTGTGGGATTTACCAAGAGCTTGGCAGCGGAAGTGGGAAGGGATGGGATTTATGTCAATGCCGTGGGGCCAGGATGTATTGAAACAGACATGCTGATGCAGATTCCTGATAAGGTGATTCAAAAAATGAGAGATAAAATTCCCATGAAACGCTTGGGAAGACCGGAGGATGTTGCTTCCGTTGTATTGTTTTTAGCCAGTGACGAATCAAATTATATTGTAGGCCAAACGGTGATTGTAGATGGAGGGTTGCAGTTAGCCGTTATCTAACACAATAGAAAAATAAATGCAAAATGGAGGAGTGTGATGATGATCATGACAGGAAAAAAGGTCATAATCAGCGGCACAGGGTCCTATGTTCCGGATCAGGTTGTGACAAATGACGAACTGGAAAAATGTGCGCCAACCAATAAAGCGTGGATAGAATCTGTGCTGGGCATTAAGGAAAGGAGGAGAATGGCAAGGGGAGAATGTACGTCGGATATGGCGGCAAAGGCGGCGGTAAAAGCCCTGGAGATGGCAGAAATGAAGGCGGAAGACATTGATTTGATCATTGTAGGAACCATAACACCGGACAGAATGGTTCCCTCCTTGGCGACAATTGTTCAAAGAAAGATTGCTGCTCCAAAAGCTGCGGCCTTTGACCTCAATGCAGCCTGTGCAGGCTTTGTGTTTTCCTTGATTTGTGCCCAGCAGTTTTTAAAAAATGATTATTTTCAAAATGCCCTGGTCATCGGAGCCGATGCCATGTCCGTCATGACAGACTATAAGGATAGAACATGCGCCTACTACGGGGATGGGGCAGGGGCCGTGGTGTTGAAAAATGCAAAGAGTCAAAACGGTATTCTCTCTACTTATTTTGCTTCTGACGGGCAAAGCAAGGATATGGTGACTACCTTTGGAGGAAATGCCGAGTATCCCCCAAGCTATGAAGTGCTTGACAGGCGGTGGCATTATCTGCGGATGGCTGGAAAAGAAGTAGGCATAACGGCCAGTGAAGTGATTCCCCATGCTATCCGAAGGGCCATGGAGGAGGCAGCCATAACGGTAGATGATATTGCTTATCTGGTTCCCCATCAGCCCAACTTAAGCCTTTTGAAAAAGTGTGCAAGCGTATTGAATATCCCCGAGGAAAAGGTGGTAATTACCTTAGATCGATATGCCAATGCATCCAGTGCCAACATTCCCTTGGCTTTGGACAAGATCAACAGGGAGGGAAAATTAAAGGAAGGCGATAAAATTGTCATGGCTACCATCGGTGCCGGTTGGACCTGGGGATCGGCAGTGATACAGTGGGGACAATAGGAATAGGAGGAATGGAGTTGCGTAATCTTGTAGCAAAGGTAAAATGCGATACTTACGATTTGGATCAGGTGGAAGCCGGCATCCGAAAGATTTTTGATCAGCTGGGCAACATAGAGACAGTGGTGGCAAAGGGAAAAAAAGTGCTGCTGAAGCCAAACCTGGTTTCCCCCCTGCCTCCTGAAAAGGCGGCGACAACCCATCCAGTTGTTCTTGAGGCCCTAGTCAAAATTCTACAGGATATGGGGATCAAAGAAATATGGATTGGAGATGCCGGTGTACACGGGACACCCAAAATATTTTCCGTATGTGGCATCAATGCAATTGCTGAAAAATACGGGTGTAAGGTATGTGACTTTGATCGCTATGAAATTGATGAGGTTTTTGAGGATACCAACAAGTATATGAAGAAGCTGCCCCTCAGCAAATATGTAACAGAGGCTGATGTGATTATCAATATGCCAAAGGTAAAAATTCATCATGCGGAGATCTATACCGGTGCCATAAAAAATTTATACGGAACCCTGGTAGGAAAAAACAAAATGCAAATTCATGCCAGGACCCAGACAAAGGACAATTTTGAGGAAGTGTTGGTAGATGTCTTAAATGTCGTAAAACCCCAGCTGCATATTATGGACGGGATTATCGGCATGGAAGGAAACGGACCTGCCAATGGCAAGCCTGTTCAAACGGGTATGCTCTTGGGAAGCTACAATGCAGTAGCTTTGGATATTGTAGCCATCAGACAAATAGGCATTGACCTCAAGGAGGTTACCTATGTGGAAAAAGCTATCCGAAGAGGTTTGGGGCCCAAGGCGGAGGAGGTACAGGAAATTGGAGATGATATTCCCGTTGTAGTCTACGAAAGGCCGACTGTAGCATTGAAAATCCTGGGAAGAGTGGCCCAGAGACTGATGCCAGTATTTTATTATTTGTTTAAGCCAGTCCCTGTATTTGATCCATCCAACTGCACCAAGTGCGGCATCTGTAAAGAAATATGTCCGGTGGAGGCCATTACCATAAAAGACCTTCCCGCTGTGGATAAAAAATTATGTATTAGTTGTTTTTGTTGTCAGGAGGCCTGTTTCAGCGATGCCATTGAAAGGAGCGATATCAAAAAAAGCGGGAAAAAATGCGGTAGGGGGGGAGCATAGGGATGATGCTGATGAACAAAGTTGCATTGATTACGGGGGCAAGCAGAGGAATAGGAAAAGAGATTGCATTGAAGTTTGCCCAAAATGGGGCCCATATTATTTTCTTTTATAAAAACAATGCTGCTCTGGCCCATGGGACGGCCAAGGAAATTCAAAAATTAGGAAGAAAAGTGCTGCCCATCCAGGTAGATGTATCGGACTATGCAAGCGTATCAGAGGCCCGGGAAATCATAAGAAGGCATTTTGATGGTATCGACATTCTTGTAAACAATGCGGGTCTTTTTCAGGACAGTCTGTTTGTCAATATGAGCCAGGAACAGTGGAACACCGTGATCCATGTGAATTTAACGGGCACCTTTCATTGTACTAGGATCTTTGTTGATGAACTGTTTCAAAGCCGTGGAGGCGGCTGTGTTATCAACATGGCTTCTATTGCGGGCATATATGGCAACATTGGTCAAACCAATTACAGTGCATCTAAAAGTGGAATTATAGGATTTACAAAGGCATTGGCCAAGGAGGTTGCTTCTAAAAATATACGGGTGAATGCCATAGCCCCCGGATTTATTGAAACAGGAATATGGGATGGTCTGCCAGACCATATTTTGGAGAAAGCATTGAAAAAGATTGCTTTAAAAAGAGTAGGAACAGCTGCGGATGTGGCAAATGTCGCTCTTTTTCTTGCCAGCGACTATGCCGGCTACATAACGGGGCAGGTAATTGATGTGGATGGGGGGATAGGACTGTCTGTTCTTTAAAATCAAAGTAAAACAAGGGAAAGGGGGAAAAAATCCTTGGAAATTGATCACATTGGCATTGCGGCTGAAGATGGAGAAAAGTTGGCACTGCTTTATGAAAAGCATTTTGGGGCACAAAAGAGTAAAAAAACCGAAAATGAAGATCTGGGTTTTACATCGCAATTTATACATTTTGAAAAGGGCAAGATTGAGATATTGCAGCCGATGAGAATGAATAGCATCATCGGAAGATTTTTGGAGAAAAGAGGGGAGGGAATCCATCATATTTCTTTCAGGGTAAACAACTTGGAAAAAATTGTGGAATTCATGGGAAGGGATCAATATGATTTTATAGATACTATCCAAAGCTACGATGGAGATGGAGAAAAGTTGAAATATATTTTTTTGCATCCTAAATGTACCAACGGCATCTTAGTTGAACTTCATGAGGTTATAAAATAGGATGAAAGAAAAGAGGGAGAAACATGAGAAACAGAAGGATTGCTGTTTTAGGAACGGGTCTGATGGGAAAGGGCATTGCCCATACCTTTGCAATAAACGATTTTTATGTGGATTTGTATGGCCATTCGGAAGGATTCCAAGAACAAGTACTGGCTTATTTGCAATATGAGGAAGAAAAAGGAAGATTGACGGAAAACGAAAGACAAAAAATTCTAGGAAATTTAAGATTGTTGAAAATGGGCAGGGATTATGAAGAATTGCGGCATAGCAGTCTGGTCATCGAAGCAGTAAAAGAAGATAAAGAGTTGAAGAAAGAGATTTTCCAAATGATCAATCAATATACTTTTCCCAATACCATGATCGCCAGCAACACTTCCACCTT
The DNA here is from genome assembly GCF_001562415.1 of Thermotalea metallivorans. GTDB lineage: Bacteria > Bacillota > Clostridia > Peptostreptococcales > Thermotaleaceae > Thermotalea > Thermotalea metallivorans. The sequence continues at coordinate 21,718 of NZ_LOEE01000027.1, read as the reverse complement.
TTCCATTACAGAATTGGCATCGGCAACCAAGACGCCGGAAAAGGTGGTGGGAATGCACTTTATTTCTCCCGTGCCCAAGATGAAGCTGGTGGAAATTGTCAAGGGCTATCGAACAGGGGAAGAAGTGGTGGAAAAAGCAAAGGCCATTGTAAGACAAATTGGCAAAAATCCCTGTGTTGTCAAAGATAATCCCGGTTTTGTCTTTACCAGATTATTTGTTCAGTTTGTAAATGAAGCAGCCAACGTTCTGGCGGAAGGGATCATTGATTCACCCCAGCAGTTGGACCAGATGATGATGGATGGCATGGGTCTGGCCGTAGGGCCTCTGAAACTCATTGATTTGACGGGTGTAGACATTATTTACAACAGCATGAAGAGTATGTATGATCATCTTCATGATTCGAAATTTAGCCCGAGTTTAGAGTTGAAAAAAATGCTGGATGCTGGTTTTTTGGGAAGGAAAGCCGGGAAAGGGTTTTACCATTATCCAGATGAGGAAACTGACAGAACAAGCAAGAAAAAAAAGGGAGAGATGATTCATGGGGAAATATAAGGTTGCCGTTATCGGAAGCGGTCTGATGGGGACCGGCATTGCCCATACCTTTGCTGTCCGGGATTTTCAAGTGGATCTGTATGGCCATTCCATAAATTTTAGAGATAAAGTTCTACAGTATTTCCATCATGAAGAAAAGCAAAAGAGATTGACAAAAGAGGAAAAACACAGGATATTGAAAAATTTAAAATTCTACTACATGGGACAGGACTATGAACGGTTGCAGGAATGTGACTTGGTCATTGAAACAGTCAAAGAAGACAAGGCATTGAAAAAAGAGGTCTTAAGGGAAATAGGTCCATATATGGATGAACGTACCATCATTGGAAGCAATACGTCAACTTTTTCCATAACGGAATTGGCCTCGGAACTGCAAAGGCCGGAGAATATGCTTGGCATTCACTTTGTATCACCTGTGCCCATGATGGGGATGGTGGAAATTGTAAAGGGCTACAGAACCGACAGGGATGTGGTGGAGCGGGTAAAAGAAATTGTCCTTTCGATCGACAAAAATCCCTATGTTGTGAAGGATAATCCTGGATTTGTATTCAATAGAATGCTGGTGCCCTTTCTGAACGAATCAATTTTACTGTTGGACAGCGGTCTGGTGGAAGGGCCGGAGGAATTGGACAGAATGGTCATGGATGGATTCAACCTAAAGGTGGGTCCATTAAAATTAGCAGATTTGGTAGGTATTGATGTGATCTATCACAGTATGATGAGTTTATATGAAAATTTTCATGATCCCAAATATAGGCCATCACCGGCATTAAAGCGCATGGTGGATGCAGGGTATTTGGGCAGGAAGACAGGCATGGGATTTTATTGCTATAAATAGGAGGGGGAAAATATGGGTTATTCATCCATCGGCATCCAGGGAATCGGATACTGTGTGCCGGAAAAAATTGTAACCAATAAGGACATTGAAGAAATGACGGGATTGGCCGAGGACAAGGTCTTGTTTTATACAGGACTGAAAGAGCGCAGGTGGGCTGCTGATCATGAAGCCTTTTCTGATTTTGCTGTTGCTGCCGCAAAGGAGGCTATGGAAGATGCAGGGGTATCACCCGATGAGATCAAGCTTGTGATTGTGGCTACAGGTTCAGGAGATTTCTTCAGTCCGGCTCCGGGATGTTTGATTCAGCATGAATTGGGATTGAAGGAGGCTTTGGTATTGAATCTGAATCAAGCCTGTGCCGCCCCCAATTATGCCATGGCTACAGCCATCCGCTTTATGATGGATGGCTCCTATAATAAAGCGTTGGTTGTCTGCGGAGATGTAACTACCAGAATGCTGAATCCCAAGGCAAATCTCTTTGTAGGAGCCATTGGGGATGCAGCCAGTGCAGTGGTTCTAGGAAAATTAAAAGACGGCTATCAAGGGTTTTTATCCGAATACTTTGACTCCGATGGACAATATTTTTACGGTTCAGGACTTTTTAACAGGGGATCCAGAGTTCCCAGGGAGTCCTTGGGGGAAGGAAAGGATTATTTTATTACAAGGGACGAGATCGGGGGAATCATTCTTCCCAATGTGATCAAGTGGTTTAAAACTTCATTCTATAAATGCCTTGAAAGGGCCAATCTAAAGCAGGAAGATATCGGATTTATTTCTCCCCACCCTGCAGCCATGTCTCAAATTACGGCACAGCTTCAATCCATAAAGGAAAAAATGGACAAGACCCATATCGTTACGGATGTATATGGCCATAGCGGAGGAGGAACGGCATTTATCGTTCTGAAAGAGGCATTGAAGGCAGGAAAATTAAAACCAGGAGATTATGTATTTAATTTTGGCAACGGTGCAGGATTCCAGTGGGGGGGCATGCTGTTCCGCTGGTGTAAAAAAGAAGAATTTGCAAATTAGGAGGGATTGGGATGAGTGATAGAAAAACATATGCAAGCGGTAAAAAATTTTGGCAGGTGATTACAACCATGGTTGATTTTTTGAATGCAGATCAAGAGGAAAACGGATATATTCCAGAAGATTTGGAATTGAAAGTGGGATATCGGATGGATGATATCGGCTTCCATCATACCATTGTCATTGAAAACGGGTATATGAAGGCGAAGGAAGGGATCTTGGAAGATGCCGATGTGATCGTGAAGATTTCCAGCCAGACATTTCATGATATGAATACAGGGAAATTGAATCCCATGGAAGCCTTGACCGCCTCTTTGTTTGATTTTGAAAAAGGGGATATCGGTCAAATTTTGTTGGCTGGCAATATGCCCACCATGGCGTACTACCGAAGGGCCTGCGAAAAGCATGGCATTCAGTAGCAGATGTTTGGGGGTGAATCTATGGTTGCCATGGAAGGCTTTCCCGGAATTATTGCAGGGGCAGAAAAGACGATACAAAGACGTTTGGAAAAGGTGAATACGGGAGATAAGTTTGATTGCGAAGAATTGGAAAAGGTCATTCCTATATCCACCCTAACCTGTTGTATGGTGGAGGCTGTACTGGAATTGGTGAAAAATCTGCTGCCCGACGGATATATCAGTATAGGAAGCAGTTTTCACAGCCATTATATCCATCCTACCGTGGCAGGGATGGTTGCTACGATTACTGCAAAACTGATCTCCGCCGAAGGAAAAAAATGCATTTTGAAATATCCGTCTATGATGAGATGGGCATGATTTGCAAGGCAAAGCATACGAGATATATTGTTCTTCAACACGGCTTTGAAAAAGAAGTGGCCAAACGAATAGAGCAGTTGGAACGGGTGATATAGGAGGACAAAATACATAGGGGGGAAACAAATGATAGCAAATTTAGGAAAATCACAAAGCTATGGTGTTGGAATCAGAGGGCTGGGCTATTATGTACCGGAAAAAATCGTTACAAATCATGATTTGGCAAAAAGGATTGACACTTCTGACGAGTGGATCAGGACGAAAATTGGAGTAAGGGAAAGAAGATGGGCTGCTGAGCATCAAGCCCTGTCGGATTTGGCCGTGGAGGCCGGAAGAAGGGCCTTGGAAAATGCAGGATTGGAACCTGGGGATATTGATTTGATTGTATTGGCTCGGGTCGATCCAGACCATATCGATCCGTCCACTGCCTTTCTTGTCCAGCATAAACTGGGAATGAAACATGCAGGAGCCTTTGATGCTGTGATCGGAGGGTGTCCAGGAAGTGTATATGGGATTGCCATCGGTGCCAATTTTGTGGCAAGCGGCTCCTGCAAAAATGTTCTGGTGATTGCCGGGGACATACTGAGTCGAAATATTTTAAATTGGGATGACAGAAATACCTGCTGTTTTTTTGGCGACGGGGCAGGGGCCATGGTCTTGGGCAGAGTAGAAAAAGGAAAGGGAATACAAACCTATTTGCTGGATGTGGACGGGTCAAGATATGATGCTTGCATTATACCTGCCGGTGGAACGAGAATGCCCATTACCAGAGAAAATGTGGATGATGCAAAGGTAAGGTATTTAAGAATGGATAACGGTGCCGTATGGAATTTTGCCACAACGGTTTTTCCCCAGAGCATTCAGCAGGTGGCGGCGGCAGCAGGAATTGATGTTCAAAATATTGATTTTGTGATTCCCCATCAGGCCAATATCAATATTATCAAGCTGTCCATGGAAAAGCTGGGGCTAGGAATGGAAAAGACCCATACAACCATTGAAAAGTATGGAAATACGGGAGGGGCATCTCCTTTTATCACCTTGACGGAGGCCGTGGAATTGGGAAAAGTAAAGGCAGGAGACAAGGTAGCGCTGGTTTCCTTCGGAGCCGGATTGGCTTGGGCTGCCATGCTGGTGGAATGGAATGAAAAGCATGATTTTATAGAATAAAGGAGAGGAAGCAAATGACGATTTATTCAGGCGTTGGCATAGCAAGTACTGCATCTTATTCTCCTAAAAAAATTGTATATACAGAGGCTATAAAGGGAAAATACAGATTTACAAGGGAATATTTGGAAAAGATCGGCATTGAAAAAGTTCATGTGGCAGAGGATGATGAATACCCTACGGATATGGCCGTTAAAGCAGCCAAAAAAGCCATTCAAGAAGCTAATATATACCCGGAAGAAATTGATCTGATCCTGTATTCCTACGGCGCTTTTCCCGAGTACTTTATATGGGCGGAATATGCCAAAATACAGCATGAAATTGGTGCAAAAAATGCTGCCGCCATGAGATTGGATCAGGCCTGCAATGCCCAGATTATTGCATTGGAATATGCCTGTGCCAAGATAAAGTCCAATGCCCATATCAACACTGTACTGATTGTATCGGCCGATGTATTTCGGGAACCGATTGTAAACCGTTGGAAAAACGCCGATGCATGTTTTTTTGGGGATGGGGCCAGTGCAGCTGTTATCAAAAGAGGTGTGACAACCAATGAAATTATTGGCGTATGCAATATGACGGATGGGGAATTGAATCATCTGTGGAGGATACCGGTGGGTGGGACAGCAGTCCCCCTGCAGAGCCAGCATATTCAAGACGGGTTGTTTCGAATCGATATGAATCGGTTTGCCCTGGAATATTTGAAGGATGACGAGGAACGAAAACGGGTGGCCGAGAGGATGATAAACACCAATATTGCCACATTGCATCGCCTCCTTGAAAAAATAGGCAGAAAAAAATCTCAGGTTGATAAAATGATCACTTATAATGTAGGCCGCTATATTATACAGAATATTTGTGATGTCATGGAAATGGATATCCAAGATACTTCATGGAATGTGTGCAAAAATCATGGACATATGGGACCTGTGGATATATTTTTCAACATGGATCAAATGTTGAAAACCACAGACATTCGATCTGGTCAATTGGTTACTATTTTTAGTGCAGGTACCGGTTTTTCCACGGCCAGTGCTGCCATACAGTTTTAGGACGAGAGGGAGGGAAAATATGCCGATGGTGGGAATTTCATCAACGGGAAGATACGTTCCAAAACATGCCATCTTTATAAAGGATATAGCAGAAGCCGAAGGACTTACAGAAAAAGAAATCACGGCCATGGGAACAAATAAAGTGTATGCGGCGAAGGACGAGGAACCTACGGATATGGGAATAAAGGCAGCGGAAATTGCTATAGCAAAAGGGGGCATATCTCCGGAGGAAATCGATGTTGTCGTGTATGCCAATACCTTTGCCGACTATTTGAGGTGGTCTGATGCGGCAAGAATACAGCATGAAATCGGGGCTCGTAATGCCTATGCTTTTCGGATAGAACAATTCTGCTGCGGCGGCATGGCCGCGATGGATTTTGCCTTCAGCAGGCTGCAGACAGATTTGGATCTTCGCCATATATTGGTCGTTTGTGCCGACAAATACGAAAAACCTGTGGTGAACAGGTGGAAGGCAGCCTCTGCAAATTTCTACGGAGATGGTGCCAGTGCTGCCCTGTTGAAGCGAGGCAATACGGGATTTCGGATTTTGGGGACCCATGCCTTGACCGATGGGAGTTTTCATCATCTGTGGAGAATACCTGTGGGAGGGGTGAGATGCCCGGCAACAGTTGAGAACATAGCACAAGGGGCATTTCACCTGGACTGTAAAAAAACAGCAGCAGAATATTTGAGCGATGATGCCAAAAGAGAACAATTGTATAGTACGTTAGCCAATAACAACAAGAAGGTAATGATAGAACTGTTGAACAGATTAGGGTATACCGTTGAAGATGTTGATAAAGTAGTTTTGTACAATATCGGCAAACATGTACTGGACAAAGTTATTCAAACCATAGAATTTCCCGAAGAAAAGACCTCAGCTTACATCTCCTACGAACATGGTCATATGGGGCCTGCAGATATTTTCTTCAATCTGGACAAAATGCAGGAGGATGGAAAATTTGAAAAGGGTGATAAGATTATGCTCTTTAGCGCAGGAGCCGGTTTTTCCTGGGCGAGTGCTTTGGTAGAATATGTGGGGAATGCCCATGTATAGGGAAGATGTGCAATGTGGCATCGTAGGATTTGGACTGTATTTGCCGGAAAAACGGATCCATGCGAAGGAGCTGGAGAAAGTTTGGGGCATACCGGAGAAGGTTATTCGGGAAAAAATAGGGATAAAACAAAAAGTATGGGGTTCTCAAGAAGATCATTGTGTGGCTATGACCATAAAGGCTGCAAAGAATTGTCTGCAGAAAGCCCAAGTAAAGCCGGAAGAAATAGACCTGATTATTTTTAATGGAGAGGAATACAAAGAATATATATGCTGGACGGCAGCCATTAAAGTGCAAAAAGAAATCGGGGCAGTTAATGCATGGGCTTTTGATATGTCCTATCGATGTGCTGCTACGCCTTTGGCATTGAAGGTGGCAAAGGATATGATGAAGGCGGATCGGTATATCAATACAGTGTTGATTGCAGGAGGAAATACAATCTGCTATTTGGTAGACCCCACGGATCCACATTCATCCTTTATGCTTCCGTTGGCCCCGGGGGCATGTGCAATCTTACTGAAGAAAAATCATCCGTACAATCATATTTTGGAGACCAGCATTATGGTTGAGTCGGCATTTGCCGATGATGTGGTGGCATCCCACAATGGAACCTCAGATCCTCGGAAGCCTGAATCTACAAAGTGCCAAGGTTTTTGGAAGCTGAAGATGCCCGATTTTGAAAGATTTAAGAAGGATTTGAATGAAAAAAGCATTCCCAATTTTTTAGCCGTTGCGCGCAAATCCCTAGCAATGAGTGGTTTTGAAAGCCATGAATTGGATTATGTTGCCTTAGTCCATATCAAGCGATCTTCCCATCAATATATACTGGAACAATTGGGACTAAGTCAAGAAAAATCAATCTATTTGGATGAATATGGCCATGTGGGCCACGTAGATCCCCTTTTGTCTTTAAAATTGGGAATTGAAAATCATAAGATCAAGAATGGAAGCAAGGTGCTATTATTGTCAGGCGGCCTTGGCTATAGCTTTGCGGCAACCACCTTGCAATGGGGAAAGGGTGAATAAAAAGATAAAAAACTACCTGCTGTGGAAAACGCAGGTGGTTTTTTGTCAAATTTTAAAAGGAATGGAGATGTGGGATGTTGAAGTAAAAAAAGATGATGAAGCAGCATATGCATTTTTAATTAAATTTGAAACAGTGGGTGATATCTTGATAAATCAAAGTAAATTCATTGTTTTGCTGGCGTTGTTTCTTCAAAGTGCTGCCTTGATGCTGTTCAATTATTTTGCCCTTATTTCCAATCTATTTGGAAGAATAAGAGGAGAAATTTTGTTTTTAAATGCTTCTGTCATATTTTCTACGGGATTGATTTTTGTTTTTACAAAAAAGCTGGAACAAAGGGCAAAAAAGGAAAAACAGATAGAGATCAATGCCATAAGGAGCAATCTGGAAAATACAGAGGAACTGATCCATATACTTCGTAGCCAAAGGCATGACTATATTCATCATATTCAAACATTGCAATCCATGGCATTTTTGAAAGAATATGATAAGCTTTTGGAATACCTCAACGGTATTGCAAACAACTACCTGCATGTAGGACAAATTATCAGGATAGGGAATCCACCATTGACGGCCCTTTTGAATACCAAAAAAGAAATGGCAGAAAGAAATGGAGTAAATTTCGAGATTATATCCACCTGCAAAGTGGATATGCCCCATATAAAGTCTTGGGATTTATGCAGCATCATAGGCAATCTTGTGGACAATGCTATTGAAGCAGCATTGGAAGATAAGCAAGAGCCTTTTGTCAGCGTATGTATCGATCAGATAGATGCTGTGTACCGGTTTAAAATTGAAAACAGCGGTTTTTTGGCCGGGGATGCCTATGAGAATTTTTATAAGCCCGGGTATACAACAAAAGAATCCGATGGAAGAGGATTTGGATTATACATTGTAAAAAAACTTATTGAAAAATATAATGGGGTCATTGAGATTGATGCAACCCAATATAAGAGGATATCTTTTTCTATATTCTTGCCGAAACAAGGGTGATTGGAAAACAGCATTGAGGGCCTGTACTAATAGGAAGCCAAGCATCAAAGGTTTATATACAAACTCAAATGAGAACTACCATAGGATGGGGAGAGAAAAATGTGGAGACAAAATGATCTTTTTACCGAATCCTTATACTATCAAATTTCCGCCATGGAAAACCTGCAGGAAAAAGACCTTCTGTGGATTACCGATAGGATATATATGTATTATGTACAAGAACCATATACAGGGGAAGTAAAATGGTCCAATCGGTTAAAAACTTCCGGAGCCAATATACGCTATGATATAAAAACGGGCCATGGGTTGATTCAAGTGAATAGACAATATGCAGAAAAATTTGGGAAACTGGAACTGCTAGAGATTTTAAAGCATGAGCTTGCCCACTATTATCTCTATAAGCAGGGGAAGTTGAAACATGGTCATGGGGAAGTTTTCAAGAAGACTCTAAGAAAAATTTTTCACAGTGAGTGTATTTGGGCAAAAAGGAATGAAGATGTTTATCGCTACACATATGTATGCAGAAAATGCAAAAGCGTGTATAAAAGTACAAAAAATATAAAAAGGGTAATCTACTGCGGGCGATGTGCAAAGGAGAACAAAGGGCAAATCAAAGAAGCTTTCCGAATGGATCAAAAAAAGAGAGAAGGAGATAAAAAAATCCCTTCTGAAAAGGGATATAAAAAGGGGGATGTGAAATAAGCGATATATCAACAATGGATGTGATGCTGATGCATCCGTGATTTATTTTATCAAAAAGTGTCGAAATTTGTAAAGATATATTTTTGAAATAAAGATGTTTTTTGAGTAGGAATTGAGCTGCTGATGGCAGGACAATATCATAAAAGAATCATTACAGCCTTAGGAAAGGCTGTAATGATTCTTCTGGCTTAAAATACAAGCGCTAGCTGCAACAATCTTTTCTTCAATTCTTTCATCACTTCTTTTTCTTCTTGCTCATCTTTTGCTTCAAAGGTGACGGAGAGGCGCAAAAAAGAACCTGCATCGTCCCAGGGGACTGTAGAAATAAGAGCTCTCTGAATCAAATACTCCGAGACCTCTTCTGCATTTTGAAAGGAGATTCCAGATTTTGTTCCCTTTGGAATAGGCACATAACAATAAAAGGTTCCCTTAGGTTTTTCTGCTTGAAAACCGACTTCCCGTAAGGCCTTTACCAGTAGATCGTGTCTTCTGGAATATCGTTCACAATTTTTACGAATAATTTCGGGATGATCCAAGGCGCAAATTCCTGCCTTTTGAATGGCAATAAATTGGCCGGAATCTATGTTGTTTTTCACATGGCCGTAGGCTTCGATGATCTTGGCGTTGCCGGCAATAAAGGCGAGGCGCCAGCCTGTCATATTAAAAGCTTTGGATAAGGAATGAATTTCGACTCCTACCTCCTTCGCCCCGTCTACCGACAGGAAGCTGAGGGGTTGGCAGTCATCGAAGGTAATGGGACCATAGGAGGCATCGGAGATGACAATGATGCCGTTTTTGTAGGCAAAGTCAACCACATTCTCATAAAATGCCCTTGTGGCCACCTGGCCTGTGGGATTGTTTGGATAATTGATATATAAGAGCTTTGCTTTTTCCAAAACAGCTCGAGGAATCCTCGAAAAGTCAGGATAAAAATGATTTTCTTTGTACAAAGGCAGATGATAGACTTCTCCGCCCAAATGCCTTGTGTTGGCAGCAATTACGGGATAGCCGGGTACCGTGGTGAGGGCAATTTCTCCCGGATTGATAAAGCATAGGGGAAGCATTGCCAAAATCGCCTTTGCCCCTATGCCATGGAGAATTTCACGATAGGGGTCAATTTCTGCCACGTGATACACATGAAGGAGGTATCGGGCGGCAGCTTCTTGAAAAGCCGGTATTCCATTGTCGGCATACCAACGATTTTCCGGCCTGCCGGCCTCTTGTGAAAGGGTATGGACAACCAGGGGGTCGGCAGGCAAGTCAGGTTCTCCTATGCCAAGATCAATCAGGGGAAGGTGGGGCCATTGGGCCATGGCCTCTGCCTTTGCCTTCTTTATTTTCATAAATTTATAATTTTTTTTTGATGTATCGAAATTCTTACCACCAAGACGGGCTGCTATTTTATTTTGAATGAAATTCATGGTAAGTTGTCTCCTTTCCTATTGAAAATGGGAAAATGGATTCCCGGTGAAAAAACTTGCCTTTTTCATTATATTCATAGGAAAAGAAAAGTGTTCGAACATCAAAAGTCCATAGACAATGCTTCCATGACAAATCACTTATCAAGCGAAGTTCAAGGAATTATAGAATTTCCACATTTGCATTCAGTTTATAAATTACATCTTTCCTTTCAATAATGAGGGTAATTTTTTCTCTTAATTCTTCATCCAATTGAATGTTTTGAATGAGCTCCCTTGTAGGATTGATGGCGATAGGGTGCCCGACCATTTTTAACATGGAAAAGTCCCCATTGGTATCCCCATAAGAATAACTTTGGGATAGGTCAATCTGATATTTGTCCACAAATTCTAGGATGGCTTTCCGCTTACTTTCGGAATCCCACATCTGTATAATTTCGCCAGTATAATTATCATTTTCATCTATCAAATATTCTGTTCCTTTGAAATCCGTAATGCCGTATTTTTGTGCCATCTTTTCTACTAGAAATGATGGGCTGCCGGATATGAAAATAATCTTATGGTTGTGGCATTGATGCCAGGCGATTCTGGCGCGGGTATACCGGTAGACACGATCTCCCTTTAAATTAATTACCTGATCAGAAATGAAATTGATTTGATGTCGATTCAGTCCTTTCATGGATTCAATATAAATCTGGGCGATTTCCAAAAGATAATCATCATAATTGCCCTGTCTTTTATCCCAATCTTGATAGGTGTGCTTTGCATGGCGATGCCATAGGGCGGCATCAATGACTTCATATTTCAGCAGTTTTTTGAAGTGTTCAACCATCAAAGAATCGCGGTAGAGGGTTCCGTCAATGTCGAAAAAAGCAACAACAGTCTGCATAAATACCTCCTGAGAAAAAAATGGTATATCTATAGTATATTCTATCATATTGATTTTCAGTAACCCTGGTATACAAATACTATTTTGCAAATTTTTTTGTAGATATTTCTATTGATATACATTTCTAAAAGTTAATTCATGCTTTTATGAAAAAAGAAATTTTTATACAGTGAGCACCTTGTTGTCATTTACCAGCAACCAGTTGCCAATACTAGTGACTAGCAACTGGCAACTGGTTAATCTTTCAAGAAATATAACTTTTGAAATAAATTCAATTTTAAAGTTGTAAATCCATATTGATTTGCTTTCAATTTGTGGATTTTAAAGGTTTACAATCATGTTCTTTAAAGTTTGTGAAGAGATTTGCGTATAGAAAGAAAAAAGATTTTTATCTATCTTTTTGGGTAATATTTTAATAAGTAAAACAAAGGCAAGGGTGGGATGGAACATGTTGGGCGCTGTGGTTATTGCAACCTTCATTACAATGATATTGTTTATTGCTATAGAAAACTTTCGACGGGATATGACTTTAAGACATATTTTTATAATCAATGAAAAATTAAAAGATTTTGTATCCAATTATTTAGGAGAAATACAGAGATTTGATATATTTTTGGTGAAAAATTTAAGGGAAAAAATCAAAGAGGATTTTATGAAAGAGGAACAAATCGACTACTTGGAGCTATCCATGATTGACAGCCGCCATCTGAAAATAGCCTATGAGGTTGATGGTACGAGGGAGGAGGTCGAAATATCTACAGCCTTAGGTAAAGTAGAAATCACTGAAGTGAAAGTGCCCGAGGAAATGGAAGGATATGAATAAAATGTTTAAAAGGCTGAGATTTTGGTATATATGTTCACAACAAAGGGATCAGCACCCCTCTTTGGGAGGTTGATATAGATTGTTATAAGAATGGTGATGATTACAGATGCGTATCTGTAAAAGAAAATGGAATTTCCAATGAATTATTTGAGCTTGAAACCCCTTCTTATGTGTGGAAGTAAATTGGATCTTGGTTTGGAGGAATCGCTTATAGAGAGTAGGAAAAAGGGAATACCCAAAATTGAATATAGAATATTTACCCCCCATTCTTATAACAGGCGACAAGGTTTTCTAAGAAATGATATAGAAAACCTTGTCTAATTTTATTTCCTCTTATTTTTTATAAAATCTTTGCCAGATACTTTCCCATGTTGGTAAGTACAAGTTTTGAATTTTGATATTGAACCAGTTGTTCATCCAGCAATTGGGAAACCAGTTTTTTTAGTTTTTTATCGCCTTTGATCATATCTTCCAAAGAAGGATACGGTTCACTACTTTGATTTCCCACTTGTTCGTGTGCATACATCATTTTCAGTAGATTCGCTTTATCCATTTTCCAACAACCATCCTTAAAAAATCAGATTTTTTCATTGCGGCAAAGGAGAAAATGGGCTTTCAATACTATTGTATATGACCACCAGATTTTTTCAACAAGGGATAAGGCTTGAACAAGAAAATGGTAAGATATTCCCAAAAAAGGCCTATAAGCCATGGACGAAAAAAGTAGAAATTGTATCAGCGAATGGTAATATATTTCCATTTTCCCGATTGAAACCGGAAATATACCAAGACCCAGCGTACAAACTGATCTGTCAAGACAGCCATCCAGGCTCCTGCCAACCCGTAGCCTAATATGCTGACCAATATATAGGATAGAATTACCCGAACACCTAAAACGCCCAAGAAAGTGGAGAATAAAGGAAATACCGTATCTCCTGCTCCCCTAAGGCCGCCGGCTAGAATGAATTGGGAAGATTGAAAGGGTTGAACTAGGGCGATAATTTTCAGTGCCACAGAGGCGTCCCTTATGATTTTAGGATTTTCTGTATATAAACCTACCAGTTGCGGTCCAAATACAAAAAAGATGAACGCCATAAAAGATGAAATGATGGAACCTATCTTTCGAGTTTCTCGAGCATATTCTTGGGCTTTCTCAGGGTTTTGAGCCCCTAAATTTCTGCCTACCAGGGAAGATGCTGCAATTCCGAAGGCCTGGCCGGGCTGAAAAGATAAGCCCAAGATGCTGAGGCATATTTGGTGGGCAGCAAAAGTAACGGTTCCTAAGGTAGCTACAATCTTTACAAAAAGGAAAATACCCAATCTTAAAGCCATTTGCTCCAAAGAAGCCGGTACGCCAATTTTGATAAGGTTGTATATAATATCTTTGCGAAAACGGAAGGATTTTTTCAGGCGGATGCGAATGATGCTTTTTCCGTTGAAAATATATGTGAGCAGGATAAAACTGGCCAATATATGGGAAAATGCCGTTGAAATAGCAGCACCCGTAACACCCAGTTTAGGGAATCCCAATAACCCGTAAATGAGCAGGGCATTGCCGATTACATTGAGGAAATTGACTCTTAAATTCACTTTCATGGGAAGTTTTGTATCTCCTGCTCCCCTGAGGGCTGCAGATAGGGCAAAGTTAAAAGCCTGGAAGATAAATCCGATCATGATAATTCTGAAATAAGCTCTGCCTACCGCCAGGGTATCAGCTTGAGCTCCTACAAATGTCATAATCTGATCTGTAAAAAGAATCGCCAATAAAGAAAGGGGAAGGGCCAGTAGAAATTGGTTCAAAAGGATAATATGCTTCACCGTATCTTCCACTTTTTCGTGTTGCTTTGCACCTATGTATCGCGAAACCATAGCTGTTCCTCCCACATTCAAAGCCTGAATGAGGGATAGACCGATAAAGACCGGTTGATTGGCAACTCCAACGGCTGCCACAGAAGCGGCGGCCACCGCGGGATCACTGATTCTGCCAAGCATCATCATATCGATCATTCCAAATAAGGAGCCTAATAAAAGCTCCGCCAAGACAGGCCAGGCAATATGGAGTACGTCTTTACGGATAGCATTCGAAAAAAAGGCAGTATACAATTTTTCTTTTTTATCCATGATCTTGTACATAGGCAACGTTCCTTCATAAAATAAAATGATAAATGAATACTACTAAGAAAGTCATAAATTTAGACTCTCTAAATAATATCATAACATAACCACCCTCATTTTTCTATAAATTTGAAATACAATTTATTTTTCTTTCAGATACAATTTGATTTGTGTTTTATAAGAAATATGGTATAAAGATAGTATACAACTGAATTGACAGCATAACAAGAAAACTATCTGCAAATTTAATCTTGTATTTTTCTGTGATAGAATGGAATTATCGATGAATAGAGGAGGTGCGAGAATAATGAAGAAGGTAAAAATCCTCCATTGCGGGGATTTCCATTTTGATACGCCTTTTAAAGAACTTTCAGGTTCCATAGCGGAACAGAGAAAGGAAGATTTGCGAGAAACTTTTGGCAGGGTGATCCAAACAGCCAAGGATGAAAAGGTAAACCTTCTCTTGATCAGCGGAGATTTTTTTGATAATGACCGGGTGATGAAAACTACCTTGGACTACCTTATAAGAAAATTTGAAGAAATACCCCATATCAGGGTGTTTATTTCTCCCGGCAATCATGATCCCTATACATATAAATCCTATTACAGGCTGATTCGTTGGCCATCCAATGTGCACATTTTTGATACAAATTTAAAGGGTATTTGGATTCCCGAATACAATACCTGCGTATATGGCATAGGCTTTTCAAAAAAATATGAAAGAAAGTCTTTGATCGAGGGATTTCACGTGGAGAATAAAGAACTGGTAAATATTATGGTCCTCCATGGAGATATGGTATCAGAAGGTCAGGGAAGTGATTATAATCCCATTGCGCGAGGCACCATAGAGAGCAGCGGGTTGGATTATTTGGCTTTGGGCCACCGGCATAGCTTTTCGGGTGTGACCAAACTGGGAGCCACCAGTTGGAGCTACTGCGGAAATCCTGAGGGAAGGGCCTTTGACGAATTGGGCAGCAAGGGAGTTGTTGTTGGTACTGTAGAAAAAGGCAGATGTGAGTTAAGTTTTCGAGAAATCTGCAAGAGAAAATATATGGTGGCAAAGGTCGATGTGGAAGGTGTAGGAACCTACGAGGAGATTGTGGAGAGAATCAGGGAACAAATTACCGACCCGGAAAGGGAACGGAATCTGTACAAAATTATTTTGACAGGGGAGATAGGGGAGGGTTTTTCCATTCATCGGGAGGTATTGCAGGACAAACTCCACGGAGATTTCTATTATATCAAGCTTGTGGATGAAACTACCTTTGCTGTAGATTATGAAAGTCTGGCCCGTGAATTCTCCCTCAAGGGTATTTTCGTACGAAACATGAAGGAGAAGATAGATAGGGCATCAAATGAAGAAGAGAGAAAGCGGCTAATTTGTGCTTTAAAATTGGGAATGAAGGCGCTGGGGACTGGGGAGGTGCGTGTGGAATGATGATAAAAGGTTTAAAGATAGGACGTTTCGGCAAATTGAAGGACCTGAAAATCCATTTCCATGGGGGCCTCAATGTCATTTACGGGGAGAATGAAGCAGGCAAGACGACGCTCCAATCCTTTATCAAAGCCATGTTTTATGGAATGAATTCCTCTAAGAAGAATTTGCGAGAAAATGAGCGGAAGCGCTTTTTGCCTTGGACCGGTGAGGACGCAGAAGGGGAACTGTATTTTCAGGATGATCATCAAAGGGAATATTTCATCAAACGGCGTTTTGGAGAAAAGAGGAAAATGGATGACGCCATTGTTTTGGATCTCATTTCCGGGGAAGAGGCAAGCCATATTGATGCAAGCCAGCCCGGTTTGTCTTTTTTCGGCATTGGGGAAGAAGCCTTTGAAAAAACTATATTTATTAAGCAACTCCATTGTCGGGTGGAACGAGACAAAGAGGACGAGATCATGAAGCGACTTGCCAATTTGCAACAGACAGGCGATGAAGACACCTCTTATTATAAAGCCATGGGTGTGCTGCAGCAGGTCAAAAAGGATTTGACGGGCCAGCGCAAGACGGGGAAACTTGATGAACTAAAGAGATGCTATGACAGTCTGAAAGAAGAATTGAGTAAGGTCAATCGCCTCCATGAGGAAAATATAGAAGACCGGATAAAGCTCAACAAGTTGTTGGAGGAAAGACGGACAACAAAGGCAGAAATTGTAGCGTTGGAAAAAAAGAGAAAACAAATCCGTCAGCTTCAGCGGAAGAAGGAATATTTGGCCCTTTGCAGCTATATAGATAGGATCAATGCCTTATCCGAGGAAATTGAGGAAAAAAATAAACAGTTGGCCCAAGGGGATACCATAGCAGATGAAGGTCTGATCCTCGACCTAAAGAGTAAGGCCAGACAGTGGAAGGAGTTAAGGCAGCAGTTATCAGAGCTCTATGGGATGCTTGAAACTGCGAAAGTCCGATATGAAGGAAAGAAGGATGTGTTGCAGTCTTTTGAAGGATATGAGGACTTGGAGGAAGATGCAGAAGCCAGGCTTGCTGCTGTATGCCAAGAGTGTCAGCAGATAGAAGAAAAACTGCAGGCATGGCAACAGCAGAAACAGGAACTTGCTCAATTGGAGGCCCAGTGGAGGGATGAGCAAAACAGCCTCGGAGCACTTCAAAAATTTGAGGAAGTTCGACCATCTATGGAAATGGAAGTTTATGATAAAGAAGAGCAGCTCAAGGAACTCAAGCATAAGATCCACGGGGAAACTCGGAGGGAAAATTTTCAACTGAAGAGGGATTTGCTTCGGAATCAAATGAGAACTGCTTCGGCCATAATGATTTCTGCCCTATTGGTGACGGTAGGAGGACTTATAGGAGCCTTTGTTTTTCATGCCTATTTTTATGCCTTAAGCGGTTTTGGTTTGTTGCTGTGTAGCTATGGATGGATCCATAGGAGAAAAATTGCTGAAGGCCTTAAGGATGTAGAGCGGGAAATTGCAGTGATTGGGGATGAGACTCTGATCATGAAGGAAATAGAGGCCATCCAAAAAGATCTCAATGAGATTTATTCCCGCTTTGGAGTCGAGGGATTTCAAGAATTTCGTGCAGGCATGATGAAGTATGGAGAAAAAAGAAATCGAATAGAAGAACTAAAGGTACGTATGGAAGATAGAAGAAAAAATATCAATGAAGAGCAGATCCGGAATTTAGAAAGAACTTTGGAACAACGGGAAGGGTATGTCCGGAACATTTATAGGCAATGCCGTTGCAGTAGCTTAGAAGAATTTCGTAATAATCTGAGAAAATATAGAAGCATGCTTTCAGAGAAAGAAGCGGCAGAAAGGGAACTGAAAGATTTGGGGACTAGAATAAAACAGATGCAGGATCAAATTGTAGAGATTGAAAAAGATTTGGGACATAGATTGGATCTTCAAGAGATAAGGGAGGAGAAAGTGGAAAACTGCATTGAGGGGCTTTCCAAAATATTAAAAGATAAAAATGAATTGGACAAGCAAAGGGCTTCCTTGGAAGAAGCCTGCAAGGTACTGCTGAAAGGGCGGACTTTGGAGGACATTAGAAAAGAAATGGAAGAAATAGAAGAAATAGCAGAGATGGACAGTGCAGAGGAACTGGAAAAGGAAGAAAGACTGGAAGAGGCGCTGAAGGGAAAGCAGGAAAGATGGATTGCTTTAGAAAAACAGATCCAGGATATAGAGAATCTAATACAGAATCGTTTTGCCCACAGCAGAGGTATGGCAGAGATCGAGGAAGAGATGAGGATTTTAGAGGAACGGATGGCATACTATGAGGAAATGGCAGCTGCCATAGACTGCACCATGGAAGAGATGGAAAATTCTTTTCGAGAACTTCAGAGAAGTTTTGGACCTAGACTGAATAGAAAGGTGGGGACTATCCTAAGCAGGATTACCAATGGAAAATATGAGGATTTGAAAATCTCAGAAAACTACGGTGTGAAAATTATAGATCCTGTGGAAGACAAAGTGAAAGATATGGATTACTTTAGCAATGGTACTTGGGACCAAATCTATTTTGCCATGCGAATGGGAATTGCCGATTTGATTTTTGGCCAGAAAGCTGCCGTGCCCATGATCATGGATGACGCCTTTGTTCAATATGATGACCGTCGACTGGAGGCGGTTTTGCATTATCTTTATGAATATGGAAAGAACCGTCAAGTGATCTTATTTACCTGTCAAAAAAGGGAACTGGAGATACTGAGAAAATTTGAAAAGATACATTATATTGATTTATAACGAGAGGACGAATCAAATGAAGAAAATACATAGGATTCTGCAAATTAGTCACAGGTGATTGGAATCTTAATATAATACTATTAAAGGGAGGGAGTATATTGTCCAGAAATGAGGATTTGAAGGTTGATCTCGTATGGATTATTTTGTTGGGTCTTGTTTTTATTTTTGGAACGGGACGGGGAAAACCAGGGCAGGAAGCGCCCATTATCATACCGGGTTAGGAACTAGAAATACAGTCGAGGGGGAGTTATTGTGTTTTCACCCGAGCAGCTAGATGCACTGATGAAGGAAGCAATGGCTGAATTAGGCAAGCAGGACAGCAAGGGACATAATAAAATACAGCGGCGTACTTGTGGTCAAAATGGAAAGTTTAATTTAACACCTGCCCAAGCCCTTGTGATTGTAGGATTGTTGAGCGGTGCGCTGAATGTCTTTTCTGTTTTGGTGGATGCAGACCAGCTGGTGAGTATTGTCCTTAGGGGATCGTTGAAAAAGGAGGAAAAAAGCGAATTAGATAAGATTATGGCCCAGATCGGCACGATGCCCTTTGATGAAGTGGTCAAGGCGATGTTAAAAAGAATAAGATAAAACCCTGCCTAATTCAGACTCTCCCCATCCATAGATTTTCCATTTAAACAAAGGAAACAAAATCAGCTCTGGAAGCTTGACATCCAGAGCTTGCTATTTTTGAAGGGAATTTTGGCTGTATTCTGTAGGAAGGAAATTCATAACATATGTTGAAGATATAGGTTGTTGAGTGTATAATTTTTTACAGGTCCTCTTCTCCCTTGATGATATTGATAAAATTTTTGACGATTCGGGCTGTCATCCCCCATATAATGTGGCCGTTGTATTGATAAAACAGCTCTGGATATTTTCCTACTTTCCATTTGTAATTCCTTCCATTTTGGATCATGTGGAAGGGAAAGTCATCATGGAGGGCAGCCTTGATATTGATAAAATGCTCCTCGGGATTGTTGGTCAGAAAAAATTTCATCGGTACGGTGAAGACATCGCCTACTTCATCTCGATTGAAATGGATTTGCTCTACTCGGATCCCGGGCAAAAAACCCAGAAACGGATATAGGATTGCGTTAAAGGGTGTCACGATATAATCCAGTGGGCCAAAGATTTGAATTTTCTCCGTAGGGAGATTTAATTCTTCGGAGGTCTCCCGGACAGCACATTGTTCCGGAGATTCGTTTTTTTCTATTCTTCCTCCCGGGAAACAGATTTCACCCGGTTGATTCTTTAATTTTTCAGAACGGATTTCAAATAAAAGGTGAAGTTCACCTTGAACTTGAAGAATGGGCACCAGGACGGAAAAACGGTTATACTTTCCCTCAGGTTTGGCCGTTCTGCTTTGGACGATGGTTTTGATGGCATGAAGTTCCATAGATTCACCTGCCTTTGAAAGAATAAGTTAAAGTGAAAGTTTCACTTGAATATGGTCATGCAACGTTAACGCTTCATGGATTCCAGAAAGTTATAATATTATTTATGTAATTCTATTTTGGCCAGGATCAACAGGGAATAGCCATAGGAATGAATCGCTAAGGGCTTAATCCATAGGGCTTATATAGTATTTTCTCATGAGGAGGCCGTTATGTCAAATCTATATCATCTATGCTTAATTTCTTTCTTGATGATGACCATTGGTTTTTTCACCTACCGCATGGACTGGATTACTGGAGATGCTATTTTTGCCCTGTGGTTTATAGGTACGGCTTCTGGTGTCAATGGTTTTTTTTGGATTTTTCCTCTGGGATATTTTTTGGTTACAGGAAGTATACTCACCAGAATTCAAACGGCTCATAAAAGAAAAATTAAAGGGAAAGCCCGGGAACGATCGGCCAGGGATTGGAAGCAGTTGTTTGCCAACGGCGCTGTTGCTGCTGTCTTTGCCCTCATGTATTATTTTACAGAAAATATCTTGTTTTACCATTTGTATCTTACTGCGATTGCCGTCAATTTGTTTGATACCTGGTGTTCAGAAATAGGCACCCTCTTCCCGAGCAAAACCTATTCCCTTGATAGATTCAGAGAGGTTCCCCAAGGGATTTCCGGGGGTATTACCTTATGGGGTACCCTTGGGGGCGTCGGAGGATTGGTAGGATATTTGCTGATGATCTACATACTGAGCCTTCTGAAGCTTATCCCCAATATAAGCCTGTGGCGATATGGCTTGATCTTTATCAGTGCCATAGGGGGCGGTTTTTTTGACTCTTTGTTGGGAATCTTTGAAAAGGAAGAAGGCTATGAGGAAGATGATGGAGCCATCCAAAAGGCGGATTGGTTAAAAAATAATATGGTAAACTTTTTAGCTTCTATTTTTGGAAGTTTGATTTTTTTAATGCTTCATGCATATCTTTAAGGAATCTTGTCTAAAATAGCAGAAGAAAAAAGAAGGAGGGAATGCTATGGATCCATTGAGTGTTATGAGCATCAGGGTAGATCATCGTGCAGACGCTGCGCCAAAGGTGCAGGAAATCTTGACAAAACATGGAGATATGATTATTGGTAGATTTGGAATTCATGATCCGGGAGAGGTCAATCACGGCTTAATCACTTTAAACCTAAGGGGAGACATGGAAAAAATACGCCATATGATGGAGCAGCTGGAAGGTTTAGAGGGGATAAAAGTCAATCACATGCAGGCGTAATTCTTGCCCGTTGCTTTTGATATTCTTTTGTCTGCGAGTTTGCAGACAAACCCTGGAGATTTGGCTTCCTACTCAGACCTGTGCCGTTTTTCTCCAGTCACCAGCTGCCAGTTAACAGTTAGCCGTTAACAACTATAAACTGTTAACTATAAACTGTTAGTTATTAGCCACCAGCTATCAGCCATTAGCTAGTAGCCATTAGTGACGAAGCCTAAATCTTAAGGGCCCCCTGTTTGCCTCATTGCTTTTTTTACCAAAACAAAGGACAGTTTGAGATACCAAACTGTCCTTTTTAACGTGCGCCCGGCATGGGCAGTAACTTGGCGGTGAAAGTCCGCTATGGGCTTGGCAGTGGGAACCATTAGCCAAAGGCAAGGGTGTCCATCGTGAGGTGGAATCTGAAGGAAGCCGGAGGCAAAGTCCC
>NZ_LOEE01000026.1 GCF_001562415.1 Thermotalea metallivorans | reverse complement strand
CAAGAGGCGAGAGAAAGATCCGACATCTTGCATCCAATATCATGCGGGTGTGGCGGAATTGGCAGACGCACTAGACTTAGGATCTAGCGCCGCGTGCGTGGGGGTTCAAGTCCCTCCACCCGCACCATTTTTTTTATTATATACAGGACAGGATTAGCATTTGAATTTTGTTTTTCTAAAATGGATATGGAGAAGTACTCAAGTAGGCTGAAGAGGACGGTTTGCTAAACCGTTAGACCGGGAAACCGGTGCGCGGGTTCGAATCCCGCCTTCTCCGCCACGCGGTTATGCATCAAAGCACTTACATGAAGGATGTAGGTGCTTTGTTGTATTTTTGCAGAATGATTTTATAAAATAAAGGGGAGATTTATGGTAGGTTCTATGATGAAATCGGATATGGTGAAGGCGGAGTTGAGAAAATAAAGAGAATCGAAAAAGAGGATTATCGGCTCCCTTTGAAGAATGGTTAATGACGGATCGATCATGGGCATGCATCACTGGACGGGGAGTGCATTATCAGATGGGATGCAATACTGAAAACCCAAGAGACTTGCCAAGAGGGCAAGTTAAAAAAAGTGATTTGCCAAGATTTTCACAAGAACAGGAGGCAATCCAGATGCTAAGGTATTTGACTGCAGGAGAATCCCATGGAAAATGCTTGGTAGCCATTATTGAGGGATTTCCATCCAATGTAAAAATAGATATAGAAAAAATAAACAAAGATTTAAGGCGAAGGCAAGGGGGATATGGTCGCGGAAAGCGGATGGAGATTGAGCAAGACCGTATAGAAATTTTATCCGGGATTCGAGGAGGAAAAACTCTTGGAAGTCCTATTGCTTTCCAAATTGAAAATAGGGATTATGCAAATTGGAAAAGATATATGAATCCCATAGAAGTTGATGAAATGGAGAAAAAAATTACTAAGGCGAGGCCGGGCCATGCCGATTTGACAGGAGCTTTCAAATATAATTTTTCCGATATCAGAAATGTATTGGAAAGAAGCAGTGCCAGGGAGACGGCTGCCAGGGTGGCGGTAGGAAGTATGATGAAGCAATTGATGGAAAATTTTGGGGTAGAAGTGATAAGCCATGTGACGTCTATTGGTGATGTAAAGCTTGAAAGAAAGGTTGAAGATATTCATGAGATTCGTAAGGCTGACCAGTCTGACCTTCGCTGCATTGATGAAAAAGTGGAACAAAAGATGAAGGAAGCTATTGATTCGGCAAAGGAAGAAGGGGATTCCCTAGGCGGTATTTTTGATATATACATTACAGGTGTTCCCAAGGGATTAGGAAGTTATGTGCAGTGGGATAGAAAATTGGATGCCAGGTTGGCCTATGGACTTATGAGCATCCAGGGAATGAAAGGGATAGAAATTGGATGGGGATTTGAAAATGCCCAAAAAAGAGGTTCAGAGGTTCACGATGAAATATTCTATGATGCAGGCAGAGGCTTTTATCGAAAGACAAATAGGGCAGGAGGAATCGAAGGCGGTATGTCCAATGGGGAAACCATTGTGATACGATGTGCGATGAAACCGATACCGACCCTGTATAAACCCTTGAAAAGTGTAGACATAGAAAGCAAGGAGATTTCCTACGCCGCTGTTGAAAGAAGTGACGTCTGTGCTGTGCCCGCTGCTTCCGTTGTAGGAGAGATGGTAGCCATTACTGTAGTGGCGGAGGAGTTTTTGAGGAAAACCGGAGGAGATTCTTTAGAGGAGATTGAAGAGCGATGGAAAAAGTTCAAGTAGATTTAGGGAAAGACAGTTACCCTATTTATATAGGGAAGGGTTTGCTGGACAATATTTCAGAGTATTTGGGCGAAAGGGACAAACTTTTGATATTGACTGACAAAAATGTAGATGCCTTATACGGTGACAGACTGGGAAAAAATTTAGGGGATGAAGCCTTCTGCAAATATGTGATAGAGCCGGGAGAAAGTAGCAAGAATATGGACACCGTCATAGAGATCCTATCTTACATGCTCAAAGAGCATTTGACAAGGGAATCAAAAGTGGTAGCCTTTGGAGGAGGCGTAGTGGGAGACATTGCCGGTTTCTGTGCCTCCGTTTATATGCGGGGAATTCCGTTTGTCCAAGTGCCTACTACCCTATTGGCTCAAGTGGACAGCAGTGTAGGGGGAAAAACAGGAGTAAACCTGTCTCAATGGAAAAATATGATTGGTACCTTTTATCAGCCAAAAGCGGTGATCATTGATACGGATGTTTTGTATTCTCTTCCTCAAAGAGAGTTTATGAGCGGAATGGGTGAAGTGGTAAAATACGGTATTATACAAGACAACACCTTTTTTAACTATCTGAAAGAAAATATTCATAAAATAAAAGATATGGATGAAGCTGTGATGCAACATGTAATTCGACGATGCTGCCAGGTAAAAGGGCAAATCGTGGCCTTAGACGAAAAGGAGCAGGGAGTGAGAAAAATATTGAATTTTGGCCATACCATAGGGCATGCTTTGGAAGGCATGACACAATATCAAAAATATACCCATGGAGAAGCCGTTCTGATTGGCATGTATATGGAAACTTTTATTGCCCGAAGGTTGGGAGTTATCCCCGAAGACTATTTTTATGAAATCACGGATTTTATTCAAAATCTAGGCATGGATGTGGATATTCCCATGTATGATGTACAGAAACTTATAGAAATCATGATGGGCGACAAGAAAAATGCACAAGGGAAAATATCCTTCATATTGCCCGTGGCAAGGGGAAAAATGAAGGAGTATTTATTGGATATCCATGAACTCCAATGGTAGAAGGAGAAAAGGCAATGAAAAGCCGGACGTTATCGACAAGGGAGGACGATAAAGGATGTTCATTCAGCCTGTAAAAGGAGTAAAAATGGAAATGGTGGTGCCGGGAGACAAATCCATATCCCATCGTTCTATCATGCTTTCTTCCATTGCAGAGGGGGAAAGCAAAATCTATAATTTTTTGATGGGGGAAGATTGTCTGAATACCATAGATTGCTTTCAAAAAATGGGTGTGGAAATTGTGATGGGAAGAGAATATATCAAGGTGGGAGGGGTTGGACTGAGGGGCTTGCAAAGGCCGGAAGAAAGGCTGGATGTAGGAAATTCAGGAACAACAATTCGCCTGTTGTCAGGGATTTTGGCTGGACAAAATTTTGATTGTGAAATTACAGGAGATGCATCCATACAAAAAAGACCCATGGACAGGGTCATCCAACCTTTAAGACAGATGGGAGCAGATATCTACGGCCTAGAGAAGGAAAACTATGCTCCTTTGGCCATAAAAGGAAAAGGACGACTCAAGGGAATCCATTATGAAATGCCTGTTGCCAGTGCCCAGGTCAAATCTGCCATACTGTTGGCAGGCCTCTATGGCGATGGAAGAACTTCCCTACGGGAATTTCAACAATCCAGGAATCACACGGAATTGATGCTAAAATATATGGGAGGAGATATAGAGGTAAAGGGGCTGGAAGTTGTCTGCCGTCCTGTGGAAAAGCTGCAGGCAAGGGAGATTTTTGTGCCGGGGGACATATCTTCTGCTGCATTTTTTCTGGTTCTGGGCTCCATCTTGGATGATGGAGAGATACGAATCAAGGATGTGGGTTTAAATCCTACAAGAACCGGTATCATTGATGTATTGCTCCAAATGGGAGCAAACATTGAGGTCATGCACAAAAAAAAATGTTCCGGGGAGCAGATGGGAGATATTCGGGTAAAGAGGGGAATGCTTCGAGGGATAGAAATCGGCGGAGAAATTATTCCTAGATTGATTGATGAGATTCCCGCGATTGCCGTTGCCGCATGTTTTGCCGAAGGGACTACGGTGATTCGAAATGCAGAAGAATTAAAGGTAAAGGAAAGCAATCGAATCAAAGCCATGGTAACAGAACTGAAAAAGCTGGGTGCTTTCATTGAAGAAACGAAGGATGGAATGATGATTCAAGGAGGCAAAGCTTTGCGTGGGGGAAGGATAGAGAGTTATCAAGATCATCGCATTGCCATGTCTTTGACCATTGCAGGACTTGCGAGTAAGGAAGGGGTAGAAATTGATAATCCCGAATGTGTTGCCATATCTTTTCCCACCTTTTTTGATATTGTAGCTAAAATTATGAAAAATAAATGATATATATAAGGAATGCGAGTGGTAAATTATAAGAATGAAAATAGGATAGGAGACGAAAGGCATGAGGAGAAGAAAAAAACCGGGAGCAAAGGAAAAATTGCTGGGTTATGAACGGTATGTTTGCGTAGAGCCGCAAAGATTAAAAGGCAAATGGGGGGCCTATTTTGGGAATACAAATCCCATCCACCTTGAATTAGGAACAGGAAGGGGACAGTTTATTACCACCTTGGCTGATTTATACCCGGAAATAAATTTTATTGGGATGGAAATAAAGGAGGAAGTGCTGCTAAAGGCAGTAGAAAAAGCAGCAGAGAAGAACTTGAGAAATATTGCCTTCCTCTGGTATGATATCAATAAAATTGAAGAAGTGTTTTCACAAGATGAAATCCATAGGATTTATATCAATTTCTGCGATCCTTGGCCCAAGAAACGGTGGGCGAAAAGGAGGCTGACCTATAGAAATTTTCTAGAGAAATATAAACAAATTCTGGTGGAAAAGGGTGAAATTCATTTCAAGACAGATAATGAAAAACTATTCGAATTTTCATTGAATGAATTTTCTCTTTGTGATCTGCGACTGGCCAATATTACTTTTGATTTGCACGGCAGCCATATCAGCGGTATAGAAGATAAAATTACTACAGAATACGAAGATAAATTTTCTGCTATGGGTATGAAAATTTATCGGTGTGAGGCTGTGAAAAGAAATTGACATTGCAGAAGAACTATGCTCCAATATAGATATGCAATCATGAATAAGGGGGATGGCAGAATGAAGCCAAAGTATGTAGTGATCATTCAATGTGATGTGGCCCATCATCGGTGCAGCGGTTTTGCCTGTACGGATTCCTTCTATAAAAAGGAGGGCAAATTCGAAGGGTACGATGAGGATGTGCAATACCTCTCTTTTACCTGTGGAGGATGCTGTGGGAAAAGTGTTGCTGCAAAGCTGGAACACTTAGGGCGCAAGCTGAAAACAAAGACAACCTTATCCAAGGATGATGTGGTGATTCATTTGGCATCCTGTATGACGACAGATAATTATCATTATGATCGATGTCCCCATGTGGAATATATCAAGGGTATTGTGGCAAAAAAAGGGTTTTACCATGTGGTGGAAGGGTCCTATATCAGCAAAAATGCTTTTAAAAAGAGATCCGAAGGCATTTATCGCACCTATGAATAGATGGGATCAGCGGTAATCTTCATAAACTGCATTGCAAAATATAAAGGAAACAACCATGAATTTTTCATAAGAGGTGGGAACATGAGTCGCGTAGGAGAAAAAATTCGGGAAGAGAGAACGAAGAAGGGGATAACGCCAAAGCAGTTAGGGAAGAAGTGTGGCGTAACGGAATCCTTTATACTGGATATAGAAAGCGGAAGAAGAATCGTGAATGAGAAACTTTTGGCGCAGATCTCCAAGGTCTTGGGGGTAAATTT
This sequence comes from Thermotalea metallivorans, assembly GCF_001562415.1. Lineage (GTDB taxonomy): Bacteria > Bacillota > Clostridia > Peptostreptococcales > Thermotaleaceae > Thermotalea > Thermotalea metallivorans. The sequence goes on along the minus strand of NZ_LOEE01000026.1, from coordinate 42,883 downwards.
AGAAGAAAGTATGGCTTTGGAACCTCCAAAGGAGGAAGTACAGGAAAGGGTAGAGGAAAAACCCCTTAGAACTATAGAAATTACGCCCGTCAGAAGAAAAGAAATAGAACCTTTGGATCAATGGGAAGATGCCCTCTCCAATATTATCAAGAGAGTGCCTGTCTGTGATGTGGAAATGAAGGAAATAAAAGGGTATAAAAGCTTTCCTATTATAGAGAAAAAAGTGGAGGGTTTTCATCCTGACAAATTAATTTATATAGAAATACCGGATGATACCTTAAGTCAGTACAGGATCAGAAAGGGAGACCGTGGGCTGATCTATATGAATCATGAGCTGGTAAATGGGGCATTTCACCTGATAGAATATGATGGAAAAAGGAGATTGAGAAAAATAAAGAAAGTGGAAGGAAATAGGATGCAATGGGTGGAGGGCACCCAGGATGGGAAGGCAGTGACAAAAGATACAAAAGATGTAAAGATTCTAGGGAAATTAATCCGTGTGGAAATTGATTTTTAAGTTGAATGATTTTTGATTTGAACCCCAAGGCTGTGGAGAGGATCATGTCTTCAAGACTTTGGGGATTTTTATCGCTAATTGAAAATAGATCATAAAAATATTTCTTTAGTACCTGCGATAAGAAAAAGGAATTTTAGTATAATAATATTAATACAAAATCGATAGCGTGGTGGATAAGGTGAGATTTAAAGGTAAAATCATCATCGGAGTATTGCTGGCCCTGCAGGTGCTTTTGAATGTGTTGGCGGTGAATGCCTATGGATATATTGATTATTTGCCTGTGGAAACAGATTTTCAAGGATTTTTTCAGAAGGCTGAAATGTTTCTGGGGACAATCTTTACTTTGTATACGATCTTTATTGCTCTGGTTATCTTTATGGAAAATAAGAACCCGGCAAAGACCATTGCATGGCTTTTGATCCTATTTTTAGTACCCGTCATCGGATTTATTTTCTACTTGTTTTTAGGACAAAATTTTCGGAAGAGAAATATCTTTAAGAAAAAGAAACATATTGATTTTGAAAAATTTGAAGCCATAGCCCGGGATCAAAGAGAGGCCATGAAAGATAAGGCTTTGTTCAAGGATGACGAAAGTTTTGTAAAAAAGAGACTGATCAGCCTCATATTAAACAATGCCAATGCTCCCTTTACTATCAACAATCGTTCTAAGGTGCTTACCAATGGGGAAGAAACCTTTCAGGAAATTATTGAAGCCCTGCAAAAGGCCCGCCATCATATTCATTTGGAGTATTTTATCATAAAAGATGATGGCATAGGGGGGTTGATCAAAAATATTTTGATGGGGAAAGCACGGGAAGGAATCAAGGTAAGGGTGATTTATGACAGTGTGGGAAGCTGGAAGCTCAGTCAGGCGTATCTCCGGGATATGCGGGAGGCAGGTGTAGAAATTTACGCCTTCTTGCCTGTGTATTTTCCCGTGCTAAGCCGTGAATTAAACTATCGAAATCATCGAAAAATTATTGTAGTCGATGGGAAAATAGGGTTTCTGGGAGGGCTAAACATTGGAGATGAATATTTGGGAGGAAATCCTCATTTAGGTTTTTGGCGGGATACCCATCTATGTATTGAAGGAGAAGCTGTGTACGGACTGCAGAATATTTTCTTTAAGGATTGGCATTTCGTATCGAAGGAGCAGCTTCCCTATGATGAAGCATATTTTCCAAAGCTTTCTTATTATGGAGAGCAATTGATACAAATTGCTGCCAGTGGACCGGATTCTGACTGGCAGTCCATCATGCAAGCCTATTTTGCTACCATATCTTCCGCAGAGGAAAAGATATGGATCAACACACCCTATCTGGTACCCGATGAGAGCATTATGATGGCGTTAAAAACTGCTGCTTTAAGCGGTGTGGATGTTCGGATTATTCTTCCCAGCTATCCGGACCATCGTACGGTGTTTTGGGCTTCCATGTCCAATGTTGAAGATCTGCTGCAGGCAGGGGTAAAGGTGTATAAATACAAAAAAGGATTTATCCATGCAAAGATATTGCTTGTGGATGGAATTGCAGCTTCCGTGGGCACAGCAAATTTGGATATGCGAAGTTTTCAAATTAATTTTGAAGTAAACGCCTTCATTTATGACAAGGATATTGTGGCACGAATGGAGAAGGATTTTTATATGGATATGGAGGACAGTGAAGAAGTAATTCTGGAAGAATATCTAAAAAGACCCATGTGGGAGAAGATCAAGGAAGCCACGGGGAGGCTGCTATCGCCATTGCTTTAGTCTCCATGCCGAAGAATTGATAAGGGGGGGGAATCCATTGACTGCAAAAGAAATAGCATTGATTGCAGGGACAGAAGAAACCAGAAAGACCCTGCTGGAACAGTTAAAGGGATATATTGGGGAATATATCCGAATAAAAAGTTATGCCATTGACGAGGGGATCACAGAGCTCGTCCAAGGGGATTTGATTATTGTATCCTCCGATCTGGTATATGAGGAAGCCCTTCCCTATTTAAGCGAAAACAGCAAAAATAAAATTATTTCTGCAAGAAGAACCATCAATTACAATTTTATTGATCAATTGCTGTTTGTACCTGAAGGAACAGAGGTTCTTTTTGTCAATGATGTGGCAGAAACTGTCTTTGATTCCATCGGAAAGCTAAAAGAAATGGGGATTAATCATATAAAATATATTCCCTATTATCCGGGGATCAAGGGGGTCAAGCCGGTGAAAATAGCTGTTACACCGGGGGAGGTAGATAAGGTTCCCGATTTCGCAGAAGAAATTATTGATATCGGGCCGAGGTTGATGAACATGACTTCCATTAAAAATTCAAGATGCAGTGATTCACCGATTAAAATGCTACAGTTGGTATGGAAATATCAGAGAATTAAAAAATACCATCGAATATATGCTGGCAGTATGTGAAGATGATGTGATTCGATTCAGCGATATACCAGAAGCAAGCTTTTTCCAGATCAAATTATTGGACAGGGAAGACAGGAAAGAGGAAGAGGAAATAGAGAAGCTGGGCAATGCAGAGGAATTGCATTTTATTCTTTGTGCCCTATATCAAGGGATGCTGGAAAATTGTCTCATCGGTCGAAAACAGATTGCCCAAAAAGCCAAGGAAAAGGGCCATCCTTTGAAGGAACCCCAAATTAGACAGAGAATGAATATTTTGGAGGAACATGGTTACCTCGTAAAAAGCAAGGGCAGAGCAGGTACCAAACTGACGAAAAAGGGGAAACGGATTGCAGAAAAGCTCATGGCAAATGGATCATAAAGGTTATAAATGGTTATCAATATAAAGATAGCTTTCACCATTTGAAGGGGGGGCATCCCCAAAATGTTTGGGCAATCAATGGCATGGAATTTGCGTTGATGATTTCATATGGAATGAAGAAAAGGAATCTGTTGATGGGAGTTTCGAGAGATCAAGGATGCCATTTGCATAGACGGCGTACCCATGGAGGATGCCTTAAAGGTTGCCACATCGAATCCCGCTAGAATTTTAAAGCTTAGAAATAAAGGCAGCTTGGAAATCGGCAAAGATGCAGATATTGTATTGGTAGATAGAGAAACCTTTACCATAGATACCGTGATCGCCCGGGGGAAAAGTAATGGTGCAAAAGAAGGATATTGTAGTGAAGGGAACCTTTGAACAATAAAAAAGAAAGGAGCAGGTCTGCTCCTTTAATATTTTTTTAAATCCTCCATCAGTTCTTGGATTAAATCCCTAACAGACATCATCTTATCAATTTTATGAACCTTGGCACCGGCAAAGGCAAAACCCTTGTCCAGGTTCCCCTTCTGGGCATTGATGAGGGCATCGGCAATGCAATAAGGGGTCTCCTTTGGATTGCAAGGCTTTAGACAGTTAATACATTTGATGTCTCCCGGCTTCTCATTTTTATATACCTTATCCAAAAATTCATTTTTTATGGCTCTGCCGGGCATGCCTACAGGGCTCTTGATAATCATTACATCCTCTTCCCTTGCATTTAGATAGGTTTGTTTAAAGGCGTCAGATGCATCACATTCATAGGTGGCTACAAATCTTGTAGACATTTGAACAGCAGAAGCCCCAGCACTGAGAACATCTCCAATATCCTTTCCATTATGAATGCCGCCACCTGCAATCACAGGAATTTTTCGGTCATATTTTTCCTCAAAGGGACGAATTGCTTCCAACACTTCTCGAACCAGCTTTACGAGGGAGAAGTTTTCCATTTCGTCCAATTGATCCAGGGAGAAGCCTAAGTGACCGCCGGCTTCAGGACCCTCTACAACGATGGCATCAGGCAGATAATGATGTTTTTTGTCCCATTGTCTGCAGATTAATTGGGCCACTTTCCCCGATGAAACGATGGGAGCAATTTTTGTCATGGAATCCTTAACCAACTCAGGGAGTTTCATGGGCAACCCGGCACCGGAGAAAATGATGTCTACTTTTTCCTTTACGGCAGTCCTTACCATATCTTCAAAATTGTTAATGGCAGTCATAATATTGACGCCGATAATGCCCTTTGGGGCCAGTTCCTTTGCCCTTCTTATATGATAGGCTAGGGCCTTTACGTTTGTTTCGTACTTGTTTTTGTAATAATCTTCAAAATTAAATCCTGGTTCTACACCGGAAATAACACCGATAGCACCACAATTTGCAACGGCTGCGGCAAGACCTGAAAGAGAAATGCCAATGCCCATGCCACCTTGTACGATAGGTATCGGAGTCGTTAAATTTCCAATCTTTAATTGAGGGATAATCATTTCAACACTCCATTCCTGTGATTTGCATACTTAAAATCATTATATAATAAATTATGCACATATACAATTTAAAATAAAAGGGGTAGCTGTAAAAGAATGAAATGAAAAGAAGAAAGATAGGAAAATTTCGAAGATTTTTAAAATGGATTTTGGCAATGAATACTTGCAAAAATAGAAAAAAACGGTTATAATATACTAGAATATATAATCATTATTACTACATCCTTCCCTATGCTATCGGTTGGGTTGTTTTAAAAAGTATAATATTATATGTTCCTTGGAAACCATTTAGGAAGGGAGGATGTTCGATATGTATCAAGATAAGCAGATCGTATGCAAAGACTGTGGCACTGAATTTACATTTACCACAGGTGAACAACAATTCTACGCAGAAAAAGGTTTTGACAACGAACCGAAAAAGTGTAAGGATTGTCGCCAAAAAGCCAAGAGAAGTTTTTCAAAACCAAACAACGGCGGTCAAAAAAGAGCTTTTGAAAGAAGCAGATATTAGAGCATAAACCCGTACCGAAAGGTACGGGTTTTATGATGCTATAGATTCTCTAATTTGTTAATGACGGCGGCAATTTTTTGGGGGACAAGGGTGCATTTATCTTTAGAAACGGAACAAACGGCAAAGCGTATGCCTTTTCCCAAAGGGACAGTAAAAATATATTCTTTTTGTAGCTCAGCAACTACCGCATCAGGGTACTTGCAGGGGATTGTGATAAAGAAGCCTGCCTTATATGGGCAGATTTTTAAGTTTACTCTCTTTGCTTCTTGAATAAATGATTCTGCCCTTTCTGTCAGCAGGGTTTGCAGTACCTGCCTTTCCTTTTCTATTTGCTCCAGCAGTTGGGGGTCACTAAAAATTTTGGTTAAGACTGTCATGGCCGGTCGGGTGCCGTTCGACCAAACGCCACGATTAGAAAATTGATTGACAGTTTTGAATTCTTCTGCTGCTTCCTTGCGGGATGAAATGCAAATCATGGCACCGCAACGCATGCCGTAGAGGGTATATCCTTTGGACATGCTAAAAGCTACAATGGTCAAAATATTTTCAGGCAGATTACCAAAGAGCTTCATAAAAGCCCTAGATTCCTTTGGATTGCCGGCAAAGTCAATATATGCAATGTCAGAGAATAAGATGATCCGTTTCTCTTTATTGGCTGCTTCTGCCTTTAGGCAATCAAAAACAGCGTTCCATTCCTCCATGGTCAAACTATAGCCGGTGGGATTATGGGCGGGAGAATTTAGCAAAATGACCAAAGCATTTTGCCTTTGCAGTAATTCGTGGACTTTTCGTTGGAAGGAAGAAAGATGAAAACAGTCTCTTTCATCAAAAAAAGTATAGGTTTCGATTTTGCGCCCGTGTTCCTCTGCGATGGTCTTGTATGGACCCCAGTACCAATCGGAAGTTAAAACAGCGTCACCCATTTCAGAATAATTCCAAATGGCATGGCGGATGGCACCACTGCCCCCGGGAGTGGCTACGGCTTCTATATAGCCATTAGGAACAAAATCGCCAAAGGCTGCTTTTTTTGCCGCTTCTAAAAAGCCGGGCAGACCACCGATGGGAGCATAGGCTGCATATTCTTCTGCAGGCAGATTTTTTAGCAATTCAATCACTGTAGGGAGTACGGAAAGACTTCCGTCATCATCGAGTAAAGCCCCTACCGATGCATTGACAACCCTATCCGGGCCTATGGTTTTTGCAGCACTTTGGGCTGCACTGTTGGCGGCAAATATTTTATCCTCACCTTCCGTGCGTCTTGAATGGGATGCTACCATTGAAAATGTTGATGACATAATCAATCCTCCTATGCAAGGGAATAGGTGCAGCTATTTTAAGGGTTTGACCTTGATTAGTTCTGATGTTCCGGGGAGGATGCCGAGTACGCTTGGTCGTCTTGTACAGAAGAAAAATAGTTGATGATTCCTGCGATAATAATGAGGAATCCACCCGTAATGCTTAAGAGGTCTGGAAATTCAGCCCACAATAGCATGCCGAAAATAGTTGAGAATATTATATCTGCATAATTATAAATTGTCAACCGGGTAGCTGGTGCATATTTATAACTGTGGGTCATGAAAATTTGAGCAGTGGTAGCGGAAAGACCGATGACGATTAACGTAGCCAGTTGTTTTAAATCCGGGTAAACAAATTGGCCTGCAGCCATAAAAGGAATGGTTGCCAAACTGGAAAACAAACAAAAATGAAAAACAATCACATGGGTCGTATCGGTCTTTTGAAGCTGACGAATCAGGATGTAGGCACCGGCAGCAAAAAATGCCGATAAAATTGCAATCATCGAAGGCAAAAAGGTATAATCAAACTGTGGCTTGATCACGAAAACAGTGCCCAGTATGGCAATAATAAAAGCGGGAATCTGAAGTTTTTTGATGCGTTCATCAAGAAAAATATACGCCAGCAGAATAACGAAAAAGGGTGAAAGTTTGTTTAAAATGACTGCATCGGAAAGAGGCAGTTTTCCAATGGTATAGTAGTAGGTTGCCACACCGGATACCCCCAAAAATGACCTGGCCAGCAGCAGCTTCCTGTTGTTTCCCAAGAAATTTTCTTTGTTTTTATACAAAATAATGGCGGAAATGATTACGCCGAGGATATTTCTAAAAAATATTTTTTCGGCAATAGGAATTTCTGGTATACTCTTAACGGCAATTGCCATGATTGAAAAGAAAAAAGATGACAAAAGCAGATAAAAGATACCCTTGGAACAATAATTCATGGCTAACCTCCTAAGCTTCAAGCATTGTTACTTTTATTATATTTCGAATATATGGGAAATGTAAGTTGTTTTATGAAAGATGAATTAATTTTTAAAAAGTGATGAACTTCACTTAATATTTTGATATATATCACAGGATTAGAGAAAAAGTGAGGCTATAATAAAACTAAAGATGATAGAAAAAAGGAGGAATGAACAATGGCAATAAGAAAGATTGTTCATATAGATGAAGAAAAATGCAACGGATGTGGTTTATGTGTGCCGGCCTGTGCCGAAGGAGCGATTCAAATTATCGACGGCAAAGCAAAATTGGTAGCGGATAATCTTTGCGATGGTTTGGGGGCATGCCTGGGGGATTGTCCTCAAGGTGCCATTACAATCATCGAAAGGGAAGCGGAAGAATTCGATGAGGAAGCCGTAAAAGTCCATTTGGAAAAAGAAAAAAGAGGGGACGAGCCAAGACAACAAAATCATCATGGCCATCATCACCATGGTGGGGGTTGCCCTGGAAGTCAGATGCGAATATTGAATCATAAACCAGCAAAGGCAGCTGCGGCGGTCGTAGGAGATGGGGATGTGGAGATTAAGATTAAATCCCAATTGCAGCAATGGCCTGTACAGTTGATGCTGGTCCCTCCAGCAGCTCCATATTTTGAAGACGCAGATTTGTTAGTAACGGCAGATTGTGTGCCCTTTGCCTATCCAAACTACCATCTTGACCTGTTAAAGGGGAAAAAGGTAGTGGTAGGTTGTCCGAAGCTGGACGATATAGAATTCTATGTTAAGAAACTTACGCAAATCATTAAGATGAACAATATTAAAAGTATAACGGTAGCATTTATGGAAGTGCCTTGCTGCACGGGTATCGTAAGGGCCGTGGAAAAAGCGCTGGCCGATGCAGGAAAGAATATACCGCTGCATCGTGTAAGAATCGGAATCGAGGGAGAAGCCAACAGATTTTAGTTCATAAGAAATTAAAAAAAAGTCAAAGCCTGTTAAGGATTTCAGGGCTTTGATTTTTTTATTTTTAGGTACTTTCTATTGACAAATGCATCCAAAAATAGTACGATAATCGTATGATACGATATAAGAAATATTTATGACATGAAATAACAACGATTGAGAAATGCAATGGGGAGGTGATGCATTTGGATGAAGTGAAGCTTATGCACAAGCTGATAGATATTTTCAAATATAAAGAGGAATATCAGATGGAGACCAGTGGACTTCACCCTCAGGATATGTATGTCTTGGAACGTATTTATTTCAAGGAAAAAGCACGGGTGATGGACATTGCAAAAACCTATCATATCCCGCCCTCTACCCTGACAGGGATTATGGATCGGCTTTATGAAAAGAAATATATTGAACGTATTCGAAGCCAAGAGGATCGAAGGGTGGTGGAAATTGTAGTAACCGATGAAGGGAAAAAGATTGTTGAGCAGCATATCCGAGAGGATCGAAGTTTTGTAAAGAACTTTTTTAATACCTTGGAGCCAGAGAAAAGAGGAGAGTTTCGGAGCCTATTGGCAGAACTGGTAAGCAATGTGGACAAAGAAACCTTATTTGTGGAAAAAGGAGATGACATATGAAGGAGATCATATCATATTTTTTAAAAATAGGCCTGTTGGGCTTTGGAGGACCTATGGCCCACATCGCCATGATGGATGAGGAATTGGTGGAGAAAAGGAAGTGGACCAGCAAAGAACAGTTTTTAGAAGGTTTGGCTGTATGTCAAATATTGCCGGGGCCTGCTTCTACCCAATTGGGGATTTATTTGGGCTATTTAAGGGGAGGAATTTCAGGAGGACTTCTTGCAGGTTTTTGTTTTATCCTGCCGGCCTTTGTTATAATTACTTTCTTAAGCTATCTTTACTTTCAGTACGGGACCATTCCCCAGATGAAGGGTTTGCTTTATGGAATCAATGCTATGGTGGTTGCGTTGATTGGCAATTCCCTGTATAAAATGGGGAAGTCCTCTATCAAGGATCGGGCCGGTATAGGGATTATGGCATTGAGTGCCGCAGCTATATTTCTGTGGAAAATAAACTTGTTGGTAGTCCTTGTAGCAGGGGGATTGGCAGGCATATCCATATATTATCAATGGCCAAAAACGAAAAAAAATTATATAACCCTTCTGCCCCTGGCCTTGGCAGAACCGACTCTTTGGAAATTATTTGCCTTCTTTTTGAAGGTGGGCTCCTTTATTTATGGAGGAGGTTTGGTGATTATCCCATTTATTGAACAGGAGATAGTAGAAAAATTGGGATGGATGACACGTCAAGAATTTTTGGCAGGTTTATCCTTTGGGCAGATTACTCCCGGTCCTGTGGTGATTACTTCCGCTTTTATCGGATATAAAGTATTTGGTGTTCTAGGAGCCGCTGTGGCCGCCTTGGGAATTTTTGCTCCATCTTTTGTCTTTATTTTGATTGCTACGCCCTATCTGGCAAAGATTAGGGAAATCCCTTGGGTGAAGGGGTTTTTGACAGGAATTAATGCTGCTGTTATTGGGGCAATTTTGGCTTCCGTTCTTCAATTGATTCCCACTGCTATTGTGGATGTTTGGACGTTGGCCATTGGAATAGCCGGTTTCGTTGCTCTGTGGAAATATAAAGTAAATTCTTTTTATGCCATTGCTGCTTCAGCCGTTGCAGGATTGGGAATTACTTATCTTTTTTCCCTTTAAAGGGATATGGAGAGGGAGGAGTGCCGATGGAAAGTGTTTTTCAATTGAGAAATATAAGGTATGGGGATATTTTAAATATTCAGCATATGGATATTCCCAAAGACAAGATTACCTGTATTGTGGGGGAAAGCGGCAGCGGAAAAACGACCCTGATTAAAATGCTGAACTGCCTGATCAGTCCTACGGAGGGAGAGATTCTTTTTCAAGAAAAAAATATCTCGGAAATGGATCCGGTAGATTTGAGAAGAAGAGTGGTCATGTTGGGCCAAAACCCCGTTATTTTTCCAGTAACAGTGAGAGACAATCTAAGTATTGCCCTCCGTTTTTCTGAAAAGGAACCGCTGGAGGAACAAGAAATGAAAAAATATTTGGCGATGGTTCATCTGGATAAAAATTTGGATCAGCCGGTGGAAAATATGTCTGGAGGGGAAAAACAAAGATTGGCCTTGGCCAGAGTATTTATCCTAAATCCGGAAGTCTTGCTGCTGGATGAGCCTTCTTCTGCCTTGGATGAAGAAACGGAAATTCTTATTATTGAGGAGACTGTCCGCTATGTAAAGCACTATGGAAAAACACTCATCATGGTCACCCACTCCAAATTGATAGCGGAAACCTATGGGGAAAATATTATCAAAATCAGCAAAGGGCAGTTTGTTAGGGAAGGGGAGATGTAGATGAACGGCATCATCGATTTAAGTTTCTGGCAGCTGGCATCGGCCTATATATTTGTAGTGGCTTTATTGATCATTGTAAAGATGAAAGGGATTGCCAGGGAACAGGAAATCCTTATAAGTTCCGTCAGAATGACCCTGCAACTGATTATTGTAGGATATGTGCTATCCTACTTATTCGAACATGAGAACCCTTTGTACACATTGCTGATTATCGGTGTGATGGAGGTATTTGCTATATTGAATATCTATAAACGAATCAAGGCGAAGATGTCTGTTAAGTTGAAGAAAGTGATTGCCCTTTCGATGTTTGCAGGGACCATCCTTTCCATCTTTTATTTTTTATTTGTTGTTATTCAGATTTCACCTTGGTATAAAACACAGTATTTTGTTCCCTTGGCAGGGATGATTATCGGAAACTCCATGACAGGAATTTCCTTAGGTGTAGATCGGTTGGTGGATGGAATGAGATCAAAAAAGGATACGATTGAAACGGCTTTAATGTTGGGGGCTACACCGAAGATGGCGGCAAAAACCATTGTGGATCATGCCTTTGATTCGGCAATTATGCCTACGATTAATTCCATGGTAGGCATGGGGATCGTTTTTTTACCGGGCATGATGACAGGGCAGATATTGTCTGGAACTTCCCCCCTGACGGCTATAGAATATCAAATTGCTATCATGCTGGGGATCCTAGGCAGTGTCTCCTTGACGGTAATCCTATTTGTACAGTTGGGTTACAAATCCTTTTTTAATAAACAAAAACAGCTTGTGCTCGATTAGTAAAAATATGACAATGTCATGATTAGGGGAATGTACTTTTTATGAAACATATAACATAACATATATGGAAGAATTTTCAATATGAGGCCCATGGGGAAAAATGAAGAATGATTATGGTGCAATGAAAAGGGTATATACAAAAGGGGAAAAATTTATTGAGAGGAGATTGAAGAGATGATCAATAGAAGAAGAGGCGTTGTTACCATGAAGGGAAACCCTTTGACCCTTTTAGGCAATGAGATCAAGTTAGGCGATCGGGCTCCCGATTTTACGGTATTAACCAATGACATGCAGCCCTATTCTTTAAAAGATGGGGGCGATAAGGTGAAAATTATCAGTGTTGTACCCTCCTTGGACACGGGGGTTTGCGAACTTCAGACAATCCATTTTAACCAGGAGGCGGCTGCCTTAGGAGATATCATCATTCTTACCATCAGCGTAGACCTGCCTTTTGCCCAAAAGAGATTTTGCGGAGCCAAAGGAATTGATAAAGTGATTACTTTGTCTGATCATAGGGATTTATCCTTCGGCTTGAATTATGGATTTGTTATTGAAGAACTAAGATTGCTGGCAAGGGGTGTAGTCGTTCTAGATCAGAATAATATTGTTCGATATGTGGAATACGTAAAGGAAGTAACGGAGCAGCCTGACTATGACAAGGTCATGGAGGAAGCGAGAAAATTAATGGCATAGACAAAAGCATTATAAGAAATTGAAAGGGCAAGTGGAGAGATTCATTTGCTCTTTCGAATTTTTGAAGAAAAAAATATGGAACTTAATGGCTGAAAATGGATAAAAAATAAAGCCAATAACATAAGGAAGAAGGATATAGATATCAGAATAGTGGTACAATAAGGGGCTGGAATATTTGGGATAATTCCTGCGTTATGGTTGCAATCGATAAATTATTTTATAAAGGAGCTTTTTCTGAGGGAAAATAAGAAGAGAACGAAGCATGGCCAACAGGAGGCAATTTATGGAGAATACAACGGATAACCGAATTCAAAGATATAGAATGGCAATTTTTCGTGAAGTCGTTAAATTGGCGTGGGAAGGAAAACTGGAAAAGGAAATAGAGGGGCTTCCCGATAAAATATTGGGGAACGATATCAAGGATGAACAGGAAAGAATAATTGTCAAAAACTACATTCGTATGGCCATGGGATTAAATCCCTGCAACGGGGATTCCGAACTGACAAAAGATGTCCAAAGGGCCTTGCAGATGAACAAGATAGAAAAGCCTCTGGTGGCAGTCATCCAAAATGTATGTGAGACATGTCACCGCTACCATGAAGGCGAGACAAGTCAATATGATGAGGATTGCCCAAGAAGTCATTTGGACTGTACCGAGGACGAAAATAAATGCCTAGGGTGTGGAAAGTGCATTGGGGAATGTCCACTGGGGGCCATTTCAGATAAAATCGAATTCATTCCCATTATAAAGATGTTGCAGGAAAGGAAACATCCCGTATATGCTACCATAGCACCGGCCTATGTAGGGCAGCTAAAGGGGAAAATGACGCCGGGAAAAATCAGGGCTGCCCTCAAATGGATGGGATTTGCCGATATGATTGAGGTGGCTGCCTTTGCGGATATTTTGACAGTAAAGGAAGCTTATGAATTTGACCATAAGGTAAAGACAGAAAAGGATTTTTTTATTACCAGCTGTTGTTGCCCTGTCTGGGTAGGAATGATCCAGAAAAATTTCAAACATATAGCAGATCATATATCACCATCAGTATCACCCATGATTGCATCAGGAAGGGTATTGAAGGTCTTAAATCCCGAAGCAAAGGTTGTTTTTATCGGCCCTTGTATTGCAAAAAAAGCAGAAGCTAAAATCCATGCCCTAGGGGATGCCATCGATTATGTATTGACTTTTCGGGAACTCTATGAGATCTTTGAGGCTTTGGAAATTGATTTTGATGTCCTAGAGGATGATTATCGGGAAGAGGCATCCTTTTCGGGGAGGGTATACGGAAGAACCGGTGGAGTCAGCAAAGCGGTGGAGCTTTCTGTCATGCGGGTAGCCCAGCAGCGGAAAATTCCTTTTAAGTCCATAGCTTTTAATGGAGCTAAGGATTGTAAAGAAGGATTAGAAAGGCTGCTTAGAGGAGAAATTGATGCAAATTTTATAGAAGGCATGGGATGTGTTGGGGGATGTGTAGGAGGGCCCAGGGCCATTGCCTCCATTGAAGAAGCCACGGAGAAGGTAAATGACTACAGCGAGGCAACCCCAATGAGAACGCCTTTTGACAATGACAATGTGTTGCAGATGATTACAAGTTTAGGGATAAGGCGATTGGAATCTTTAGAGGATCAAGACAGTATCGGAAATCTCTTGGTGAGAAATCTGGAGGAATAAGTTGCGGCGATTCCCAAACAGTTATTTCTGTTTCATTGAAAAAATGAAGGCCTTTTTTCTTATTCCATATAACAAAAGAAGCAGGGAAAAAATGCCTAAAAATCATAGCTCGATGATGGCACCGAGCTATTTTTCGTTTTCTCTAAAATGCATATGTATCCCCGGGTTTTAAAATGATGACCTCTGCTTCCTTGACCCTCTCTTTGAAAACTGCAGGATCTGCCTGAATAACGGGGAAGGTGCCGTAATGCATTGGAATCACTTTTTTTGGCTTGATAAATTCAACGGCACGGAAGGCATCCTCTATATCCATGGTAAAATTGCCTCCGATGGGCAGCATGGCCACGTCAATATGTTCTATCTCTAGAAGCTTCATATCCATAGTCAATCCCGTGTCCCCTGCATGATAAATTTTTTTGCCCTTTACTTCGATGACGAAACCGCAGGGATTTCCCCCATAGATGAATCCTCCTACCGTTTCAATGCCCGAACCATGGAGGGCAGGTGTCATTTTGACGGTGCCAAAATCAAATTTTTTCCTTCCACCGATATGCATGGGATGGGTGGGGACATTTTTGCTTCCTAGATAAGAAGCAATTTCATAATTTGTAATAACGGTGGCATTGCTTCTGTTGGAGATGAGAGCCGCATCTCCAAGGTGATCCCCATGGCCATGGGTTACAAAGATATGGGAGATATCTCCAAAAGCAGAGGGGTCTGCCGGTGCTTGGGGATTGTTAGAAATAAAAGGGTCAATTAAGGCTTTCCAGTTTCCTTCTTCCACATAAAAGCAGGCATGACCTAAAAACTGTATTTTCATCCTCACCATCTCCTTTGGCAGTTTATGTATCAATATCATCATACCATAAAAAGGAAGTACATTCAAAGTTATAAATGGGTGAGCACAAAGGAAGTGATGTCATTGTATATATTTTGTGTTTCCCTGCTGCGGTGAAATCTGTGGTCTGTATGTTCATAATATCGGATCTCCTTTAGGGAAGATTTTGCGTAATGATAGATATATTGGGCACTATAGGGCTTTACTACGGGATCTTTTTTTCCTTGGATGATCAATAGGGGTACATCGATGTTTTTTACCAGGGGCCTAGAGGAAAGCAGCACTTTTCTGAAATGCCAATTGGCTTTTAGGGGAATGCGAAAAGCACCGGTATATTCGCGGATCCGCTGATAATTTTTCACCTTGAATGCTTCCAGCATATCTTTTGCTATATTCTTTACATCAAAACAGTAGATAGGGGTACACATAGACACAAGACATTTTGCTTTGTACTTTTGCACAAGGTGGAATGCCAGCAATCCACCCATGGAAAAGCCGATGATTGCAATATCGTTGCATTGGCGGGATAGTTGGGTATAGGCTTCCGACGCCGATTGAATCCAATCAAGATAGGTGGATCGATGCAAATCCCTTTCAGGGTCTTTGTGGCCATGGAGTATAGGGCAGTAGGTAAGGATGCCTTTCTGCTCCAAAATGTTTGCCAAGGGGTCCATTTCCCAGGGACTGCCCGTATAGCCGTGGAGCAATAAACAGCCTTTCATGAGACATCATCTCCTCTCGCGTACATACTTTTTCACTAATGAAAAAAGAAAAATTGCTGCAGTAATAAATGATGTTTGCTGTTTGCAACGGGACGATCAAGGGATTCTGAACATAGTATTCACAAAAACCTGCACAAGTTATGATATAATTTTTTAAATAATCATAATGGATGAAAATAAATATAGGCAATATAAAATTATGTTAAGAGGAGTGATTTGAAAAAATCTTTCATAAAAAGCTATACAAAAAGCTATGCATTGTGTGAAAGAAAAATAGCCAGAAAACCAATTCTGGCTATTTTTATGCTATGGGTCATTTTCAAAGAGAGACATTTACACAGTCTTTTTTTACAAGGCCCATGTATCCGAAGGCCAGGGTACATAGGGGTGTAAGGTAGGTCAACAGGGCATAGGGAGCAAAAGCAGATATGGAAATGCCGAACATGGCTGTAATGATTACGCCGTTTACATTCCAAGGGATGAGGGGCACGAGGACAATACCCGAGTCGGCAATGGTTCGTGCCAGGGTATTGAGGGATATTTGATGTTCCCTAAAAACTTTTTGCAGAAATTTTCCGGGGATGATGACGGCTAGGGTTTGATTGCAGGTAATTACGGCAATGATAAAGCTCAAAAAAGAAGTTCTTAGGATCAAATCTCCTGAATTCTTTGTTTTTGCTATAAATTTATGGATCAAGGGCTCAATCATACGGGTACCGTCTAAAATTCCGTTTAAAGCTGTAGAGGAAGCAATAATGAGGATGACATTCTTCATCGACAACAAGCCCCCTCCCGACAAAATCGCAGAAACCTCCGGTATTGGGTGCTGGAAACCCAAGAGAGCTGCTTCTAGGATTTGAGAAAAGGAAAATTGCTGCTGAAACAGAATGATCCCCAAACTAGCCAATAGCCCTACGATTAAACTATGGAGCATAGGAAAACGAAATATGGCCATGACCATAATCATCAGGGGAGGGATCAGCATCATCCAATGGATGGGAAAGTAGGTTGCAAGCATGTGCTGTAGCTCCATGATTTCAGGATTAGGCCCATGTACAGCATAAAACCTGCCCGCGATGGCATAAAAAATGGTGCAGAGAATGAATACCGGTGTTATGGTTGCTGCCATATGCCGGAGATTATCTGGAAGTTTTGTTTCCGTAACTACGGCTGTCAGATTGGCACTGCTGGACATGGGAGAGGAACGATCCCCAAAATATCCCCCTGATACAATGGCACCTACCAAAAGGGGAAGGGGGATGCTAAGGCCTTTGCCGATGCCTACCAAAGCCATGCCCACAGTACCCATAGTACCTAGGGAAGTTCCTAAAACCATAGAAACCATACTGGTAATCAGAAAAGCGGCAAGGATAAAATTAAGATCGGAGAGATAACGGAAGCCCAAATACATCATGGTAGGAATAGTGCCACCCATCATCCACAGGCCGATAAGGATGCCGATAAGGGCCATCACCACCAGGACAATCCATGCACTTTTTATACCCTTTCCTAGCATGTTTGCGATTTCCTTTGGTGTATAACCATGGCTGTGTACAACAGCCCCGATGAAAATAATGCTGATCATTAAGCCGTAATAGGCAGAATATCCCAATTGTATCGAAAGAAGAATGCTGAAAAGCATGACAAAAAGCGTCCCGTAGGTCCATGGCATACCAATTGTTTTTTTCATGATAACCCTCTTTTCCTTTGAAGTCCCATAACAATTATACGATATATAAGGGAAAAATAAAATAAAAAATAAAATATTGGCAAAAGTGTGTTCCGGGGGTGTTTTGCCTACCGGGATAAGTATATGGTATTCAGGAAGGTGCTTATAGTCTTATGCTTATGAAAATCTTTTGATTTGTCCATGATAAAGAATATAAAAGATTTTTTGCAAGAAGGGGATGGCGGATGGAATTTAAGCATTATCGGGGAAAGATTCGAAGATTTTATCTATCCCATTTCAGAAAAGACTATATCGAAGATCAATTGAAAAAGAGAAAGGGAAACTGTAACATGTGTGGACGGTGCTGCCGGTTAGGCTACCGATGTATCTATTTGACAGATGATAACGTTTGTTCCGTATATCAACGCTATAGATGGTTAAGGCCTGTCCAATGTGCTGCGTTTCCCATTGACCCCAAAGATATGGGGGAAATGGATAACCCCCAATGCGGGTTTTATTTTGAAAACTAGAGGAAAAGCCTGAAGATTAATCTTCAAGCTTTTCCTCTGCCTGTTCTTCTGAAGGGACAGATTTGGAAAGGGTACAGCTTTCTTCTATAACTTTTGGAGTCTCTTCCCTGTCCTCCACGGCAGAAGGAGGGGATGTCAATTTGTTTCCGCAATTTGAGCAGTAATTGGCGTCTGGGTCTATGATAAAACCACATTGGCTGCATTTGATGATTCCCTTCAAGAATTCCATTTTTTCCTCATATTCCCTGATGTTTTTCAATGTGGCCTTTGCTTCATAGAACAGGAGTATAGCAGCCTCAGGAACCCCATCGGGAATCTTCTCCAAATCCTCGGTGTGAATGATTGTTTTGCCTAGATTATAATATAGTTCTTCCAGTTTTCCCTTTTCCCTTGAAAGATTCATTTTTAGCTTTGTCATTTCTGACATATCGCTGGAGATTTCTTTGATGACCTTTGTGCTTTCAATCATCCCTTGCTTTACTTTGTCAAGCAGATTCATGGACAAGACCTCCTCATCAATGTTTTTATTAAATAAATATTGCAAAAGGAATACAATATGCTAAAAAGCATAAAAAATACCTCTACTGTCAGCCAGTAGAGGTATGATAGACTTTATTTTCAAGCAGTTTTTTCTATTTGATTCTGTGGAAGTTTTTCCATGGTGATGCCTGTGAATCCGTAAAAAATAGATATAAAAGGATTGACTAAATTCAAGAATGCAAATGGCAAATAGGCAAAGGGATGGACACCTAGGGTACTAAACATAAATGCACCACAAGTATTCCAGGGAATCAATGGAGATGTCAAGGTACCGGCGTCCTCCAAGCATCTGGACAGATTTTTCGGATGGAGCCCTTTTTGATCCCACATGGGCTTATACATCCTGCCGGGCAACACGATGGATAGATACTGGTCCCCGGCCACCAAGTTTGTAAAGATGGAAGTAAAGATAGTAGCAACTACCAAAGAGCCTGTATTTTTTGCAAAAGACATGATTTTCTCTGCAATCACCTGAAGCATTCCCGTTTTTTCCATTGTACCGCCGAAGGCCATAGCCACAAGAATTAAGGATACGGTCCACATCATGCTGTCTAATCCACCACGGGTGAGCAAATCGTCAATGGCGGCTATGCCTGTTTCGGAAGTATATCCGTAGTGGGCAGCATTGACGATGTCGCCGAGTCCGGAACCTTGGAAGATTGCTGCAAAAACCCCTCCAAGGATTGTGCCGCCGATTAATCCCGGAATGGCCGGTACTTTAAAGATTACCATGGCAATAACGAGAACCGGAGGAAGCAATAAAAGAGGATTGATATTAAATTGCTGTCCTAGGCCGTCTAAGATAGTGTTAATGGCTGCTGTGTCCAGTTCCTTGCCGGCATATTTCATCCCCAGAATACCATACAATATAAGGGCAATGATCAAACTAGGACCTGTGGTAAAAATCATGTGCTTCACGTGGTCAAATAGATTGGCACCGGCCATGGCAGGGGCCAAGTTGGTTGTATCGGATAATGGAGACATCTTGTCGCCAAAGTATGCCCCCGAGATAATTGCTCCGGCTACCATTGGGAGGGGAATTTCTAAACCGCCACCAACACCCAACAGCGCAATACCTACTGTACCGGCAGTTGTCCAAGAGCTTCCTGTAGCAAGGGATACGATACAGCAAATGAGACAAGTAGCTACCAGGAATATTCCGGGTGATAATATTTTCAAACCATAATAAATCATTGTTGGCACAACGCCTGATAAAATCCATGTACCGATGATGGTACCGATAATCATAAGAATTAAAACTGCCTGCATGGACATTCGAATCGTTTCAATAATTCCTTCTTCAATGACTGACCATTTATACCCTGCCCGAACAGCTACCAAAGCAGCTACAACCGTTGTAGCCAGAATCGGAATATGTGGTGACCCTTCGTATTTTAAAATTGTCACCATTAATGATACGATTAAAAATGCGATTACAATAAGCGCTTCCCAAATAGAAAGTTTTCTGGGCGTTTTTTCCATAGATAAATCCTCCCCCTTTATAAAAATAAAAATAAAAAAGTAACAATGCTGTTCTAAGTATACCATGAAAACGATGCCAAAAGCAACAACATTACCAATATTTAGAATATTCAGGGTTGTTAGCAGATTTGAAATACTATGCCGTTGAAATTGCAAGGAATAAAAGGAATGTCTCATTTATATTAATATGAATAAATATAAATGTCAACACATAAATATTTAATTTAATAGGAAAACAATCAAAAGATATCCTAGGCATGACTTTATTCTATAAGGACGGAATAAGGCATAAATACAAGGTTTCGCAAAAAGGGATAAGGCCTTGGAGGGAATAGGTTAGTTTTATTTTTTTACATAAATGGAATATAATACATATACACAAAAATTTATCTTTTTTTGTATAGAGGCGCTGGTTTTATAGATTTACACTTCAAAATTGAATTGATTTTAAAAAGTTATATTTTTGAATAGCAGTTTGTCGCCAGTGATCAGTTGCCAGTGATCAGTTGCTAGCCACCGGATACCAGCTACTGGCTACCAGCCTACCAGCTACCAGTACTGGTGACTGATGACTGGCAAAGGGTAGCACAAAACATTTGTTGCATAAAAAGCTTATCTTCATAAAGGCATAGATCAAAATCTATCGTCACAGGTCGATATCTTAAAAATTTATTGACAGCTTTTTTCTGTTGTGTTAAAATACGAAGAAATAAATAAATATACTGGAAATTGTGTCTTAGAGGTTGCGATAGATAAAGAGTACTGTGTAGGAGACGGAGGCGGTCAAGGATTACACGGGAAAGGTATCGTCGCCGAAGCCCATAGATTTGCCTAGATCTATGTTGCTGGGGCTATATTGAATAAATATAGAACTGTCACGAATGGATCACCCAGTCTATTCGTGAAGCGCTATTTCACAAGGGGTGAAAGTGATATTCTGCTGTTATGGGACAGCCGGGAGTATTTCTTTTACTCTCTGGCTGTTTTTGTTTTCAGCAAACCAGTCTAGATTTCAAAATAGCGGGATCCTTTTGATAAAAATGAGGGCAGCATAAGGAGGCGGGCTGTATGAAATTATTTGGAACCATGAAAGTAAATGAAAAAGGAGAATTGGAGATAGGGGGCTGCAGTGCCATTGCTCTGGCCAAGGAGTTCGGCACGCCTCTTTATGTGATGGATGAAAATCTGATTCGGGAAAATTGCAAACAATTCAAGAAAGCCTTTGCCCAAGAAGGTATGGTTACGGAAGTGATCTATGCTTCCAAGGCATTTTTAAATATGGCTATGTGCAGATTGATCCAAGAAGAAGGATTGGGTCTGGATGTGGTTTCCGGCGGGGAAATGTATACTGCCTTTAAGGCAGGTTTTCCCATGGAGAAAGTGTATTTCCACGGCAACAACAAAACAGAGGATGAACTGGAGATGGCCCTGACCCATGGCGTAGGCACCATCATTGTGGACAATCAGCATGAAATGAAGATCTTACATGGGCTATGCAATAGAAAAAATCAAAGGATAGATATTTTATTAAGGGTAAATCCGGGAATTGAGGCCCATACCCATGCCTATATCCAGACTGCGACCCATGATTCAAAATTTGGGGAGTCCATATACGATGAGAAATTGGGGGATATCATCCGTTTTGCGCAAACATCTGAATATCTCCGGCTGAAAGGTTTTCATTGCCATATTGGCTCCCAGATTTTCGAGGAAAAATCTTTCTATGGTGCAGTAGAAGTGATGGTGGCATTTTTGCAGCAGGTGAAGGAACAATATGGTTTTGAGACAGAGGCATTAAACTTGGGAGGCGGTTTTGGCATTTATTATTCCAATGGAGATGATCCTGTAGATGTGGAAGCGTGTTTAAGCACCATGCTGAAACTGTTGAAGGCGGGTGCCCATACAGCAGGGATCAGGATACCCAAGGTGATGATTGAACCGGGGAGAGCTATTGTAGGAAACGCCGGTTGCACCCTGTATGGCGTAGGAAATGTCAAGGAAACCTACGGGGGGAAAAAATATGTATTTGTGGATGGAGGCATGACAGATAATCCAAGGACAGCCCTATATGGGGCTGTATATGAGGCAGGGGTTGCTAATCGGATGAATGCACAACCCGAGGAGAGAGTAACCATTGCTGGGAAATGTTGTGAGTCGGGGGATATCATTATCCATGGAATTGATTTGCCCAAGGTGCAGGGCGGGGATATTATCTGTGTAGCCAGTACAGGGGCTTATAATTATACGATGGCCAGCAATTACAACAGGATTCCAAGACCGGCGGTTGTGTTTGTAAAAGAAGGAAAGGCAAAGATCGTTGTCAAAAGGGAGACCTATGACGATGTGATAAGAAATGATTTTGCTGATTAGGAGGATGAGGAGATGGCAATTGTAGTGCAAAAATATGGGGGGACCTCCGTAGGAACCATTGAGAAGATCAAACATGTGGCAAGAAGGCTTGCCGCCCGAAAGGATCAAGGGGATGAAGTGGTGGCGGTAGTATCGGCCATGGGAAAAACAACAGATATGCTGATCAGTATGGCCAAAGAAATTTCAGACGCTCCCAGCAGAAGAGAATTGGATATGCTCATGTCTACAGGGGAGCAGGTATCCATATCCCTTGTGTCTATTGCCCTCAATGAAATGGGGTATGAATCCGTATCCTTGACGGGATTTCAGGCGGGAATTATGACAGAAGGTTTTCATACAAAGGCAAGGATTCAGGATATAGATATTGATAGAATAAAACAGTATCTATCAGAAGGAAAAATCGTCGTAGTTGCAGGATTTCAAGGGATTAATGAAAATGGAGACATCACAACCTTAGGCAGGGGAGGTTCAGATACTACGGCTGTGGCCTTGGCTGCTAAGTTAGGATGTACTTGTGAAATCTATACCGATGTAGATGGGATCTATACGGTTGACCCGAGGTTATTTTCAACGGCCAGAAAACTGGATGTCATCAGCTATGAGGAGATGCTGGAGATGGCCAGTTTAGGTGCAGGCGTTATGGAAACAAGGGCTGTAGAGATAGGACAAAAATATAATGTGCCGATTTACGTTGCCCTAAGCAGCGAAGATTGGCCAGGAACTTATATAAAGGAGTATGATGTGACAATGGAAAGCAAAGTGATTACTGGATTGTCTGTTAGTGACAAAGATCTGATGGTAACCATTAACCATGTACCTTATGATGTGAAAAATATCTCTATGATTTTTGAAGAATTGGCAAAAATGGATGTAAACATCGATATGATTAGTCAAACAGCTCCGTCCCATGGGCTTGTGAACGTGTCTTTTACAGCACCCAAGGATGACGAAGACATTATTCAGGAGATCATGCAGAACATTACGAAAGAATTCAGCGATGCGGAAGTGGAGATAGAAAAAGACATTACCAAACTATCGGTGGTGGGAATAGGCATGAGAAGCCAATCAGGGGTTGCAGCAAAAATGTTTAAGGTTTTTGCCGATCATGACATTGCCTTTAAACAGGTGACTACTTCAGAGATTCGCATATCCTATGTGATCGATACAAAAGATAAGCAAAGAGCCGTTGAAGCGGTAGCCAAGGAGTTTAATTTATAATAATGGAAAGCCCCGGACATGAACTTGACGGGGACTTTTCATTGTTATAGGATTTTTGTGAAGGAACTCTTTAGCAAAAGGAGAGGGAAACATGACACTTCTTAAAAATATAGGAAAATATCTGCTGAAAGGATGTATTTATTCCGTTGCCTTTGGTATCATTGGGGCTGTATTTGCCATGATCAATGGGTGGGTTTTCTTAAAAGGAGCTTATATCTTTGTCTTGGGCGGTGGTGCACTGGTCATGGTGATTTCTGTAGCATTACTGATCGGTACGCCTAAGATGAGGGAGGAAATGGTCAGATCCGGAGATCAATTTCAGAATCCTAGTCGCGGGGCAGAAGGGATTGGACCGGCGATTATGGCAATGACCATGATCATTATAGGATTTTGGCTGGAGGCCCTCATGCATTGATATAAAAAATAACAGGAAAGAATTTATTCAAAAATAGAGAAGGATTTTTGAATAGAAAGGTGAAAGTAAAAGAATGTAAAACCATGATATTTTAATGATGGATTTATCCTGTAGGACTGAGGTGAAATGATGATGAAAAGAAAATTTGTCAAACTGTCCAAGGAAGGAAGGGTGGCAGTAATTACAATGAATCGCCCTGAGGCTTTGAATGCCCTGAACACAGAAACTTTAAAAGAACTGGATGCTGCAGTGGATCAATTGGCAACAGATTCTGAGGTGGATGTAATCATCCTTACGGGCGAAGGAAAAGCCTTTGTCGCAGGTGCTGACATTGCAGAGATGAAAGGGCTTTCGGCAGAGGAGGGAAGAAGGTTCGGGATACTAGGGCAACAGATATTTAGAAAACTGGAACTGATGGAAAAACCGGTGATTGCTGCCGTAAATGGTTTTGCCTTGGGTGGAGGATGCGAATTGGCCATGAGCTGTGATATTCGTATTGCCAGTGAAAAGGCAAAGTTTGGGCAGCCGGAAGTAGGCTTAGGCATTACACCGGGCTTCTCGGGAACACAAAGATTGGCCAGGCTCATAGGCATCAGCAAGGCGAAGGAATGGATCTTTACGGGAGATATGGTGGATGCTGGGGAAGCGGAAAGATGGGGATTGGTCAACAAGGTTGTTTCCCATGAGCAATTGATGGAGGAAGCCATCGGTTTAGCCAGCAAAATTGCCTCTAAAGCCCAGTTGGCGGTGAGATATGCTAAAATTGCCATCAATAGAGGAATGGAAACAGATATAGATACAGGCATCCAGATAGAGGCTGATTTATTTGGACTATGCTTCGCAACCCAGGATCAAAAAGAGGGAATGGCCGCCTTTTTAGAAAAAAGAAAGCCAAATTTTCAAAGCAAATAATGGTTTACGAAAAAGGGAGGTAATCTGTGATGAATAAAATCGGTGTAATCGGAGCAGGAACCATGGGCTCAGGAATCGCCCAAGTTTTGGTGCAGCAGGGTTATGCAGTGGTTTTACGGGATTTAACGGATGAATTGATTGCAAAGGGCATCGGTATGATTGCCAAAAACTTTGACAGAAATATTCAAAAGGGAAAGATGACAGAAGAAGAAAAAGCAGAAATTCTTCAGAGGATTCAAGGTGCTACGGATATTCAATCCCTTGCAGACTGTGAGGTGGTCATCGAGGCAGCCACAGAGAACATGGAGCTGAAGAAAAGAATTTTTGCTGAAATTGATAAGATATGCAAGCAGGAGACCATCTTTGCTACCAATACCTCTTCCCTGTCTATTACCGAAATTGCTTCGGCGACAAACCGTCCGGACAGGGTCATCGGCATGCACTTTTTTAATCCTGTTCCTGTCATGAAATTGATTGAGGTAATCAAAGGGTTGACCACGTCGGAAGAGACAAAAAATGTTATTCTTGAACTATGCAAGAGAATAGAAAAAACACCCGTGGAGGTTGAAGAAGCTCCAGGCTTTGTGGTGAACAGAATTCTTGTTCCTATGATTAATGAGGCTGTGGGGATATTGGCTGACGGTGTTGCAAAAGCTGAGGATATAGATGAAGCCATGAAGTTGGGAGCGAATCATCCCATTGGACCTTTGGCCTTAGCAGATCTTATCGGTAACGACGTCTGCCTTGCCATTATGGAGGTACTATACCATGAGTTCGGGGACAGCAAATACAGACCCCATCCGCTACTGCGAAAAATGGTAAGGGGTAATCTGTTGGGAAGAAAAACAGGAAAAGGTTTCTATACATATAAGTAATCTGAGAAACATGTAAAAGCAGTTGGATAGTGAGAAAACATCCAGCTGTTTTTTTTAGGGGAGCAAAATAGAAAAAAGTTCTAAAAAAAAGAATAAATAGAGGAAAAACGCAATTTCTGAGTGCTTGGCTGCTGTATGAATGTAATATAAATTTAAAATAGAAAATAAAATAATTATGCTAGAATAAAAATAGAGAGAAAAATGTTGAAAGGAGCCGGCTCGGCCATGAAAGTTTTTTTGAAAATTTTCCTAATTGCTTTTGTTAGTTTTGTCCTTGCCATGGGAGCAGGATTGTGGACTTTTGCTAAGTTTTACTCGGCACCTGTCGGCCAAACGAAAAATGATCATGGGGACGACCCTTCTTCCATAGAGGTAGTAGATACTGTGGAGGAAGAAGAGCCGGAGTCGGAAAAAAGCGAGTTAAAAAGGCTGATAAAAGAAAGCAAAAGAATAAATGTGCTTTTGTTAGGCATGGAAGGCCCTAGAACAGATACCATTGTATTAGCAAGTTTTGATCCGACAAAAGGGAAGTTGGATTTGATTTCTGTTCCGAGGGATACGTATTATCCTCGCAAAGGACAACATGCAGCAGATAAGAAAAAAATTAATGCAGTCTATGGTGACGAGGGGATTGAAGGAACGATGGCTGCCGTAAGGGATCTATTGGCCGGTATTCCTATTGATCGCTATGTGAAAGTAACATATACGGGCGTAGAGAGAATCGTAGATTCTTTAGGAGGTGTAAAAGTCCATGTACCGATAGACATGGTATATGACGACCCCTATGATATACCGCCTCTGCATATAAGAATTTCCAAAGGAACTCAAGTATTAAAAGGGAAAGATGCCATTCATTTTTTAAGATTTCGAAAAGGGAATGACGGTGGGGGCTATCCCGATGGAGATTTGGGAAGAATCAGAGCCCAACAGCAGTTTATGAAAGCGGCAATGGATAAAGTTTTAAGCTTTAGGCTTCCTGTTGTTGCCAATACTGTTTTCAAACATGTCAAAACCAATATGTCCTTGCCAGAGATATTGCTTTATGCCAAGGATGCCGTGGGAATGACGAGAAACGATATCCAAACCTATTCTCTTCCCGGCAAGGCTACAGAGAAAGGCCCCTCATATTTTCTACATGATATTGATGGTACAGAAAAATTAATCACTGAAATTTATCAAGAAAGCTATGAAGAATAAGGAGCGGAGAAATTTTACCGCTCTGTTCTTTTTCTTTGGTAGCGATAGAAAAGGTATTCTGAAAAATATGTTGAATATACATATAAGTAAATGGTATCCCCATGATGCAGGCAAATAGGATTTACATTTTAATTTTCCTGTTGTCGCGATGGCTTTTTATTTGTATTTGTTGTCGAGAATGCACATAAATTATAAAGAATAAGGAAAATAATAGAGAATAAGAAGCCCGTCAGGGAATTATTTGTAAAATAGAGGTGATTGCAGATGAAAAAAGAAAGAGAAAAGCTTGGCGTTCTACTTATTTTTGCCATCCTTCTGACTATAGCCAGTGCAGGAATTACATACATGATTGTATACAATCGACAGGCCGTTGACGAAAAAATGGATAGGCGTGCTTTAAAAACCCACGTGGTAGAAACCAAAGAACTACAAAAATTCGATGTTGCAGATATGGAAGAATTTCTTAAAGATGGCGAAGATATCTACCTGGAAAGCTTTCATGGACCTGTAGAGATGATAGAGTTGGATGAACAAGAGAGGGAAGAGATTGTAACATATTTGAAGGGAATGAAGCTGGAAAAAGCAGATACATCTCAAGGGGCAGAGGTGTATACCTATGCTCTCCATTTGAAAAATAAGAACATAAAACTAAAGGTGAATATTCCGTATCTTTATGTGGAGAATATGAAAGGAAAGTCAATGATCTTTGCGGGAGAACCCCATGAACAGGAAACCTTCGTAGGAAAACTGCAAAAAATTTACATGAAAAAATACCATCAAAGCGATCTTTTTAAAAATGCCAAGGCCATTACGGTTATCGCCAATGATGAAAAGCATCAGTGGGATCTAGACAAAAAAGAAATAGATGAATTGATCGGCAAGATTGCTCTGATAGCGCCGGTAGATGAGACAGAGGTGATAGGAATACCGGCGAAGTATCCGGACTACAGCATTATGGTGAAGACAAACCATCAGGAGTATCGCATACATTTGATGCACGAGGAGTTATTGACAATCGACTCCCTAGATCAGAATGCATATTATAAATATGACGGGAAATTGTGGAGCTATATCTTGGAAAAATATCCTGTAAAATTTCAGGCGGCAAAAACAGATCTCAAATATCTATTGAAAGCAAGTAAAATTATTGTTGACGATGCAAAGAACCAGTATGATTTGGAAGATGAGAGCTACTATCCTAGGACAGTGGCAAGAACTATTCTCCATGCAAAACCAAAGGAAGTGACAGGGATGGATGATCGGATCCTTCCGGCGTTTATCCTGACATTTATGATAGACGGGCGAAGTAAGGTAGTACAGGTATATAGGGATTACCTTACCTTTGAAGGAAGATATTATTATTGCCCGCGGATTGATGAGGCTATCCGAAGTACGATAAGTGTACTATAAATACAAGAATTCTTTATTTTTATTGCTTCAGTCACCAGCTGCCAGTTACCGGCTGTTAGCTACTGCCAAGGATCCATCCTTATGGGCTATTCCCTATCAGCCATTCTCTAGGAACCATTGATGACGAAGCTGAAATTTCAAGGGTTTATGAACCTTGTAGACAAACCCTTGAAATTTGGCTTCCTGCTCAGACCTGCGCCGCTTTTCCAAATAAAAAAACAAGGGAAAAGCGGCTTGCTGATTCGCGATGAAGCCTAAATCTCAAGGGTTCTTACTTATCCCTTTACTTTTTCTACAGACTGAGGTTAGGATGTAATCACCTAACCTTTTTATCTTTCTTGCACACTGCTTTTCGGGCATATTGTATTATACTGCGGCGGCCTTTGTATTTTTAAGTTTTTCCAACAACATTTCTCCAACCTTGTAAATATCTCCTGCACCCATGGTTAAAACCAAATCCTTGGGTTGGGTATGGATAGAAAGATATTCTGCAATTTTTTCAAAATTTTCCATATAGATTACATCTGGATGATGTTGGCGAATGGCATGCACCAAATCCTTTGCGTGAATTTCACCCGTATCTTTTTCCCTGGCAGCGTAGATATCCGCAATGATAACTTTATCTGCCCAGTGGAAGGAGACGGCGAAATCATTTAACAGAGACTTTGTCCGCGTAAAAGTATGGGGTTGAAAAATACACCAGAGGCGATGATGAGGATATTTGGAAGCAGCTTGGAGAGTTGCTTGAATTTCCGTAGGATGATGGGCGTAGTCATCCACTATGGTTCTGTCTCCAGCGGTTCCTAGAATATCAAATCGCCTATGGGTCCCTCGAAAATAATTTAATTTCTCCCTGATTTTTTCAACTGGGGCTCCCAAGGTATGGGTGGCTGCAATGGCCGCCAATGCATTGCATATGTTGTGGTATCCCGGTATGCTTAGTTGAAATCTGCCTAAGGATTCCCCTCTGAAATAAACATCAAAGGATGGAAAACCCATCTCATTGTAAAGAATGTTCTTGGCCATATAATCGCTGGTTTCTTTCATTCCATAGGTGATTACCTGACAATCTACTTGGGGCAGGAGGAGGCGAACATTTTCATCATCATGGAAGGCAACCAAATGTCCGTCCTTCGGAATCAGCCGGGCGAATTTTGTAAAAGCCTCAGTAATATGTTGAAGATCGCGGAAATAATCAAGATGATCTGCTTCAATATTGAGGATGATGCCTAAAGTAGGAAAGAATTTTAAGAAGCTTTCTACGTACTCACAGGCCTCTGTAACCAGATAATCACTTTCTCCTATTTTGATATTGCCCCCGATCTCATCCAATTCGCCCCCAACAAGGATGGTGGGTTGAAAGCCGCTATGTTCTAAAATGAGGGAAACCATGGATGTGGTGGTGGTTTTTCCATGGGTACCGGAAACGGCAATGCTGTTTGTAAATTTTTTCATCAATAGACCAAGCATTTTAGCACGATCGATGATGGGAATATTTAATTCTCTGGCTTTTTTCAGCTCTGGATTGTCGGTTTTAATGGCAGCAGTATATACAACCAGATCGCAGTCTTGTATGTTTTCGCTGCTGTGGCCAATATGTATGGTTGCACCTTTTTGGGACAGCCTTTCCGTTATTTTTGAAGGGTGCGTATCTGAACCTGAAACGATGTAGTTGAAACTGAGCAATAGCTCGGCGATGCCACTCATGCTGATGCCGCCGATGCCGATAAAATGAATGTGTTTTATACCTTGTTCCGTTAAGTCTAAATGGATCATTGTTCTCTCCTCCAATTCGAAGATAAAATTAGGATTGGATTGGCACTGAATTTATCTTCAGGGAATATGAAAATCGCACTCCAGAAAAATATAGCAGTGATTCCTTTGTAGTATTGACATATTTTTTATGAATATATAGGAGAATGAAATAAAAAACTTTCTGCAAGACACTAGTGAAATTATATCATACTATTATATTTTATAATATATAGGAAATTATATGACATGTAGGAAAGAATAGGGAACGATCTTTGTGGCAAAAAATGCACAGAATTGATTTCATTTTTTAAAAAGATTTCCTTTAAATTTAGAAAAAATATTGAATCCTTTGGTAAAAGCGAATAAAATTATATACAAACAAGGAAAATATTCGGAATGGAGCGAAAAAGGATGAAGTTAAAGAGAAACGAAAGAATTGGAGCATTAATCAAAATTCTTAGTGATCATCCCAATGAGATTTTTACCCTCAGTTATTTTACCGATAGATTTTATGCTGCCAAATCAACCATCAGTGAGGATATTGTGGTGGCCAAAAAACTGATGGAAGACTTGCATCTGGGGAAAATTGAAACCATTGCCGGGGCAGCCGGCGGCGTAAAATATATGCCCTTGATCAGCAGAGAAGACAGCAAGAAATTCCTTGAGGAGATCAGCAACAAGTTGTCGGATCCTGGCAGGATTATACCGGGGGCCTTTTTATACATGGCGGATATCATTTATAATCCGTCTCTGGTAAGGAAGATGGGAGAAATTTTTGCCACTCAGTTTGTTGAAGAATCCATTGATTATGTAGTTACAGTGGAGACAAAGGGCATTCCCCTTGCCATGATGACGGCCAATGCATTGAATGTGCCTTTGATTATATTGAGGAGGGACAGCAAGGTAACGGAAGGCTCCACCGTAAGCATCAACTATGTTTCAGGATCCACGGGAAAAATTCAAACCATGTCTGTGGCGAAAAGGGCTATAAAACATGGGGCCAATGTCATTATTATCGATGATTTTATGAAGGCCGGAGGTACGGCGAAAGGCATGACGGATATTATCCAAGAGTTTGAAGGACATGTAAAAGGGATAGGAGTGATGATTGCCACAAGGGAGCCGAAGGAAAAATTGGTGCAGGATTATGTTCCTTTGCTGATATTGGATAAAGTAGATCCGATTTGTCAGCAAATATTGATTTATCCTAACGAAAAATTGTTCTAAGCCTTCTTTTGCTCTTTGGACACAAGGAAGGATACGAATAGAGACGCGAAAAATTGTAAATTTTCACATATTTCAGAAGGAAATTGAAGATTCGTGGAGAATATGTAATGCATCTTATAAGTTGGGACCGGGAAGGTGGTGAAAAAATGAAGGTTACTGATGTAAGGATTCGTAAAATAAATGATGAGGGCAAGATGAAAGCAATTGTATCAGTAACTTTTGATAATGAATTTGTAGTACACGACATCAAAATTATCGAAGGACAAAACGGATTGTTTATTGCAATGCCCAGTCGAAAGATGGGAGAAGGTGACTTTAGGGATATTGCTCATCCGATCAACTCGGAGATGAGGAATCGATTACAAGAAGCGATTCTTTCCCAGTATGAGCAGGTGAAAGATGTGCAGGAAGAAGAGTAAGAAAGTAAATCCTGTACGGGTAATGGATGTGATACAAAACCTCCTTAGAGAAATTGTACTATAGTAGAAAGCAATTTTTCTAAGGAGGTTTTGGGTTGCAGCGACGAAATGGAGAAATTTTTGGAAGGGATGTTCAAGTCCCTTTTTGTTTTTTTAAAAAAGTGGTATACTAAAGGACGGGAAAATAGAAGAGAGTAAGCTTAGGGAAAAATTATTGAAAATAAGGAGTGGCGCAGATGAGTACAATAACTGCTGTGATTTTAGCAGCAGGGGCTGGAACCAGAATGAAATCGAAGCTTCCGAAGGTAATTCATTCCGTGGCGGGAAGACCTATGGTAGAGCATGTGATTGACGCAGCGGAGGAAAATGATGTAGATCGCATGATTGTGGTGATTGGTCATGAGGCAGAGCAAGTGGAAAAGGCAATTGGACATAGAAAGGTTCAATTTGTACTGCAGAAGGAGCAACTGGGAACAGGGCATGCAGTGATGCAAACAGAAAGTCATCTGGAGGATGAGGGTTATGTATTGCTGCTCTATGGGGATACTCCCCTCATTAGGTCGGAAACCATCCGGGAATTGATCCACTATCATCAAAAGGGAAATTACGGTGCTACAGTTTTAACGGCCCAATTGGATGATCCTACGGGGTACGGCAGGATTATTCGAGATGAGAATGGCCTTGTCAAGAAAATCGTAGAACACAAAGATGCAACGAAACAGGAAAAAGAAATCCAGGAAGTCAATTCGGGAATGTATTGTTATAATTCAAAATTGCTTAAAGAAGCGTTAAAAAAGCTTACCAATGACAATGCTCAAAAAGAATATTATATTACTGATGTGGTGGAAATACTTAATCGCGAGGGTCATCGGGTTGGAGCCTATACGGTAGCAGACAGGACGGAGATCATGGGAGTTAACTCCAGGGCTCAGTTGGCTGAGGCAGAGGAAATCATGCGGAAAAGAATCCTCCAGCAATGGATGGAAGAAGGCGTGACGATTATCGATCCTTATCATACCTATGTGGACAAAGGCGTAAAAATCGGGAGAGATACGGTCCTCTATCCCGGTGTGATTCTCAAAGGGAATACGGAAATTGGAGAGGACTGCGTGATCGGCCATAATTGCCGCATCGAAGGATCTATTATAAAAAATCATGTAGAAATACAGAGTTCTACGATTATTGACAGTTTCGTGGATGATTATTGTCAGATCGGTCCTTATGCCTATTTAAGACCGAACAGCAGGCTGGGACAGCATGTAAAAATCGGTGATTTTGTTGAGGTGAAAAACTCTACCATCGGTGATTATTCCAAGGCGTCCCATCTGGCCTATATTGGCGATGGGGAAGTTGGAAAGCATGTAAACATCGGCTGCGGTGTTGTCTTTGTGAATTATGACGGCAAGAACAAGTACAAGACCATAGTGGAAGATTATGCCTTTGTGGGCAGCAATGTAAACTTGGTGGCACCGATAACCGTAAAGAAAAATGGCTATATTGCTACCGGTTCTACCATTACGAAGGAGGTTCCCGAAGGGGCCCTTTCGGTAGCAAGGGCAAGGCAAGAAAATAAGCTGGGGTGGGTAGCGCGAAAAGGCCTCTTGAAGCAGAGGGATTTGAAGGAGGATACAAATGAATATTAATGGACAAACGATAAAAGTTTTTTCAGGAAATGCAAGCAAGGATTTGGCATTGAAAATTTGTGAGGTCTTAGGAGTAAAGTTGGGAGATGCAGAGGTAGGTTCCTTCAGTGATGGGGAAATTGCTGTAAATATTCGAGAAACCGTAAGGGGTGCCGATGTGTTTGTGGTGCAATCCACCTGTGCACCGGTGAATCGCCATCTCATGGAGCTCTTAATCATGATTGACGCTTTAAAAAGAGCTTCTGCCGGAAGAATTACAGCGGTCATCCCCTACTATGGCTATGCACGCCAAGACCGTAAGGCCAAGGCCAGGGATCCCATTACGGCCAAACTGGTGGCAGACCTTATTACCACAGCCGGTGCAGATCGCGTATTAACGATGGATTTACATGCCGCCCAGATTCAAGGATATTTTAATATCCCTGTGGATCATTTATTGGGTGTGCCTATTTTAGCAGAATATTTTAAAAAAATTGCCCTGGAAGATTTGGTGGTGGTATCGCCGGACCTCGGCAGCGTAACAAGGGCCAGGAACTTTGCAAACCTGCTGGATACGCCCATCGCCATCATTGATAAGAGAAGGCCGAAGGCCAATGTATCTGAGGTGATGAATATCATCGGCGAAATCGAAGGGAAAAACGTTATTCTCGTGGATGACATGATTGACACAGCAGGGACGATTACGCAAGGGGCAAAGGCATTAAAGGATTTTGGAGCGAAGGAAGTTTATGCCTGCTGCACCCATCCGGTGCTTTCAGGGCCGGCCATCGAGCGGATTGAAAGTTCTGTCATCAAGGAGCTTGTGGTGCTGGATACAATCCCCCTGCCCGAGGAAAAGAAATTAAAAAATATTACTACTTTGTCGGTAGCGTCTATTTTTGCAGAGGCCATTCGAAGGATTTATGAGAATCTTTCCGTAAGCAAGTTGTTTGATTAATGAAGGCGGATGAATTTCCGCCATTTTTTTTGCAACGACCTGCGGGAAATGCGGCAATTTTCCTATACATGATGCAAGGGATTACAAAAATATTGCATGATTCACAAAATTTTCATATAATAAAAACAACAAAAAATGTCGAAATATGTTTTGAAATGATCTTTTTATTTTTTTATGGAGAAGGAGGCTTTTATGTGAAAAGAGGAATCCGATTTAAATTGATTGTCAGTTTCATACTCCTGATTGCTGTGCCTATGGCAGTCTTTGGAGTCAATTCCTTTTTTAAATCCGTAGACTTGATGAAGGCAAATCTGAAGGACAGCACCGGTTCCATCGTAAATGAAGTGGGCCACTCGGTAGATCTTTATCTGCGGGGCTTAGAAGAAAATTTGGGGACTTTGGCTACCGATGCCAACGTAGAACAGGTGCTGTCTCATCCTGACTCTCCTAAATGGATGATGTACGGCTTTGAGAATTTTGCCAAGAATCATCCCGATGTGCTGAATGTCTATATTGGCACCAAGGATAAGCAAATGTTCCTGTATCCTGCCACAGAGCTTCCGGAAGGCTATGATCCTACTTCCAGGCCCTGGTATCAGGATGCCGTAAAGAAAAACGGCCTGGTCTGGACAGACCCCTATGTGGATGCGGGGACAGGAAAGGTGGTTGTTTCCGTTGCCAAGCCTGTGTATGACAGCAGGAACAACAATGAATTTGTAGGGGTTGTAGCCCTAGATGTTTCCCTGGAACATTTGTCCAAATTGATTAACGCCATCCAAATTGGGGAAATGGGCTATGTGGTCTTGTTGGATAAAACAGGCAATATCATGACCCATCCTAATCACGAACTCATCGGAAAACCTGTACCGGTTCCTCAGGTGGCTGAGGCCATCAGCAAGGAAAAGTCCGGAGTGGTAGACTATGTGATGGAAGAAAAAGGCGTCCACGAAGAAAAATTCGGCGTGTTTACTACCATGGACCGCGTGGGCTGGCGGGTATTGGCAACCATGTACATAAAAGAAATTCAGAACCAATACACAACCCTTCTATATTCCAGCTTGCTGATTGGTATTGTTGCATTGGCCGCTGCCATTGTAATATCGGTATTATTATCTAATAGTATTGCAAAACCCCTGAAAACTCTGGCAAAGGATATGGAACGGATGAAGGAAGGGGATTTCACCGTCCGCTGTCAGGTAAAATCCAAGGATGAAGTAGGAATGCTTGCCGACAGCTTTAATGTTATGGTAGAAGGATTAAAGGAGCTGGTGGCTCAAGTAAGGCATGTGTCGTCAGAAGTAAGCAGCGCTTCGGAAACTTTGGCAGCTACATCCGAAGAAACCAGTGCTTCTGCGGAAGAGGTAGCCCGAACGGTGGAGGAAATCGCCAAGGGGGCATCAGAACAGGCGGCAGAAGCAGAGAAGGGTTCCATGCTGGTTTCCAATCTGGCGGATAAATTCAATAAATTGACGGAAGGTACCTATGAAATGACAAAGGTATCGGAACAAGTAATGGATGCCAATATGAATGGGGTACAGGCAGTAGAAGTATTAAAGGATAAGACAAGATTAAACAATCAGGCGACCCAGCGCATTGTGGAGGCCGTCACAGAATTAGACAGTGAATCCCAGCATATCGGAGGTATTTTGGATACCATCAGCAGTATTGCAGAGCAGACCAACCTTTTGGCCCTCAATGCAGCCATCGAAGCTGCCCGCGCCGGTGATGCGGGAAGAGGTTTTGCCGTTGTGGCCGATGAGATCCGGAAACTGGCAGAACAATCCGGAAAATCTGCCGATGAAATTAAAGAAATCGTATTAAGTATTCAAAATCATACAAAATCAACGGTCAATATTATGGCAGAAGTGAAGGAACGCAATAAGGAACAGGGACAAGCTGTAGGGGAAGTAAGCAAATCCTTTGGGGATATTTCTAAATCTATTGAATTGATCAGCCAAAAGATAGAGGCAATTAGCCAATATGTAGTAGAGATGAACAAGGACAGCCAAAATATTGTGGCTGCAATTGAGAACATTTCGGCCGTATCGGAAGAAACTGCGGCCTCTTCCGAGGAAGTAAGTGCTTCCATGCAGCAGCAAACCTCCGCCGTTGAGGAAGTAGCCAGGGCAGCAGACAAACTAAATGAGCTGGCGGCTCAGCTGAGCAATGAATTAAACAGATTTAAGATATAGGCAAATAGCCGGGTTTTCCCGGCTATTAGCTTGTAGACAAACCCTTGAGATTTGGCTTCCTGCTCAGATCTGCGCCGCTTTTCTAAATAAAAAAACAAGGGAAAAAGCGGCTTGCTGATTGGCGACGAAGCCTAAATCTCCAAGGGTTCTTACTTATCCCGTTACTTTTTCTACAGACTGATAGCCGGGTTTTCCCGGCTATTTTGATGGATGTCAACGGGTGACAGCCGGTGATTCGCTGCAATGATCGATCCATATGGCACAATGGGATAAAATCAACAAGAAAAAATTGAAACTGAAATTCTTGTGATATAAATGTGATATAATAATGGATGACTGTATCAATAGAGAAAGGGTGCAAAAAGGATGTTTGTTGTTGTCGGACTGGGAAATCCGGGGAGACAGTATGCAGGTACGAGACATAATGTAGGCTTTGATGTCATAGATTATTTATCGTATAAGCATAATATTCCCGTAAACAAAATAAAATTTAAAGCTTTGATGGGAGAGGGCCTGATCGCAGGCCAAAAGGCTATGCTGGTGAAACCCCAGACCTATATGAACCTAAGTGGCCATACGGTATTGGAAATACAAAATTTTTATAAGCTGGATCCTGAACAATTGATTGTCATTTATGATGATATTGATCTGGAAGTGGGAAAACTAAGGATTAGAGGCAAAGGAAGTGCCGGTACCCACAATGGCATGCGGTCTATTGTCTATGAAATTCAGACCGATCATTTTACCAGGGTGAGAATCGGTATTGGAAGACCCCAGCGGGGAGACTTAGGGGATTATGTATTGGGTAAATTTTCAAAGGAAGATCGGGAATTGATCGACATGACCATCCAAAGGGCTGCGGAAGCAGTGGAGGCCATGTTGGGAAAAGGCATCCAGGAAGCGATGAATCAATACAATGGATAAATGAGATGGGTTTTCCAGATGTGCAAATATATGGCGGCCATGCCCAGGTAGAAAAGATCTGGGCTTGTGGTGTTGCAATGAATCGAAGGGTGTGAATAGATTGACGTTCAATGTATTTATTGAAGGAATAAAGGAATTAAAGGAATTCCGCGAGCTGCGATACAGTATTGAGAAGGGATTGAATCCTTCGGCTATCCATGGACTGGTAGATGCCCAGCTCCCCCATATTGTATCTGCCTTAAGCTTGATGGAAAACAGACAATGTCTGATTATTACCTATCATGAGTTGCAGGCAAAAAAAATTTTTGAAGATTTGAAATGTTTTATGGATGAAAGCATATACTTGTATCCGGCAAAGGAAATTATTTTATATCCTATTGATGCTTACAGCCACCAGAGTATTGAGGAAAGAATAAGAATCCGGATCGAAATGGGACAGAAAAAATCTTCCGTTGTGGTGGCTTCTGTAGAGAGTCTGTTGAACCGATTGATTCCCAAAAACTTGCTTTTCATGTATTGTTTGAAAATTCAATACGGGGATAGGATTCAATTGGACGATGCGATAAGGCGCTTCCTTACATTAGGCTACGAGAGAACGGATACGGTGGAGGCAAAAGGACAGTTCAGCATAAGGGGGGGGATTATTGACTTTTTCCCCATCACTTCAGACATGCCCTATCGTATTGAACTCTTTGATGACGAAGTTGATTCCATCCGCAGCTTTGATTTGGAAACACAACTATCGATCGAAAAAGTCAGAGAGGTCTTTGTTGCACCTGCACGGGAGATGATTCTGGACAGAGAGGCAAGGGAGAAGGCCATGAAAGGCTTACAAGAGGATATAAAGCATCTGCCGAAAAAGGTGAAAGGCGATGCACGAAAAAAAATGGAAGAGACTGCAGCACAATGGATGGAAGAAATAGAAACAGGCTATGGGGGAAAAGACTGGGAGAATTATATTACCTACTTTTATGAGGAAACAGTATCTTTCCTTGATGATTTTGAGGAAAATGCTCTGATCTTTATCGATGAGCCATCGAGGGTTCGAGAAAAAGCCGATCATGTGTATCGTGAGTTTGTGGAAGCCTTTAGAGAGAAATTGGAAAGAGGCGAGATATTGCCGGAGCAGGCAAATCTTTTATTTTCCTATGAGGATATTTTAAATCGGCTGAGCAAAAAACAAGTTTTTGTCATGACCAGTTTGCCGAAAAACAATCCTGATTTTCCTCCAAAAAATATCATCAATTTTTCTTCCAGAATGGCTCCGTCCTTCCACGGGAAGATGGATATTTTTATAGAAGAGGCAAAACGCTGGAAATACAAAGGTTATAAAACGATTTTGCTCTGCAGTTCTGTAGAAAGGGGAAAGAGTCTCCAAGGAGTTTTGCTGAATCATCAGGTGGATACCGTTTATCTGGAGGAAAGGAATAGGGAAATTCTGTCTGGGCAGACTTTTATCCTGCAGGGCATATTGACGAAGGGCTTTGAATATCATGGAAATAAATTTTTGGTCATTACAGATCAGGAAATTTTTGGTATTTCCAAAAAGAAAAAGGCGACTGCCAAAAAAAAGGATGCAAGGCCCATCAAATCTTTTATAGACTTAAATATTGGCGATTATGTGGTTCATGAGAATCATGGCATCGGAAAATATGCAGGTATTGAACAGCTAAAGGTGCAGGGGGTCAAAAAAGACTATTTGCATGTAAAATACTCCGATGGGGGCTCCCTTTATATACCTATTGAGCAAATGGATCTGGTTCAAAAATATATCGGTGCCGATGGTGTTCAGCCAAAATTAAATAAATTGGGAGGGTCGGAATGGAAGAAGGCCAAAGCCAAGGTAAAAGGTGCCATTGAGGATATGGCAAAGGACTTGTTAGCCCTTTATGCGGCCCGTCAGATGATGAAGGGGCATGCCTTCTCGCCGGATACCCCTTGGCAGCGTCAGTTTGAAGATGCTTTTCCCTATGAAGAGACCCAGGATCAATTGAAATGTATAGAAGAAATCAAAAAAGATATGGAAAAGCCGGTGCCTATGGATCGATTGCTCTGTGGAGATGTGGGATACGGGAAGACGGAGGTGGCCATTCGAGCAGCCTTCAAATGTGTCATGGACGGCAAGCAAGTGGCCTTTTTGGTCCCTACTACCATATTGGCCCAACAGCATTACAATACGTTGATTCAGCGATTTAACCAGTTTCCTGTCACCATAGAAATGCTCAGTAGGTTCCGTACGGAAAGTCAGCAGGATGAAATTATAGAAAAATTAAGGATCGGAAGCATTGATATCATTGTGGGAACCCATCGGTTGCTGTCAAAGGATGTGCAGTTGAAAGATTTAGGGTTGCTTATTATCGACGAGGAACAGCGATTTGGGGTAAAGCATAAAGAGGCTTTAAAACAACTCAAAAAGCATGTGGATGTACTGACGTTGACGGCTACACCAATTCCACGAACCCTGCATATGTCCTTGATTGGCTTGAGGGATATGAGTATTATCGAAGATCCTCCGGAAGAAAGATATCCTATACAGACCTATGTATTGGAATATAATGATGAAGTAGTGAGGGAAGCCATTTTGCGAGAGATCCATCGCGGAGGACAAGTCTATTTTGTCTTTAACCGGGTGAAGGGAATTCAACAGATGGCTGCCAAGATGCGGAGACTGGTGCCGGAGGCGAGAATTGCCGTAGGCCATGGGCAAATGAGTGAAAGAGAGTTGGAAAATGTCATGATCGATTTCATGAATGGGGAGTTTGATGTCTTGGTGTGCACTACCATCATTGAAACGGGTCTGGATATATCCAATGTGAACACCATCATCGTCTATGATGCTGATAAAATGGGGTTATCCCAATTGTATCAGCTGAGAGGAAGGGTAGGAAGAACAAATCGACTGGCCTACGCTTACTTAACCTACCAGAAAGATAAGGTATTGACGGAGGTGGCTGAAAAAAGACTGAAGGCCATTAAGGAATTCACGGAATTTGGCTCCGGCTTCAAGATTGCTATGCGGGATCTGGAAATCAGAGGAGCAGGAAACCTGATCGGTGCAGAGCAGCATGGACATATGGCTGCCATAGGGTATGATCTGTATTGCAAACTCTTGGAAGATACTATACGGGAGATGAAAGGGGAACAAGTCGCCAAAACTGTAGAAACAACCATAGAGATCAATGTAAATGCTTTTGTGCCGGAGGATTATATTGCAAACGAAAATCACAAGCTGGAAGTGTACAAGAAAATTGCATCCCTACGGGGGAAACAGGATGTGTATGATATTGAAGAGGAGCTTGAAGACCGTTTCGGTACAATTCCTCAGCCGGTGATGAATTTGATTTCCATTTCCTATATCAAAGCCATGGCTCAAAATCTAGGGATATCCCATATCTCGGAAGGGGAATCCTATATCAAATTTCAATTTGATGACAGCAGTAGAATCAATCCGGAGATCATTGCATACATGATGGATTGTTATGGCAATAGGATTCAAATTCATGGGGGAGTTGGGCCATATATTCGGCTGAAGCATGGTGGAGAAGAAAGCAAGCTGGATGAATCAAGAAATTTCTTAGAAAAAATTAGTGGTTTTCATAGGAATTGATTTCATATATAATAAAAAATAGGAAAAATCAAAGGCAGAAAAGGGAGAGGATGTGTGAAACCCATGAAAAGCAATGCAAGGGTCGTTATACTCGTTTTGCTAGTTGTCACAGCGTTGATTGTAGCAGGATGCCAAAGCGGAGGTATTGGCGGCAAGGATGGAAAGCCAGTGGCAAAGGTAGACGGAAAGGTAATCGGTCAGGATTTCTATTATAAAAATTTGGCTATTTTTAAGAAAAACTATGAAGGCGTCTACGGCACAGAGATTTGGAGTGTGGATGTAGGGGGAAAAACCTTCCTGCAGGCTGTTCAGGAAAATGTGTTGGACAAATTAATTACTGATGAGGTAATTATTCAGTATATGCAGAAAAATAAAGTAGAGATTGATGCGGCAGAGGTTGAAAAGCAATATAAAAATTATAAGGAGAAAATGGAAAAACAGCCGGAAGTAAAAAAGTTTTTGGATGAGAATAAGATTGATGAAAACTTTATCAAAGAACAAATCAAAACAGAATTGTATGTGAAAAAGTTTAGAGAAGAAGTGGAAAAAGAATTGGATTTAAACGATAAGAAATTACAAGACTATTATGACAATCATATTGAAGAATATAGGGATGTGCAGGTAAGGGCTTCCCATATTCTCTTGAAAACTATAGGGGATGACGGCAAGCCCATGCCGGAAGACCAAGTGAAAAAAGCCGAAGAGCAAGCAAAAGAATTGTTGAAAAGGGTAAAGAACGGAGAAGATTTTGCAAAGCTTGCCATTGAGTTTTCACAAGATCCTGGTTCTGCAAAGCAGGGAGGAGATTTGGGGTATTTTCCAAAGGGCATGATGGTTCAAGAATTTGAAAAGGTGGCCTTTGAGCTGCAGCCAGGAGAAATCAGCGATTTGGTGAAGACAGATTATGGATATCATATTATTAAGGTGGTAGACAAAAAGAGCGAGTTGAAGCCTTTTGATTCTGTAAAGGAAGAAATCAAGGGAAAGCTGACGGAAGAAGGCATTAGCGAAAAAATTAATGCACTCAAGGCGGAAAAGAAAATCGAAAAGAATTTAGAAAATATAAAATAAGCTTCAAAAAAATCTGTGGGAAACCACAGATTTTTTTAATATATTATTTGACTGTATTTTTTCATGTAAATTGGTGTGTTGGCTTTAAGTTAGTGCAAACTCATTCTCCTAAATCACATGATTTCTTTAGGTCTTTCATCGGCATAAAACTGATGTTGAAGATACTATTTATGATTCAATGTTTCCTACGGTATAACTTTGTATATGATTAATATTTGTAGAATTGCAGATATCTGGGTTTATTAATTTTATACAGTTTTCAAACTTTAGTTATTTTAAATTTGCAAAGTTATATTACAAAAGATTTGCAAAAATATAAAAAATAATTATATATTTACATTTAATTGAAAAATATATATAATTTACATTGAAGAACAGCATAACCCAGATTTTCATAATTTAGTAATAGACAGATGTAAAGCAATTTGTAATTTTATTTAAAACAAATTGAATTTAAATAATTTGGGTTAAAGGAAATGATTATTGTTGGATGACACTTTATTGGCGGTTTATTATTTTCGGAAGATTATTTACATGAATTATTTATTGTCGGAATAAGTTATCATTTATCTTTATTCTAATCCTCTGTTTAGAAATTATGAAATTTATACGAAGCTCAGAATGATTAAAAACATTTATACGATATGCAAAACCTGTAAGGATCATAAATAAACAAAAAATGGGGGGATTATCATGAAAAAAATTAGGGCTCCAGATGCTATGAGAATTCTGGTATTTCTAGTTCTATCAAGAATAGGGTTATAAATACTAGAATGCAAATTTACAACTCATATTCCGCCTAACTATTTTTACCAATTTAAATAATTTTGAAAATATCTGAGCTTCAAAAAGGAGTTTTTGATTTTATCTCGAATAATTGTATTATCAAGTATTCGAGGTGAATTCTATGAATT
>NZ_LOEE01000025.1 GCF_001562415.1 Thermotalea metallivorans | reverse complement strand
TTTCTCTACTTCTTGATCTAATGCGGTTTTGGAGAAAACAAGTTTTTCCAGAGAAAATCTTCTAAGACAGATACGAAGCCTTTCGAAGCTAAGTTCTGATGTCCAAGGGGTATCCCCTGGATTGTCATAAATATGAAGCCAACTACTGTTAGAATATTTTAACAGTGCTATTTTTTCAATACTATAGGCTACAGCTACAAGATGCACAAATCTGAATGTGGGTAGTAAAGATTGATGCTGATAATCTCCTAGCCCTAAGTGCCGCTTCATATCCCTGATGGCTACTTCGATG
This sequence comes from Thermotalea metallivorans, assembly GCF_001562415.1. GTDB lineage: Bacteria > Bacillota > Clostridia > Peptostreptococcales > Thermotaleaceae > Thermotalea > Thermotalea metallivorans. Next base: position 424 of record NZ_LOEE01000025.1, on the reverse strand, counting down.
GAAAACCGTGCACCGTAAATTTCTATGATCTGAGCTGGAGTTAGCGTCATATCTGTATTAATCAGTGCAGTTGCACTACTACCAATTTTAGTAACCACGACCCGTACTTTACGGTCAAGATCCAATAACAACAAGTCTTTTACTACAACCTCAATGGTTTTAATTTCACCATACAAGCATACAGATACCAATTGAATAGGGATTCTTTGCAATAAGGCTAGTGTCATAAGCTAGCAGCAATGCTCCATGGACTATACAGCTATCCGGAAACAACTCTACAAGCTTATAAAACAGCTGTTTCATGATGCCCATGCAATCCCATTGGTTTTTACTTAAAAATCGTTCCCAGCTTGCAAGATGCTTCTTGTAAAAGAAACAATATCTATATATATTTCTGGTAGTCTTTTTACCTTCAGTCACTAGA
>NZ_LOEE01000024.1 GCF_001562415.1 Thermotalea metallivorans | reverse complement strand
AGAATTAATATTTGATACTTTCGTATCCAGCTTCGAAAGTGCCAAAATTTATTCAACCGTTAAAGAAGCTGTGCAGAGCTTCCTTGACAAAGATCAGGTAGCTTAGTCAAACTTGTAAAGTGGTATAATAATATAGAAAAATTATAATAATATAACATTTATAATCCTATACAGGATGAGGCAATAAAAAAAATTGCAAACTTCTACTTGACACAAACTTATCCTAAAAGGGCTATTGACATTTATCATGATAGATTGTAAAATAATTTATGTGAGTTAGGGGCATTAGCGCAGTTGGGAGCGCATCACACTGGCAGTGTGGGGGTCAGGGGTTCGAATCCCCTATGCTCCACCAATGAAGTATTGAAAAACCCTGAAGTATTTAATTTCAGGGTTTTTGTTGTTTTTAGGGTTAGTTTGATTTTACTCGACAGCATATGGTGCGGGGAAGCGAGAAAAATTTTTGGATATCGTTCAAATTATTTACCTTTAAGATCCTTTAAGATTAAGAAATAATTAATAACATACAAAGCTGTCTATATTTCTAAGGTCAGTACCCCAGAATACCCAGTTGAATCCGGTCCAGCGGTAACCTGATACGGATCTTGGTCCTACAAATACCAAATACGCCCAAAAAGATCTTCTGTTTGTCAGCCATATATAGACGAATCGGAAGGTGCAAGGGCGAATGGCACCGGGATCTACAAAAAGAACCGAAGGCTGCTGTTGGGGGACAAATGAAGGGGGAGGGCCAACGGGTGGACGCGGTGCTCCTGGATCGAATCCAAAAGGGGAGACGCCAAGGGGTGGTCCAAAAGGTGGTCTAGGCTGCTGTCTCATATAATTGAAATCTCGAGTATCCTTATAGGGATATTCAAAATTATCGTAATGCAATAAAATCACACTCCTTTTTTTTCTAATCTACTTCCATCATATTCTATTCTTCCATGAAGTGTACCATAGAGAACCTTGAGGACCTTTGCTTTTCCAGCATAATTTCCTTTTTAGAATGACCCTATATCTGTATTATGTATATCTTCTTGTATTCATGGAAAGAATAACCACAGGAGGTGGCAACGAGATGATGAATTTAACACAAAAAGAGAGAATGCTTTTAGAGGATCAAAAAAGCCATGAAGAACTGTGCATCAAAAAATACACCAAGTATGCCGAAGAAGCACAAGATCCTCAGCTAAAACAATTATTTACCTATTACGCCAGTGTGGAACAGGAACACTTGAATACTATTCAGCAAATCCTAGGAGGACAGGTGCCCAATATGGCATTACAGCAGGGAGGGCAGCAGGGACAGCAACAAGGCCAGCAAAATCAGCAATCTTTTACGCAAGGTATTCCCTACAATGAGAACGATGTGGCCCTATGTAAGGATGCCCTGATGACAGAAAAATATGTTTCTTCTGCTTACAATACAACCATTTTTGAATGCACCGATAAAAATGTAAGACAGATATTAAATCATATCCAAAAAGAAGAACAGGAACATGGAGAGGGGCTTTTCAATTATTTGAAAAGCAAAGGAGCCTATGTGCCTCAATAAACGGCAGAGATTTCTCAGAATCAATGAATCCCATCGAAAGATGGGATTCATTGATTCTGAGAATATTTTATTGAATTACATTGAGGGACAGTTTGATGATAAAGCCTAAGGATACGATCAGAAACAGAGGCTTAATGAGCTTAGCACCCTTTCGAATAGCCAACTTAGTTCCCACAATGGCTCCCAGGATCATGGACAGGGCCAACGGAATTCCCACAGAATAGATGACTTTTCCATGGAGCGCAAACACAATAAAGGATGCAATCCCGCTGAAGGCATTTAATACTTTTCCATTGCCGCAGCTCAGCAGGAAGTCAAAGCCTAAAAAGGTAATAAAAGAAAAGATCAAAAAGGAACCGGTGCCGGGACCAAAGAAACCATCATAAAAACCCAACCCGAAAGCAATGGTACAGCCGATAAGGATATTCTTTGTATTCATTCCTGAAAAGCGATCCTTGCTGCCCAAATCTTTTTTAAAAACCGTATATAAGCAAACCACTACCAGAAGTATCAAAATAATTCCGCTGAGTATTTTTTGGTCGATCATCAATACTGTATTTACCCCCAATATTGCCCCTATGATGGTGCAAGGAATCATGTACTTCAACAGGGGGATGTGGATGTTTTTGGATTGTATGAAGCCGATAGAGCTGGAAACTGTACCGAACATCGCACCAAATTTGTTGGTACCCAGAGCGAAGTGAGGAGGAATGCCAAAGGCAAAAAGGGCGGGAATACTAATAAGTCCACCGCCACCGGCAATGGAATCGATAAATTGTGCCAGAAAGCCAAAAAAGCATAAATAAATAATTTTAAGGTCCATGAAAGTTAGTCCTCCATAATTTTAGATTACAAAAATATTGTAACGGATTCGATGGTAAAAGTCACGAAAAAGATTTCTTTGAAATTTTCTTTTATGGCATTTATTCCTATTCATGCCGGTTCCACGGTAAATATGCAAACTTCCATGCATGGAAAAGGTTACCACATATGATGAGATGATAAGCAAGGAAAGAAATTTTTACAGTTTCTTCATTGAAAATTTAACTTGAATTTTATTTGCTTGATAAATGAAAATTTATTTCATTTACTGAATATACAAAAGATATAAAAGCTGCTATAAATATTTTTTAAAAAGTGTGTGTGTTTTTCAAAACATATTTTGTTTAACAGTAGAAAAATTTGGTATAAATCTATATGAGTTAACCAAAGAATATATAAAAAAGGGGGATGATTTGTTTATGGATCATCAAATGTTTTGTTTTCAGTGTGAACAAACTTTGGGCGGAAAGGGATGTGTAAAATTCGGCGTATGTGGCAAAAGCCCCGAGGTAGCAGGGCTTCAAGATTTACTCATATATGTATTGAAGGGGATCGGCTTTTACGGACAAAAGGCCCTAGAAAAAGGGAAGAAGATTGACCAGGGTACCCATCAGTTTGTAATGGATGCCATATTTTCTACACTTACCAATGTGAATTTTGATCCTGATCGGTTTGTAGCGTATATTCGGAAGGCGGCAGAAGTGAAAGTTTATCTGAAAGAGCTGGCTGAAGTGGCAGAAGATGTAATTCCAGCAGCTGCAGCATACAATCCTCCTGCAACGAAGGAAAAAATGTTGGAAGATGCACAAAAAGTAGGTGTTATGGCTGATGAGCATCTAAATGAAGACATCAGATCCTTGAGGGAATTATTAACCTATGGTATGAAGGGAATGGGGGCTTACGGACATCATGCCTATGTCTTAGGGAAAATGGATGATGCGGTCAGCAATTTCTTTTATAAAGGCTTGGCTGCTACCATTGATGACAGCCTGACGGTGGATGATTTGATTGCTTTGAATATGGAGCTGGGCCGGGTGAATTTCAAATGCATGGAACTTCTTGACAGTGCTAATACGGGAACCTATGGTCATCCTATACCTACGGAGGTGCTGCTCACGAAGAAAAAGGGACCCTTCATTGTAGTTTCCGGTCATGATTTAAAGGATTTAAAACAGTTGCTAGAGCAAACAGAAGGAAAAGGAATCAATATCTATACCCATGGAGAAATGTTGCCTGCCCATGCATATCCCGAGCTAAAAAAATATCCTCATCTGGTAGGGAACTATGGGGGCGCATGGCAGGATCAGCAAAAAGAATTTGACGGTATTCCGGGTGCTATTTTGATGACAACCAACTGTCTTCAAAAGCCAAGGGATAGCTATAAAGATAGAATATTTACTTCCAGCATCGTAGGATTTCCTGAGGTAACCCACGTGCAAGAAATAAACGGGGTGAAAGATTTTACGCCGGTAATTGAAAAGGCTTTGGAACTTGGCGGTTGGCAGGAAGATGAAGAAGAAAAGAAAATCTTGGTGGGATTCGGACATCATACGGTACTAGGTGTGGCAGATAAAGTGATCGAAGCAGTGAAAAGCGGTGCAATAAAACATTTCTTCTTAATTGGCGGTTGCGATGGTGCAAAACCGGGAAGAAATTATTACACCGAGTTTGCGGAGAAGGCACCGAAGGATACGGTTATCTTAACTTTGGCATGCGGCAAATACAGATTCAATAAAAAGGATTTTGGTACAATCGGAGAATTGCCAAGATTACTGGATGTAGGGCAATGCAATGATGCTTATTCTGCTATTCAAATAGCGTTGGCACTGTCAAAAGCCTTTGAATGCGACGTGAATGAGTTGCCCCTTTCTCTAATATTATCATGGTATGAGCAAAAGGCAGTATGTATCTTGCTGACATTGCTTTCATTAAATATCAAGAACATACATATTGGACCCTCCTTGCCTGCCTTTATTTCACCGAATGTGCTCCAGGTGCTGGTGGAACATTTCAATATTACTCCTATATCCAATGTGGAAGCAGATATGGGAGCTATCCTAGGTGGAGAAGGTGCTTTGGCTTAGGACGCTGAGAAATTATTGCAAAACCCCCCTTGAAAAATCAGGGGGGTTCCATTTTGCAAAGGCTTAAAATAGATTATCCATAGCATCAATTTATGATTGGGATAAGTATCATAGATTTTTTTGATTTTACATAAGATATCTTCCGGCATATAATCTAAAGTTGTAAAAGAAAACGTATAGGGGGAAGATATTTTATGCACATGATCAAGAAGAAAGCTTTGCTTTTCATACTTTTACTAAGCAGCCTAGTGTTGTTTGCTGCATGTACAAGCAGTACCCAGGAGGCAGTCAAGGGAAAGAAAGATCAACCTGAGATTCAGGATATCAGTACCCAAGATTTGCAAAGCAAAATTGGACAGAAGGATTGGGTAATTGTGGATACAAGGCTGAATGATGCTTTTAACGGATGGGCATTGGATGGAGTTGCCCGAGGAGGCCGCATCAAAGGCGCAGTAGATTTTTCTGCCAACTGGTTGAAGGTTGAGATTGAGAATAGGGAAGAGAAGCTGCAACAAATTTTAGAGACAAAGGGAATTACACCTGAAAAAAATATCGTCCTTTATGACGCCAACGGGAAAGATGCTGTAGAAGTGGCAGATTATCTGATTTCAAAAGGAATGAAGCATATATATAAGTATGACGTGAAAGAATGGGCTGCCAGTAAGGAATTGCCAATGGAAAGTTATGAAAATTATCATCTGCTGGTACCGGCGGTATGGGTGAATGACCTCATTCAAACTCAAAATAACGGAAAACCTTATAGAATCTTTGAAGTAAGCTGGGGCGAAGAATCTCAGGATTATAAAAAGGGGCATATACCGGGAGCTGTTCATATCAATACCGACGAAGTAGAAGAACCTCCCTTGTGGAATCGAAAATCACCAGAGAATTTGGAAAAATTTGCTTTGCTCAATGGAATTACTTATGATACCACCGTTGTTCTCTATGGAAGCGACTCTATGGCAGCCTTTCGGGTAGCCGCTATATTAAAATATATGGGTGTGGAAGATGTCCGTGTATTAAACGGTGGATTTGCCACATGGGTTAATGCAGGTTATGATGTGGAAACCCAAGCCAACGATAAAACCTCTGTAGACTCTTTTGGAGCAACTATACCAGCCAATCCTGATTATATTATTGATTTGCCGCAAGCGAAGGAAATATTAGCAGATGCAAACGGCAGCAAGCTTGTAGATATAAGAAGCTGGGATGAATATACAGGGAAAATCACAGGGTATGATTACATAAAAGCCAAAGGACGTCCGGCAGGTGCTGTCTGGGGTTACGCAGGATCAGATCCAAATCATCTGGAGGATTTTAGAAATATAGACAATACCATGCGAAATGGTTCAGAAATCATAAATATGTGGCAAGAATGGGGCATTACCCCTGACCAGAGACTGGCTTTTTATTGCGGTACGGGTTGGAGAGCAGCAGAAGTTTTAATTTATGCAGATGTGATGGGGCTTAAAAATATTTCGTTATATGATGGGGGATGGTATGAGTGGAGTTCAGATCCAGCCAACCCTGTGGAAATAGGAGAACCGAAACAAAAATAGGAAATCATGCAGAAAAAAGACAATATGCTGTATATTGTCTTTTTTCTAATGAATAGGGGTTGTGAAAAATGAAGAAAGATGCAAAAAAAGCGATGGTAAATATTTTCATCTTAATGATGCAGTGGACTATTTTCTTTTCTATCATTGGGCTTGAATATTTGTCTCATAAGAGAATGGGCGTGATGCGATATTTGCTATTTAAAAAATATACCTATGAAACCCTATGGCTTCAGCCATATTTCATCAATGTATATGTATCCGTTCTGTTTGGAGGATTGGTTATCTGTCTGTTTTGGTACATCCATAGGAAAGATAAGGGCAGCGCAAGAAGGCATTTGCTGCTTGCTTTTATAATCAATTTGGCAGGTATTTTTTTTATATTAGCCCCTAAGGGGAGAAATTTAAATGCCTATCCTTTCTTTTTGATAGGAATTTTTATAAATTTGATATTGCAATACACAAGACTGTGGTTCAATCGAATGGGTTATAAATAAAAACTTCGTCAGCTCCCCATCGGATAGAATTCCAGCATATAAGAAGAATGTTCATGGAGGAGAAAAAACATAAATTATGGCAATAGAGCCATCCAAATAAAATGTGCAAGAATATGTACAAGGAAATGGGAAATCTCCCATTTCCCAATGTTGTCAGCAAATACCGCCTTACCAACTGCTAATCAGCGGATAGCAGAACAAGATTACTAACAGGAGGAAGAAGAACAATAAGCTATCTCCTGTGCCAAATAATCCTCCCAAAGGGCCCTGGAACAAAATTACCAGCAGTAAAAAGAAAAACAATAAGCTGGATTCTTCACCAGGAGTGCATCCAAATAAGTTACCCAGAACAGATGGTTTTGAAGCCTTGTCAGCCATTTTCAACACCTCCTTTGCCAGTGGTATGTAATTTTTCGATGAAGGCTTTTAGCCTTGTCTTGAATTTCTAATATAATATATGTGATATGAAAATAAGTGTCACTCCATGCCGTGGTTAATTGAAAAGCTGAGAATCTCAGAGAAAATTCTCAGCTTTTTTAATTTCTATTTTATTTTTTCCAGCATGCCTTCTAAGATGACCAAATTTCCGGGAGGTGGGGAAGGAGCATCGGACAATGTGGCGCTTATGATAATTTTTACGTCGGCAGTCATTTCGGCTGTATCATCAGTAGTAAGATCTATGGTGGTAGCCCAGGTGTAAGGGTTATCGCGTACGGGATAAAGTAATTTGCTGATTGCCCGGCTATCCTCTTTGGTAGCATATATCAGATATGCTTGATATGCTTTGTAATTCTTGCCTAAATCTTGAAAGGAGGGCAGGATAGCGATCATACTGACTGCTTTGTCAAACTTGGGACTATTACTTACCAAGGCTGAACCAATTGCGAAAGGAAGATCATGGAATCTAGGTTCCAATACGGTGCAAAAGGAGGAAAATTTGCGTTTAGGAACACACAATACGTCGCCCGGAACAATCAAACTGGGATGAGGGATATGGGGATTGGCATTGACCAAAATATTTAAGCCAATTCCATACGAACGGGCAATTTTGTACATTGCATCTCCTGTCTTTACCACATATCTCTCATTAAATCCGTTAGGGCAACTGGGAGGAATTCTCGGCACCATTACCATAAGGTCATCTCCTTTTTACATTCTTTGAAGGGGTATATGTTGTACGTATGATAGGCCTGTAATACATCATATGATGTTATGTCACGAACTGCTATTCATCCTTTGCTAATTCAGGACAATTTTTATCTTAATAGGAAACGGAATCATAAGCATATAGTCGAAAAAAGTTTCTTTCCGTCGGATCAATGAAATTTATTTACAAGAAAAAACCGTTATGATATCATTAATGATAGCGATAATTATTATCAATTATTTGAGATATACTGTGTACCAGACAGAATTTCAATTGGCAGAGGAGGTAGCCATATGACAGCAATGTGCAAAAATGCGAGTTGTTGCATGGATAGTCCAGATGAATTCATAAAGTGGCTTATGGAGATATTAGGTCCCGTGCTATTTCATGTAAAGCCGTCGGAATTGCTTAGCTTTCCTTTATGCGATGCCAATACCCATGCAAAGTTACATAAAATTGAAGAGATTTTCAACAAATGTCAAAAGATTGCATATGAAATCTTTGAATATAACAAGAAAAGTGTAAAGGTGATGTTTTATAATCCAATGCTTATGGATGCAGTACTGAAAGATCACAGGAATTTAAAATTTCTTGTGCAGAGAGGTTATCCTGAAAGATACAATCTGGAATTGTACTTAGATTGCCTCATTCAAAAGATGAAAGAAGGTAACATTCCCGATGAAATTGGTGTATTTTTAGGCTATCCTTTAAAGGACGTCATAGGTTTTATCGGACATCCGTCACTGAAGCTGACCAAGGTTAGGGGATGGAGGATCTATGGGAATTCCAGATTATCCGACTTAAGATATAAGGAATTTGTGAATGCAAAGTCTAAAATGAAGACGCTGTTAGACCATTATTCACCGCAAACAATTATCTTGACGGCTTAAGCAAGCCATTGGATATGGATGCAACCATGGGCGTAAGGGAAGGCTATGCTGATATGCTAGACGCTTTTGAAAGATGATAGAAAAATGCAGGTCCAATTCCCACGGAAGCCTGCATTTTCTTTTTACCGCCACTTCATCATTTTCTTTTCAAAGTATGCAACCCCTTGGTACATAACCGTAGCCAAGATGGCCAGGATAATGACACTGGTCATTACGAGATCAAGCTTAAATACTTGGCCACCGTATACGATAAGGTATCCGATACCGGCTTGGGAAACCATGAACTCTCCTACAATGACGCCAACCCAAGATAATCCTACATTATCTACTTCTTTAAATCCCCCATAGACTCCGAGGATTGTCACGATAACCGATACAGTCATGGCTGTGACAATAATTCCGGGAATACCCGCTCCGGCCCACAGAATGATAATGGGGGCTAGGGCTGTCTTGG
>NZ_LOEE01000023.1 GCF_001562415.1 Thermotalea metallivorans | reverse complement strand
TGATTTTAATGGGGTTTTGTCACTTCTATTATATCACAGAGAGGGGGCTTCTTGGACTTTTTTATTGCCCAAAACTATTGATTTTTCAATATTCATCGCACATCAACTTTGTGCGAAAGTTGATTGAATAAGATTAAAAAAGGTATTAGTGTTTCGTTAAGTTTTATCATTTTAATGTTTCTTTTTATTTTCCCAAATAATGCTTTTGCAGACAATAACAATAGTCAATATGCTCCTGGATTCACAACAAAAGGAGAACTAATTAAATTTTTGAAAGAAAACAATGTGCCAAAAGATAAACAAGAAGTTTTAATTGAAAAGTTAGAAAATAATCAATTATGGGATGTATATGATCCAGAAAAAAGAAAGGCTGTTCCAGATGATTTTTATGTTTTTAACCCAGAGGAAGGAAATCAAACAAGATATTATAGATTTGAAGATGGTTCTTTTATTAAAATTGAAAATACATTAAATGATTCAATAAAAATTGATGGTTCTGAAAAAAATAATAAACTATTAAAAGAAAAACACCACTTTACAAGTAATGTAGTGATTTAAAAATAATTCCATAAAATAACAAAATCAGACACCTAAATCCTAGGAATACTAATCTTATGACAAACCAACACCCTAGGAGGCGTCTGATATGA
>NZ_LOEE01000022.1 GCF_001562415.1 Thermotalea metallivorans | reverse complement strand
AAGGGGTGTCCCTATGACAATGCCAGTATAGAAAGCTTTCATGCAATATTAAAGAAAGAATGTGTATACCTGAATACATTCATAGATCATGAACATGCAAAATCAGTATTATTTCAGTATATAGAAGGGTTTTATAATAGAAAACGAATCCATTCATCAATTGATTATATGACCCCAGAGCAATATGAGAATATGTGTAGAGCAGCATAGCTTGCTTTAGATTTTAAGCCTGAGGGAATACTAGCCAACCCGTAGGGCTTGCCCTTGATAAACTAATGAATAAATGCTAAAATAGCTTGTTCCGAAGGCTGTATATAGCTTGCTTTGAGTTTATCGCCTTCGGGTAAAAGCCAGGGTGCATTTATGAATAGTTTGTCAAGGGTGGCGGTAGTTGAAATAAAAAACTTAAATTTGTGTCCAAACTATTGACATAGATCCAATCTTACAGCTTGGCGTTCGCCTGCTTGTTAATATGCTTGGGGATATTTAATGTTTCAAATAACTTGATGTATCTGTGGATTAACGTCCTTTCTGCCCTTGGTATGATACTAAGCATATATAATACATTCTTTCAGTTTATTTTCAGAAAAATCGCCCCTATCTATGTAGAAACAGTTGCAAACCCATATAGCTATATCAATTATACAGTTGAAGGAGCCATTGGCTCATATAAAATATTCATGTATATTGTGTTAGTTATTTTGTTTTTAACTTGGCTAAAATACACACAAATTGCAAGGCATAACATGATAGAAATATAAAGAAAGGGGGTTTTCCATGGGGCAACTCGTCCTAGGAAAGTCAACAACAAAAGGGGAATATGTAACCGTACCAGAGATAGATCGCTTTGGCCACATGTTAATCGTTGGGCCTAATGGAAGCGGTAAAACATCAAAAATTATCAAGCCCTGTATTTGGCAAGACCTATTAGACATAAAAAGAAAAAAGAAAAGATATGAGGATTTTATAAAAAAAGAAACTGAAAAAGCCAATAGGGCAATAGAAGCAATTAAAGCCAGAAACATTAGTTTGGAAGAAAAATTAGAAAAAATACAAAAAATCCTAGATGCAAAAGAAAAAAGCATAAAAGAGATTAATCCCCAAGAATATAAAGCTGGACTATCTATAATAGAACCAAAAGGGGATTTATGCGAAGATGTGGTAAAGATGTGTCAAACCCTAGACCTGCCCTATATATACATAGATCCTTTAAATCCGAATACTCATAAATTGAACATTATGCAGGGAGATCCGGATATAATCGCAGAGAGTAACCGTACAGTATTAAGAAACCTGTTTGGGAAACAAGAAGCCTTCTTTGCACAAGTGCAAGAAACAACTGCAAGAAACACAATTCTTCTTTTAAAAAAAATTCTAGGCGACAAAATCGATATCATTGACGTTATCAGGGCCTTAAGAAGTGAATCACATATGATGAGTTACCTGAATGCCTACCGAAATCGATATGGGGATGATGATTTGGTTGAATACTTCACAACAGAGGTTTTCGGTACGCTTAAAGACAAATTCTATCAATTTGCTCTGGGATTAAGACAACAATTGGAGGACATAGGACAAAACAGATACCTGCAAAGAGTATTAATAGGAAATAGCGATATAGATTTAGATAAGCACCTAGAAGAAGGAGGAATCCTAATCGTTAATACAGCTATGGGAACACTAGGGAAACTAGGAGATGTATTTGGGCAATTTGTTATGAATCACTTGCAAAATGCAGTTTTCAGAAGGCCCGGGAATGAAAAAACAAGGCCGTATCATTATCTCTGGGTAGATGAAGCTCCAAGATATATAAATCCAGACCTAGAAAGATTATTGGCAATAGGAAGATCCTATCGTTGCAGTACCAACCTAGCGGTACAAACCACTGCACAATTGCAACTAGAAACAAACAGGCTATTTGATCAAGTTGTTCTGACAAACTGCAAAACAAAAATAATATTTGGTGGCCTTCCAGCGGACGAAGCAAAGATATTTGAAAAAGAGTTTGGAGCCGACAAAAAAAACATAAAGCAATATACATATCAGTATAATCAAGTAGTTCCCATGCCGGCACTTTTGCCTAAGTCATATCGAGCTTCGGAAAAAGAAGAAAACCGATATACATATACTGAAATCATGGAATTACAATCATGGCAAAAGGAAGCAGAAGCCCTGGTCAAATATACGGCATACGGTGCAATCCAACCGCCGGAAAAAATTATAACAAGTTTAGGGGATTACAGCAAACTTCCGGATGAATTTATAGAAGATGAAAAAAAGGTACAGAAGCTTGAAAAAATAAAGAAAGCTAAAAAAGAGGTTATAGAAAAAGCAGAAACATGGCTTCAAAAACTCATAAAAAAGCAAGAATTACAGCTAGGCGACCATCCAACTAAAGAACAAAGCAATGATAAACTTCCTGAAACAGTCTTTACTGTAGAGCAACTTGTAAAACCAGAGCAACCTATTAAATTTGTAAAAGTAGCAGGCTCTGAACAGCCAAAAGAAGAAAAACAAGTTGAAACACCTGTAGAAACATCTTCCTTAACAAAAAATATAGAAATAGAAAAAGAAGAAGAAAGAATTGAAAGTCCGTATGTTTTTATCAGTAAAAAACAAAGCAAGGAACAAAACAAAGTAAAAGAGGAGGAAAAAGCGATAGAAAACTCACAAAATCTCAAAAATCCTGAATCACAAGAAGATAAAAAAGACGAAACCAAGAACCAAACACAAGCAGGTGAATGCCTAGATGAAAAACCATCTAAAACATCAGTCCATCCGGCAGCCAATTCTCCTTCTCCTGCCCCCCCGAAAAAAACAGAAACAGAAGAAGACAGTGAATGGTTTGGATAAAAAACTAAGATATATGATTTAAAAAGTATTCGGGGAACTAGAAAGGGAGAAAAAAATGAAAAAGAAAGTCGTAAAAAAAAGAAAAAGATATACCCTAGAATATAAGCTAGATTGTATAAAAAAAGTTGTCAACGGAAATGAAAGTGCTATCAAAGTGGGACTAAAGCATGGCATATCCCCAAGTCTTTTGAATAGATGGGTCAGAGAATTTAAAAAATCTGTTGTTGAGAAAAAATTACGGGGTGAAAGTATTCTAAAAATAGGGCAGGAATATGAAATACAACCTCAAAAAATCTGCTGTTGGGTAAGGCAGTATGGATTTCAAAAGCATAAAGAAAATTTTTTTGATAAATAAAATACACATGATAAAAAAGGGAGGAATTATATATGTCTGATACAAACATCATGAATTTAATTCATGGAGAAGGTTATACAGGACAGGCAAAAAAGATTTTTGGTCAAGACAGTTGGCAAGACATATATGCTGCATATCAAAATAAGCAAATCGCACAAGAAATTGTTATAGGGATGGAAAAGCACAGTTTAGGTCAAGAAATTCTAAATTGCTTAGTAGTAGGCTTTTCTGGAGGAATAAAAGGATTAATTCCTGAACAAGAAAGCGGATTTGAAGGAAAAAAACAAGATGTGGCAAGAAAGATGAGAAAGCTCATTGGCCAAACAGTAATTTTTAAGGTTAAGGTAATAGACAGAGAAAATAATCTTGTAATACTATCCCGAAAGGAAGCGATCAATCATCTAGCATCTATAACTTGGAAAGATATTAAAGCAGGCGACATACGAACTGCAATCGTAAGAGCTATTAATCCATATTCTGCGATCATTAACGTAGGCGGAATCGAAACAATTTTACCTATCGGTGAAATAAGCCATGGGTATGTTAAAGACATACGGGATCATTTGAAGGTCGGTGATGTTTTTGACGTTAAAATCTTAGAAGCAGATAAAGAAAAAAACAAGCTAAAAGTAAGTTTAAAAGCCCTGCTGGAAGATAGCTGGAATGAGGTAACGGAAAAATATGTTATAGGAAGCGAATATCTTGCTACTATAACAGGTGTTGCAGAGTACGGAATATTTACACAGCTAGAATCAAACATTTATGCTCTTTTACCCCTGCCCAAATCAGAAAAAGTAAGAAAAGAACTCAAAGAAGGAAATAAAGTAATACTAAGGATCCGGGAAATAGATACAGAAAAGAAACATATTCGAGGAAAACTTATAGCCGTTGTGGGCTAATAAGGGAGAAAAATATGGATACAAAAAAGAAAAGTCCGCTGGCAGGTGGAGCAGATTGGGAGATTCAATATACTATCATAGATCCCAGATGGCAGGGATTAAAGAAGATTGTTGAGAATAATATCCAAACAAGAGATATTCAGGTTGCAAAGATTATAGATGTTTGCAAATTTCTAACGGGAGTACAGGTCAATTTAACTACTTATTGGTTTGGCAAAAGCAACTTGAACCTGAAAAATAGGCTCAATTATCTGGTGCGAACTTCCTATCTTGTAAAGCATACAATTATCAATAAAAAAACAAATTATTCGTTCCCTGTATATACAACAGGTATTGCAAGCCAAGAAGATCTGAATAAACCCTATCAGCATAATTTTTATACTTCATATACCATAGGGCAGGTTTTGAAGATGCTTAGTGCTAACCAATTTTTTATAAAGCTAACTCATGTAGCCCATGCAAAGATCAAGCATAATATAATGCTTCCCTTCACAGCAGAAGTGGAATATGTTTTGAAAAGAGAAGGCACCCCAAAAGATAGGGAAAAAATCAAGAAAATAAAGATTATAAGCGTAAGAGATTATCCCCATGACATAGTTGAAATTAAAAGGCAACTGCCAAAGACTGAAATTGAAGAAAATGAAAAAGTTTTAGTAATATGTCATGATGAAGATTCTTTGCAAGAAATATCAGGGTGCATACAAGATCAAAAAGAAAAATATTGGCTGACAACAGATGAATCCCTGTTTAGAGGGGAGCTATGCAATGCAATATATACTCTATCACAAAATAACTGCATTAAAAAAGAGATGATTCAAGAGTTGCAATAAAGTATGTCGGTCTATTCGGCATACTTTATGTTTATATTTTTCTATTGAGATAGGAGAGGAAATTATGTTTGATGAAAAAATACCAGAAATTGAATTAACCACCGGGAAGTTTGTTGAAATTTGCATAACACAAGACGAAGTCGAAAAAAATGACATTAGATATATAACACAAATTATACAACAATTAAAAGAACTTAAAACACAGGCAAGGCAAAAAATAAAGATCGTTTTTTCCGGATGGGAAGAAGAAAACAAGGAAATATATGAAATTGAAGCTATAAGAAAATGGATGTCAAATGTTTTTGAAGAATATCCGTATATGTTCTACTTTTTAACCAATGTAGATGATCATGCCAAAAAGATCCTATGTTGCATCTCTGACTATGAGCAAATTACAATAGAAAAAAATGAGATCGACAGACTAGCATATGATGAAACTACAAAAATTATAAGGACTGAAATTCAGCTTAGTAAAAAATTAAAGGAAAAATTACTGTATTCTATACTAGACTATTGCAGAAGTATAGAGGAAAAAGATGCTGTAATCATGCATGTATCAACTCAACTGTTTTTTTAAAAAAATAAAGAGCTAAGTCAGGTTAGTTCTAAATTTTAACCGGGACTTAGCTCTATCTTTTAAACTGTTTGAAATTGTTAGTAGGTTAGCTATTGATATATTTTTTGATAGTATTCCAAAAATTTTCTCTGGTTCCAGCCATTATAACAATAATGATATTCCCATTTACTTCTGTGATGGTATAGGCTATTTCATAATTGGTCCTGTTGTAATATACATCATAGCCGTATATCCCGGCCAGATCCCCTCTTTTTGCTTCACCAATATAGGGATTTTCTCTGATTTTCATTATTGCTTCTTGGAATTTCCTTTTCAAATTTTTGTCTTTAAGCTTTTTGAAATACTTCTCGGCAGGGGGTAAAAAATCAATATTATACATGTAATGCTAATCCTCCTTGCCAAAAATTGCAGCCATTTTTACATCACCTGTACCCTGTAAATTCTGTGCAGCGGCATTGGCTTCGGCAAGAAGCTTTTCTACAGCAGGTCTAACCTTTTTATTCATTTCTTTAAATCTTTCTAATAACTCGTTTCCTTCATATCCTTGGCTAATCAGATCTTCTAGGATTTCAGTAGCAAATTCACCACCAGTTGGTCGTACAGCACGAATTATTAAACAATCTCCTTCTAAGAAACATTCAACTTCCTTTTCAATGCCTAATTTTTGATAGAAATCAATAGGTATAGTTATTTGTCGTTTAGCTGAAACGCTAATTTTTTTTGATTCCATAAAATCACTCTCCAAAAAAGATGATTTGAGTGCTAAATTGAGCATAATAATGTCCTCCTAATACAATGATATTCTATTATCTAATAAAATATACAAGATTCTTTGATTCTTTGAAATTTGTTTCCTTGATTTTATTATAGCATTATAAACTATGATTTTCTAGTACCATTAAGGTAAATTTAAGGGAAAAAAACGATTTGGTAAAAGCTTAGCCAATAAAGCACCTGCAAAATTATTAACTATATTAGACAATAAATTAAAATATCTTGGAGAAACGCTTATAAAAGTTAACACAAAAGAAGTAAAAGTAAGTCAATATAATCACCTAAATCTTGAGTATAATAAAAAGAAATTAAGTCAACGCTGGAATGACTTAGACGGAATAAAAATACAGAGAGATTTATATAGTGCATTTTTAATACAGCACGTCAATGATGATTTAAGTAGTATTAATCAAGAAGAATGTATACGAGATTTTGAGAATTTTAAAATTCTACACGATAGGGAAATTAAAAGGCTAAATAATTATGAATTAAGTCAAGCGTTAAAGAATATAATATAAGTCTAATATTATAAGGTTTTGAAGCGAGCCTATGCTACCGCTAATTTGTTCGTAGGAACAATTGGTAGCGGAAGTCTAACGGAAGCCAATTAATGGTACTATACTTTCGGGTTAGTACAGAAGTTGGAAAGTACGTTAGAACCTGCTGGCTTTAGCCACGCAGAGCTTCAGATCAGAGAAAGATTTCTTGAATTATTTGTAAAACAAAAAAAGATCCAAGGAATCAATCCTTTTGGATCTTTATTTTTTTTACTAATTCATATTTTACTAAATCAACTGCTGTGCTGCTGATATATCCTATTGTTATATTATTTTTTTTGCAATAGTTCATGATTTTATAATAGGTACCATGATTCATGTAACCTGTATATAAAAACACATAATCAACATCATGAAGTATGTGAATATCAAAATTTTCTTTATTTCCATCAAGAAATTTAAAACTAGCCGGCAATTCTTCCTGTAGTTTTTTTCTCCAATTTTCATGTCCGCCAACTATCAGGGCTTTTACATGAGGTATTTTTATTTCCTTATCAATTGCATTGTATACTGCTGCATTTTCATTTCTTCTTCCTAAGTCAAACATTGTTTCTCTTAATGCAAATAATTCTTTTTCATTTTCTTTATATTCTTCCAGCTCTTGTTTAAGCCCATCAATTTCTTTTTCCATTTCAACAATTCTTTTTTCAAGACTTTTTTTGTATTCATTTCTTAATCTATCGTTTTCGCTTTTAAAACTTCCAATCTCTTGTTTTAATTTTTTATTTTCTGTTTCATAGTAACTTACCTTATTTTCAAGGCTTTCCAATTCTATATATAATGTTTCTTGATTGTTTTTGAAGTAATATTTTTTAGCATCTTTAAAGGCTTTTAAGCTCATTCTAAGCATAATACCAGTTATTAAAAATTTTGTTGACTCAATAAGGTTTTGATTTCTGTATAGCAAAAAATACAAGCTGATTATCTCCTCAATTTCTTTTTGAGTTATTGTAAGATTTTCTGTTACGGAAGTATAAATCAATTCCTCTGTATCGAAAATGAAGGTTAATGCATCCGTATGTTTTTTAATTTCAGGGTCTTGTATATCAAAGATACTCCATGGAAAAGTAATCGTAGTGTATCTTTCAAATATTCTTTTCTTAATATTTTTTGCTTTTTCCTTTATGTTTTCTTCTAAATTTTCATAACAAAATTTCTCAATTTTATTATCTATTTTATATTTTTTATCATTTGAATAATATTTTAATCTATCATAAAATACTTGCAGAGAAAATCGATAAACCCTATCATTTGTATCAACTTTTTTATCCATATAATGTGCTAAAATTAGTGCAATGGATCTATGTCAATAGTTTGGACACAAATTTAAGTTTTTTATTTCAACTACCGCCACCCTTGACAAACTATTCATAAATGCACCCTGGCTTTTACCCGAAGGCGATAAACTCAAAGCAAGCTATATACAGCCTTCGGAACAAGCTATTTTAGCATTTATTCATTAGTTTATCAAGGGCAAGCCCTACGGGTTGGCTAGTATTCCCTCAGGCTTAAAATCTAAAGCAAGCTATGCTGCTCTACACATATTCTCATATTGCTCTGGGGTCATATAATCAATTGATGAATGGATTCGTTTTCTATTATAAAACCCTTCTATATACTGAAATAATACTGATTTTGCATGTTCATGATCTATGAATGTATTCAGGTATACACATTCTTTCTTTAATATTGCATGAAAGCTTTCTATACTGGCATTGTCATAGGGACACCCCTT
>NZ_LOEE01000021.1 GCF_001562415.1 Thermotalea metallivorans | reverse complement strand
CAGGTCACCCTTGCCCATCCAGTTTTATACATAAATGAGCATTATATCCATGTGGCAAGTTTTGAGAAATGTGAAATTCTAAGAAAAAGCAAGCAATTAAGAGAATTCGTTAGATTATAGAGGGAGGGTTTTATAATAGAAAACGAATCCATTCATCAATTGATTATATGACCCCAGAGCAATATGAGAATATGTGTAGAGCAGCATAGCTTGCTTTAGATTTTAAGCCTGAGGGAATACTAGCCAACCCGTAGGGCTTGCCCTTGATAAACTAATGAATAAATGCTAAAATAGCTTGTTCCGAAGGCTGTATATAGCTTGCTTTGAGTTTATCGCCTTCGGGTAAAAGTCAGGGTGCATTTATGAATAGTTTGTCAAGGGTGGCGGTAGTTGAAATAAAAAACTTAAATTTGTGTCCAAACTATTGACATAGATCCAGACGCTTACTTTCATAGCATGTGAATCTTTAGTGAAATCCTTTTTTGCAGAAAAACAATTCCGAAAATAAGAATGATAATAAATATATAAAAAATGCTTAAATACAACAAATTAATATTGTTAAATAAAAAAAAGTTTAAACGTCTAAATAATCCAATCTTATTTTTACTGTCTAAAAAAACTAATCCACTAAAAAATAATAGATAGTTTGAAAATAGCCCATGAGCAGCCATTATTCTCTTAACATGAAGAACGACTAACAGAAATAAATAGGACAAGAAAACCGTTATAACTAAAATTAGAATAAAATATAATAATGTTTGAAATGAAAACAATGTAAAATGCATACCTGCAGCAAACAATACTAATAATACAGGAATCAGTACAACAAATATAATTTCTATGCAGGTTGAAATTACTCTTGAAAGAAAAATATCAGCAAACGAATATTTGTGATGCAAAATATTTTTTAAATAATCCATACGAATTTCACGCTCTACTTCTGAAATAATCTTTCCAATAACTCCAGTTAAAATGAACCACATGAATATTCTAAAAATAAAATACTTATCTGAGACAATTCGATCATTATTATGATTAGTATTATATTCCACAAAAATTATTCCCAAAAGAAAAAAAATATCTGTTGCTTCACTTAGAAAATAATCTATGAAATAATTTTTGTTCTGTTGTATTTTTTTCACTAAATCTATTTTAACTAAAGAAAAAAAACTATCACACATGAAGAATTTTGCCCTCCCGATATAATCTTCTACAATTTATTTTAAACGATAGGAACATTAAACTTAAGTAACCAATTGATTGCAAACATATTATTACAACTAAAGCCATTGGAATTTTGTTGTTGTTTAATATGGATATAATTATGTTATTCAATACTGTAAAAGGAAATAAAACTGAAAATACTTTTACTTCATAAAAAATACCCGAGAAAAATAATATTACATAATACAAAACTCCAGAAAGTGAACTTATCCTTTTATACACTAAAGCAAAGCTTCCGATTATTCCTCCAATCAGATACATAATGATAGTTGTAGTACTGATAAAAATAAATATTAAAAAAAATTGACTTAAAGAAACATTCAGTGACATATTCAATACTATTGCTATTATAATAAAGATAATGCAACCTTTAATAAAGTCCATAAATATCTGAATAAGATTTCTCATAGCAATAATTGAAAAAATACTTACTTTACTTGAAAGAATGTTGAACAAAGTCCTATATTCAATCTCATCTTCCAATATAAAAGCGGTACTATCTAAACCATGCAAAGACCAATACCATGTGAAAAGCAGAAAAAACAGACTTTTTCTTTCATTATCAAAGAAGTCAATTAGTCCCATAAACAGTATAACATATCCTAAATTAGCAAATATAATATTAATTTTAAAGTTTTTAAATTCTAATATACTCCTTCGTAATTCTATATAATAATTATGTAGCATATTCATTTCCTTTCTTTAAACTAATAATTTCACCTTTATTCATTTCATATATTTGAAAAAAATCATGCTTTATTAAATCAGAATCATGGGTAGTTATTAATATGGTGCTACCATTTTCTCTCAATTCACAAAGCTTTTTAAATAACACTCTTTTTGCATTCTCATCCAAACCATTGGTTGGCTCGTCCATGGCAAGATACTTAGGCCTTAATAGTATAGCAAGTATCAACGAAAGCTTCTGCCTGTTCCCCTGTGATAGCTCACTGACTTTTTTATCTATGTGTTCACGAAACTCAAAATCATCAATATAACGCTGTAATTCTTCTTCTTTAGTTTTATACTTTATTTTATTAATTCCCAACATATACTGTATGTTTTCTTTGGCTGTTAAGTATTCATAAAAACCTTTTCCACTTTCTAATACAATATGGCTGTTTTTTCGCATATAGCTGCTTTTATTGGAAAATCCATCAATTAAAATTTCCCCTTTTGTTTGATAAACAAAACCACATATAATAAATATAAGGGTAGACTTCCCCGCTCCATTGCTTCCTATGAAACAATTTATTGTTTTATCCTCTATTGTCAATTCCTTCACATTTAGCACTGGTATATTTTTATATATTTTTATGACATTTTTTAATTTAATCATACAATAACCCCTAACTCCTTAAGATCTTTTTCGATAACCATTAAGTTTTCTTCAATTTCAGAAACATGTAAATTGGGATACTTTTTATTAAAAAATATTACTTGTTCTTCTCTATCCATATTTTTCTCAAGACATTTTAAAAATAAGTAATAAGGCTCTGTCATTTCATATATTTCTTCAGTATCCCTAAAAAAAACTATTAACAAACCATTTTCTTCTAAATTGGGCTCAAATCTATAAAATACTCTATTGCTAATTTCTTTCATTTATATAATCATTCCTTTCGCTTCGCTCAAGGCACAAAACGTAATGAAAAAGGGTTGGCTTTGAGCGATTATTTTTTTATTATTAGTCATAGGGATTTCGGTATACTACAAACCACGGGGAGGTGAGTGGGCTACTCTGTTTACAGAGTGACTGCATTTATATATGTGTAGTCCGCCTTTTCAAGCACAAATAAGTATGTCTTCGAGCATGTAACCTTATCTTTGTTTAAACAATTTCGTTTAAATTCTAGGCGTTCAGTCAATGCCGTATCTCCCTATAATTTTTTGGAACTTCTCAGTTCAGCAAGGAGTCCCTATGGCTTTAAAAAAATGCTGAACTTTATAGGAAATCTGACGTTCTTCTTGCTGCGCGTGAGATTACTGTGGAGCAGGCGCTACAATTAGCAAGATTCCAAGGTTATAGAATTAAGTCAGCTACAGAATAACCTTAATTTTGTCTACATATTCAATTTTTAGGCCACCGCAAGATGGCTTGTTCGCTATGCCCTTAAGTTAAAAGACAATCCCTGCTATTCTTTTTCAACCTTACAACACCTCGGATCATAATTTTGTTTATGTAAATATGCGTTAGCATAACATCCCCCACCGCAATTCTCCAAATTAGTGCAGTCTCTGCAAATATCATTTTTTGTCCATATAGTGCTATTTAATTCAACTTTACCTTTTTCCCAAATTTCAGAAATTGACATATTATTAACATTGCCCATTTTATGTAAATCGTCATATAAAAATGGACAAGGATAAACATTTCCTTCTGGATCTATTTCTAATTCTGTCTTTTGTGCTGGACAAAAAAGAGGCTTATTATCATGTAAACCATTCAGCATTTTTACTGACCAAGGGTGGCATATAGGATCACTTAGCAAAATAATATTTTTCTTTCGAGCATAGTCAATTATTTTAGAGTAATAATAAACATTTTCTAAATCTTTAAGTTTTAATTTATTGTCTTTAGTAAAAATAGTTGATAATCTTAAAAATGATATTTTTTCTTCATAACAAAAATCTATAACACTATATACATCATTAATATTCAATTTAGATAAAACACAATTAACATGAATTTTTTCTCTATTATTAAACTCACTTATAAAATTTCTTATAATTTTTACAGGATTATCAAAATGTGATGGACGAAGTTGTTCAAAATTAACTATTGAATCTATACTAATCTGGATAGTATCAATCTTCTCTTTTCTATGCGTTAATTGTGAAATTAATTCTTTATTTTGTATTACACCAGATGTATGTATTTTTATTAGTATATTTTTATCATACAAATAATCAATCATATCAAATACTTGAGGATTTAAAAAAGGTTCTCCTCCCGTTAAATATATAATATATGGATATTGTTCCAAATTATTTATAACATTTTGAACTGTTTCTAATGTCATGTAGTTTTTACCTTTTTTTGAAAAGCAATAAGAACAATTAAAATAACAATAATTGGTGATTTTCAATCCTATCTTTAATGGTAATATAGTTTTTTCGATTTTTTTTTCTTCTTTCAAACGATTATATATATAATAATTTATATCAAATGGTTGTTTCTTTCTGCACTCGTTCATATAATTATCAATATTATTTAAATACTTTTGTTTTTCATATATACCATTATACATCTGCTTTACACCTCCTGTCTGGTTTATTCATGTCAGGATAGTTATCAATATAGTTTCCCCCATGACAACTATCTAGTAAACTACATTTAGAACATTTTTCATTATTCAAATTTCTAAATAAAATCTTCCTTTGGACATTTAAATTTGTTTTTTTTATAGTTTCTATATCATCATTATATATATTTCCAATCCTTAAATCTTTGTGTTTGATATGATCCATAAAATTATAAATTTCTCCGTTTGCATCAATAACCCAATGCAAAATATTTTCATTAAAAAATATAAAATCTTTGTTAACTTTATACCTAGCATATTTACTCTGTATCTCAATTGGAACAAATGGTCTAATAAACATTTTGTAATTTCCTGCATTATGATGATTACTAATATTTTTTATTGATTGTTCATATATATCAAATGAAGTTTCATCTCTTATAATACAACCTTTGCGAAGAGGGTATACAAATGTGATAGAAAATGTATGACAGTCTAATAATAAACATTTTTTATATACTGGAAAAATATCTGACTCATTATACTTGCTAACAGTCATGTGAACTCTTACATTAATCCCTTTCTTAATTAGCAATTCTACATTTTTTATAACCTTCTCATAGCCATCAACACCCCTTTGGGCTTTATATGTTTGCTCTAAACCATCTAAGCTAACTTGAAGAAAATCATCTTTCCCTAGTATTAAAGACAATTTATCGATGTCCTTACTTGTTAATAACTCTGCATTAGTAAAAACCTCAACAACCGGGAAATTTCTCTTAGCTAGTTCAATAATATCAAAACAATCTTCTCTTAAGAAAGGTTCCCCACCAGTTATTGTAAAATGATAAATATCAAAACTCTTAATCTTTTGTATAGCTTTTTCTATTTGCTCATATGATGGTTCAAACGATGACTTCCCTGACCAGCAGTGTTTACAACGTTGATTACATTTCTCAGTTATTTTCAAACCAACATATATTGGATTAAAAGGATACTTTATTTCCTTTTTATACAACTCTCTTATTTTTAAATTATAATATGAGTTAAATATGTTATACCATTTTCTTTCATCATTATGTAGACTCTTTATCATATTAATTTATAGCCTCCTGCATAATATGAATAAGCTAGAGAGGTAACGCCAAAAGGTTACCTCTCTTATCAATTTAATGGCCATGTGATTTTGAAATATGATTTGCTAATGCTGATGAAGTAATAACCACCTTTTTAACTTTTAGATTCATAATTTCCATCTCCTTATTAATTATAGAGTTTTGTTAAGTTTATGATATTTGAATTTCATTCCCCCTAGTTTTTTAAATTAAACACAATTGATCCCAAACTCCTTGTGATAATTTATTACCCTGTACCCCTTATGAACATATCATTACCCTCCTTTCATATGTTACTATTAAGCAGTTACAAAATTTGCAACCCCTTTTATTTCAAGGCTTTCAGCCTTAAACCTTAAAGGTTTTCCTCAATGTACTGCAATTCATCCCGGCAGATCTTACTACTTGTATTGGGACAGAGATTTTGGAATATGTCTGGGTATCATATGTAGCGTTGAATAAAAGTAAATCATACATATATATTTTTCAGATAATAATTTAAAATATTTTTATTGTATTATGACATAATAAAAATATAAAATAATATTTTTTAATACACAATTACATATTATATATTTTATTGGGAGTTGTCAACACTTATTCCAAATTTTATAATTTGATTATACAATGCAAAGTAGGGTGCGTGAACCCTAACATATTCTAAAATAAGATTTATAAACGCTAATTGTCTATGTTTTAAATGGGTAGTCATGTGTTCACAAGTAGTCTCACAATCCTGAATTATTTTTATAAGATGTTCATGGTGCACCATGGGATGCATATATGTTTTTATTTTCATCACAGATGATCAATTTGTTGATTAAGGCAAATTTGACAGAGGAGAAAATTCAAAGTATACTTTTGCTTGAAAAGATATCTTTTATGCTTCATCACCATGTTGATATTGGGAGTGATATGATGGCTAAAAAAATGATCAGGATACATAATAAATCCGACAGACCCGACAATATTGTACAAAAGGAAAACGAAATCATAGAAAGCTGCATAGAACTGGAAAATGCTTTGCCTGATTTTATGAAGGACTTCTTTTTATATTTGAAATCTGGTGTAGCCCTGACAACAAGACTTGCCTATTTGCAAGATATTTATTTCTTTTGCAAGTACCTTGTAAACGAAAAAATAATTACAAAGGCCGAAGTGGTGAAAGAGATTACCTTGGAGGAATTTAACCGGATAAAAGCCCGGGACGTAAACCGTTTTTTAGGCGAATATTGTACTCGCTATACCGTGGAGAAGGAAAATGCCGTTACTATAATGGAAAATCACAACAGATCTTTGGCTCGAAAAAAATCTTCCCTGGCTGTTTTATTCAAATTTTTATACAGGGATGAATTAATTCAGGAGAATATCACCGACGGTTTTAATCCCATAAGGCTTCCCAAGCCTCAGCCCGATGCCATAAAACGTTTGGAAATTGACGAGGTGGCAAGAATGTTGGATGCCGTTGAAAATGGTGATGGTCTCACAGAAAAAGAATTGGCCTACTGGGAAAAGACGAAATTAAGGGATAAGGCCATATTGATGTTATTTGTTACCTATGGTTTAAGGCTGAAAGAATTGCAGCAGCTAAATGTAAGTTCATTCAACTTTGGCAGGGGTGATTTCAAGATATACCGTAAACGGGGGAAGGAAGTCAGTATGCCTTTAAACAAATCCGTTGAAAAAGTCATTCAGGATTATATTGAAAAAGAACGACCTTCCGAGGACTTGATTCCCGAGGAACATAAGGATGCCCTTTTCCTTTCCTTACAAAAGACAAGGATGACTGAAAAAGCCATCCGGGAGCTGGTGAAAAAATATACTTCCATTGCACTGGGCACTACAAAGGAAAATGGCTATAGCCCCCATAAGCTGAGGGCAACGGCAGCTACTTCTTTAATACAGTATGGTTTTTCAATTTATGATGTACAAAATCTCTTAGATCATGACAATGTAACCACAACACAATTGTATGCTGCCCATAAGAAGAATGTGAAAAGGGAAATTGTAAATAACTTTGAATGGTTGGAGGAATACGATAAAAATAAATAGATCGATATGTAAGTAAAAAGGGTCATTCATGTATGGGTATTTTTATGACTTGATTAGGAAAAATATCCGATGTTTTCAGGTTGTTGATTTGAGTAATTTCATAGATCGTTTCCCGTACATCCTTGTGATTAGGCGTATATTTTTTCGCTAAGGCCCAAAGAGTATCACCCGGTTTAATACATATTTCATCATATTGCGGCTCCACTGCTCCTTCTGCAATATCCGTTCGGAAAACAAGATTCATGCTTGAGGTAAAAATTATCGTCATAACAATCATAAATAATGCAAATCTCCCTTTATCAGCAATATAAAGCTTGGACTTTTTCATTTTCACAACCTCCCAAACAAATGTTCTTATTCTTATTTTAGCAGAACAGATGTTCAAAGTAAACACTTTTTTGAAAAATAACGAACAAATGTTTGATATTTTTCAAAAACTATGTTATAATGAAAAAAAACGCAGTGAGGTGCTATCCATGGTTTATGATATAACAGAACAACAGCAAAAAATACTTGATTATATAAAACGCGAGGTATATACAAAAGGCTATCCCCCTTCTGTCAGAGAAATCTGCGAAGCCGTAGGTTTAAAATCAACATCGACGGTACACGGGCATCTGGCGAAGCTGGAAAAAAACGGATACATTCGAAGGGATCCGACGAAGCCAAGGGCCATTGAGCTTTTGGATAGTGATGGCAGCAACTTGATTAGCAAAAAAGAAATTGTGGAAATCCCTATTGTAGGAAAGGTTACCGCCGGCCAGCCTATTTTGGCTGTAGAAAACATTGAGGATACTTTTCCTGTACCCATAGATTTTGTAGATAACAGCAATTATTTTATGTTGAAAATAAAGGGAGAAAGTATGGTCGAAGCCGGTATCCTCGACGGAGATTATGTCCTTGTCAAGCAACAGGAAACTGCTAAAAATGGAGAAATTGTGGTTGCGTTGATTGAAGATGAAGCTACGGTGAAGAGATTTTATAAAGAAAAGGACCACATTCGCCTGCAGCCGGAAAATTCTCATATGAATCCTATTCTGGTATCTCATGTGAAAATCTTGGGATCGGTGAAAGGTGTCTTTCGGAAGCTATAATTAAATTTATGGGGAGTCAAAAAAGTACCTGATTTCATGTTCAGGTACTTTTTCTATAATTTTGTTAACGTAATATTATTATGTTAACTTTTATGGCAATATCCCATATGATGGTGAAGTCTTTATTTTAAACTGTATCGAATCCTATGCAATTGGCAGCTGCTAGGAACTGCAAGGCCTTTAAAGCGCCAATTTTGGCATGTTCGTAGGTTAGCCCTCCCTGGTAATATACGATATAGGGTGCTTTTATGGGAGCATCGGCGCTCAATTCAATGGATGATCCTTGTACAAAAGCACCTGCTGCCATAATTACGGGGCAATCATATCCGGGCATGTCCCAAGGCTCCGGCTTTACAAAGGAATCTACAGGAGCTGCGGCCTGTATTCCCTGACAAAATGCAATGACCGATGCGGCATCTCCTAATTTAATTGATTGAATGATATCACTTCTGATATCGTTATATTTTGGAGAAACCTCATAACCTAATTTTTCAAAGAGCCTAGCGCAAAAAATAGCTCCTTTAATTGCTTCACCTACCACATGGGGTGCCATGAACAGTCCTTGCAGCATACTCCTTGTCATGCCGAAGGTTAATCCCACTTCTTTCCCCACGCCGGGAGAAGTCAAACGATAAGAAACAAGCCGTATCAGTTCTTCTTTTCCTACGATGTAACCCCCTGTGAGTGCAAGCCCCCCGCCCGGATTTTTGATCAGGGAACCGGCCATGATATCTGCACCTACCTCTGTAGGTTCCAACATTTCTAAAAATTCTCCATAACAGTTATCTACCATGCAAACAATGGATGGGTTGACGGATTTCACGGTGTCCACGATTTCTTTGATGTGACCAATGGCTAAAGCCTTTCTCCAACTGTATCCTGTGGATCTTTGAATAAATACCATTTTCGTTTTGGCTGTAATGGCGTTTTTCAACCGGATCAAGTCCACGTCCCCGTTCTCTGTGAAATCAATTTGCTTATATGTGATGCCAAAGTCTTTTAAGGATCCGTTGTTTTTTTCCCCGCGGATTCCAATGACTTCCTCTAGGGTGTCGTAGGGTTTTCCCGTGGCAGAAATCAATTCATCTCCCGGCCTTAATATACCCGTTAAGCATAAGGTAAGGGCATGGGTTCCTGAAACGATGGTGGGACGTACAATGGCATCTTCCGTTTTAAATAATTTCGCATATACCCGTTCCACGGCTTCCCTACCGGGATCGTTATAACCATAGCCGGTATGCCAATGAAAATGCATATCGCTCACCCTGCATTCCTGCATGGCAGAAAGCACCTTATATTGATTGTATTCTCGAATATCTTCAACCCGTTTCAATTCCTTTCGGATCTCTTCCTCCGTTTCCAGGCCAATTTGAATAATTTTATCTTGTATTGCAAAGGTATTTTTCAGCAAGTCTTTTGTATGATTGAGCATATGATCACCTTCCAATTTTCATTCTTTTGTATTTTAACATATTACCATGGGATTATCAATTGAACTTATTGCATACAGGGCAGCGGTTGGTTTTGTATGCTTCTTCCCTAAAAGCGATGGGAGCATAATGAATTCCCTTCGCAAAGCCTTCTTTGATGCCGATTCTGCGTCCGAGACCATAGGCACACAAAAATATCACTAACCCGATCACTATAAAATATCCATATATCACGGGAAATCCCCCCTTCCCATAAAAAATCACTGCTCCGGAAAGACTATCGATGGATTTTTTTATATGCCCATTCGATCCATATGGCAGAGGAAACAACGATCAGAAATTTGCTCAAATAGAACATGATGGAAATGACGCCAAGAATCAAAGTGACAATGATTGCTTCCCCTTTTCCAAATTGATTGGCATAGTTTTTAAAACCATATTTTCTGTCCCATTCTACATCTAAAATATCATCTGCGATTTGAATCAATAAAATAATGATGATGGAAGAAAATATGGCCTGAAATGAAAAGAAATATACATTGATCAGCATCACCAATAAACTCTCTTGGTAACTGCGCAGCCCGGAAAGGAGCTTTGTATTCAAGTGATGAAACATGCCTACAATATAACAGGCACTGGTGAGGGTCACTGCATATTCCCCATGGAAACCCGCCGCCAAAGCGGTCAGTATCATGGCATAAGGGAGAGTGCCTTTTCCCATTTGCTTTACGAGGCTGTGGGAGGATTGCATTTCTTTCTCTTCATCAATATAATCATCCATCAGTTTAATAGAAAAACCTACCAATAGGGAGGCGATGATTTTATGAAGAACACTATATTCGGCGGCTAACATATGTCTTCACCTCATCAAAACCCTGTCCTGTCAATGCAGATACAGGTATAACATAATGTTGTGGAAACTCTTTCTGCAATTGAATAATTTTTGATTTGCTTTCAAGGAGATCTGTTTTATTGGCCAAAATGACATATCCTTCCTTTCGCAGGCCATACTGGGCCAACTGATAATCGGTTTTTCCCAATCCGTTGATGAGATGATGGGTTCCATAACTGGATATGTCGATCATATGCAAAATGATATCGCTTTCTTTCATGGCGCTTAAGGTTTGAGCCATGCCCCTTCTGATTATGACATTTTGATGAATTCCGTCAATCAGACCGCTGCTGTCGATGATTTCTACTTTCTTTTTTCCCTTCAGTATAGGAATTTCTAATTCTATAGATTGCAAACTTTCCGTTTGGAAAGGTTCACTGGAGGATAAAGCTTTTTTTGCGCTTTCTATGGTATATTGTCTTTGTTGAATTCTACCACTGCTATCCATATGATTTATTTTTATATTCTGTAACCCCAGGTATTCTCCGAAACGAATCAAAAATAATGTCTTTCCCACATTTGGCTTTCCCACAATAAGGCATTTTTTCATTAAACATCCCCCTCTGCAATGTCTTCTCCTTTAATAGTGAGCAAATCTTCCCTTGAAAAGCTGCCGGTTTTTTGCAGCCTAACGGCCTGTTTGCGGATAGCCCTTTCGATAAGATTTCGGACGAGGCGGGCATTTCCACTGAGGACATGATCTTCCATTCTTTTTTGTGTGATGAGCTTGGACAGTTTTGCTTTTGCTGATATGGAAAGTTTATATTGTCTTTTTTCTACTATGCTTTCTGCGATTCGTATAAGTTCGTCCAATTCATAATCGGGGAAATCGATATGGATTGGAAAACGTGATTTTAAACCCGGATTGCTCTTTAGAAAGCAATCCATTTCTTCCTGATAGCCGGCGAGGATAAGGATTAAATTTTCTTTATAATCCTCCATTCCCTTTACCAAAGCATCAATTGCCTCTTTTCCGAAATCCTTCTCGCCTCCCCTTGCCAAAGAATAAGCTTCGTCTATAAATAAAATACCGCCCAAGGATTTTTTGATTTGTTCCCGAACCTTTATTGCTGTATGTCCAATATATTCTCCTACCAGATCAGCCCTTTCTACTTCAACCAAATGACCTTTTTCTAAGATACCCATCTTCCAAAAAATTTTGCCCAACAAACGAGCTACCGTTGTTTTGCCGGTACCGGGGTTACCTTTAAAGATCATATGCATTACCAGGGGCTCGGCGATCAATCCCTCTTCTTTACGTTTTTTCTGAATTTCTATGTAGGCATAAATTTCTTTCACCAGCTTTTTTACTTTTTCCAGTCCGATCATGCGATCCAGTTCCTTGATCAATTCTTCCAGACTTTCCCTGTGATTTATCTCATTGTATGATATAGGCGCTTGGACAGTTATTTTTTCTATGGCATCTTCCGTGGAGATTTTCCCCTTCTCCAGTCTCAATAATATTTCTTCCAATTCTCCATGCCTGTTTCCTGCTCTCAATGCTATCACCTCAAAAATGGTTGCTATAACATCATATGCATCAAAGGCAAAAAAAGTTTAAAAAAGGACGACAAAATGTCGTCCTTTTTTAAACTTTTTTTGTTATTCTTCATCTTGATCTTGTTTTTTGCTGGCGGTGACAAAATTCACTGATTTTAAAGGCGTAATTGTAGAAATGGCATGTTTATAGATGAGGTGTTGTTTCCCCTCGCTCTCCAATACAATGGTATAGCTGTCAAATCCTTTTACCATTCCCTTGATTTGAAAACCATTGACCAAATATATTGTTATATGAACATGTTCCTTTCTTACTTGATTTAAAAAAACGTCTTGCAGATTGATTGCATTTTTCATCAATACCCCTCCTAGATAATCAAATGTCTAATTACTAGAATATTCTATACCAAGTTTAATTTTCCTTCAACATATTTTACAATATCCTCCACGAAGGCATCTTTGGATATATAATGGCCTATATCAAACCACCGAATCTTTTCATATCTTCTGAACCAGGTTAGTTGACGTTTTGCATAGCGTCGGGTATCTCTTTTTAATATTTCCACGGCCTCATCAAAGCTGTATTTGCCTTTTAAGTACCCGATGATTTCTTTGTAGCCTAATCCTTTCATGGAAATATTTTCTTCATCCAAACCCAAATTCATCAGATATTTTACTTCTTCCACAAGGCCATTTTCAATGAGAAGATCTACCCTCTTGTTGATTCGCTCATACAGTTCTTTTCTATCTCGATTTAATCCGATGAGGACATAATCATATTCAGGATTTTCTACAAATGTATTCTGAAAATCGTGAACTCTTTCTCCCCCTTCGTAATATACCTCCAGGGCACGGATAACCCTTTTCACATTATTCGGATGAATTCTTGCAGCGGCATTGGGATCGATTTCCTTGAGTTTGTCATGCAAAAATTCATTTCCGTACATGGCCGCTTCCTGTTCCAGTTTTTTTCTTAGGGCCCAATTGGATGCAGTACCTGTAAAATCCATTTGATACAAAATGGCATTTACATATAAGCCTGTGCCTCCCACAATGATGGGAAGTTTATTTTTTTCATGAATCATGCGGATATATTCCTTTGCCTTGCTTTGGAATTCAGCTACGGAAAAATTTTCCCTTGGATCTATTTCATCCATTAGATAATGGGGAATACCTTCCCGTTCTGCCAGGGTTGGTTTTGCACTTCCGATATCCATATGTTTGTAAACCTGTATGGAATCGGCAGATATGATTTCCCCATTTAGTTTTTTGGCAACGGCAATAGAGGTTTCCGTTTTGCCGACGGCCGTAGGGCCTACAATGACTAAAAGAGGTTTCCCCATACTTTTCCTCCTTTATACCCTTTTAAATTTTTTCTCAATTTCATACTTTGACATGGAAATGATAATAGGTCGTCCATGGGGACAGGTAAAAGGATTTTCAAGGCGACTCAATTGTTTCATCACTTCATTTATTTCTATGATATCCAGTTTATCCTTTGCTTTTATCGCTTCTTTACATGCCATAGAAATAATTCGATCCATTTTGAAATCCGAAGGATGTTCCACATCCTTCCCAAGATGATCCACAACCTCCATAAAAAAGCTTTTTGCTTCCGGTTCCCCCATGACCATGGGAACGGCACGAATCAAAATGGAATGCTGCCCAAACTCTTCAATCTGAAAACCAAGCCGATGAAAAAACTCCATATTTTCTTTAATGCATGACCACTCACCAAAAGAAAATTCTATGACCATGGGGACCAGCAATTGCTGCATGGCTACGGCATGATTTTTAAACTTTTCGGACATCCACTCGTATAAGATTCTTTCATGGGCTGCATGTTGATCAATCAAAAACATATGTTGACCATTTTCACCGATGAAATAAGTATGAAAAATCTGGCCGATAATCCTGATTTCCATGGGATTGATTCCATTGGATGCAGAGACAGACGCAGGTGAAACTTGATGCTGGAAGTCAGGCACTCGTATTTGTTCTTCTTGTCTATGAACAGCCAAATCTTTCCTTCCATTATTATTTGTATAAACAGGCAAATTATCCTCATGATATGCGATAGATGTCATGACTTCTTTTACTGCTGCAGGAGGGCTGGCATCGGCATTTTCTATGGGTGGCATATCCATAGGAATGCTGGGGAGAGTTTCCTTGTGTTCCTTTTTTTCAAAGGATATTTCAGGAATTAAATTTTGCCTGTATAATGCTTCCTTAATAGATTTTATCATAAATTGTTTCAACAATTCTTCATTGCTGAATTTTATTTCCATTTTTGCAGGATGAATATTTACATCGATGGATTCAGGGGGAATCCATAAGTATAAAAAGCAGATAGGATATTTGTTGATTGGAAGAAGGGTTTTATAAGCCTCTTCTACGCAATTTTGCAATAGGGTACTTTTCACATATCGTCCGTTTACAAAAAAGGCTTGCAGTTGTCTATTACCTCTATGGATAGAAGGCTTTGAAATAAAGGCCTCCAATACAATATGCTGGTATTCTTTTTTTACATGATACATACTTTTTCCCAATTCTTTTCCATAAATATTGGTGATGTTGTGTATAACGTTTCCCGAACCGGGGGTGGTAAAAACAATATTGCCATTATTGATAAAGCGCATGGCTATATTGGGGTGAGCCATGGCCAGTTTGTTTAAAATATCACTGATATAGCCTGTTTCCGTTGTCTGTGATTTCATGAATTTTAAGCGGGCAGGAGTATTAAAAAATAAATTTTTTACAATCATGGTTGTTCCTCTGGAAGTGCCGATTTTTTTATGGGATATAATTTTCCCACCGTGGACTTCAAGATATACCCCGGTTTCCATCTCCTCTGTCTTTGTCATGAGTTCAATCTGTGCAACGGCTGAAATGCTGGCAAGGGCTTCACCCCTAAAGCCTAAGGACAGGATAGCATCCAGATCCTCAATATTCCTGATCTTACTAGTGGCATGCCTTTCAAAGGCCAGTTCAATATCCGATTCGTTGATGCCAGTGCCATTATCGGTAACGCGAATATATGTTTTTCCTCCATCTTTTATTTCTACAATGATGGATGTAGCCTGGGCATCAATGGAGTTTTCTACCAATTCTTTCACAACAGATGCAGGCCTGTCTACCACTTCGCCTGCGGCAATTTTATTGGCAGTCAGTTGGTCTAACCTCATAATAGGATTTATCATAGGCTTCACCTTCAATTTTTCATCATATTGATCAGCTTATACAAACAATTCATGGCTTCCATGGGTGTCATATTCATAATATCGACTTTTTTCAGTGCATTGATAACACCTTCATACTGATAAGTAAACAGATCCAACTGTTGCTCTTGACTGTTTTTTTCCGGATGCTTTTTTTTCCATAGGGTTGGTTTTGACCGATTGATATCATGGGCTTCCAAATCTTCAAGAATTTGCTTTGCTCGGTGGATAACTGTTTCGGAAATCCCGGCCAGCTTTGCAACTTGGATTCCGTAACTCTGGTCTGCTCCACCCCGTATAATTTTACGCAGAAAAATAATATCATCTCCGTGTTCCTTCACAGAAATGCAATAATTCTTTACACCATCCAATATACCTTCCAGTTCCGTCAGTTCGTGATAATGGGTGGCAAAGAGCGTCCGCGCACCGATATTTTCATAATTGCTGATATGCTCCACGACAGCCCAGGCAATACTTAGGCCATCATAAGTGCTGGTTCCCCGTCCGATTTCATCGAGAATAATCAAGCTTTTTCTTGTGGCATTGTTCAGGATATTTGCCAGTTCGCTCATTTCTACCATAAATGTGCTTTGGCCCTGGGAAAGGTCATCGGAAGCACCTACCCGGGTAAATATTCGATCCACGATTCCTATGGCAGCTTTGTCCGCAGGAACAAAACAACCTATTTGTGCCATAAGAACGATCAGGGCAACCTGCCGCATGTAAGTGGACTTTCCCGCCATATTGGGTCCTGTGATGATGGCAAAGCGGTTTTCATTACAATCCAGCAATGTATCGTTGGCTACAAACATACCCAAAGGCATGGTTCTTTCCACCACAGGATGTCGGCCGTTGATGATATGAATCTCCTCCTTTTCTGTGATGACGGGCTTTGTATAGCCGAATTTATCGCTGATTTCAGCAAAGGAAACAAGAACGTCCAGTGCAGCCAAAGCCGTGGCGGTATCTTGAATCTTCTTTGTATGCTTTCCGATTTCCTCCCTAATCTGAATAAAAACCTGATATTCAAGCTCAACTATCTTCTCTTCTGCGCCTAAAATTCTGGATTCCACTTCCTTCAGCTCGGGTGTAATATACCTCTCTGCATTTGCCAAGGTTTGCTTCCGCATATAATGTTGGGGAACAGCACTGAGATTGGATTTGGTAACTTCAATAAAATAACCAAACACCTTATTATAACTGATCTTTAAGGATTTAATACCCGTTAGCTGCCGTTCTTTGCTTTCAAGGCTAGCAATCCATGATTTTCCGTTGGTGATTGCCTCTCGCAGCGATGCTATTTCAGGATGGTATGAATCCTTGATGATCCCTCCTTCTTTGATGGTAAGGGGGGGATCATCGACAATCGCCTCATCAATTAGATTTCTAACTTCCTCCAAAGGATCTATATGATCCAATATATTTTTTAATCTGGAAGTGCTTAAATTGCTTAAGATTTTCCTAATCTCAGGCAGGACTTCAAGAGAAAGTTTTAATGAAATTAAATCCCTGCCGTTGGCATTGCCATAGGATATTCTGGCAACTAAACGTTCCAAATCATATACTTGACCCAGCAGTTCCTTTAAGTCTTCCCGGGCTAATAAATTTACCTTTAATTCTTCTACTGCATCCAATCTTGATTGAATGGACGCTACATCTTGCAAGGGTTCTTCTATCCACCTTCTTAACATCCTGGCCCCCATGGCCGTATTGGTCTTGTCCATTACCCAAAGCAAGGACCCTTTTTTGCTTTTATCCCTTATGGTTTCCGTCAGTTCCAGATTCCTCCGGGTAAATTTGTCGAGGATCATAAATTGCTCTATGGTATAATAACGTACCTGATGGATATGCTTTAAACTATTCTTTTGCGTCTGTTGCAAATATTCCAGAAGAGCTCCTGTGGCTGCAACGCTGAGTTCCTTGTCTGCCAGGCCTAATCCGTCCAAGGCAAGAAGATGGAAATGATCCTTGATTTTTTTTTGGGCATAATCTTTTTCAAAAGCCCATGCATCGAAAAGATACAGATTTGTATTGACAACGGCTACTATTTCAGATTCCAGTGGATGATCCAAATATGTAAGACTGTTGAAGATGATTTCCCTGGGACTAATTTTAGCGATCTCATCAAGCAAGCTGCATGGTGCTTTGGGGCCGAAAAATTCTGTAGTTCTCATTTCTCCTGTGGATATATCTCCAAAGGAGACGCCAATTCCTTCCTTGCTACAGTATATGGCCATAATATAATTATTTTCTTTTTCCTGCAGCAAATGGGGATCGATGACAGTACCGGGGGTAATGATTCTTACCACATCCCTTTTCACAATTCCCTTGGCTGCGGAAGGATCTTCAATTTGCTCACATATGGCCACCTTATACCCTCTGTCAATGAGTTTTGCAATATAGCTGTCGGCAGAATGATAAGGAACGCCGCACATGGGCGCTCTTTCTTTAAGACCGCAATCTCTACCCGTCAAGGTAATTTCTAACTCCTTTGATGCAGTGATTGCATCCTCGAAAAACATTTCATAAAAATCCCCCAGGCGAAAAAATAATATGCAGTCTTTGTATAGCTCTTTTAAATCTAGATATTGTCTCATCATTGGAGTTAGATTTTCCATTGATTCTTTCTCCCCCTAATCATGTGATGCTATAGGCTTGCAACTTTAGAATTCAATCTGTGCAAAAGCTATATTTCTGGAACAGCTACCAGTTGCCAGTTACCAGTACTGACACCGGATGGCTGCTAACTGGCAACAAGGTGCTTACTGCACAAAAATTTTTTCCTCAAAAAAGTATAGATTGATTTTTAGAATCGTATTTCTATATTTTTATTATACCATAAACCCTATAAAACCAAGGGCAACCTTGGTTTCAGACTGAAGACAAAGCAATACGATGTTCAATGTTCATAAAGCCCTGAGATTTCGCCTTCATCGTCAATGGTTCCTGGCCAATAGCTTATAGTTCATGGTTGTGAATAGTTTCTGACGGCTTACTGCTAACTGCTAACCACTAACCTATGGTTTTATATAAATGCCGTTCAAGCTAAAGGTTTTTGGCTCCGTAATTCTTACCTGAACCAGTTGCCCTATCGTATCCTTGGGGCCTGAAAAGTTCACTAGCTTATTGGTTCTTGTTCTACCCATTAACTTGCTGCTGTCGGTTTTACTTTCCCCTTCTACCAGTACTTCCACGATAGTGTCTTTCAGTTGGGCGTTCTTTCTTCCTACGATTGCATTCAATACTTCCAAAAGCCTGTTGAAACGGGCATGTTTTACTTCCTCTGGAATTTGATCTTCGTACTTTGCGGCCGGTGTGCCTTCACGGATAGAGTATAAGAATGTAAAGGCCGCATCATACTCAACTTTTTTTACTAGATCTAATGTTTCTAAAAAATCTTCCTCTGTTTCTCCGGGAAACCCTACGATGAAATCTGTAGTAATAGTGATGCCGGGAATTTCAGATTTTAATTTATATACTAGATCCAAATACTGTTCCTTCGTATAATGCCGGTTCATTTTCTTCA
The DNA here is from genome assembly GCF_001562415.1 of Thermotalea metallivorans. Taxonomy (GTDB): domain Bacteria; phylum Bacillota; class Clostridia; order Peptostreptococcales; family Thermotaleaceae; genus Thermotalea; species Thermotalea metallivorans. The sequence goes on along the minus strand of NZ_LOEE01000021.1, from coordinate 93,057 downwards.
GAATACGACTGCTGCCTGCTTGGACAGGCAAATGAATATGTTCGCAGATATTCTCACAATCTCTCATGGCTTCGATGAGACGGGGAGATAAATCTTTCGGGTGGGATGTCATAAAACGTATTCTTTTTAAGCCATCGATTTCATTGATTTTATACAAAAGATCTGCAAATTCTATAACTTCGTCCAGGGTCTTTCCGTAAGAGTTTACATTTTGCCCCAATAGAGTTACCTCTTTTGTTCCCGTTGCTACCAGTTCTTTTATTTCACGAATAATATCTTCCGGTTTTCTGCTTCTTTCCCTGCCCCGTGTATAGGGGACAATGCAATATGTGCAAAAATTATTGCATCCGTACATGATATTGACAAAAGATTTTAGGCCAAACTTTCTGATTACAGGAATGCCTTCTACAACCTTCCCTTCTTCATCCCATATCTCTACCAGCATGCTGTCCGATTGTTTGCAGTTGGCTAAGAGCTGTGGAAAATTATGCAGGTTATGGGTACCGAATACCAAATCTACATGGCTATATTTTCTTTTTATCTCTTCTACTACATGGGCCTGCTGCATCATGCAACCGCATACGGCAATGACCATATCAGGGTTTTCTTTTTTTAACGGTTTGAGTTGTCCCAAATTGCCATAGACTTTCAATTCGGCATTTTCTCTTACGCAACAGGTGTTATAAATGACTAAATCTGTTTTTTCAAGGCAATTGGTTTCTTCATAGCCCATTTTGTCCAACATGCCCGCCAGTTTCTCAGAATCATGCTCATTCATCTGACAGCCGTAGGTAACGATATGGTAGGTTTTTTTTCTTCCAGTGGAAGCATAGTATTCATCACTTTCTTGACGTATTTCATTTATATAAATTTGTTGTTTTAATAAATCATCTGTAGATACTTCAACTTGCTTTCGCTTGCTCAAAATAATTCCTCCTTAGAAAGGTTTTTTACTATTATTCTGCCATCATACAAGCTTTATTATATCAAATATTTATTTATTGGTGTATACATCATAAAGAGAATAGGCAATAAAATAATCCTGATAAATCAGGACTATTTTATTGCCTATTCTTTTCAGCCAGTTCTTTTTCAGCAGTTTCTATCATTTTCCTAACCATATTGCCGCCTACATAGCCCGCATAGGTAAAATTCTCGAGGCCCAATTCACGAGCAATTTCTTCTTTAAAGGAATCTAGGGCAACTCTTGCTTCCGGCACGATACTTTTATTTTTTGCCATATACTATCACCTCTTAACAATAGTATGTCAAAATAACAAAAAAATATATTGCTAATTCTCGTCAAAATACTAAAAAAAAGGGAAAAATCCAAGAAAAACACATGATAAATAATTCACAACTTTGAATACAAATATACTACATAATTATAATGTTTTGTGGTATGATAAAGATGTAATTTTTATAACATTTAAAAAGTAGGGGGTAGTTTCCATGAACTTTTCGAAAAGAATCGTGGCCATGCAGGAATCACCGATTCGAAAATTAGTTCCTTTTGCTGAAAATGCAAAGAAACAAGGCAAAAAAGTTTATCATCTGAATATCGGACAACCGGATATTGAGACGCCGGAAAACTTTATGAATGCAGTCAGAAAATTCGATGAGAAGGTGCTGGCATATACATTTTCTCAAGGAATTCCTGAACTCATTGATGCATTAATTACATACTATAAAAAATACAATATGACCTTTGAAAAGGATGAAGTCTTAATTACCAATGGCGGTAGCGAAGCCCTGTTATTTGCCCTAATCGCAGTGGCTGACGATGGAGATGAAGTTATTGTTCCCGAGCCGTTCTACACAAATTATAACGGATTTGGGGCAGCCGTAGGAGTAAACGTTGTCCCAGTGACTACCTATGCATCGGAAGGCTTCCATCTGCCGTCTAGGGAAACAATCGAAAAGGTGATTACTCCGAGAACAAGGGCAATTCTTCTTTCAAACCCGGGCAATCCTACTGGGGTTGTTTATACAAAAGAAGAAGTAAACTTGATTGCAGATATTGCCAAAAAACATAATCTTTTCGTGATTGCCGATGAGGTATATAGAGAATTCGTTTACGATAATCTTGAATATATAAGCTTCGGCAACATAAAAGAAATTGAGGACCGTGTGATTATTGTAGACAGCGTTTCTAAGAGATTTAGTGCCTGTGGGGCAAGAATTGGCGCTATTTTAAGCAAGAACAAAGAATTGATGAAGCAAATTCTGAAACTGTGTCAAGGCAGGCTATGCTGCCCAACCTTAGATCAAATTGGGGCTGTTGAACTATACAAAGTTTCCGATGATTATTTTAAAGCAGTGCTGGAAGAATATCAAAAGAGAAGGGATATTGTATATGAAGGGCTTACTTCTATCCCCGGTGTCATCTGTGAGAAACCTACAGGGGCATTTTATGTGATTGCAAAACTTCCTGTGGAAGATGCAGAAGAGTTTGTGATTTGGCTGCTAAAAGATTTTGATTTAAATGGAGAAACCGTCATGCTGGCTCCTGCAGAAGGTTTCTATGCAACGCCGGGATTAGGAAAAGATGAAGCCAGAATCGCATATATTCTAAATGAGCATGATTTAAGAAAATCTATGGAAATTTTAAAGACAGCTTTAGAAAAATATCCTAAGAAAAAGTAAATAAAAAAAAGCTTTCGATCAAACAAATCGGAAGCTTTTATAACACATAGGAAATAATGTACTTTTATAAATTGTGTATAAGTCATAATTTCCGTCATGGGTTTCAACAAAGTCTTCCTTTACATCTTCCAATGGAAGACTTTGTTATTTTTATTTGCCGTTATCATTCCTATTAATCTTCTTGCTTCAAATGTCTCTCGTACAATTCACATCCGATGGTGTTGCTGCAGTATCCGCCGATACAATGAATACAGGTAATCATTCCACACTCTTTCAAATTATTCATTACTTCCACATTGTGATTGTGCTCTCTCATGTTCAATTCCCCCTATTGTCTGCAAAATAGTATATATACATATTATAATACCAGTATACAAACTTGTCAATTGTATACAATAAATTTTCTAATAATTGCATTGGGGAATGAAGATGATTGTACAAACAATCCTTGGGATTTCGGCTTCTTCGCCAATAGCCCTAGCTGCTGGCGAATAGCTTATAGTTTATAGCTGACAGTGAATGATTGTTAATAGCTTTTGACAGCTTACTGCCAACTGCTAACCGCTAACTGGCAGCTGGTGACTGGAGAAATGGGGCGCAGGTCTGAGCAGGAAGCCAAATCTCAAGGGTTGGTCTAAAAACGAAGACATGGCATCCATTATAATGCCATGTCTTTTTTAAAAGAAAATATCCTCTTCCAAAAAGGCTGATTTTGATGATTTAATCTCTTAATTTTTTCCTTTAGTTCAGCTACTTCATAAGATTTTTCTTTGAGTTTCATTTTTAATCGTGCATTTTCACAAATTAAAATATCCTTTTCCTTTCTATAAACTTGCCCATCCTCCTGTTCGGTTTTGTTCATAACTTCATCAAAATGATGAATAATCTCTGATTTTGCCTCTGCAAGCTGCGTATGCAGGCTAAAGTGAATAGCTTCGTTGATCCTCTGGCATAATTCATTCACGATATTCGGATAAAAGGTGGTGCTTTCTTGGGCAGCAGGCATATTTTCCTTTGCAGCTAATGCCGTTTCTGCGTTGGGGCGAATGAATATTTCCGGAGATTCAAAAATCAGTTTGATTTGTTTATTGGTCAGTCCTTTATTTTGAAGTTCCCTCAGGTATAAGAGCTTTTCAATTTCTTTGTATGTATAATATCTGCGATTGGAGCTTGTCCTTGGTATTTGAAAATTAAACTCATTTTCGTAAAATCTTAATACATGTTTGTCATAACCGGTAATTTTGCTTACCTCAGCGATGGAATAATGTTTTTCTCTATCTATATCAATCACTTACACCCCTCCCTTGTTTCTATTTAATTCTTTATTGTATTCTCTAAATCCTCTCTTGAATCAAAACTTTTCATAGCAAATTCGGTCATTATTCTACGCATATATGTGAAATGCGCAAAAATATATAACAAAAAAACAAAAATAAACAATGATCGATTCCCTGTCGAATACCGATCATTGTTTATTTTTTTATGTAAAAAGGTTATATACTTTTGTTCATCGGCTTTTTTTATAGAAGAAGGTTTTTAATGCTGTCAAATTATAACGATTAGGCAAAATGATTTGTTCCGTACTGCCTACAAATAATACTCCATGATCCTTTAATGCATCGTGAAATTTTCTGTACATTTCTTCTTTTGCTTCTTCTGTGAAATAGATCATTACATTTCGGCATACAATTAAATCACATTGATCCGGATATTTGTCGCTTAAAAGATTATGTTGTTTAAACTCCACACATTTTTTAATATCGTCAGATATCTTATAGGAATCGCCGATTTTTACAAAGTATTTATGTGCCAAATCCTTGGGGATATTTTCAATACTTTTGGCAGAGTAGATTCCGATTTGGGCTTTATTGATGGCTTCCTTATCAATGTCTGTCGCCAATACTTTAATAGAATTCAGTGGAAGCAGTTGACTTAAGACCAAAACGAGGGAATAAGGCTCTTCACCTGTGGAACATGCAGCGCTCCATATCTTCAGATGTTTTGAGTGTTTCAGCAGTTCGGGAAAAATATCATTCTTTAAAATATCCCATTGATTGGCATTTCTGTAGAATTCAGAAACATTAATGGTCAAATAATTGATGAACTCATCGAATAAGGCTTTATCTCTGCTGATGGCTTGAAAATAGTCATCATAGGTATCAAAATTATTTCTCTTGATGAGAGAATCTATTCTCCTCTTCATTTGTCTTTCTTTGTAACATGAAAGATTAATCCCTGTTTTTCGATAAATTTGTTCTTTAAATCTTTCGTAATTCTGCATATGGAGTCCCCTTTAAATAAAATTTATTTTGATGGTATTAAGAGCTTTTCAACTGCAAAATTTACCAATAATAATTACTATTTTAGCATAAACCAAGATAAAAAAAAAGACCGTGAAATTTCACAGTCTAAAGAATGTAAAGGGGGTCTCAACGTATTATGTGAGGTCAATTTTATTGTTTGCAAAATTAGAATTATTATGCAAGAAAAAAGAATAGGAAAAGTTTGGTTTTCCTATTCCTTTGGTTATATATCAACAAATCCTTCGATTAATCTTCCAGCGGAAGAGTTCTTTCTTCTAAAATCTCTCCGATGGTAACCGGTTCATCATTTTGCGGCAACACCACTTGTTCATTTAATGTTTCTGCATTTGCTTCTTTGATGCTCAAACTGATGCGTTTCGCCTCTCTATTCACTTCTAGTATTTTTACTAATACATTTTGACCCACATGTACCTCTTGAGAAGGCTTGGCAATATGTTTGTCGGAAATTTGAGATATATGCACCAATCCGTCCAAACCAGGTTCAAGTTCCACAAAGGCGCCGAAATCAGCGAGTCTTACAACTTTTCCTGAAACAATGTCACCCACATGATATTTTTCCTCCACGGTGGTCCATGGCTCCGGCGTCATTAATTTCAAGCTTAATGATACTTTATTTTTATCTTGATCCAAATCAATGACTTTTACCTTTACTTTATCTCCAATCTGCACTACTTCCTTGGGATGGTTCACTCTTCCCCATGAAAGATCAGAGATATGAATCAATCCGTCGATGCCCCCGATGTCTACAAAGACACCAAAATTCGTAATTCTTTTTACTTCACCTTCGATAACGCTGCCTTTGTCAATATTTTGCCATAAGAGCTTTCTCTTTCTCTCGTTTTCTTCTTGTATGACTACCCTGCGGGAGAAAACAACTTTTTTCTTACTCTTATTGAAATCGATGATCTTTACATCCAATGTTTTTCCTATAAAGGTTTGCATATCTTCCACATAACTGTCGGACAGCTGAGAAGCCGGGATAAACCCTCGGATTTCTTTATATACGGCAATGACGCCACCTTTAACAACCTCCACGACTCTCACTGTTAGGATTTGTCCATCACGATAGGCTTGTTCCAGGTTTTCCAATCCCTTTACCGCATCAATCCTTTTTTTCGATAAAAGCAGGTTGCCTTCTCCATCGTCCGTTTTTAACACATATACTTCTATTTCATCCCCTTCCTTTACAATATCTTGAGGATTCACAGAAGGGTCATTGGAAATTTCTTCTTTAGGGATAATCCCATCGGATTTGTAACCTATATTTACCATGATCTCATTGTCCGTCACATGGATTACCTTGCCCTTTACGGTTTGACCTCTGCGGGGCACTTTCAAGGAATTTTCAATTTCCTCCATCATATGCATCATTTCATTGTTGTGTTGATCTGTGTTGCTCATTTTATCAATAACCTCCTTAATGATCCAGTCCGGTGTAGAAGCTCCGGCTGTTATTCCAATTTTATTCAAATTTTTTATTTCCTCCATTGGCAATTCTTCAACAGTTTCTATGGCAAAAGTATTTTTGCAATACTTTTTGCTGATTTGAACAAGCTTTTGTGTATTGGAACTGTGATGACCACCAATAACGATCATAGCATCAACCGCTTTTGCCAGTTCAGCACAGGACGTTTGCCGATCCTTTGTGGCAATGCAGATGGTATTAAATTTTTCTAGGATTTTGGCCTTTTCTTCGAGTTTTTTTGTGATTGCATCCCATAATTCCTGAGTAATGGTTGTTTGGGCGACCACGCAAACTTTATCATGATGGGGAAGCTGGTCTATGTCCTCCTCCCTTTGTACAATAGATGCCTTATTTTCACACCAGCCGTGAATGCCAATAACTTCCGGATGGTTTGGATCACCCACAATTACGATGGCATATCCCTTCAAATAATATTCCCGGGCTATTTTTTGCACCTTTCTGACAAAGGGACAGGTGGCATCAATGATTTCAATACCATATCGATCAGCCAGATCATAGAAAGATAGAGGAACGCCATGGGATCGGACAATGATAGTGCTATTGGGATGTTTTTCAATATCCTCTATAGATCGGATGCCCATGGACTCTAATTTATCGATTGTTTGCGAATTATGTATCAGAGGACCATAGGTATAGATAGGCCGATCTTTTATTTGATTGGCTGCAGCAAAAGCTTTATTCATGGCTTCTTTTACGCCAAAGCAAAAACCTGCTTTCTTTGCGATGATGATTTCCAATATTAGTATACCTCCTATCTGGGGTTTTATTTAAATTCTACATCGTATGATGAAATTCCTGCCTTTCCAATCTATGAATTTGTACAGACCATACAATTTGATGCAAATTTATAGGAAGCTGTGGGAATTATGCTATTTTTATATAAGATAATATCTTGTCGATTACTTCTTCTACGGTCATACCTGTTGTGTCGATGAAAATAGCGTCCTCATGCTTCCGTAGGGGGGAAACTTTTCTTTCAGAATCGATTTTGTCCCTTTGTTGGATTTCTAGCTTTACTTCTTCCAAAGACTGAGGAAAACCTTTCTCTTGTAATTCATTGTACCTTCTTTTTGCCCTTTCCTCCAAGGAGGCAGTAACAAAAAATTTATATGTGGCATTCGGAAGCACAGTGGTTCCGATATCTCTCCCGTCCATAATCACATTTTTATCGGAGGCAATTTTTCTCTGAAGCTCTACCATTTTTTCACGAATTAACGGTATTTTTGCTACATCTGAAACACAACGATTGATCATTGGACTTCGTAATTCCTCTGTAACCAACCGATTGTCTAAAAAAACGTTGCCTTGAATGATATCAATTTTTGTATGATCCAGAAGTTTTTTGAGCTGTATCTCGTCTTTCCAATCAATATGCTCCTGCAAAATTTTTAAAGTAATCGCCCGATACATTGCACCGGTATCGATATATGTAAAATGGATGGCCTTTGCAATCAGCTTTGCGATTGTACTTTTGCCTGCTCCAGCCGGGCCATCGATTGCTATACTGATGTTCTTCAAATTCATCCTTTAAATCCTCCACTTTCATACTTTTAAAAATCAGTGTCTAACCGGATTGTCCATAGATGATTCCAGTCTTTTTTTATCATCAATGCATCATTGATCCGAGGGGTTATCAAATTTTTGGTTGTATTCAATACCTGTATCTTCAGCGGTCTGGAAATATGGGGTGCTTTGATGGAAATTACATCTCCATCCCTTACAATAAGATCAATTTTATTGTGGATGAACCTGCCGTACTCTTCCCCATTCACAAAAACACTTAGGGAAGGGTTGTCCTTGTCGCCATCAATTTGCAACGTGAGCATAGCTGCAGAAAAAACAGGTTTTGTACTATAGATGTTATCCTTTCGAAGTGATTTATCATTCAAAGGAATTAAACGGTCATTGGCAATATGAAGGATTTGAAATATGAGAAGCAAAAAAAAGCTTACGATGGCCAAATAAAAAAATAGCTTTTCTATTTTCTTGACCGTATGATTTACATTTGTTGACATCCAACCACCTCCAAGGATTCCTCCTAACCTTATACATTGATTCCTGCCAAATACCCCGTTGAAAAAGCAATTTGCAAATTGTAGCCTCCGGTCAAAGCTGCCACATCGATCACTTCACCTGCAAAGTATAATCCGGAAACTTTTTTAGATTCCATCGTGGACGGATGAATTTCTTTTACACTGACACCGCCGGATGTAATAATGGCTTCTTTGATAGGTCTTGTCTGAAGGACATGCATCTTTAAGTCCGTCAACAAAGAAATTAATCTTTTTCTTTCTTCCTTTGTTATTTGATGTACAAATTTTTCCGGAGGAATCTGGGATAAGCGGACAATCACAGGAATCATTTTGCTGGGAAGCAAATCATCTAATGCGTTTTTCAATTGTTTTCTAGAATACTTTTCAAAATCCCTCTGCACCCTCTTATGCAAAGTATCTTCATCTAATGCTGGTTTCATGTTCAGTGTCAGTAGAACTTTATCCTTTTCGAGGAATTTATGGATATAATTGCTCATAGATAATACAATGGGGCCGGAAATACCAAAATGAGTAAAGAGCATTTCACCGAATTCGGTATGAATTTCCTTGTTGTTTATATAAGCCTTCAGACGAACATTTTTCAGAGACAGGCCCTGTAAATCCTTTACCCACTCTTCTTCAATTTCTAAAGGGACTAAAGCGGGTCTTAGAGGAGTAACAGCATGGCCTGTTTTCTCCGCAAAACGATATCCATCTCCTGTGGCCCCTGTGGAAGGATAAGACAGACCGCCTGTTGCAATGACCACCTTGTCACAAGAAAGAATCCTATGATCTTGCAATACAACTCCTGCAATGGCACCGTTGTTTACGATGATATCCTTTACTTCGGTATTTAGCTTGATCTCCACTTGATTGGATTCCATATATTTTGTTAAGGCTTTGATGACATCACTGGATTTATCCGATAGAGGAAATACACGATTTCCCCTTTCTACTTTTGTTTGCGTCCCATATTGATGCAACAGACGGATGATGTCATCATTGGAAAAACTATAGAATGCACTATACAAAAAGTTTTTATTTTCCGTAACATGATTGAGGAGATCCTCAATATCACCCGTGTTGGTTACATTGCATCTGCCTTTTCCCGTAATATAAATCTTTTTTCCCAGTCTGTCGTTTTTTTCTAATAAGATTACTTTTTTTCCCCTGGATGCGGCAGTACCGGCCGCAATCATACCGGCAGCACCGCCGCCGATAACAACAATCTTTTCCATTGGTCCATCACCTTCTATGGTTTCATACTTTCAATATGAGAGGTATCGTTTAAAGTGACAATGACAGGCCCGTAATCCGTAAATTCAACGAGATTGATGCATGTATTGTCTTGTCTGATTCTATAAAAATAAGAAAGATCTATATCCATCAACCCTAATAAAATTGCTTTTATAGCAACACCATGGGAAATTACTGCAATGTTTTCATCCTTATGGGTTTCTACAAGCTGATGCAAGGCCCTAAGACCTCTTTTTTGAACATCAATCAACTTCTCTCCCCCGGGAATATAGGCTTCATGGGGTTTGCTTCGCCATACACTGTAATGTTCATCATATTTGGATTGGATTTCATGATGGGTCAACCCTTCCCATTCTCCAAAACACATTTCCCGAAATCCTTCTATTTTTTCTACTGGCAGCCCCAAGGGTTCGGCCATAATTTTTGCAGTCTCGTAGGCTCTGTCTAAATCGCTGCTGTAAATATGATCTATAGGATAATTTTTCATGCGATTTGCAAGTAATTTTGCCTGCATTCTGCCATTTTCGCTCAAGGCAATATTTTGAGATCCTTGAGCCCTCGATGCGGCATTCCACGCAGTTTCACCATGCCGGATCAAATATAGTTTTGTCATGTGCATCAATTCCCCCCTTTGCATAACATATTTATTATATCATTAAATGGACAAAACAAGAATCTTTATATACATTTTCCCCATATTCTCACAAGATAAAACGCAATCTTTTCGAATTTCATTCGATATGCCAGTGGGATCACATAGAAATAAACTACGGATCATTCCGTAGTTTCAGTCTGTAGAAAAAGTAATGGGATAAGTAAGAACCCCTTGAGATTTAGGCTTCGTCGCGAATCAGCAAGCCGCTTTTTTCCTCATTTTTTTATTTAGAAAAGCGGCGCAGGTCTGAGTAGGAAGCCAAATCTCAAGGGGTTGTCTACAAGTTAAAACTAGGGATCATTTCGTAGTTTATCAAGTCTAGGGTTTATTTTTGTTATTGTATATATGATGTTTTTCCCATATGCTTTCCAGCTTGTTGAAGGTACTACTGATTTCATCTTTTTCCCGCATTCCAACAGCAACAACCAAAGCGTTGATCAAACTTAAAGGTGCAACCAGTGAATCAACAAAAGATGCCATATTGCTTCTGGCAGTTAAGGTGTAATCTGCTATGGATGCGATAGGAGATACTTGACTGTCTGTGATCCCTACAACCAAGGCTCCTTGTTCCTTCGTATATAACAAAGCATCTAGTGTCGTGGAAGAATACCGGGGAAAGCTTATGCCGATGACCAAATCATCTTTTCCTACCCTCAGCAGTTGCTCAAACACATCACTGACTCCGGACGTAACTACCCTTACATTGTCAAGAATCAAATTCAAATAAAAGCCTAAATATTCCGCTAGGGCAGTAGAGCTTCTCAAACCAATGATGTAGATTCTTTTTGCATTAAATATGCAATTGATTACTTTTTGAAACACTTCATAATCTATTTCTTCGATGGTCGCCCGAATATTATCCATGTCTGCTTTTAAGACTTTCTTCAAAGCAGCTCCTTCATTGGTGTAATCCTTGGACATCTCCAATCTTTGAACAGTTGTCAACTTGGTTTTTATGAGTTCTTGCAATTCCCTTTGCAATTTGGGATACCCGTCATATCCCAAAGCGTTTGCAAACCGCACTACAGTCGACTCACTTACTCCCACTTTGCTACCCAGCTTACTTGCTGTCATAAAAGCTGCTTTGTCATAATTTTTTGTAATGAATTCAGCGATCAGTTTTTGTCCTTTGCTTAATCTGGGATAACTTCTTTGAATTGTTTTTATTAAATCCTTCCCATCATCATTCATGACAATTACCCCTTTTGCTTTTTTCAACTAATATTTTTCCACTAGTTTATAGCCTTCTGCCAGTGCCTTGCGGTTTAAATCTTCCGTTCCTTTGGGTACTCTATTCAGAACAGCGGTTTCAAGAGATTCCTTGGTGACGATATTCAACAGTTGTTGGATCGCTCCTATGGCAACGATATTTGCAACCATGGATTTACCCACAACTTCTGTTGCTGTTTGCAAAATTGGAACTTGAACAATCTTTCCTGCCTTGATGCCTTCAGGGATATTTACTGTGCTGTCCACCAACAGTATACCGTCTTTTTTTACTGTAACGGCATATTTATCGCAAGCAACCTGTGTCAATGCTAACAAAAGATCTGCCGTCTCCACCTTGGGATAATCGATTTCATCATTACTAATAATCACTTCGGCTTTGCTTGCGCCGCCCCTGGCTTCCGGACCGTAGGATTGGGATTGTATGGCATTTTTTCCATCCAGCAAAGCCGCTTCAGCCAGTATGATTCCACCTAAAATAAGTCCCTGTCCGCCTGAACCGGTTAGTCTTATTTCAATCTGTCTTTCCATACTATCTCTCCTTTTGAAATCTATCTATGATTTTCTGATACTCCTCTGTGTACTCAGGTTCAGTCACATTTTTAAATTCACCAATTAGAAATTTGCCTTCCAGTTTTTCAGGAGGAAGTTTTTGCGCTGCTTTCACATCGACGGCGTGATCCTTTAACCAATGCATCATATCAACGACACTGCCCTTTTTATTTTTTCTGCCGTAGTAAGTAGGACATATGCTAATTGCCTCAACCAAAGAAAATCCTTTATTTTGAATTGCATTTTCAACAAGTTTAATTAACTGCTGGACGTGATAAGCTGTTCCCCTTGCTGTATAGGTAGCACCGGCTGCTGCAGCCAATGCTGCAATATCAAAGCTTTTATCGATATTTCCATAGGGAGCTGTCGTACCCAAATCTCCTGTTGGTGTCGTTGGGGAATATTGTCCTCCCGTCATGCCGTAAATATTATTGTTGAAGACGATCGTTGTAATATTGATATTTCTTCTTGCAGCATGTATTAAATGATTGCCGCCAATGGCTGCTGCATCTCCATCTCCCGTAACCACAATGACTTCCAGCTCCGGTCTGGCCATTTTTACACCGGTAGCAAAAGCCAAGGCCCTGCCATGGGTAGTATGAAGGGTATTAAAGTCCATATATCCTGGAGCTCTAGAAGAACATCCGATACCGGATACGACGCATACTTTATCCTTATCTAAACCTAAATTGTGAATTGCCTGTGTGACTGCTCGCATCAATATTCCATGCCCGCATCCCGGACACCAAATATGGGGTAATTTATTTCCTCTGTAATACTGCTTCACCAATTGACTTGACACTTTATTTTACCTCCTCCACTTTAGATAATATCTCATCAGGAGTGATTACTTCACCATTAATTTTTCCAACATGGTAAACTTCCGTAGCTCCTTTGACGACCCTCTCTACTTCTAATACCAATTGACCGTAATTCATTTCCGCTACGATAATGGCCTTTACATTCTTTGCAATCTCTTTCACTCGTTTCTCAGGGAAAGGCCATATGGTGATCGGCCTAAACAGTCCTACTTTTAATCCTTTCTCACGGGCTTTTTTCATGGCGCTTTTTGCAGAACGGGCTGTTCCGCCATAAGACAATAAAACGATTTCCGCATCTTCTATATTGTTTTCCTCATAAGTAATGATGTCATCCAGATGATCCTCAACCTTTTTCATCAGTCTTGTCATCAAATGATGTGCCACTTCCGAACTATTGCTTGGGAAACCACTTTCATCATGCATTAGACCGGTTACATGGAATCGAAAACCGTCCCCGTAGGCCGCCATAGGAGGAACGATTTGGCCTTCTTCAACCTTATAGGGTAAGTAGTTTTTATCTCCGGGAGCAGGTTTTAATCGATCTATTACTTCAATTTCACTGGCATCTGGGATCTCAATTTTTTCCCTCATATGTCCCACAACTTCATCCAACATTAAAAATACCGGGGTTCTATATTTTTCAGCCAGGTTAAAACATCGAATGGTCAAATCAAAGGTTTCTTTTACAGAAGATGGAGATAATGCAATGACGGGATGATCTCCATGGGTTCCCCATTTTGCCTGCATAATATCGCCTTGGGAAGGCGCAGTAGGCAATCCTGTACTTGGGCCTCCTCTCTGCACATCTACGATGACGATAGGAATTTCCGCAAGGGCTGCATATCCTATGTTTTCTTGTTTCAATGAAAAGCCCGGACCACTGGTAGCAGTCATGGATTTCAGACCAGCCAGGGATGCGCCGATGGCAGCAGCAATACCTGCAATTTCGTCTTCCATTTGTATAAATTTTCCACCTATTCTAGGTAACTTCTGAGCAGAAACTTCGGCGATTTCGGTGGAAGGAGTAATAGGATAACCGGCATAGAATCTCATTCCGGCAGCAATGGCGCCTTCTACACAGGCTTCATTGCCTTGCATTAACTTTACATTACTTTTCTTCATCTTCGTTACCTCCTAAAAAGATTGCATAATCGGGACAGCGTAATTCACACAAGCCGCATTTTATACATTTTTCCGGATCTACGATTTCTATTTTCTCGTCTTTTAGCGCAAGTACATTTTTAGGGCAGAATGCAACACAGATACCGCATCCTTTACACCACTCTTTTTTTATCTTTAAAGTAAGATTCTCCTTTTGGATCCCCATGATCGTCTGCTCCCTTCACAAAAATATATCTTCTTTTCTCTCCCATCATACCAAAAATGTGCAAATAATGCAACAAATAATTCATTTTTTGCTAAAACTTTGAGATGATGCAATAATTCTTTCAAATTATATACTTGCAGGATAGCATTCAAGTCTATCATTATATATGTATTCTATTATGCAATTTTATTGTTCAAAAAAATAAAAGGCATAGAATTTTTATGCCTTTTGTATATTCCACTGATGCAATTGATCAATGAGATCAAATTTTGTTAAATCGAAGTGAATCGGTGTAATGGATATGTATTGATTTTGTATGCTATGGATGTCAGTGCCTTCTCCATTTTCATGATCTACAATTTCTCCGCCTAACCAGTAGTAGATTTGCCCTCTGGGGTCAATTCTCTCTATAAAGGAATTTTTATATTTTCTTACACCCAAAGTGGTAATTTTTACACCCTTTATTTTTTCTTTCGTGGTGTTAGGAATATTTACGTTCAATAGCGTATCGGGGGGAAGGCTATGGTTTATGACCTTATCTGCCAATAGGGTACAGAATTCGGCGGCATAATCGTAGCAGACGTTCTGATAATCTGCCAAAGATACAGCTACAGCGGGTATTCCTAGAATAGCGCCTTCAATGGCGGCAGATACAGTTCCAGAATATAGTACATCCGTTCCAAGGTTTGGTCCCTTATTAATACCGGAAAAAACGATATCGGGCTTGTGATCCATAAGGGCCTCAACAGCAAGCTTTACGCAATCTGTAGGGGTTCCGTTCACAGACCAAGCCTGAAATGATGTATGAAGCAGTTTGACTTTTTCAGCTCGCAGAGGATGATGCATGGTAATGGCGTGGCCAGTAGCACTTCTTTGTCGATCCGGTGCTACAACCCAAACTTCTCCCAATTTTTCCAGTGCGCAGGCTAATTTATAAATTCCTTCTGCATAGATGCCATCATCATTGGTTACTAATATTCTCAATTTATATACCTCCTCAATGTTCAGCAAGATAAATGGCAGGATGCTCTAATAGTAATGTATCATAAAACAAATACTATTATTACTTATTTTTTTAGAATGATGATTAGGAGTGATGGTTTTGATTCAGATTGACGATTCAGGAAGCGGCAGCTTAATCGGAGGAACGTGCATTGGTGCTATGAGAAAAGAAACAGGTGAATATCATTATGAAATCATTCCCATGGAACTATATAGACCCGACATATTTGACAAAAAAGTTTACTTGGACCATGCAGTGGAAATTTCTAAATCCTTGCTGGAAAAACTGAATGTCTCCAAAGAAGAAAAAATTGAAATATGCAGAGGGTATATGTTTGATAAAGTACGGCTTTGGTTAAAAGACTACCATTATCATTTTATCAGTACTTCCATAGGAGAACCCTTGCAAACTGTCGTAGAATCAACCTTTGAGAGCTATGCTGTCAGCCTAGGGCTGCCAAAGCAGTTTTTAAGCTATACAAAATATCCTTTTCATTTTCATCGATTGCTCAGATGGGTTTATGCCGATTATGAGAACAGATATATCTTATGCAAAACCGGATGGAAAAGCTGGAAGAAATATGGTGCTTTGCCTGTATCGACTAGCTATCGGGTATTGAAGAAATCCAATTACAGATGCCTAAAATGCGGACAACCCATTGAAAAGGACAGCACAGCAAAGGTATTGAAATATATCAGCAATCGACCGAATATCATATACTTGCACGACCAATGCTAAAGGAACAAAGCTCCCGGATGGAGGAGTTTTCTAAGAATTTTATACAGGATACGTTTTTTGATCCTTATCCGCATATTCGCTATCAATTTTGTACTTTTGCGCCTGACGGTATTTAAAATATTCCATAGCCACTTGGGGAAATAAAGCATAGGACAACACATCCTCCTCTTGCTCTAGGTATTCTTTCATTTCATTTCGAATACTTTCCAATTGTGGAGGAATTAAATCAGCAGGCCTGCAAGTAATTACTTCCTCATCACCAATAATTTTCTTTCTGATTTCTTGGGAAATCTCAACCGTGGGTTTGCCGTATTCGCCTTTCACATATGCCTTGATTTCTTTGGGCACCATCTTGTACCTCTCTCCTAAAACTACATTGAATACGGCTTGGGTGCCTACCATTTGGCTCATGGGAGTTACCAGAGGGGGATATCCCAAATCCTCCCTTACCCTAGGCACTTCTTTGAGCACTTCTTCATATTTGTCCAGGGCATGTTGCATTTTTAGTTGTGAAACCAAGTTGGAAAGCATTCCTCCTGGCACCTGATATACAAGGGCATTTACATCAACGCCCAATACCTTGGGATTTAACTGTCCGCTTTCCAGGTATTGATCCCTTATGGGACGAAAATACTCGGCAATCTCATTTAATTGCTCAAGACTTAAACCTGTATCATATTCCGTATTTTTTAGGGCTGCTACAAAGGGCTCCGTCGGTGGCTGAGAGGTGCCCAACGCCATGGGAGAAATTGCACAATCGACCACATCAACCCCTGCTTCTATGGCTTTTATATAAGTCATGGATGCCATTCCGCTGGTATAATGGGTATGCAGTTGAATGGGGACCTTCACCCTTTGTTTCAACATGGAAATTAACTCATAGGCAGTATAGGGTGTTAAAATTCCCGACATATCTTTGACACATATGGAATCGGCGCCCATGTCTTCCATTTGTTTTGCAACTTTTAAATAATGCTCTGTGCTATGTACAGGGCTAATGGTATAAGAAATTGCCGCCTGGGCATGACCGCCTTCCTGTTTTGTAGTTTTTAAAGCTACTTCCAAGTTTCTTACATCATTTAAAGCATCAAAAATTCTAATGATATCTATGCCATTGGAAATAGATCTTTTCACAAATTCTGACACAACGTCATCGGCATAATGTCTGTATCCCAACAAATTTTGTCCTCTTAAAAGCATTTGCAGTTTTGTGCTTTTTACGGCTTTGCGAATGATTCTTAGTCTTTCCCAAGGATCCTCATTTAAAAATCTTAAAGAAGCATCAAAGGTGGCTCCACCCCACATTTCCAAGGAGTGATATCCAACTTTATCCAGAGCCTCCAGAATGGGAACCATCTCTTCCGTCTTCATTCGTGTGGCGATCAGCGATTGATGGGCATCCCGCAAAACCGTTTCCGTTATTTTTACTTTCGCCATTCTATTCCTCCTTGCGTATTTTTTCATCATAAAGCAACTGTATACAAAGATCCAACGATAGATGATGCATGATATTCTATAGAAAAAATATGAATCCTTCCTTTTATCTGTATATGGGGGTATGAAAAGTATCCATAGATTTTAGGGATTATTTTTTTTCGATGACAAGTAAAAAAGGGGGATTATTTTTCTGATTGATAAAATCCAATCTTAGGACATGAAATTGGTTTTGATCAAGGGTTGTTGCATAAGCCAGCACCTGATCTTTTTCAATCATACCTTCCTCATGCCCATGATATACGGCTATGGTGATGATGCCATTCCTTTTTAGAAGGCTCAAGGCCTTTTCGATGGCGATGATGGTCGTATCAGGTTTGGTGACAATATGGTGATCGCCTTTGGGAAGATATCCCAGATTAAACATAACGGCTGAAACCTCTTGGAATACATAAAGATCCATGTTTTCATGGCCATCGTGAATCAATTCTACAGCATCCGCCATATGGAAGGATTGCAGCAATTTTTTAGTGTTTTCAATGGCTTTTTCCTGGATGTCGAACGCGATTACTTTTCCTGTATTGCCAACCATTTTTCTTAGATACAGCGTATCATTTCCATTGCCCATGGTGGCATCGATAACGGTATCTCCTTCCTGAACAACAGCAGATATGATGTGTTTTGCAAGATTTGTGGCTTTTGTTAAGTATTTTGCACCCATCATTGACACACCTTACCATCTCTATTGATTCGATCTGCAGGATTTTTGGAAAAAATCCGGCAGCATGGCTTCCCAAAGAGAAACATCCTGTCTAAAATTCTTTTCTATGAACGTCTTTATGGCTTCATCCTCATGTTGTTGTATATTTAATTTACAAAACCCTACTTTTTTAAAAAATTTCCCATGTTGTTGCGTTCCTACAATCATACGCCGAATTCCTTTTTTATCTGCCAAGTTTAAAACTGCTTTTAGGATACCATCCCCCAAATATTCTCTTTGGCGGTCCCTTCGCACTACCACAAAGCGCAAAATCCCTATGGAGCCAAAGGATTCGTAACCTGCCGCAGCTACAGGTATTTCATTGTCATAGGCAATCATACAGTGATCTGCCATTGCTTCCAAGTTTATTTCATCCAAATGGTGATTGTTGATAAGATCTTGAATATTTGACATATCTTTTTGATTTGCAATTTTTATCGTCAGCATTTTTCACGCTCCTTTACGGGTTATTATACCCACTGATCTCATAGCAGAAACCAGATAAATCCTTAAGGTTCGGCTTCCTGCTCAGACCTATGCCCCTTTTCTCCAGTCGCCAGCTGACAGCTGTCAGTTCGCAGTAAGCAGTCAAAAACTATTAACAACCATGAACGATCATCTATTCCCTATCAGCCAGTAGCTAGTATCCAATGGTGGCGAAGCCGAAATCTCAAGGATTTATGAACATTGTATTGCTTTTCCTTCAGTCTGAGTCTATCAAATTTGACAGACTTTTTCAATCATCTGGAAAGAGATTTTAAATAGGCTACTTCTTTAGGAGATAAACATCTCCATTTTCCCCTTGGCAATTGATCTATATTTAGTTTGCCTATGGCAACTCGTTTCAAAGAAACAACAGGATGCCCCAGATGATCAAACATCCTTCTTATCTGTCTGTTTTTTCCTTCATGAATAACGACTTTTACAACAGATGTATCTCTTTCAAGTTTTAGCACCTCTAAAGAGGCTGGCGCAGTAATATATCCCCCAATATCAATTCCCTGCCGAAACTTTTTTTGTGCACTTTGTGCAAGATGGCCCCTTACTTTTGCAATGTATGTTTTGGGAATCTCATGTTTCGGATGGGTAAGCCGATAGGTTAAATCTCCGTCATTGGTCATGAGCAGCAGTCCCGATGTATCATAGTCTAATCGTCCTACAGGATATATTCTCTCTTTTATATCTTTGACCAAATCAATAACCGCAGGACGGTTAAATTCATCGGATACTGTTGTTACAAAACCCTCAGGCTTATGGAGCATAATATAGACTTTTTTTTCTTCAATTTTAACAATTTTATCATCAACGGTGATCACATCAGAGGACGGATCAATCACTGCGCCCATATTTTCAATCACCACGCCGTTTACTTTCACCTTGCCCGAACGTATCAGTTCCTCCGCCTTTCTTCTTGATGCTATACCGGATTGGGCAATATATTTTTGCAGTCTCACACAAACAACTCCTTTATCTTTTGCTAGCTATATTATATATTCTATACTAACTTTTCTTCAAATATATTCAATAAGTTCATTCGTTCAATTTTTGACTTCAGTTCTGTTTTGTCTGTGGTATAGAGGTTTAAATCCTTCATTCGCTGAAAATAATCTGCTCCTGCAAAGGTATATCTTGTTTTTAAGCCTTCCTCTGTTTTGATCCTGTCATTTGCAAAGGCAATCAAATCTCCACAAGCAAGATTTACTGGCAATTCCAAGAGGGACATGCCTTTCCCTAATCTTACGCTGTTATGACCGGCCAAGCTACCTGTGACAATGGCTTCTGTATGCCCCACAAATAATCCTGACTTCTCACCTGCACAAAGCATATTATCGACCCCTGTAATTTTCATTTTGTTATCCCTGGGAGCGATAGAAAGATATCTTACGGAGTTTCCTATTCCTCCTGAATAAGGATCCTCATATCTTGCATTTTCTAATCCTTTGATCCTTCTTAATTTATCCAGAGGATAAAATGGCGCCATGAGTTTTGCATGGCCTGTATCCAGCAAAATTAGATTTTCCGCATATTCTTTTAAGGCATATTGCTGACATACTTTCATTTCCAGCTTTTTTACATGAATATCTTCCTTGGGAACGGGCAATATCACGACTCCTTTCTGGTTTAATTCCTCAACAATCTCAGGGCTTAAAGAGTCCTTGTTCAATTTGCAAGAACCGCTAAAGGCTCCATAAGAACCGTCGCTTCTCTTTCCTAAAATATCTTCCACACCTGCTTTTTGACTAAGACTTATCCGTGGACCGAAGGATGGACATCTCAAAATGCACATGGCGCAGCCGTTTCCATATTTCAAACAGTTGCCCATGGGACCTGTGGATCCGGTAGCTTCTACAAAAACATCTCCTTCTATGACTTCCCCTCCATGGAGGACGATGCCCCTGACACTGTCGTTGTTCATTTTTACATCCACAGCTCTGGATCTTAATTTAAAATCGATGCCCCTGTCTGCCAGTAGCTTTCTGACGATAGGTTCAACTTTGCATACATCATATAGGCTTGCGTGGGAATGGCCTGGAAAATCAACATTTACGTGCCTGGCTGTCTTATCTGTGATTTCAAATAATTCCCCGGCGCCTAACAATGTACATTCTTCCGTGGCAGTATATCGTCCATTATTTCGCATAATTCCTCCCACATTGCCAAGACCAAGTAAAATATCCATTCTTTCTAAGATTGTCACTTGTGCTCCTGCTTTTCTTGCAGTAATAGCTGCTGCAACTCCGGCCCAACCTCCACCGATGACGACAACTTTAACCATGGATATTCCCCCTTTCTATGATTTCTTCAACATCTACCTGGGCTTTACACATTTTGATCCTTTTTCCGTTGATTGTATGGGCTGTGCAAGAACCACAAACTCCTTCGCCGCAACAAATTTCATGGTTATTGGTTGCAACGAGTTTTATGTTTTCATCGCTTTTTGCTATTAGATCTTTTAAAGATTGATGAAGTAAATCAGAGCCGCCGCTGTAAACAAGGCTGTAGCTTTTTTGTCTGAACAGATGGGAAAGTTGTTTCAAACCTTCTTCTGTCCGCAAGTTTAAATATACTTTATCCATTTCCAAACCGTTGAAGTAATCTTCTATAAATGCAGAACCGGTTTTGCCAGGATCAATTACAAAAGTAATCCGATTGTGATGATGAAGCAAATATTCTACTGCAAGCATAGCAGGTGCCAAGGCAATTCCCCTTCCCACCACAAGGACGTCCTTATCCTCGGTGCCTTTTAAATCTTTCAACCCAATCAGGCCATTCCAGTATGGGCCTTTGATGAACATCTTCTCTTGGCAATCAAGAAGAGCTTTTGTTTTTACGCCCAAAATCTGTACGGCTATGTGAATTTCTCCCCTTTGTTCATCAGCATACATAATAGACATGGGGACATCAAAATAAAGCGGTTTTTCCATATCCCTTACAAAAATGTAAGATCCGGGTTGCTTTAGTTGTCTTGCTAAGGTTTTAGATACATGAAATTTAAATACAAACACATTCTCTCCAAATTGCTTTTTTTCAATAATTTTCGATTCTATGGTTTCTCTCGGATTTTTCTTCATATTGCCGCACCAGGAAAATTCCTGGTAAATGCAGACACCACTCCAGTTGCAATCACAAAAACTCTTTCCCTGCAGATGAGAGCATGTGATACATTCATTGTTCTCTGCCAAATAACAGGGACAATATTCACTTCCTGCATCAATGCAAGTGACGATATTTTTCTGACCCAAGCCTCACCCCTCCTTTTTAGGCATAAAAAGACCCTATACTAATAGGGTATTTTGCAGTCAGAAAAAGTGTTACATAGGTAGAGGCAGACGAAAAAATAATCATCCACAAAAAGGATGATCCAGTCTGTAGAAAAAGTAACGGGATAAGTAAGAATCCTTGAGATTTAGGCTTCGTCGCGAATCAGCAAGCCGATTTTTCCCTTGTTTTTTTATTTAGAAAAGCGGCGCAGGTCTGAGCAGGAAGCCAAATCTCAAGGGTTTGTCTACAAGCTAGATCATTCCTTGTATGAACGTCTTTGAATGAAATCAATGATTTTATCTTTCAGATGTTTTTGGTCTATATCCTCCCGGGTAAACAGATCGGTTGTATATAGCAATCTGCCATCCAAATATATTTTTGCTTTGCCGATCTTCATCCCTCTGGCAATGGGCGCATGGATCGTCTCATTGGCTTCTAATACAGACAATATCTTGTTTTTTTCTTCTTCTGAAACAGGAATGATGACGTCTTCCTTTGCCACAATTCCCGTATGAGATTTTTCTCCATTGAAAACAGAAATGGATTTCAAATAAGTATCCCGATGGATCACATGATAGGGTTGATACCTTTTGAAGGCGTAATTCAGCAATAGATAGGAATCTTCAAACCAGTTGGGAGCATCCAGCACCACGGCCACCAACTGCATGCCATTCCTTGTAGCGGAAGTAACCAAGCATCTGCCCGCTGCTTTGGTGTATCCCGTTTTTACACCGTCTCCCCCTTCCAATTGTGTTAGGGTCTTATTTTTATTATAAAAGTATCGATGCCCTTCTCGCTGGGCAGTCCACAGCTTTGTACTGACAATCTTTTTGAAATTTTCATTGAGCAGGGCCTGTCTTGTAATCAGTGCCAAGTCATAAGCGGTGGTATAATGCTGATCGTGATGTAATCCATGGGGATTCATGAAATTTGTGTTGTTTGCTCCTATTTCTTTTGCTTTCCTATTCATCAGTTGACTAAATCCATCAACGGAACCGGCGATATGGGTGGCAATGGCTACGGCCGCATCATTTCCGGAACGCAGCATAAGACCGTAAAGCAAGTCTTCCATTTTTATTTTTTCATCATATTGCAAATATATGGAAGATCCTTCAACGCCCACTGCCTGCCTAGGCACCTTTACCACCGAATCCAGAGAGGATTTCTCCAGGGCCAACAATGCCGTCATAATTTTTGTTGTGCTGGCCATGGGTTTTTTTGCGTGGATATTTTTTTTATACAATATCCTACCGGTTTTTACATCCATGACAATGGCACTAAAAGCAGATATATTGAAATCATCGGCGTATGAAAATGCTATGCTGAATGTTGAAAATAAAAGGGTTAGGGGCAATAATATAAACGCAAATTTTTTCTTCAAGCTGATCACTCCATTGATTATGTTCATTCTTTTTTAGTATTTTCAATATTTCAATAAAACATGCAAAAGAATGTCATAATAAATGGATTCAAATGGATTTACTGGATTCAGATGGATTTGGCTATTCCCTAATGATTTCGCATCCGAATTCCTTTGCTATTTTTTCAGCTTCCTTTAAATCTTCTTCACTCCAAATCGACCAGCCGCCCTTGAGTGTTCCGTTGACAAATATTTCAACCTTATCTTTTTTGAGAATCATAATCTTTTCATTTCTTTTTTTCATTTGCTGTATTTGATTGTGAACGGCCTTTTCTATATCTACATCCATAATCTTTAAAGCAATAAACAAACAGGAAAGGGCATCTTCCAGCTCTCTCCTCGCCTTGTCCATTTCACCCTTCATTAGGGCCTTCATGGATTCAGCAACTTCTTCATTGAGGTGACTGATGGTTTTTTTTGGATCATCGGTGATATACTTTCTATTATTCCAAATAAGTTCTACAGCTTCTTTAAGCTCCATGATTTCTCCCCCTTCATCCAGTCCCGCATATGCAAGTATAAAAAATTTTCGGCTAACTATAATATTCTATATTCTATACTTTTTCCCTTCAAAATGGCAAAACATATAATAAGGAGCGATTTTATCCCGCTCCTTATTCTGTGATAGTTTCCTGTGATATTTCAATTTTTTTTACTTTGTTTTCACCCTTTTTTTCACCCATGGCTTGAATCTTGTCCAATAATTTTGGTGCAAAATTAATAATACTGTCTATCATAGTAGCATTTTGATCTACAGGCATAAGCTTCATATTTCCATTTCCTACCACCATGAATGCCACGGGCTGTACGGAGACACCAGCACCTGTACCTCCTGCAAATGGAAGCTTTTCGCTTCCTTCATCATCCTCTTGTGTCTTTCTGTCATTTTTCACTTTATACTCCCCCCCACCGGAAGCAAAACCGAAGGAGACACGGGAAATGGGGATGATGACTGTTCCGTCGGGAGTCTCCACTGGATCCCCAACGATTGTATTTACGTCTACCATATCCTTTAGACTTTCCATGGTAGTTTTCATTAAAGCTTCAATAGGATGATTCGACATTTTGTTTCTCACCTCGTTTCCAATATACATGGACAAATTTTATCGATGCAATTATAGCATAGCCTATTTTCAGTGTAATTATACAATGTATGCGGGTCTGAAAGATTTCTTGGTCAAAATATGGTACTACATGGAAAGAAATATTTTTGGGATGGATATGTTTCTGAATGATTGCAAACAGAGTTCCTTTGATTCCCCATAACATTCCGGACAATATTCCTGTAACGGCTGCATCGCCGATACCAAATTCAGTTTTCCAGGATAAGCTTTCCAGCACAATTTTCTTTCGTATGTAGGAGAAAATGTTGTAATATCCATGGTATAGATGGGCCAGCTGATCTTGAATTTCTTCTATTTCAGCAAAGTTAAGAAGTTTCTTGTCGTCCTTTATAAAATTTTCTGTCTTCCCTGATTCTACTTCTGTATCTATTTCTAAAACCGATGAATTGTTTTTTCTATTGATCCAGCGGATGAGAGGAATTTCAATCTTGTATTGTATCAGTCCAAAAAAGGTCTTGAAACGGCATATCACTGCATCATTGGTCTTGTCTTTGAGCATTTTGATCTCAATGACAATGGGCATCAGCGAAAGTATTAGGAATAGAACAAAGGCAATTATGAAAACAACTATCAATATATACAAAGTGTTCACCTCACTCTAACTGTGACAGAGTATATTTTTTCCAACCAGCATAAAAATTAAACCTAATCGATCTTTGATTTTTAAAAGCTAAAGGGAATGGCATCAGCAAAATAAAAAAAAATATATTGACATTTTGAAAAATTAGTTTATATTTAATATATGTAAACTGAAAGTTTAATAAGACTAAATGCCGCTATAGTTAAACCCTGAGTTTAATCATAGTAAATCACGGGAGTTTTCAATCTTTCTGGCTTTCGATCGAGGTGATGTGTTTGAAAATAGGAGAAAAACTAAAAAGATTGAGAATTTTAAATGAGTTAACACAAGATGAATTGGCACAGCGCTGTGATTTGACGAAAGGTTTTATCTCACAAATTGAACGGGATTTGACTTCTCCTTCTATTGCTACACTCATTGATATTCTGGAGGCATTGGGAACAGATATCAAAAATTTCTTTAATGAAGAATTAGAGGACAAGATTGTTTTTACGGAAGAAGATATTTATTCCAGTGAAAATGAAGACTTGGGTTATAAGATTTCGTGGCTCATTCCCAATGCTCAAAAAAATATAATGGAGCCTATACTGATTACTTTAAATCCCCATAGTACAAGCAATATTGAGTCTCCCCATAAGGGTGAGGAGTTCGGCTATGTACTGAAAGGCAACATAAACGTATGTGTAGGGAAAAACAAATTTAAGGTGAAGAAAGGTGAAAGCTTTTATTTCAAATCCAATAAAACACATTTTTTAGAAAATCCATATCATAAGCCGGCTACAATTCTTTGGGTAGCCAGTCCACCATCATTTTAAAAGAAGGTGGATCCTTTTGAAAATTAAGTAATGAGATTCCAAGAAGTGTAGTGGATAAAATAAGAAGATTTGGGAATGATACAATCAAAAGCATGACGATTGAAAGCGGGTGCGTAACTTTTAAAATTAAATATGAAGGTGGGATAAGCATTCCCATCTTTATTTATGTAATACAATTAAGGAGGAATAAAACATGGAATTATGGTATACAGAAGAGCATACCGAAAATGTAAGATTTTCTTTGAGGGTAAAGGAGCATCTGTTCTCTGGAGAGAGTGAATTTCAAAAATTGGATATCCTGGATACCTATGAATATGGAAAACTTATGACCCTCGACGGACTGGTCATGGTAACAGAGAAGGATGAATTTGTTTATCATGATATGATTGTACATATCCCCATGGCTGTAAATCCTGATATTAAAAATGTTTTGGTCATTGGAGGCGGCGATGGCGGTACCGTAAGGGAGCTAATGAAGTATCCCCAGATTGTCCATGTGGATATGGTGGAAATAGACAAACTGGTGGTTGACGCTGCACGAAAATATTTTCCCGGGGTGTCCTGTGAATTGGATAATCCGAGGGTAACCGTCCTTTATGAAGATGGAATCAAATTTATACAGGGAAAAGAAAATGTATATGATCTCATTTTGATCGATTCCACAGACCCCATTGGACCAGGGGAAGGTCTGTTTACTACAGAATTTTATCACAATTGCTATCAGGCTCTTACGGAAAAAGGAATATTGATTAATCAAAATGAAACTCCTGTTTATGAAAGTTTTTTTGAAGTAGGCATCAGTTCCAATAAAAAGTTGAAAAAGATGTTTCCTATTGTACAAGTATATCAGGCAAATATCCCAACCTACCCCGGCGGTTATTGGTTGTTTAACTTTGCATCCAAGGAATTTCATCCGATCCATGATTTAAAGGAGAAAGAGTGGAATCAAGCCAACATCAAAACAAAATATTATAACACCGAACTGCACAAAGGATGCTTTGCTCTACCCAACCATGTAAAGGAGAAGATAGAAGATGGAACTCTTTAATAAATATTGTTTTATCGGATGCAACAAATCCTTTGAGGAAAGCAAAATTGTGCTCTTCGGTGCTCCCTTTGACGGCACATGTTCCTACAGGCCAGGCTCTAGATTTGCACCGAATAAGATTCGGATTGACTCCTACGGTTTGGAAACTTACAGCCCTTATTTGGATAGGGATCTGGAGGATCACTTTGTTCATGATGCCGGGGATATTGATTTAACTTTTGGAAATAAATATGCAGTATTAGACGCTATCAAAGGATATGCCGATCACCTGTTGCGCAACGGTAAAAAGCCCCTGATGATTGGAGGGGAACATTTGGTAACCCTTCCGGTGGTATCTGCTGTTTATGAAAGCTATCAGGATGTAGTGGTGCTGCATTTTGATGCCCATACGGATCTTCGGGGTCACTATATGGGTGAAGAATTATCCCATGCAACGGTGATAAAGCAAATATGGAATTTTCTTGGTGACGGGCGTATTTATCAATTCGGTATACGTTCAGGTTTGAAAGAAGAATTTTACTGGGCGGAAAAGGAAGGCCATACCTTTATCAATAAATATGGTTATGAAAAATTAAAAGATATTGTGGAAAAGATAAAAAATAAGCCTGTGTATGTAACCATTGACCTTGATATACTGGATCCTTCCATATTTCCAGGAACTGGGACGCCGGAACCGGGGGGAATCAGTTTCCATGATATGTTGAATATACTCAAAACATTAGATGGGCTCAATATCATAGGGGCAGATGTGGTTGAATTGGCACCGGACTATGATCCTACCGGGGTATCTACAGCCGTTGCATCGAAAGTGCTGAGAGAACTCATGCTAATCCTGTAAAGACAAAATCAATAAAACCGATGAATTATTCATCGGTTTTATTGATTTCATTTTCATCAAAGTCTAGTTTTTCGAAGTTTTCAATAGCCGGCAGCTCTTCCAGGGAGCTCAGACCAAAGGCCTTCAAAAAGGTTTCTGTAGTTCCGTATAAGATGGGACGACCTGTTTTTTCAAGACGACCCTGTTCATAAATTAATTCCTTTTCCAGCAAAGTATGGATCGCTTTATCACTTTTTACCCCCCGTATTCCTTCGATTTCGTGTCTGGTTATCGGTTGTTTGTAAGCGATAATTGCAAGGACTTCTAAAGCTGCCTGGGTGAGCCCTTTGTTTTGTGGTGGTGTACACAGCTTTTGTATATATTCATAATTCTTTGTATTTGTGCATAATTGAAAGCTGTTATTCACTTCAATGATTTGTATGCCCCTTTCTTCCCTTTCATATTCCTTTTTTAAATCTAATATGACTTTTCTTATAAATTCGGGAGGGAGTTCCAAAACTTCGGCAATGGTCTTTACATGTAAAGGGTCTCCCCAAATGAATAACATGGATTCAATAACCGATTGAATTTCTTTTTCTTTCATTAGAGTACACCTCGTTCATTGGCGCAATTTTTTTACAATGATATGACCAAATATTTTATCTTGCTGTACGATCAAAAACCTTAGCTTAATCAGCTCCAACAGTGCTAAAAAGGTCACAACAATCTCGCTCTTATTATAAGGATCAGAAAATAAATGATCAAACCTTACTGCCCCGTTTTGATGCAAATGCTCCTTGATTTGATGAATTTTATCCTCTATTGTAATTTCATCTCTGTGAATTTCACTGGCATATATTTTATCTTCTCCATGGCTTTTTTTCTTTCTTAGCAAATTGTTGAATGCATCAAGCAGTGTACGAATATCCAAGTCGACCAATTCTATGTCATCATACCGGATAAACTGATCCAACTGCTCCTGAGGTCTATAAAATACTTTTTTAAAAACCTCTTCCCTCTTTTTAAATTCATCTGCGGCAGATTTATATTTTTTGTATTCAATAAGCCTGGTAATCAACTCCTGCCTTGGGTCCATCTCATCCATGGCCATAGTCAATTGTTCCTCATGTTTATGGGGTAGCAGCATTTTCGATTTTATTTCAACAAGGGTAGCAGCCATTACCAAAAACTCACTGGTTACTTCCAAATCAAATTTTTGCATGTCATGAATGTATTGGATATACTGGTCTGTGATCTGGGCAATGGGGATATTGTATATATCCACCTCTGCTTTTTCAATAAGGTGAAATAATAAGTCAAAAGGACCTTCAAAGCTCTCAAGTTTTACATTATATGACATTGCATCACCTGCTTTTTTTCAATATGCATCCTTATATTTGTTAGATGCATCTTTTATTATAACATATGAAGAGATAGGAATCACATCATAAAAAAAGTCTTCCGTTGGAAGAGTTAAAGGAAGACTTTTTATCGCTTATTTTCACATTATTGGCTGGATTTGAGGGTTCTGCGAATCATCTTTCCGAATATGTCGATGGCAGAAGCTGTCTCCACAGCCTTTTCTGCAATAAGATCTACCCTATTGATTTCTTTGCCATCAACGGTCAACAAAATTTCACCGATTTTCTGTCCTGCAGCCAAAGGTGCTTTAATGTTTTGGGGGAGGATAATCTCTTTTTGTACTTTATTTTCTTCGCCTTTTTTCACCAAAGCACTGAGATCTTCCTTGGCAATGACCTTTATTTTTTCTTGTTTTCCTTTTTCAACGGTGATTTCATCTACAATCTGATTTTTCTTGACAATAGGAACAGAACTGTAGGATGCAAATCCGTAATTCAATAATTTTTTGGCCTCTTCAAATCGAATTTGCGAGGTGGGGCTCCCCAATATGACAGCAATCAAAGTAAGACCGTTGCGGGTAGCTGAGGCAGACAGGCAATATTTTGCATCAGCGGTAAAACCTGTTTTTATACCATTGGCACCCGGATAAATTCTAATTAATTTATTTGTGTTTGTTAATTCAAGGGTAGTTATTTTCTTGTTAGGCAGTCCAACTTTCATTGTAGACATCCAAATTGTCAACCATTCATGGACTTTAGGATATTTTAATAATTCCTTTGACATAATGGCAATATCATAGGCACTGGTATAGTGACCTTCTTGAGGCAGGCCGTTGGTATTCATAAATTGTGTATCATGCATCCCTAATTCTTTGGCTCTTTCGTTCATCCTTTTGACGAACATTTCCTCCGTGCCGCTTATATGCTCGGCTAGGGCCACACATGCATCATTGGCGGAGGCAACTGCTACGCCCTTTAAAAGCTGTTCTACCGTTTTTTCCTCCCCTGGTTCCAGATAAAGCTGACTGCCTCCCATTTTGGAGGCGCGATCACTGATCAAAACTTTGTCATCCAGAGAAATCTTTTTTTGTTCTAAAGCCTCCATGGCCAGCAGCATTGTCATAATTTTTGTAACACTGGCCGGCGGCAGTTTATCATGAATGTTTTTTTCATATAGAATTGTACCGGTGGAAGCATCCATCAAAATTGCTGCTCTCGCATCCACGTCAAATTCTTCAGCATGGGCTGCGATCGAAAATGAACCGAGTAACAGAGTAAAGCAGATCATAACTGAGACGAATTTATTGAATATTTCTTTCATCTGATGCCCTCCTTGCATTGTGATTTAATCTTATCTTTTCCAGCAATTCCTGTTGTTATGCACAGGAGGGACATTCTCAGATTTATGTAAAATATTACATGATCTGCACATGATCCTTTGAGACAATGGCTTTTATAAGCCTTGGTTTTTGAACAGGTCCTTCTGATAAATGGATGGCCTTTCGAATGATGCTGCCTGCCTGTTCCAATACCTCTGCTTTATTGGTATATAGTGTTGCAATAGAGTCACCCTTATGGACTGTATCACCAATTTTTTTATTCATAACAATCCCCGCAGATAAGTCAATGGGTGAATTTTTATTTTCTCTTCCAGCTCCTAAAATAAGGGCAGCTATACCGATATTGTCAGTTTGAATCGATTGAATATACCCATCTTCTAATGCAATCACCTCTCTTGTATAGGCTGCCTTGGGAAGAAGATTTGTATCTTCAACAACTGCCGGATCACCGCCTTGTGCTTGAACAAATTCTTTAAATTTGCTGAGAGCTTTGCCCGATTCCAAATGGTTTATAACCATTGTACGGGCTTCCGCAATGGAAGGAGCTTCTTTTGCCAAGAAAACCATATAGCTTGCTAAAGTAATACTTAATTCTTTTAGGTCTTCTGGTCCCCTGTTTTTAAGGGTTTGAATTGCTTCTTCAACCTCAAGACTGTTTCCGATTGCAAAACCTAAAGGTTGTTCCATGCTAGTTAGAATGGCAATGGTTTCACGATGCATATGATGGCCTATATCCACCATCTCCTTTGCCAGTTCAATTCCGCTGTCTAAATCCTTCATGAAAGCACCGCTACCCACCTTTACATCCAGTACGATGGCATTGGAACCGGCAGCCAGTTTTTTGCTCATGATACTGCTGGCGATAAGAGACAGATTATCTACTGTGGCCGTTACATCCCTTAGGGCATATAATTTCTTATCGGCAGGAGCAAGATTTGCCGATTGGCCGATAACGGCAATTTTGAATTGATTTACATTATTGATAAATTGCTCATTGGACAGCTCCACATGAAAACCCTGAATAGATTCCAGTTTATCAATCGTTCCTCCCGTATGGCCCAAACCCCTCCCTGACATTTTTGCAACAGGCACGTTGCAGGAGGCCACCAAGGGAGCAACAACGAGAGTCGTAGTATCTCCTACGCCGCCGGTGCTGTGCTTATCGACTTTAATGCCTTCGATTTTCGATAGATCCAGCACATCACCGGAATACATCATTGCTTCTGTCAGGTAGGCCGTTTCTTCTTTATTCATCTTCTGAAAGAAAATGGCCATAAGCAGTGCAGCTGCCTGATAATCAGGGATATTTCCTTTCGTATATTCATTGACAAAATAATAAATCTCATCCTTTGTTAAAGAATATCCTTCTCTTTTTTTCAAGATAATATCGTAGACTCTCATTCCATGTTCACCTCTTGAAGGATACCCTTCACCAGACGAATGAATTTAGGGCGGGTTTGATTTGCGATCTCTACAACCCTTTCATGTTCTAAGGGTTCTAAAGTATCGGCGATGGCCATGTCTGTCACACAGGATATGCCGAGGACTTTTAATCCTGCATGCCTAGCTACAATAACTTCAGGAACCGTTGACATGCCTAAGGTGTCTGCACCGAATTTTCTAAGCATTTTCAGCTCAGCAGCTGACATATAATTGGGCCCGCTAATTGCCACATATACGCCTTTTTTTGTATCGATACCCAGTTTTTCCCCTACTTTTTGGCCTAAAGCAATCAATGCTTTATCGTAGGCTGTGGACATATCGGGAAATCTGGGTCCCAGTGTATCATCATTAGGTCCTATCAATGGATTATCACCGGTAAAATTAATATGGTCTTCGATGAACATGAGTGCTCCGGGATATAATTCGGGATTCATTCCCCCGCAGGCATTGGTCACAAGGAGCATTTTTACGCCAAGCTCTTTCATGACACGGACAGGAAAAGTTACTTCTTGCATGGAATAGCCTTCATAATAGTGGAATCTTCCCTGCATGGCAATCACTTTTTTTCCTTCTAAAGTCCCGATCACCAGTTGGCCTTCGTGACCCTCTACCGTTGAAACGGGAAAATGGGGAATAATCTCATAAGGAATACGCACTGCCTCTTCGATTTCGTTGGCTAAGCTTCCTAGCCCGGAGCCTAGAATTAAGCCTATTTCCGGTGTAGTATTTATTCTGCTTTGAATAAAACTGCTGGCTTCAAAAATCTTCTTGCGCATTAATATTCCTCCCTCATTTTGGTTAAAATTTTCTTTATCAGCATAATAAAGGATTCTCTGACTTTATTGGCGGTATCGATGACTTCATGATGATCCAACGGTTGATTCAAAATGCCCGCTGCCATATTGGTGATGCAGGAAATGCCCAATACTTTCATTCTGCTGTGGGCTGCCACAATTACCTCGGGAACCGTGGACATCCCTACGGCATCTGCGCCTAAAAATCTGGCCATTCGTATTTCTGCCGGCGTTTCATAGGTGGGACCACTGAACATTGCATAAACTCCCTGCTGCAATCGAATACCCTCTTCCCTGGCAGCTTCCTGTGCAATATGAATGAGTTCCTTGTCATATGCTTGGGATGTATCGGGAAATCTTACGCCCAATGCATCGTAATTTTTGCCGATCAAAGGGTTGTCAAAACTCCAGTTGATATGGTCATCAATCACCATAAGATCTCCCGGTTTAAAATTTTCATTTACTCCTCCAGCGGCATTCGTAACAATTAAAGTTTCTGTTCCCAGTTCTTTCATGATTCGAACAGGAAAGGTAACCTCTTCCATGGAATAACCTTCATAGTAATGAAATCGTCCCTGCATGGCAACCACCTGAAGTCCTTCCAATTCTCCAATTACCAGTCTTCCCGCATGCCCTTGTACTGTGGAAACAGGAAAATTAGGAATATCTGCATAGTTGATATACATGGCATGCTGTATTTCATCGGCCATCATTCCCAACCCGGATCCCAAAATCAGGCCAATTTTGGGCCTGATATGGAATTGCTTTTTTATATAAGCAGAAGCTTCTTGAATCTTATCCGGCAAATTTTTCATAAGATCCTCTCCTTCAAAACAAATTTTAAAAAAGCCAATACCCTATGGAGGCATTTCCATATGAAGAATATCAGCAAATTAAGATAGGGTTGTTGTCGAACAAAGAAAAATAAAGAGCCGCTCAGGCCCTGGGATGCGTTTTATTGTAAATTTCCTTAATCTTATTTTTGGTGATTTGTGTATATATTTGTGTTGTAGAGATATCTGAGTGACCAAGCATCTCTTGAACAGATCTTAGGTCAGCTCCGTTTTGCAACAGATGGGTTGCAAAAGAATGTCGCAATGTATGGGGAGTAATTTTCTTATTAATTTTTGCTTTCTGGGTATACATCTTTATAATTTTCCAAAAACCTTGCCTTGTCAATCGAGTTCCGTGATAATTTACAAATAGGGCTTGTTCAGCATTATCACGAACTAAGTTTACTCTACATTCTTTAATAAATCTTTCTATGGCCTTTTTTGCCATACTGCCTATGGGGATAATTCTTTCTTTTGATGAATTATTGCCTTTGCATTGAATATATCCCATTTCCAAATTTAAATCACAATAGTTTAAAGCCACCAGCTCAGATACGCGAATGCCTGTAGCATATAACAATTCAAGCATTGCCTTATCTCTGATTCCTTTTTCGCTGCTATCGTCAGGCTGCGCCAATAATAACTCTACTTCTTTCAAACTTAAAACACTGGGCAGTTTTTTCTCTGATTTTGGCGATTCCAGATTAATTGTCGGGTCCCTGTCAATGTATTTTTCATTTAACAGAAATTGATAAAAAGAACGGATCGATGCAAGATTTCTTGAAATTGTAGAGGTAGCCCGGCCCCTTTTCTGCAAATATAACAAGTATGTAATGATTGTTGTTTTATTGGTATGTTTGATATCATCTACCTTTTTCTCAGCCAGAAAAGCAATATATTGGGAAATGTCCCTTTTATAAGAATCTAATGTATTTTGGGATAATTCCTTTACATTTGCCAAATAATCAATAAAAGCATCAAGCAAAATATTCATAAATTTGTCCCCTTCGTTCCCTATATCCATCTTTAACTACTATTCAACACATCTATCAAAATTCCTTCAAAATTTTTCTTAAATCACAGGAAATTATTTATTTTTATTTTACAAAACATCTGAGGACCTGCTGTAAAATTTTTTTTAAATCTTCCTCTGCATCAATCCTGGGGCTCATTACAAATACACTATTTCTTTTTGGTTTTTCATGCTTTTCCTCATAGATCAATAATTTTAAAAAATGATTGATCATCGAAGGCAATATCATGGAAAAAATGATGAGCATTATGAATATGAGCATAAACAAAGAAAAATGTTTTACCCTTATTTTCAGTATTTTCAAAAACATAATCGTTTCCTCCGAGGCGAAATTTTACATATAACCTGACAATAGTTTCATGAAAACAGGGGTGATGTAGGCTTCAACAATACCACCCAACACAATCATTATGAAAAGGGCAGCAATGACTGAGCTATAGATGACAAATTGTCTCAAGATATCACTTTTATAGGTTTTATTTAATTTATTTTTTATAATCATCATAGAAAAGCTGATACCAATCACGGCAATCACGATAAAGCAAGGGATGATCAATATATTTTGGGGCAGAATGGAACAAAATGAGAAAAGCAAACCCTTCAAACCCATCTGTTCAATGAAAAAACCTACTGTAAATCCGATAATAAAGCCTCTTAAAGCAATCAACAAAAGTATGAAGGGAATACCTACAATTGTAACACCTAACAGCCAAATCAATATGCCTGTCTGCAGGTTATTGAACAGGGATTGTTTCAATATAGAAAAGGATTCTACATGATTTTCCGTGATGAATTGAAAAAAACTTCTCAGATAATGAATAAGTTCTTGTTTTTTCCCATCAGATAAGGCTTTTACCGTAAAGGCCCCTGCGGAAATACCGATCAATAAAAACATGATCACAATAAAATATATAATAAGATTGCCTTGAATATGCTTCAGTGCAATTTCTCTCAATTTCCTCAACAAAAAAATACCCCCTTTTCCTGTCCACTTCTTATAAAATACTATGCCGGATCAGAGGATATTATGACTTGTCAGGATGATTTTGTCCAATTTATTGCTGTCCAAGGTGATTATGCCCAAGATATTGACTGGCAGCAAAAATGGCAATGATGCTTTTACTGTCCTTAATTTTTCCTTGGAATATCATTTCTATGAGTTGCCCTAATTCATAACTGACAATCTCAATATATTCGTCTTCGTCGGGGTGGGCTTCTCCCTGTGTCAAATCTGTTGCTATAAAAAGATGCATAATTTCATTGGAGAATCCCGGAGAGGAATAGAAGCTAAATAAATATTGCATATTGGCGCTGACATAACCTGTTTCTTCTTGCAATTCTCTATGGGCACATATGGCGGGATTTTCTCCTTTATCCAGTTTTCCTGCAGGTACTTCCAGCAAAGAATCTTCTACGGCTTTGCGAAACTGCTTTACCATGATGATTTTTCCATCATCTGTCATTGGCACGACAACGGCAGCTCCCGGATGTTCAACAATTTCCCTTGTGGAATATTTCTTATCAGGCAATTCCACCGTATCCACCCTAAGGGATATCATCCTTCCCTCGTATATTCTTTTAGAGTTTATTGTATTTTCTCGGATGATCATATTTTTACCTCCCAATTTGCATAATTCTATAGGACAAGTCATAGGATAATATAGTCATACAACGCTAAAGTTTGATTTATGCCTTTATGAAGATAAGCTTTTTATGCAGCAAATGTTTTGTTGCCAGTTGCCAGTCACCAGTACTGGCAGCTGGTGACTTGAAGTTGTAAATCTATATGAAATCATATAAGAAAGGTGAGATGTAAACATGTATAGGGTCATAATGAAAAAACAAATTTATTTTATCGGAAAAATATCTGATCTGTTGGAAATGCTAGAAGACCTGTCCAATCAATATACTACTCTGCAATCGATGATTGATGATCATTTAGCATGTCGATAGCTATTTTCCCACTGAGACCGGCGGCCATAAAAAATTCCTTTTCCTGTTCAAAATTTCTGCCCATGGTTTTTAATTGAATAGGTGAATTTTCAAGGATGTCTTCGATGTCATTACATGCCTGAAATATTAGCCTATGCTTTTTTTTAATACCCGTTCCCTCGAGCTGATGGAGGATAAAGGCATGCTTTCCTTCATCAAAAATAGGTATGCCTACCAAGGCAGCGGTTTTACATATTGTGTCCAATACTGTCAGTG
The DNA here is from genome assembly GCF_001562415.1 of Thermotalea metallivorans. GTDB lineage: Bacteria > Bacillota > Clostridia > Peptostreptococcales > Thermotaleaceae > Thermotalea > Thermotalea metallivorans. The sequence goes on along the minus strand of NZ_LOEE01000021.1, from coordinate 56,216 downwards.
TATGATGACTGATGCCGTAATGCCGTTGCCGCCGGTCTGCAAAACTAATTCTGGGAACAGCAATGGGTATACCTCCCAAATCATTGACGGCATCGATAATATTTCCCTGTTCAATCCCTGTAAATCCAAACTTTGTTCCAGTTCCCACGATGCCCGGCCCCATGGTGACAACGGCCACATGGGCATTGATAATCTCTTTGGCGGCAATTAATCCATTATAGATATTGATACATTCTATATCTCCGCCAAAGGCATGTCCGATGGTGATCGTTCCAGCTATTTTTTGATCTCTCTTTAATTGGTAAACCAAGTTGCTGAAATCCAAGGGCAATGCAGCAGCATCCGTCATGACGTAGGCGATTTTAAGATCCCCATGGAAAAATTTTAGGACTTCAACGATTGCCGGCAGCATGCTGTGGAGGGTTCCGACAATGACCGGCATGGAGTCTAAGGATTGAAATTTATTAAAAATGTCATGATATTTGCTTTCCTGTTCTTCAGCAGCAAATACCTTCAGTTGGAAAGGAGTATACCTTAATTTCATAATATGTCCCCCGGGGGGAAAAGTTCTTTCTGCTTTAGTTATATTTGAGATGACAAAATGGTATCCCCCTGTTCCTAAATTTAAATCTACGGCTGTTGTATTCAACAGCAAAGTATCTCCTATTTCCACGAAACCTGTTAATCGATTATAGTTGATAGCTTTATATCTCTCATTGTCTATCTCAACCATCACTTCCATGGTTGTCTCTTTTTGTGAGATAATTTCTACGGCCTTTCCATATCTTACACTAATCATTTCACAACCTCTTTTCATGATTCAATTGATAAGATCACAACCATTCTCATCTTCCTAACTGATCTAAAAACCTTAACAATTTATTTCTTTCTATAGCTGCTGTCAGGGAATATTTTTCCGTATAGAGATGTAACAGTATCAAAAAAGATAAAATAACCACTCTCGTTGAAAAGTTTGCATAGACACTGGTGATTCCTAGAGAAATGCCTAGTATGTTAGAACCTACATCTCCCATCATGGCCTTTGCTTTTAAATCATAGGGAAAATAAGCAAAGAGGACCCCCAATAAGCCAATGATAAAAAGACGATGGGCGTCGGAAAAAGAGTATAGCAATAGAAGTAAAGCACTCAAAATAAATCCCTTGATGGCTCTGCCCGGTCTTAAGTCCAGTAAATTGATGAAATTAGTGAATAGAGCTATGATCAAAGTATTGATCATGATGTCTAACAAATTACCGCTGACAATGATGCTGACGGTGAAAGCTATAAGCCCTCCAAAAGCAGCTTTGAATCCCCCCGTTGTCAATTTGTTTTGCATTAACGATTTCACATGTCCTTTTAACCCTGTAACATTTCTGTTTCCCAACAGATCATCCAGCAGTCCTGCAATGCCCATGGCAAATACCCCTGTGAGTAGAATCAAATAATCCAGCAAAGAGCTTTGTTTTGCAAAGATGATCAAGATAAGTGTGTTGACTGCTGCTGCCGGTATAAACACCAGTCCCATGCTGACAGGAATTGGTTCTCCTTTATAATTATTCCGTATACACTGGGCATCGATGAGCAAATGCAGAAAAAAGGGTATGAAAAACTTTGTGATTATAAAAGAAGAGATAAAATATAAAATAATCTTTATCATGATTTCATTCCCTCTCTTGATTTCTTTAATAAAACTTTTAGAATCTGATAGAATTGCTTTCCTCTATGGATAAATCCTTTCAGATCTCTTCCCGTTTCCCGATGGGTCATGTTTACTTCAATCTCTTGAATCCTATAGCCTTTCCTCAAAATATCAATAGTCATTCCTATTTCAATGCCATAGTCGGCAGGCAAATTGCCTAAATGTAGTAAGACCTCAGATTTAAATGCTCTTTGCCCCGAAAGTGCACCATGGATGGTATGGCCTGTATAAAATTTCACTCCATATTTGGCCAAACCCTTTACCAGGCCAAATCCTCCTTTTCTTTTGGCTGGAGGAAATTTTGCAATTGTAACATCTGCTTCGTTATTGAGTACGGGTACAATCAATTTATCTACTTCCAGGGCCGTATTTCCCAGATCCGCATCCAGCAATACGATAATTTTGCTCTGATGAATAGACTTGCTGATGCCATAGTTTACGGCATAGCCCTTTCCATAATTTTTAAGCAACCGGTAAACATCAGCTCCAGCTTTGGCAGCAATCTGGGCTGTTTCATCGGTAGAGCCATCATCCACCACAATAATTTTATTTACATATTTTGAAGCTTGAATCGATTGAATTGTATCACCAATTCTATCCTCTTCATTTTTTGCCGGTAAAATCACAGTAATCCATTCTGACACAAACTCATCTCCTATTCAATAGACATAAATTCTTCAGGCATCAATTGCTCTGCAGTTTCTTTTTCACCAAAATGGCCTTCTTTGCCGCTTACCACCATCAACATGGATACTTTTCCTATGATGGTATCCACATTATCTACGGTTGAGATTCTTAGCTTCTTATATTCCGGTATGTTGGAGTAGGCTACACTTAATTTTTCTACTCCAATGACGGGAATATTTCTGTTTTTAATAAAATGAATCATTGGGATCTCGATTGTACTTAAAATTTCTTTGTTTTCCGTAAGGCTTCCCCCAGCGATCACGATATAGTCTGCTGGAAAGGTAAGTCCCCCCGTATCATCTATCATCTTTTTATCTTTTAAATATTGAATCAGTTGAAAATTATTGCCGCTGATAAGGGCATCACAAAAATTTTTTATCAATTGTTTCTGAATTTCTTCCCTGGTTGTTCCCTTCAGCTTCAAATCCTTTGCTATTTCAAAGGCAACTTGGTCATCACGGAGCATAAAGGAGTTTTTGATGAGAATATTGGTGACACTGTGTACCCCTGCTTTTTCAAAAGGTTCTGTGATACCGGAATAAGCATAATCTTCACTGGTTTCAATAATAATAACATCCAGATCTTTTAATTTATTTTTCACCATTTCGGGATAAGCTATATCCATGAACTTTAAAGTTTTTTCCCTTTCAGCATTGAGAAAGTCAATTCTCTGCTGCAACTCATCCTGTTTCGTTTTGAATTCGTCAAATTTAGCCTCCAATTGGCTAACGAGCTGTTGTTGCTGTTCTACAATCAATTCTTGGCCGTCAAGCATGATTCCGATAAAAATTCCTACCCCTATGGCTAAAAATATAGCCACAATGGTGATAACATAATATTTTAAATTAATAATCATCCTATCATCACCCCTTCTACAATTTTACATTCCAAAAATAAATTTCAGTTTAATTTGAAGCAGCTTCAAAAGTTGTTGCACCGGTGGAGACATGATGGCCACAATCAATGTAGGGATCATGGCCCCGATCAGTAGTCCTATCAGATGTTTAATTTTAACACTTTCTTTATATAATTTGCTTACGCCTTTTGCATCAATCAATTTAGAACCCACCTTCAACCTTACAAGGAAAGTACTGGCCATTCCCTTTCTTCCTTTTTCCAAAAAATCCACCATATTGGAATGGGTTCCCAGAGCCACAATCAGATCAGCACCTTTATCGAAAGCAAGGAGCATGGCAATGTCTTCGCTTGTCCCGGGAGCCGGGAAAACAACTGCTTTTTTATTCAAGGCTTCAACCCTTTTTAAACCGGGAGCCCTACCGTCAGGATAGGCATGGACGACGATTTCTTTGCATATAAGGAGACACTTGTCAGAAACACTGTCCATATCTCCCACAATCATATCGGGAACATACCCAAATTCCAGTAGGGCATCCCCTCCGCCGTCAACCCCTATGAGAATAGGATTAAATTCATCTATATAGGATTTTATGGCATGCAAATCTTCTTTATAATTTTGCCCTCTTACCACTACCAACACATGTCTTCCCTGAAAAGAGGTCTTAAATTCAGGAACTTTCAAATTCCCTAGGATAAAATCCTTTTCTTTTTTGGCATACTCTAAGGTATTTTCAATAAATTTCTCCAATTCCTTTTCAAAATTTTTTTCTGTTTCCGCCAATTTCAACTGAATAAGCTCTTCCGTCAAGATTTCTCCTGTGCCGATAAAGTGGCCGTCATGGTAAATTTCGTTGTCAATAATTTCTAAAATATCTCCTTCGTTGATAAAATCAAATATCTCTTGCCCCACATGATCTAATATGGGAATTCCGGCGGCCTGCAAAATGCCGGGGCCTAGGTTGGGGTATCTGCCGCTGATGGACTGATCTGCATTGATGATAAGCTTTGGTTTGCACTGGACCAAAGAATGGGCAGCCACCTCATCTATATCTCTGTGGTTGATTACGGCAATTTCTCCCGGAAGAAGCCTTTTGACAAGGTTTTTTGTTTTCCTATCTTTTCTTGCAATTGATTTTATTAACATAATAACCTCCAACTGGCTTTTCATTCGTAGTATTACTCTTGCATAAAAAAACATACGAATTGATACTATCTTACACTATTGCTTATTATAACACAACTCTATGCCCATGTAAAAAAAGGAACGCTGAAATAAATTCAGTGTTCCTTTTTTTGATTTTTTGCCTATACAGCTTTTTGTTCAATTCTCAATTTATCGGCCACCATGGCAATAAATTCGCTGTTTGTCGGCTTACCTTTATCATTATGTACCGTATATCCAAACAAATTATTGATCGTGTCCACTTTTCCCCTGCTCCAAGCAACTTCTATGGCATGGCGGATGGCCCTTTCTACTCTGCTTGGTGTTGTATTGAACTTTTTGGCAATAGATGGATATAATTCTTTTGTAACGCCATTTAACATTTCAATATTCTCTACCACCATGGTAATGGCTTCCCTAAGATATAGATATCCTTTGATGTGGGCAGGCACGCCAATTTCATGGATGATGTTGGTGATTTCTGCTTCCAAGCTTCTATTTTTGCTTGATGCAGGCACAGAAGTATTGATGAGAAGATCGCTATAGCTTTTCTTTCTTTCTGTTACTGAAACATGATTGCCCATTAATTGCCTGATTCTTGTAAGAAAAACTTCGAAATCAAAGGGCTTTACCACGTAATAGTCTGCACCTAAACTAATGGCCTTCTGTGTAATTTTATCCTGGCCCACTGCAGATAATACAATTACCTTAGGAAATTTCTCCAGATTCATTTCATTTAATTTTTCTAAAACGCCTAAGCCGTCAAGATGGGGCATGATGATATCCAACACCAACACATCCGGTGTCTTTCTGGATACCAGCTCTAGGGCTTCCAATCCATCTTTTGCTATTCCTATAATCTCTAAATCTTCCTGTTTTCCCAAATATGCACTGAGAATGTCACAAAAATCCTTATTGTCATCTGCAAGTAATACTTTAATGTTTTTCACTGAATTACCCCCCTGAAAATCTTTCTATATATTTTATATATCTTTTGCTTTAATCTATTCGACAAAGATACAAAATTTCCTTCCCATCTGGCAAAGAATAGCAAATTTTTTTATGTAAATTCTTTTAAAGTAATAACATACAAAGATTGCCCTGTTGGCACTCTTAGCTTGTAGACAAACCCTTGAGATTTGACTTTCTGTTCAGACCTGCGCCCCTTTTCTAAATAAAAAAGAAAGCCTTCCGTTGGAAGATTGAAAGGAAGACTTTGTTGAAACCCATGACGGAAATTATGACTTATCTACAATTTAGGAAAGCACCTAATTTCCTATGGGTGATAAGGAAAAAAGCGGCTTGCTGATTCGCGACGAAGCCTAAATCTGAAGGGCCCATTACTTTTTCTACAAACTGAGAGTGCCCTGTTGGCACTCTTTTTATTGGGCATTATTTGCGATTTGGCGATGATTATATAACTCTATCCCACATTCATGCAACATCCATTCAATAAAAAGACCGTATCCTTTTGTGGGATCATGAACAAATACATGGGTGACAGCACCAACTAATTTTCCATCCTGGATAATAGGGCTGCCGCTCATTCCTTGGACAATTCCTCCGCTTTTTTCAAGAAGCCTTTGATCAGTCACCCGAATAATCATACTTTTTATTCCCGGATTTTTTTGATAATTCACCTTTTCTATATACACCTCATATTCTTGGACTTCGTCGCTGTCTACAGTCGTTAAAATCGTAGCTTTTCCTTCTTTCACTTGACTTTGGAATCCAATGTCAATTGGTTGGCGATAAATAGGATTTTGAATTTCCTCGTATGCCCTTCCATATATGCCAAAGTGGGTATTTTTTTCAAGGTTCCCAATGGGCTTGCTTGTTTCATAAAAGATTCCCTTGATTTCACCAGGTTTTCCTCGTTTGCCCTGCTGAACAGAGGCTACCCTTGATTTAATCACCTCACCGCTGTTCACAGAAAGCAAAAGTCCTGTGTCAATATCTGTGATTGCATGCCCCAATGCACCAAACTTCATTGTATCAGGATGATAAAAAGTAAGGGTTCCTACCCCTGCTGTTTTATCCCTTACCCATAATCCCAATCGATATTCTCCGTCTTCTGCTGATTTGACCGGAGTTATTTCAACATTGATGAATCTTTCTCCACGTTTGATTTTTAAATATAGCTTCTTATTTTTATTGCTATTGATAATGTTTGTTACATGTTCAGCATCTCTGACCTTTTCATTATTAATTTCAAGGATGCTGTCACCGATATTTAAGCCTGCATGATAACCAGGGTTATATTTTTTTCCATCAATTCCCTCTATCTCCTCCAATCCTACAATTAAAACACCCTTTGTATTCAAACGCACACCGATGGATTGTCCTCCAGGAATTACTTTTACCTTGGGAATAACTTCTACCGTTAAATTTTTAATAGGCACGATGCCTAAAAATTTCAGTTGAATATTTGTTTTTCCTAATTTCAGCGGACTTAGCTGAATGGAATTTGTATCTTTTTTGTCTAAATCTACCAATCGAAGGATATGATTTTTATCATCTTCGCTCATTATTTTTAAAGGAAATTTAATATTTAAAGATTGACTCTCTCCTTCGAAGATTTTCAACTCATTGGGGAATTGAACAATTTCTTTTACTACAAAAACGTAAAATGCAGTCATGAAAACTGCAGCCAGGCAAAGCGAAATGAGGCGCTTTTTTCTGTCAATTTGCAACAAAGATCACACTCCTCTTTTCCCCTTATACTTTTCTTCACCTCCATGGATTAAAATTTTGTGATTCTATAGTTAGCGTAGCCTGTTTTCAAATTTATTATGCTTGATAAATATTGTCATTGACCCCTTAGAAAAGCAGAAAAAAATAGGCTGCAATCAACCTATTTTTTCTTTTTTCTCCTGGATTTTGCTTTTATAATCTTTGCCAAGCTGCAGCATTTCTTTTGCATGCTCTACGGTCAAATCTGTCAAAGAGACGCCGCCTAGCAATCTTGCCAGCTCCATGATGCGGTCTTGATCCTTTAATTGTTTTACCACAGTTTTTGTGCTTCCTTCTCCGGTGTTTTTTTCTATATAAAAGTGCTTGTCTGCCATAAGGGCAATTTGTGGCAAATGGGTGATGCATAGGATTTGATGAGTGCGAGAAATTCTAGCTAATTTTTCACCCACAATCGTTGCTGTCCGACCACTAATCCCTGCATCGATTTCGTCAAAAATAAGGGTAGGAATATTATCGATTTTTGCTAAAATTGTTTTAAAGGCAAGCATGATTCTGGACATTTCCCCACCAGAGACAATCTTTGATAAAGGTTTCAATGGCTCACCGGGATTGGTAGATATCAAAAATTCTATCCGATCGATTCCCTTGGATGTGAAAATATACTGGTTGGATTTATCCAAGGAATAGGAAAAGTCCACCTTGAAAACCACATTCGACATGTTTAAACTGGTTAATTCTTCTGTAATTTTATCTTGTAAACGGCGTGCCGCTTTTTTTCTGATCTCACTTAATTTTTCAGATAAAATACACAATTCTTTTTTTGTTTCATCAATTTTAGAGATAAGCTCCTTTGCAATCTGTTCGCTGTTGATGATTTCTTCCAATTCTTCGAAAATCAGTTGACGATAGGTTAAAATCTCTTCGATTGTCTTCCCGTATTTTCTTTTTAAGTGATTGATAATATCCAATCTTTTTTCAATGTTTTCCAACGCAGCAGGATCAAATTCGATACGATCTTTATAAAGGCGCATATCCCTTGCAACGTCTTGCAGTTTCCATAAAGAATCTTCCAATATCTGATACATATCCGACAGTGTCGGATCAAGGTCTTTTATATGGTTCAGTTCGTTGACAATATGCCCAACGCCGTCCAAGACAGGTTGATACTGTTCATTACCATGATACAGTATCTCATAGGACCTGGAGATAATAGAAAAAATCTTTTCACTATTGGACAGCAAATTTTTTTCTGCCAAAAGAGCTTCTTCTTCTCCTTTTTTTAAATGGCAATCATCAATTTCCTTTAACTGAAATTTCAATAAATCGATTTTTCTTTCTCTTTCCGTTTCATTTCCATAAAGGGAAAACAGCTTTTTTTCTAAGGATTTTAACGTTTGAAACTTATTGGCTACATCCATTTTCAAGGGAGATATTTCCTTTTCACCAAAAGAATCGAGGATATTCATATGATTTTCAGGATAAAGGAGAGACTGATGCTCATGCTGTCCGTGAATATCTATCAAGTATTTGCTGATTTCCCGAACCAGGGCAACGGTGACAATTTTATCATTCATCCTAGAAATGCTTCTACCATTGCTATAAATTTCTCGCGTCAATATCAGGAGTCCATCATCTTCCAAATCAATCCCATGTTCCTTGAATAAATTTTTTAGGCAAGGATGATTGCATTGGAAAATCAGCTGAATCATTGCCTTATCGGCACCGGTTCTTATATAGTTTTTATCTGCTCTTAACCCGATTGCCATGTTTACGGCATCAATGAGTATTGATTTACCTGCACCTGTTTCGCCGGTAAGAACATTCAATCCTTCGGAAAAACTTATTCTCAGTTTTTCTATCAAGGCAAAATTTTCTATGAATACATCCAAGAGCATTCCTATACCTCCGGTTTATTTTATGAGCTTTTTAAATCTATCAACCACCATGCCCACGGCCTCTTGTTCTCGAACAAGTATGAAGATGGTATCGTCTCCGGCAATTGTACCGACAATTTCTTTGATGTCCAATGCATCTACCGCTGCACCTGCCGCATTGGCAGCGCCGGCCAATGTTTTAAGAACTACAATATTGCCCGCACTATCAATGGATAAGATGGAATCCTTAAATATTTTGACCAGCCGATCCGAAATCGCACTTTCCTGTTGTTTTAAAGATGCATACTTATATCGGCCGCTCTTTGCCAGTACCTTAATCAGCCTTAATTCTTTAATATCTCTAGAAACAGTAGCTTGGGTCACATGAATACCGTTTTTTTTCAGATATTCAGCCAATTCTTCCTGGGTCTCGATTTCATGATCTTCAATAATTTCTAATATTTTTGCATGCCTTGAATATTTCATAAGAAACCTCCTGAAAAGAATATTAAATTTTTTATTATATTTATGAATAATTTATCATTGGCACGTAATAACATTATTCTACACAATTCTATTTTATCCTTTATAGGCAAAAAAAATTTTTTACGCAAAAATACAGCCAATGTCAAGCGAAGATAAGCTCCGAAAGGTTATCTTAATTTATAGACAAACCCTTGAGATTTGGCTTCCTGCTCAGATCTGGGCTGCTTTTCTAAAATAAAAAAACAACAAAGTCTTCCGTTGGAAGATTGAAAGGAAGACTTTGTTGAAACCCATGACGGAAATTATGACTTATCTACAATTTAGGAAAGTACATAATTTCCTATGGGTTATAAGGAAAAAGGCAGCTTGCTGATTCGCGACGAAGCCTAAATTTCAAGGGTTCTTTCTTGTCCCATTGTTTTTTCTATAGTCTGAGATAACCTCCGAAAGGTTATCTTTATAGATGTTTATGGGATGCATGAACAACATTCTCTATGAAAGGTTCCAGTTCTATTGAATTTTTCATTTCGTCAACGGTGCCGTTGATCAGATAGGCGAGGTATTCTATGTTTCCTTCCGGCCCCTTAATAGGGGAATAGGATAAGCCTTTTACTGAATATGTATTTTCTATGGCAAAATTTAAAATATTGGAGATTACTTCCTTGTGGACTTTAATATCTTTTACGACACCTTTTTTTCCTACCTTTTCTCTCCCCGCTTCAAATTGGGGTTTGATTAGGCAAACAACTTCTCCTCCGGGCTTCACCAAGGCGTTGACCACAGGCAGTACAAGCTTTAAAGATATGAATGAAACATCAATAGATGCAAAATCAATGGTTTCTGAAAAATCTTCTTTTTTGACATGGCGAATATTGGTACGCTCCATTACAACAACCCGATGATCCTGTCGCAGTTCCCATGCAAGCTGTCCATATCCCACATCAATAGCATATACTTTTTTTGCTCCGTTTTTTAGCATGCAGTCGGTAAAGCCACCCGTAGAGGCACCAATATCCAAAGCAACCAGACCTGTCAGGCTGATGCCAAATTCATGGATTGCTTTTTCAAGTTTGAATCCTCCCCTGCTTACATAGGGTATTGCATTTCCTTTGATTTCAATCTTTGCATCTCCATCTACCTTTGTACCGCATTTATCAATACGCTGATTATCTGCAAATACTAAGCCTGCCATAATTGATTTACGGGCTTTTTCACGGGAATCGAAAAACCCTTTTTCTACTAAGAGGATATCGATTCTATTTTTTTCTCCCATGTATCTTCTCTCCTATTTTTTCATCATTTCGCGGATATGTCCTATGATTCCGTTAATATCCAAACCATAAGCCCTCATAAGATCCTCCGTGTCTCCATGTTCAATAAACTTATCCGGTAAGCCCAGCATCTTAAAATTCTTATGGTTCATTTTTTTTCTACTAAGCAATTCAAGGATCTGACTGCCAAATCCACCTTTTATTAGGTTATCTTCAAGGGTGATAATATTTTCTACATTTAAACATTCGGATATAATTGTATTTTCATCTAAAGGTTTTGCAAACCTGCCGTTAATCACAGTACAATCTATGCCCTCCGCCTTTAGCCTGACGACGGCTTCATAGGCGGCTTTTACCATATTGCCGATGGCAATGATACATACATCTTTACCTCTGATCAATACTTCGGACTGCAAATTAGATACATCATAATCTGAAGATATAGATGAAAAATCGTCACTTTCCCCCCTGGGATAGCGAATTGCCACAGGCCCATTATGATTTATGGCAAAGTGCATCATGCTTTGCAACTCTTTGCCATCCTTCGGGGCCATAATCGTAATGTTGGGTATATGGCTTAGGAAGGATAAATCAAAAATTCCGTGATGGGTTTCTCCGTCATTCCCCACCAAGCCACCCCGGTCTATACAAAAGACTACAGGCAAATTTTGCATGCAAACGTCATGGACAATCTGGTCATAGGCCCGCTGAAGAAAAGTTGAATATACAGCAAATACAGGTCTTAATCCCCTAGTGGCCAGGCCTGCCGCAAAAGTAACAGCATGTTGTTCGGCGATTCCTACATCAAAAAATCGTTCTGGGTATCTTGCAGCAAACGCATTCAACCCGGTTCCGGAAGGCATTGCTGCAGTAATTGCTACAATGCGATCATTTTTTTCAGCCATTTCACATAAAGTATTTCCAAAGATCAGTGAATAACTGATATTCCCATGGGTTGACAATACTTTCCCCGTTTCAATTTTAAAAGGACTTACTCCATGAAACTGATCCGGATTTTTCTCGGCAAAATCATAACCTTTTCCTTTTTTCGTCAATACATGGATAAAGACAGGACCCTTGATGTTTTTGGCTCTATTGAGGACAATGCTCAATTCTTTGATATCATGGCCATTCACCGGTCCTAAATAAGTAAAGCCAAGTTCTTCAAAGATTACGCCGGGAACAAGGAAATATTTCAGACTATCCTTAGCTTTTTCTGCTGTTTTAAATACGGCTTTTCCCACGGCAGGAATTTTATTTAAAAAGTTTTCTACGTCATCTTTTACTTTAAAATAGGTGGGATCTGATCTTAGACGGTTTAAATACTTTGAAAGTCCACCTACGTTTTGGGAAATGGACATTTCATTATCATTTAATATAACGATGAAATCCGTATGGGAATGTCCTGCATGATTTAATGCCTCAAAGGCCATTCCTCCCGTAAGGGCGCCATCCCCTATGACGGAAACAACGGCATATTTTTCACCCAATAGGTCCCGAGCCTTTGCCATACCTAATCCTGCGGAAATAGATGTGCTGCTGTGTCCTGTTTCAAATACATCATGTTCGCTTTCGCTCCGCTTTGGGAATCCGCTTAATCCTTTATATTTTCTCAGGGTATGAAATAAATACTTTCTTCCTGTCAGCAGTTTATGTACATAAGCTTGATGACCTACGTCCCATATGATTTTGTCCTTTGGACTATTAAAAACGCGATGAATGGCTAAGGTAAGCTCTACAACCCCTAGATTTGAGGCCAAATGACCACCGGTTTTTGACACGCTTTCAATTAAAAAACTTCTGATTTCCTTTGCCAAACGCTGTAATTCTAAATCACTTAATTTTTTTATATCTGCAGGTGAATTAATTTGTGCAATAAGTTCTCTCACCTTATTCATCTCTCTTTCTCTTTGGGTTGCAATTTCGTTTTCTATCGGGCAGAAAATCCACACCAAACCTAAAATGAATATAATATAATAACTTTCCTACATAGAAAACGATCTCTTTTGACTTCCGCAGTGCAATTTCTTTGGCAATGGCTTTTCCTCCCACGGTAAAAGCCGCCACTATGCCGCTAAGAAATACAGAAAGCAAGGACATGTTGATTGTGCTGGTGGTACTCAGTTTGATGATAATAATGGCACTGGCAGCCCCACTGATGATACCGCAAATATCACCAATCACGTCATTACAGAAATTTGCTACAGGACCGGCATTTCTGACTAATTTAACTGCAAATTTTGCACCCGTCATTTTATTCGCTGCCATGGAGTGAAAGGGTGTCTCCCTGGCTGATGCCACGGCAATACCAATCAAGTCAAAAATGATACCTGTAAAAACGATGATAATCAGTATGGCAAAAGCAATGAATATGTTTACATTCCGCAATATAGTTTCAGAGACAAAGCTCATGCCCACCGCTAAAAAAAATGTCCATACACTGATGAGTATTACCCATCTGATATTATATAAACGGAACCCGGTTCTAAAATTTCTATTTTTTCTATGGGATATTTTCTTGGTTTGTATTTTCATGTATATTCTCACCTATAAAACATTCAATAAGATAATAAATCTTTATAAAGGCTGATAGCATACAGCTAGAGTCTGCAGACAAACCCTTGAGATTTGGCTTTCCGCTCAGAGCTGCACCGCTTTTTTAAAAAAAAGAAAAAAGCGCCTTGCTAATTCTCGGCGAAGCCTAAATCTCAAGGGTTCATCAGCATGATTGTCTTATCTTTCGTCTGAACTGATTGCATCAGCATCGGCTTTTCTATAATCCATGAAAATGATGAACAATAAAATTTTTTCTTATGCAAATCTATCTTATGATGCAGGAAGTGGCAGCATATTGAGTAAATTTTGCGGCTTAGGTCTAGTAGGCTTTCCCAAATGGGTACTGGTTTGTCGCCAAATCAGCGGTTTCCCTTTAAATCCATTTTTACCCTGTCGCCAAAGGTAAGACTAGATTGCCACTGAGTCCGCACTGTAATCCCCAATATGCCTCCAAAGGAACAGTCTAGGAGTTTTCCTCGACAGCCAAACCATTTCCTAGCCTCTTTTGCAGAAAAGGTTTCGAATAGCAATAGTATCATACCCATTGGCCGATAGGCATCATACCTGCAATCTATTATCCACCAAATCCCACTCAAGGCAGGCTACGCTGCATGTAGCACACAATCGTCAAGAATTGGTACCACCCTGCAGGTTTATCCTAAAATACGGACAGGGTCCTTCTTTTAGGTCTCCACGGTGAGAGGGTCATCGCCCACATGCCATTGTGGATCGCCCCCTTCACCTTACTCCCAGCACCGACCCCCGACTGGGCGTCGGCAGCCGAAACCAGGAACTTCATCGATGTGCCCTTCGACGGATTTTTAGCCCCGCCTTCAGAAATGGCAGTACTGACTAGAATACTGCGCCACTTCCTGTCTCTGCCATGGTCTTTATAAGCCAGATAATATTATAGCATAGTTTACATATGAATTCAAATCATCAGGTTGGCGATAATGATCCCGAGAATAGCACCGGCAAAAACTTCGAAAGGAGTATGTCCTATCAATTCTTTCAATCGCTGTTCCCCAATGGGTTTATGATGATGTCGATCTTCAATGATTTTGTTTAATATAATTGCTTGTTTGCCTACGGCTCTTCTAACACCGGATGCATCGTACATGATAATTAATGCAAAAGATAATGCGATGGCATAGGGAATGGAATCCCACCCGCTTTTTAACCCTACGGCTGTTGACAAACCCATTACTAAAGACGAATGGGAACTGGGCATGCCCCCTGATCCCACAAACCTGTACAGATTTAGCTTTTTATCTTTTATGAGGGTATAAATTACCTTCAATGTTTGTGCGACAAACCAAGATACCAAGGCCACAATAAAAACTTGGTTCTTTGCCATTTGCTCTAAAAACAGCACTTTTCTACCTCCTCCATCTAATAGTCCCTTTTTACCAAATAATCGGCAAGTCGAATAAAAAATTCTGCCTTTTCATGATATTGTTCCATTGCTGATACACTCTTATGAAAAAGCTCCTGAACTTTCTGTACGGACTTTTCCATACCATGGATAGATGGATAAGTAGCTTTTTGGTTTTCTATATCACTGCCCACTTTTTTGCCTAGCTTCTCTTCGTTGCCAACGATATCTAATATATCGTCGGTGATTTGAAAGCCTAAGCCTACATTTTTTCCATATTCCGTAAGGCAGGCCATCATGGTTTCGTCAGCTCCTCCAATCATCGCCCCTGCTCGAATGGAGGCAATGATGAGGGCGGCAGTTTTATGAAGATGTATGAAATCCAAAGTTTCACCATCAATCTGTTTGTTTTCTGATAGCAAATCGATTACTTGCCCGCCAATCATGCCGTAAATTCCTGAGGCTGAAGCAATTTCATACATGGCTGCAACCTTTCGTTCCCAGTTCACCGGATTTTGCAATATAGCCTTCAACATAAGCTCATAAGCATAGTTTAAGAGTCCGTCGCCGGCAAGAATTGCAATCCCTTCCCCATATACTTTATGGTTTGTTAGCTTGCCCCTTCGGAAATCATCGTTGTCCATGGCCGGCAAGTCATCATGAATTAAAGAATACGTATGAATCATTTCAATTGCACAGCAAAAGGGCAATACATCTTCTATCTTTCCATCAGCAAATTCGCATGCTGCCAACATAAGAATCGGTCTTAATCTTTTTCCTCCAGCAAATACACTGTATCGCATGGATTCAAAAATAATATCCTGGCAGTTTTTTTCTTTCGGCAGGTACTGTTCCAAGGCGTCGTCAATAATTTTTAGTTTGGCATCTAATATATCTTTTAAGTCCATATTATTCCCCCTTAAAATCCTTAAAGTCTACTTCTTCGTACTTTTCCCCATCTCCCTTGATCAGTATGGTTATTTTTTGCTCCGTTTTTTCTAATATTTCATTACAGCATTTATATAAACGAATTCCTTCTTCATATAAAGACAAAGTTTCATTCAAGGTCAAGCTTCCTTCGTCTAAAAGATTTACGATTTCCTCAAGACGCTTGATTGCATCTTCAAAGGATACATCTTTTTCCTTGCATTTGTTTTCTGAAATTTTCAATGCCTTCTTCCCCCTTATGAATGTCCGCAACTGTACATAATAATTTGCCGTCAGTTAACATAATATGAATATCGTCACCTAATTTTACTTGATCTACTGAACAAAGGTTATTTTTGTTTTTCCCATCATAGGCAATGGCATATCCTCTAAACAAAGTAGAAAGAGGATTTAGTACTTCCAGCTTATATCCACTAGCCATGAGTCTGTTTTTCTTTTTTTCGAATATATTCTCCACGTTATTCTGCAAATCCCTGCATAATGCATCCAGGTGCTGTTGTTCTTCCCTCAGTCTGCTGTCAAGTAAATTATCCATTCTGTCCTTCCCAAAATTTTGAAGATAGTTTTTCTTTTCTTTTATTTGATGCAAAAGGGTTAGGTTTAGGTAGTTTCGATATCCTTCCAATGTATTTTTCAGTTCTCCATAATAGGGTACGGCCATCTCTGCTGCAGCAGAAGGGGTAGGCGCTCTTAAATCTGCTACAAAATCACTAATTGTAAAATCTGTTTCATGGCCTACGGCAGAAATAATGGGTATTCGTGAGGCGAAAATACTTCGTGCAACAATTTCTTCGTTGAAAGCCCATAGTTCTTCTATGGAGCCTCCACCTCTGCCAAGAATAATGATATCGATATTTTTTAAACAATTTAATCGATGAATGGCCTGGGAGATTTCTCCACTGGCAGTTTCCCCTTGCACCAAAACAGGATATATCAGAATATCCACCGTAGGATTTCTTCTTTGAATCACAGAAATGATGTCGCGAATGGCTGCTCCCGTAGGGGATGTAATTACAGCAATCTTTTTAGGGAACCGTGAAATTTTTTTCTTATGGGAGATGTCAAAAAGACCCTCTTGCTCCAGTCTGCGCTTCAACTGTTGAAATGCCAGATAGAGAGATCCGATGCCATCGGGTTCCATTTCACGGATATACATCTGATATTGGCCATCTCTTTCATAGACAGAAATATATCCTTTGACAATCACGTTTAACCCTTCTGTGATGGTGTATTTTAATTTAGAGAAATTCTCTCTAAACATGATGCAGTTCACTTTACTTTTTTCGTCTTTCAAAGAAAAATACGCATGGCCGCTGTTGTGTACCTTGAAATTGGAAACCTCTCCCCGAAGATGGATATTGCTTAATATAGGATCTGAGGATAAAATTCTTTTCACATATTGATTTAACTCAGAAACACTTAAAGCCCTTATTTTCATTTCATCATTGCCGCCTTTAATGTATTTTGCAACAGCATGGCAATGGTCATGGGCCCGACGCCGCCAGGCACGGGGGTAAGCCATGAAGCAATTTTTTCTACTTCATTAAAATTCACGTCTCCTACCAGCTTATCCTCCACTACCCTTGTACCAGCATCGATAACGATAGCTCCTTCTTTTACCATGTTCCCTCGGACAAGATTAGGAATTCCTGCGGCAGAAACAAGGATATCAGCCGATCTTACATGGGAGGTCAAATCCTTTGTCTTGGAATGACATATGGTGACAGTAGCATTTTCCCTCAAAAGCAGCATGGCCGTCGGTTTTCCTACAATATTGCTCCTGCCGATTACAACGGCATGTTTGCCAGATATGGGGACACCCGTATATTTGATTAATTCAATGATTCCTTTTGGGGTACATGGAATCAAACTATCTTCTCCTAAAAAAAGACGCCCGTGATTGATGGCATGAAATCCGTCAATATCCTTGGAAGGCAATATCCGTTCGTTGACCATTCTCTCATCGATGCCCGGAGGAAGGGGCAACTGCACCAATATACCATGGATTTTTTCATCATCGTTTAGTTCGTCTATAATTTTCAGCAGTTCTTCTTGGGTAATTGTTCCTGGCAATTTAAATGATTTAGAGTACATTCCTACACTTTCGCAGGCCTTTTCCTTCATGGATACATATACATGGGAGGCTTCATCATCTCCTGCAATAATTACTGCCAAACCCGGTATGATTCCCTTGCTTTTCTGCAAGGCCTTGATGTCATTGGCTATTTTTTCTTTTATTTCCTTAGAAAGTTTTTTACCATCCAATATTTTAGCAGTCATAAAATCACCCTCCAGTTATAGATTGTTTTCCAATCCCAACAATGCTGTTCCAATGGCATGGTCAGTACAATACTTTGCATCTCCAAAATAGATCTGAATATTTTTTTTTCTAAGGCTTTTGTTCAAATGCTTCCGCAGATAGGTGCTGGAAGCCACACCGCCTATCATCAATACTTGTTTCAAACCGGTCATTGCACATGTATGGGCAACAGCCTTTTCCAAAGATACGGATATACATTGAAACACCGCCTTTGCAACCTTACCTGCATCCATATGCTTTTCAATGGATCTTGCGGCCATTGTTTCAGGCCCGGAGAAGTTGATATGGCTGCCTTTCACAGATACAGGGAGGCTAAAATCATTTTCTTCTGCTGCTTCCGCCATACCGTCCAAATATTTTCCGGCAGGGAAATTGAGCCCCAGCTTTACGCCGATACGATCAATTAGTTGTCCAGCGCTGATATCTTTGGTTCCGCCTAAGATTTGAATATGATAGCCCCTGCCATGTTTTTTTTCTACTCCCAATATCTCCGTGGTTCCACCGGAAGTATGAACAGCAATAAACCTTTCTCCTAAGGATTCTCCAATGGACCACTCTGCTGCTTTGATATGATTTTCCTGATGACTGAATTCCACATAGGGGCAATTGAGAACATGGGCTAAGGTTTTTCCAAAGGACACTCCTACGCTAAAAACCGGCATGTATGAACCTTCCACAGGTCTGGGCCTGCTGCTGGCGCTGACTTTTTTTATGTGCCGGCAATCGATATATTTCGAAATATTCTCAAATAAGGCGGGGATGGTCAAAACATGTTGAAAGAGGGCATCCGACTGTCTTAATCCCCTCTCCCCTTTCTTCACTTCCAGCAGTTTTCTGTTTTCATAAATTAATTTTTCCTTTTCATCAATAATCGCAACGGATGTTGTATAATTGCTCGTATCAATCCCTAAATAATATTGTTTCATAATGATCACTTCTTCTCCACAAGACTGCCTAAAATTCCATTAATAAAGCTACCCGAATGGTCTGTACTATACTTTTTGGCCAATTCTACGGCTTCGTTAATAGCAACACTCTCGGGAATATCCTCTCGATAAAATATTTCCGCAACGGCCAGTCTTAATATAGCCGCATCCACCTTGGGCATCCTATCTAATTTCCATTCAAAGGCATGCTGCTCAATTTTTTGATCAATTGCTGCTTTATGTTCCAGGTATTTTCCTGCTACATCCCGGATATATGTATTTTGTTGTTCATCATCGGGCAATTCGCCAATAAAGCGATCAATGATTTCTTCGGAAAAATCTCCCTGTATATCCATTTGATAAATTAATTTCATAGTCATTTCTCGGGCTAATTTTCTACTCATTGATATCCTCCTAGTTGTACAAATCTCTTTATTGATGCTTGATGTTCTTTTCAATATTGTGACTCAAAATAGGATATGTATATGTATGTAAAATTTATTTTAAATTTCCCGGTGGCAATATTCTATCCAGAAACTCCCATAAATCTTCTTTATTATCAATCTTTTTGCCAATAACATAGCCTATATAGATACACACGCCTATAAATATAGTCTTGAGGATGCCGATAAAAATCACCAATAAGCTAAATACCAAACCTGTAAGCATGCCCACCATCTTTCCCCAATGGTGCCACAGCACGTCCATGATTTTTTCTTTATTGATTATCATACCCCTCATATCTCTATTCTACCCTTCCCTTACTGATTGAAGCAATATCCTCTATGCTTACTTTTATTTCTCTTACCTCAATGCCTGTATATTGCTCGATATAATTTTTGATGGTTTGCTGCACTTTTACCGTTGTTTCAGGAATGTTGGCATCCGGTGCCGCAAAAGCGGTAATATGGATCATAATTCCTTCGGCAAGGGGATACACGGCGGCACGAATATCCCGAAGACCTGATATTTCTCTGGCAGATCTTTGGGCCATACTTTCGATCGTATGCAAAGAAATTTTTATCTCACCATAGGATGTATGCCTTATGATCCCTTTATTTTTTGATGTGTTTACCCGCAAGCCGGAGATAAGAAATCGGGCACTGACGGCTAGAAAAATTCCAGGAATTATCACATATTTCCAGTCAAACTTGTAAATGTTTAATATGTGGCTTGTCCACCAATAGGCATCTTCATAAAAGGGCACAAACAGAAGAAAAAAGGAAAATATACCAATAATCAGGCTGTATATGGTCAAAAAGATTCGATCCAGCATGTTCATACAAAAACCCCTTTCTTAAAACATTGAAACTAACCCTCTGAGCAATCAGAGGGTTAGTTTCAATGTTTATTTTACTCTTTGTATAATTTCTTCGTCTTTGTTGTCTTTCTCAAGATTTACACCCTGCACATGAATATTTACTTCTACAACCTTCAATCCGGTCATGGTTTCAACTGCCTTTTTTACACTTTCTTGGATTTGCCAGGAGACATCTGGAATCTTTACGCCATATTCCACGATGATAAATAAGTCGACAGCCGCTTCTTTTTCTCCGACTTCAACCTTTACTCCTTTTGATAAATTCTTTCTTCCCAGCATCTCTGCAATGCCACCGGCGATGCCGCCGCTCATGCCTGCAACACCCGGCACTTCTGTAGCAGCAAGCCCAGCGATAATTCCTACCACTTCATCTGCTATTTTTATTTGACCGTATTCCGGGTTCTCTAGATTATGATTGACCATTGCTACACCCCCAGCATCTATGAATGCAAATATCTATAGAATATTATACCAAATGCATATTTGATTTACAAATCCAACTAGAATTTATTTAATATTTTTATATTATCGAAAGGAACTTTTGTTTCCCGCATAACGATATCTAAAATTTTTGCTACATCTGAATCTGTCAGCTTTTCAGCTTCTACGATTACATTGACGGAATTGTCCGTAATAAATACAAGGGCTTCCTCAAAGCCTTTTGCCTTGATGAGATTTTCAATAATTTTTTCTTTGTTCATAATGTCAATTAATTTTAGTTTTTGGTCGTTGGCTGCTTTTCTATTATCTTCATCGGTCATTTCATTGTTGATCATTTCATTGAGCAGGCCTACAATTTTTTCCCTTTCGATTGAAGTATTCAATCGGGCTTCCATAAAATAATTGGTCCTTTTTATATTTTTACTGCTGGTTATGGAACTTTCAATATTGGCACTTGTCATGGAGACGAGATCCTTTGCTTGATTTTGGGTACTGTCAATCACTGCCACACCAGCATCCGATGGATCTGCACTCTGCGTATTTTGCAACTGCTCACCGGTTTCCTCATTTTTTCCGTCTGTTTCATTTTCTAAGTGAACCTCGGATAACTTTATTTCTTCATATCGGGCAAATTCTGAGGACGTTTCCAACAAAGAATATTTATTGATCGCATAATTAAGATAGCTGACAAAACACAATACTGCCACCAAAGATAAAATGAAATAATTTCTTCTTTTCAATTTTAACATAACGGTTTCCCCCTCAAACTATTTTTTTTCGTACACCATTACTTTATGAGCAGGAATTTGAAAAATTGTTTTTACTGCTTCGATTAATTCGGTTTTTACCGCAATATCCCCTGCACCTTCTGCCACAACGACGACACCACGGATTTGCGGTTTTATTTCCTTCAAAACAATCACCTGACCTGCGGTGCCATTGGATGAGGTTATGATGCTTTCACTCTGATCTTCCTGCTTTGTCGTCCTAGTCCCTCCTTGGGCATCTTTTTCTTCTGTCAATTGGCTGGATCGGGTGGTATTAATGGCAGGCACCACTTCCGAAGTGCTTTCATAAGTAATCATGACTTCAACTTCTCCTACGCCCCTGATTTGACTTAAAATATGTTTTAGCTGCTGTTCTACACTGTCTTGATATGCCGATTTTTCAATTTCTTCTTGATTGACGGTACCTACCAGTTTGCTTTCCGATGTATTTTTACTTTTTGGAAAAAAAACATCCCATGACAACAAGGCAATCATACATAGAATCATCAATGCAATGAGATTATATATTATTTTTTTATAGTTGGAATTGTTGATCATATCCTTAAACTTTTCAAACCCTCTCATTGTCTTTTCCCCCTTGATCTTTTAACGACTTGTCTTATATACACTAATATTAATATTATCTTTGTCTATATCATAGAACTTAGAAATGTTATTTTTTATATCAGAAACCAGATCATCTTCATAGGAAGCGGCAGAGGTAACTTTTTCCTGGGTTCCGTTTACCTGGACGGTTATTTTTTCCACGGGTTTTATTCCATTTTCAGATCGTCCGTCGGTCTTTGCATCCATATGGGAAATCACCATAGATATTTTTTTTATCTTTCCAAATTCTTTGCTCCCCCGATTCTCTTCAATCTCTATTGTTGCATGGACAACCTGCCTGCCGAATTCATATTTCATTTTTTCTTTCAGATGTTCCAAAATTTTCAATTTATATACGGAAAGTATTTGTTGATCCTGAAAGTTTTGAAATTTATCGATACGCTGAGATAAAGCTTGTCTTTCAACGATGGCAGAGGATTTAAAAATTTCATCCTGTATGTTCATTTTTCCACGGACCAACTCCAGAATAGGATTTAATATTACTAAAATCACTAGTAATCCCACAACCATTTTTATATATTTTTTCATACTGCTATTGGGAAGCAGCATTTCAACAAATGCGATAAATATAACTACCGTGACAATATTCAATGTCCATGTTCTCAAAAATGGAACCATATCACCACCTACCTCATCATCATGCTTATATTTCCTGCTCCTATCATGATGGTTACTGCCATAAAAAACATCATGGCTACAGAAAGAACCGTGCCAAATACCATCATTAAAGAATTACTCAGATCGTTCAGACAATCGGGGAGAGCATTATCCATCATAGGTTCAATCAAAGCGCTTGCTAGTTTATAGATTAGAATTAAAGAGAGAATTTTCAACAGAGGCATCATGACCATCAATGTCAATAGAAACAAACCCAATCCTCCGAGGGCATTTTTTAATACCAAAGAGCATCCGAATATAGCATCTGCCGCATCGGATATAAAGCCGCCTACGATAGGTATAAGTCCTACGGCAAATTTGGCTGTCCGTATGGTCACGCCATCTGTGGCAGATGCAGCTAGCCCTTGTATGGTAATGACACCAATGAAAATTGTCAACATAAATCCTATCAGAATAATACAAATCTGCTTTAGAAAGGATGCCAGCTTTGAAACCTGTATTTTGGAAGACAAATAGTTCACAATAGTCAAAATGACAGAAAAAAATATTAAAGGCATAACTATATTTTTCATCAGGGTGCTGATGATCCCTACGGAGGCAATAATCATGGGCTGGAAGAGTGCCGACGATGCGATTCCACCCATGGACATCAATAAAGTGAGCAGGACAGGCAGCAATGCCTGCATAAGCATTACCATTTCATCAATGGCATCTACGCCTATCTGGGTTGCAATGGCAAAGCTCTGAATGGCAATGGCAATAATTACGATGTAGCACGTCATGTAGGCCAGTTTTCCTACTCCATCACTTTCAAAGGCATCGGAAAGATTATTTAAAAATGCGCATAACACGGCAAAGACAATCAATTTCACCAATAACACAGAATTGGCTACAACTTCCTTGAAAAGATATTTCAGCAAACCCTGAAATACATCCTTGATGGAAAATATATTTTCTCCTCGTATCAACCCTTGTACCAGGGACTTTAAATGAAAAGAGGGGAGATATTGGCTTACATCCTTGTTTATGCTTTCAATGATTTTGTTTAAATCTCCCGTATCGATCTTTTCCAGCTGCTCCATAATAAATTCATCGGTGATTCCGTTGATTTCATTTGTTGTGTCAGCCGCATACGATACCTGCAAACAAAAAATATATAAGATCATCCATATATATATGAATCTTTTCATTTTCCTCACATCCTATGGCATCAATTTCACAAGCAGATTTAATGCAGCTACTAAAATTGGCACAGCCAAAACCATGATAAGTACTTTTCCGGCAAATTCTATTTTAGAAGCAATGGCACTTTCTCCGGCATCACGGCAAATCTGCGCCCCAAATTCAGCTACATAAGCAATGCCTACAATTTTAAAAATCGTTGTAATGTAGACCAAATCCACATCAATCTTACGGGCAACCAAATTCAACACTTCTATCACATAAGTTAATCTGGCTGCTATAAAAATAAAAATAATCAATCCGGTAACAATACTAATTTGCAAAGAAATTTCCGGTTTCTGGTTCCTTAAAACCACCGATAGTATTGCTGCAATGAGACCTAAGCCTACAATTTTAAATATTTCCATTTTGATCACACCTTTTATATTAGTACAGTTGGAACATTGTTTTTACTGTTGTGAAAAGATTGCTTACCAGTTGAATGACCATGAACAATACCACCACAATACCTGCCAAGGTAGTCATGGTAGCCATTTCATCTCTCCCAGAGCGGGTCAAAACTTGATTGAGTACAGCCAATAGTATGCCGATGCCTGCAATTTTAAAGATTAAATCTACATTCATCCCCATAAGAAAATCCTCCTTGTTTTGCGTCACATTTTTATAAAAATAAAATCACAATGGCTAACCCTAATAAAACACCTAAACTTCGATACATTTTCTCATTTTTTGCTCGCAACTCTTCTGCCGTCTGCTGCTGTTTTTTCAGTTGTGCATATATAAAATTAAAATTTTTTATTTGGTTTTCCCTATCTATGGAGCCTAAATTTTTTCCAAAATCGATCAATATTTCTTTGTCTTCTTCACTGAGGGAGGTGAATCGAATTTTCTGTTCTATGGCTTGCTGCCATGCATCTTCTATGTCATAGCCCCTTCTAGTTTCTAAAAGGGAACCGGCCTCCTTAAAAATACCAGCCAATTCGGTATTTCCTTTGCTGCCGATTTTTTTTAATGCTTGGGGCAAGGGTGTCAACATATACAAAATTTCTGTCTCCAGCAGTTGCAAAGATAAGATTAAATTTTTAATCTGTTTTGGTCGTTGCACGTAATTGTATGAAAGTATATAGCCGATCAAAGATGCCGATAGCACAATTACAGCAGAAATCATCAATTTAACCAACCCCTTCACACCTCCTGCCTTTCGCAAACTGGGAAAGAACAGATGACTTTGATTTTCCATCAAGGATAGACTGTACTGTACCTACCCGGGGAATATTTGAAAGTATAATAATTCTTTCAAATATATCTTGATGCATCAAAGGTCTTAGGCTGGGTCGCCTGCAGATCTCCTCCATGTCCCGACCGTGTACTGTGGTAATCAGCTTAATTCCTGCGTTTAAGGCTTCTTTCACTGCTAATACATCTTCTGTTTTTCCAATTTCATCCGTAGCGATAATCTGGGGCGACATAGACCTGATCAACATCATAATCCCTTCTGCCTTAGGGCATGCATCCAAGACATCTGTTCGCATGCCTACATCATTTTGAGGTACCCCTTGGTACATCCCGCAAATTTCGGAACGTTCATCTACGACACCTACTTTAAATCCCACAAAGTTTGGGCGTTTCATTCCATTACTCAAGTTTCTTATTATATCTCGCAGCAACGTTGTTTTCCCGCACTGGGGAGGGGATACAATCAGTGTATTGTAAAAACCGTTGGAACTGGAGACAATGTATTCCATGAACGGGTCAGAAATTCCGATTTTTTGTCTCGCGATTCGGATATTTAATCCACAGATATCTTTGATGGTTTTGATAGAAGAACCTTGCATCACAATGCTTCCGCTGATTCCTATCCGATGGCCTCCTCGGATGGTAATGAAACCATTTCTGATTTCTTCCTCAAGGGCATATGGAGAATAATCCACAATGAGTTGAAATGTCTTTTCTATATCCGTCTTTGTAACTTTATATGCTTTGGCTGCATCAAAGCATATGGCTCCTTTCCCATCAAGCAGCAAGTCCCTATTCAAAACATAGATCATGAGGGGCTGGTTTACTCTTAGTCTGATTTCTTCCATGCCACTCCAAATATCGGGAGAAAGTCCCATCATTGCTGACCTAAGATTGAAGGGAAGGGATTCCAATATTTCCTTTTTCATAGAATGGTCCTCCGTGTTTTTTCTAAAAAAATTCACATCTGCCGGCAAATCCATAACCTGTCCCTCCTTTATATAAATATTTATTTTCGGAGGGACCATATTATGATTAAATTTTTTATAAGAAAGCCCTATGGGAAATTTTATGCATATAAAAAAGCCTGATACGCTTTGTATCAGGCTTCTACTTCAATATTTATTCCTCATCATGATGGTGATGTCCGCAACATCCGTTTTCATGACTGCATGGGTCTTCAAAATGTATTTTTTCATGACAGCTTGGACAAATTACTTCCGACTCATCCTCTGTGTCGTATACCAAGTCTTCATCCAAATAGATGGTTTCATGGCAATTTGGACACTCTATTTCTATAAAGTCAATATCTTCATCTTCTTCGTCATCATAATCATCATCTTCCATTTCACCATACAGCTCATCTTCTACAGCAGCCAAATCCTCATCTACTGTCTCTACATATTCGTCTAAATCCTTTACTTCTTGGTTCAATTCATCAATTGCATCTGCAAAATCTTCTAAAATATCAATCATATTGAGAAGAATTTTGCCTTCCTTTGATTCCTCGCTGAGGCCCATCCCTTCAGCTAAACCTCTTAAATAAGCCACTCTTTCATAAAGATAATTCATGGTGAAACCCTCCTTTATATTTAATATACCTTAGTATTATTGCCTAAGCTCTTGATAAATACTCACCAGTTCGGGTGTCAATTTTAATTTTGTCGCCTTCGTTGATAAAAATAGGCACTTGCACCACAGCGCCGGTTTCCACTGTTGCAGGCTTCGTCACGTTTGTGGCAGTATCGCCCTTGATTCCAGGCTCTGTGTATGTTACTACCAATTCTACAAAATTTGGCGGATCCACTTGGAAGGCTTTCCCTTTGAAAAATTTTACAGTGGCTGTATCATTTTCTCTTAAGTAAATGATGGCATCCTCAACTTGTTCTTTGCTCAAAGGAATTTGCTCATAAGTTTCATTATCCATAAAATAGTATAGATCTCCATCATTGTATAAGTATTGCATTTGCTTTGTTTCAATATGGGCTTTCGGGAATTTGTCATTGGGATTGAAGGCCTCCTCCCGAATGGCTCCTGTGGTAATGCTCTTATACTTTGTTCTAACAAATGCTGCGCCTTTACCGGGCTTCACATGCTGAAAGTCCACTACAACGAAAGGCTCACCATTTATTTCAAATGTAACACCTTTTCTAAAATCTGATGCTGAAATCATTGATATCCCTCCATTAATATTTAAAAATTTATTTCGTCTACTGGTAGTATTGGTGTATAGCCAGTAGTTGTATACATACTATAGCTCTATCAGTTCCTTTGGTGATTGGGAAAGCACCTTATAACCCGTTTCGGTTACCAGCACCAGGTCTTCTATCCTTACTCCACCAAAACCGGGAATATAAATGCCCGGTTCATCGGTAACAACCATGCCTGGTTGCAGTAGGTCATGTCCTAAGGGAGAAAGCCTAGGTGCTTCGTGGACTTCCAATCCTACACCATGGCCCAATCCATGGCCGAAATATTTACCATAACCCTTTTCTCCGATAAAGTCCCTGGCAACTTTGTCAACTTCCAAGCCGGCTACACCCGGTTTGATCGCTTCCAAGGCTTGCTTTTGGGCTTCCAATACAATACAATAAATTTCTTTTTGTTTTTCACTAGCTTTCCCTACCACAACTGTCCTTGTCATATCCGAACAGTAGCCGTTATAGATGCAGCCAAAGTCCAATGTTACAAAATCGCCCTCTTCAATCACCTTGTCGGAGGCCACGCCATGGGGCAAAGAAGAACGGACACCTGAAGCCACAATGCTCTCAAAGGAAGTGCCGGCAGCACCTTTCTTTTTCATAAAATTTTCTATTTCCAAAGCAACTTCCCGTTCCGTAACGCCGGGTTTAATATATTGGCAAATATACCGGAAAGCATCATCGGCGATACTTGCTGCCTTTTCGATATTTTCAATTTCATCCGGGTATTTAATTTTTCTGAGAGTACTTATGGCCCCTTCCAAAGGCAGCATTTTTACATCATCAAGCTTTTCTGAAAATTCTCTATATTGGGCATATGTAACAAAATCTTCCTCAAAACCAAGGGTTTTTAGAGGCAACCCCTTCAAAACAGCATGAAGGGGTTTTTCGTTGGTATACTCAAGAATCTCATATTCCGTACACTGCTTTGAAGCCTGCTCTACATATCGAAAATCCGTTATAAAATAGGCATGTTCTAAAGTAATCACCGCATATCCGGAGCTTCCAGTAAATCCGCTGATATATCTCCGGTTTTCAGGTTTATAGATAATAGCTCCGTCCATTCCTTTTTTTTTGAGTATTTCCCGAAGTCTAACAATTCTTGTATCCACGAAAGATTCCCTCCAAATCATAGCGTTCATATGTTTCCATAACTGCCAAACCATGCTAATGCCAATCCTTTAATATGATATCATAATTTGATGCATTTGGATAGAATTTTTATTGATTCCTAAATTATTATATCCATATTCTTCTTTTTGCTTGCAGCTACTTGTGTCTTGGGTTTTTCGAAACAATGGCAATGGCATCGATAATGGCTTTCATTACGTCCGTTTCAAATTGAATATCCATTTCTTGAATTCTTGAGAAAAGTTCTCCCTTTTCCGTTACAATATAATGGGGTTTTAGGTGATTTAAAGCAATGGCCCTGATATCGTTTAGACATTGTTCGCACTGGCATGTATGGGGAAATGCCTTCAACATGTTTGGCAACACGTGATCCACCACAATCTCCATAAAGTTTTTTAACATAACGAAACCTCCTTTTTAAGGCTAATACTTATACAATTCAACATGATATGCTAAATTCCTGCATTGGAAAAAAGAATCGTCAAGGATGATTTTTTAGCCTATAGACAAATCCTTGAGATTTGGCTTCCTGCTCAGACCTGTGCTGCTTTTCTAAAAAATAAAAAAACAAGGAAAAAAGCGGCTTGCTGATTCGCGACGAAGCCTAAATCTCAAGGGTTCTTAGTTATTCTATTACTTTTTCTACAGACTGAAAAATCGTCGAGGACGATTCTTTAATTTCTAAAGTAGATCTGGTTTTTTATGGTGATTTCAGCATTCCCTTTTTTGCTTTGAATGATAATTTCAATGCCTCTGCAGGAACTATAGGTTCCGTCGGTGGGTTTTATCTTCAATGATTCAATATAATTGGCATAGACTACATTGGCATAGGCAGTGGAATATTGCCCGCTGTTCCAATTTCCCGTGCCATAATATAGAGCCCTATCGCCTTCCTGTGACGTTTTATGCTCAATGCATAATTTATCACCGTTTCTTTCGAAAATAATTTTGCTAATTTCATGGATTTGAGACGAGTTGATCACATTGTTATTATTTTTGTCATAGACTGCCACAATTTTTTTTGCCTCTATGGCCTTATTGATCAATTCATTCATGGCAATCTGGGCTTGATATTGTACTTCCATTTGTTGATTTGACTGGTGAAAAGTTTTCACATGCATGATCAGAAAAGAACCGATGGGGATCATGATGATTCCCACGAGGGCCAGAACCAAAAGCAATTCCATCAGCGTATAACCTTTATTGTCAAGGTGAATATATCTCATCTTTCAACAACACTCTCCCACTGGCCGGAACAATTGTGATTTCCATATACCTATTATTTTTCTTATTTCTCACCCGAATTGTATCCCCCCCATGAACCGGCACTCCTTGATAACTAAAGATGATTTCATTTTTTCCGTAAAGCAATTCATGCTGGGATAACAGTTGAACAGTTTTTAATATTTTCGAACCGTTTAAAACTTTATAATGATCATTGCTCAACAAAATATTATACAAACCGCCTTCGGTCATTTTTAAAATCCGGATATTTCGAATATCTGCGCATAGCTGTTGTGACTGGATTCGCAAATGGTAATTTGAATAATCTCCCTTGCTGATTGCAATGCTGAAAAGTAAAGCAATGAAAGCGCTGACGATAATGATTTCTATGAATGTAAAACCTTTATTGTTCATTTTCCTTTCATAAGCAATCACCTGCAAATAAAAATTTGAAGAAAGAAGACATTTGATGAAACAAATGCCTTCCTTGCTTCACCGTATATTATTGTAATACAGGCATATCCACTAAATTTATATCATACACTTCCGGTGTACCATATTCAACATAGACTTCCGATGCTTTTACAACTCGATACTGTATAACTTTTACCTTTATACTGCCCGGATTGCTTGCGTTAATTTTTAGTCCAAATTCTATTTGATAATTATTTCCCAAAGGCAATCCGTCGGGTATAACAATAGAAAAACGATTTGATGTGATAGGATGAATAATGATGGGCTGTGCAGTATTGCTGCTTCTCAGTACAATATTATTTTTTCTTAAAACAGCAGAGCTAGGTATTGTTTGAATTTGATAATATCCTTCAAGTATGGACTGGGCAATTTCGTCGATTTCAAATACAAACTCCACTCTTTCGGCATCCGCTTCCGTAATATCAAATGTAAACTTGGGATTGGCCCTTCCAATCCGAAATACGTCTTTTTCTCCCATAATATTCGTTAGTGTAATTAATGGTTGACCGCCATAGATTGATACTGCAATCTCGGGAAATGCTTTTTTACTTTCTGTTCCGTCAATATCAATATAATCAATATAGGATGTATCCCTTCCCAAAATATAATTACCGGCTTTCATTCCTTTCACTTTAATGGAAAATTCAAAAGGCTGAGCTTCAAACTGATTTGTTTGCTTATTTAATTTATATAAAATGTTTCCGATATCACCGGTAACGGTCTGTCCATTCAACGCAAGACCGTTAGATACTTCCACAATTTGAATACCGTCTGGAAAAGTCTCTTGAAATTTGATGCCGTGTATCGGAAGATCACTTTGTATCTGATCAGCCAGCTGCTCATACACAAAATTGATATCTTCGGCTGTTTTTGCTTCTCTATAAAAGCCTTTTGTAACATCAGCAATTTTTTGCAGCTTATTCTTATGAATATCATTGCTGAATCCCACGATGAATGAATCTATGCGGAAATCCTCCGATGATATTTTTTTGCCTAATTCACAGGCATAATCCAAGGCAAGCCCCTTATGATCATAGTCACCATAATTTACATAATATTTATTCCCATCTCCATCGGCAGTCTTAAAAGTTGTAGAATATATATCCCTTACATATGACGTAGAATATCCTTCTTTGGTGTATCCTATAACTTCCCAGTTCCACCAGGCATTTGCTTTATTGATTTGATCATAGGAAAAAGCGGTAGGTTGTCCGTCTGTCATTAAAACAATATACTTCCTTGCTTGATGATCACTTGAATTTTTCAATAAATAATAAGCTCGTCTTAAACCGTCTCCAATATTTGTACCACCTTCAGCAGTCAATCCATTGATAGTATTGATTAATCCGTTATAATGGCTTTGGTTTGTAAGACGAATAAAATCATTTCCTGATACTTTCATACCATCTGCTTTTGAACTGTATGCAACCACTCCAATTTTTACCCTAGGGTCGTTTTTTAACTTGTCAACAAAAAGCTTTACTGCGTTTTTTGTGATGGTCATTCTCTTGGAAGCATGATTATTGGTAGCATGACCTGAAAGATCCCAATTCATACTGCCGGAGACATCGATCACTAAGACGATTTCCTTATCTTTCAAATATGACTCGGGGATGATTTTTTCTATCGGTATGGGAAGGGGTTGAATTTTATAGTTGATTGTAAATTCTTCATTCACTAAAAATTGATTCTTCGAAACTGTCTTTAGCATATTCAAAGGTGCTTTTGTACTATTTTCCAAGATGAATTCTTCAATTGTAATTTGTGCTTTTTTGTAACTGCTTCCATTTCCGTTCCCTTCTTTTAATAATATATAAAGATAAGGATAGTTGCGCACTTCTGCACTTGTCAAAAGGATTTCATCTGTGAAATCAGTATCGGAATTTCCGTGTGTCCGTTCTTTATAATGCTTAATGTTGTTTTTATCAAGAGAAAACCAGGCTTCTTTGTGGTTTTTTCCATTATTTTTCCATTGAATTTTAATAATCGTATTACCATTGTTGTATATGGGCGGCAGTACCGTAAAAAAATTTTGGGACATATCATGGGCACTGTTCCACGCGCTTTGAAAGTCAAAGTCATTATTTTTGTTCTCATTTCCTGCAAGGGCACTTAGTTCAAAAGAATGAAATAAAAGTGCAAAAATCATCAGGAATACAAGAAATTTTAAAATAAATCTTTTTTGACATGAGTTTCTTTTCATTCAACACACCCTCCCTTTTAAACAGATGATTATGTCTATTAAGGCATATCCTTTATTATTCTTGTCATGTTAGCATGTATAAACTGCTTAGCGTAAAGTAGTTTTCCTATGCAGATTTTATGAATTTCTAACGTTCATTATATACCCTTGCATCTATCTTTTAATCTTCCAATCGGATACCTCCACCAAATGCTGATATTTGCGATAATCCAAAACAATGCCGTCGATGGAAGCCGATTGATCATCATAAATCTCAATATTTTCATGTTTTACGGTTTTTCTTTCTCCATCATTATAAAATACTACTTTTCCACCGGATGCAATAATTCCTTTAAAATCAATTTTTCCTGCCAAGATTACATCTCCATCGGTAACAATGATGCCGTGGAATGTATCATATGGACTTGTATTGAAATCAAATACATAGTAATCGCCCGATATTGCAGGAGCGTGAGGCCCCCTGATGACAACGCCCTTATCTCCCACTTTGTCTCCAATATAACAAATTTCATTCCTGCTTGCGACTGCGTTTCCTCGCCCTATTTTTACAGGAGGCGTAGGTTTTACGGTCGATATATCAACAGAATATGTTTTTTCCTCGTAATCTTTTTTTATTATTCTTTTCACGTTAAGATATTTTTCAATGCCCCCAATTGCATCCTTGATCAACCCTTCCGATACAAAGTTGCCTGTAGAATATTCAAAATTTTCTAACCGAAGGGCAGTGGCATTGGCTGTATTGAAAAAAAGTATATCTTTGTACTTTGAATAAGCATTCGAAAGCATTTTCTTTTTATCTGCCAAAGACAATTCCGCAGATTCGCCACGCTTATTGGTGGCAAGGTGAAAACCATAATAACTCCCGTCTATGGAATATCTGTGTTTCTTGTAATCAAGCTCAGCATAGTCACCGTCAAGTTCTACCTGATCCGTATATGCGATATAATTCCCCGGAAGTGATACACTTTCTCCCGTCTGATATTCGCTGCCAATGTACACCCCGTCCTTTTCTTCTTCTACATCGATATAGGATGTTCCTCCTACATAGATACCATTGGACTTTTTGAACATCGGCGTGCCGTCTTCATACGTTATTTCAAAATCATTTGCTGAGGGTTTGCCTGAAATAAACAAACTTGACCCATTTCCAATGTCTCGACTATTAATAATGATCGCACTGCTCCTTTTATTTTTAGGATTACCCGTATTCGCAACACCGCCATCGTCTGAAGTAAAACCATAATAGCTACCATGAATGGTGATATGGGACTTAGTCCCGTTCAGCTCTAAATCGTCCTTGGTAATTAGCCGGAATCTTGTATTCGGATCTCCTGTCTCTTCTCCGATAGTTATGTTTGCATAACTTGTACTCTTTGGAACGAGAAAAGAGTCACAATAAACATCTCCTTTACTGTTGAAGACTGTATTGCTTTCAATAATAATATCACCTTTCGTTGCAATTGCACCATCCTGTATATTTACAGTTGCACCTTGTTTTATTTGAATGGCAGCACCTGAAAATATATTGCCGTAGATGCCAACGTTGCCGTTGATTTCAATTCCATTCTCTGCTGTTATTGCCTTTGTATTTAACAAAGTATTTTCTTTTAAGTTATAATTGGCAGTATTGATGAAATAGGGCTCGGGATATTCATATTTGAAATTATCTGTTTTGATAAGGTTCCTGTCTGCTTTAATGGTAAACTTCTTACACACAGCTTTGGTTATATGATTTTCCACATAGGAACCGGTAATGACAACAGAAAAAACGTCATTATCCGTATAGTCATTGGTATCAAACACGTCTATAATATCAATTGCAGAATCATAAAGATACGTTCCACTGATTTTATAAGTATTATTTTTTATAGCGTCTTTCAGTTGGGTGTTTATATATTCTTTATATTTCTGTACAAAGATTCTTCCCATGGCATCTTGCAGATTTTTGTCATCTATCTTTCCAGTGTTGGGATTTTTATGTTGAGTGATCAAAGTATCTAAATTATCTGCCACATGCTGATTAGCTTTTGCAACCGCTTTTTGCACCTCTTTTAAGATAACGGCATGGACTTCTTCCAGAATTCCTTCCGCCTTATAAAATGCCATGGTTTCCCGTTTATCTATTACCTTCATTTTATAATTTGCAACAGCTAAGGGAATCATGGCCATACCAAGTATAGACAGTACGGAAAAAACGATTAAAACCATCATGAATATCGAGCCTTTGTTGGACTTTAAAATTTTTCTCATTAATATCCCTCTAATCTTTCAACTTATAAGTTGTCAGGTTTGTTGATTGATTATTTTTTTGAGAAGTAACATCGATCTTTTTTAGCAAAGATTCTTTGCTGTTTCGTTTGTATAAATATTTGTCGATATATTCTGCTTGATCATTTTCTTTTTTGATAATCCCCACTTTACCGTATCGATTTATGACTTCTACATTGCTGGTAGCAAAATTACCGGTAGCAGAATCGATGCGGCTGATTGTATAAATTTGAGTATAATCTTCAATATGATTATAAATATTTACAGCAATGTTTAAGTTATGATAACACTCAATACCAATCAATACAGGTTCACCGGCATTTTTTGAATAGGGAATATCCCAAACAAAAGTACCGTCTGTAACTGTAATGATGGAATCAGGGTCAGAAAATACATCGACTTTGAGATTGGCAACATTATTGAATATTGCTGCCAATTGGTAATTATTGCTGGCATCCAACTGATATAATTCCACCTGGCCATAGTTGCTGTTTTTTTCGAGGACCATGAATGCATGAAACAGAGGCATATTTTGCTCTTCTAAAAGGTGAGGCATGGGAGAAGGGTCATCCACAGAAACATAATTTACGTTCACATGTCCCCCGTCGGGAAAAGAAAAGGAGACGTTACCGCTCCCATTGCCAGAAAGCCGCTGTTCTTCTATGATTTTTTGAGCGTATTTGTTGGCAATAAGCAAATCTTGAGAATGACGGTTGATCTTTACGGTTGTCAGAAACATATTGGATATGGGAATGACAATGATACTGAGTATTGCTATACTTGCAATTACTTCTACCAATGTCATGCCCTTTGTGTTTTTTACATATTTCAACAAAGCAATTCCTCCATATCATTTCTTTATAAGAACATGGCCTAATTTTTCTTTTACGGAAACTCTCGGCCTTTCTATATCATCCTCATCAATATCCACAATCAACTCCATATCGGTCTTATTTATCAGCTTTAAATAAACGCCGTTTTTATCATTATCACTGTTCCGTTTATTTGAATAAATTTTGAAATAAATTTTACTTCCCTTTGGCTGAAATTCTACTCCATTATTTTCATAGTCTTTCGGATAACTTTCTCTTTGAGTTTTATATTTATAATAATATGTATGATCAACTTTATAAATCTGCAATTCTACGTCTTCAAAGTCTGCATTATCGGCATATACATAGGTCTCAGCCCTATTGTCATCAGATTTTCCCATTACTACGGTAGGAATATCGGAAGTAATTGCATTGACTGCTAAGAAAAAGTCTACTGCAACGGCTGTTGCATTTTCACTTTTATCAGATTTAGTGGCAGCATGGACTTCGTATCCGCCAAAAGGATCAAAAGGATTTTCTTTCCCATAGAAATTATCAAAATTCCAATTTAAGAAAGCATCATCTTCATGAAACAGTTTTGGTATTGCATAAAAAACAATGGTAATGTTTCCTTTTAATGTATGATCATCGTTTTTACCAATAACAGACAAATTCTTAATAATAATATTTTTTTCATAGTTCTCAAGGGCTTTGATGAATTTCATAAGATTAGAATAAGAACCTTCAAATTGAAGAGTTGCTTCCATTTTTTCAGCTTGTACGCTGTTCCCTTTGTTTTGACTCTGATCCGGCCCATTTTCTCCTCCAGGTTTTTCTTGGGATGGAGGTACAGGATCGATTTCTCCCCGATACTGCTTTGCTAAATCATATAAAATATACGGGGGATTTGTTTGATTTTCTTTTACGGTTTCAACAGTATCTATGGCAGGCTCTGTAAAGCTTATACTGGATACACGAATATTGCTCTCTTTTATCATATGATCTAATACGACGATGATTTTTTCCTGTTTCATTTCTGGAAACAATCTCTCTGCAGCCATAAGAATTTTTGCTTTTAAAATTTTGAATTCTTTATGGATAGGATTATCTGAGGAAGTGTCCATCATGATTTGATTATACTGCTGTTTATATTTTTCAGCTTTTTCCTGCAGAAAGCTGATTTTTTCCAAATCCGGTTTTAGAATCAAATAGTAATATCCTAAAAAAAATATAGATACAGCAAGGATTCCTAATAGTATTTTTTCTCTTTTGGTAAGGCTGGAACGAAACTTCTCTACAATCTGCACAATAGATCCTTTCAATGAACTTGTCCCAGATTTTTTGTTTAATATCAGCTTCATGAAAATTCACACCCTTACTTTAATATACATTTCAACATATAGATTTGATTTTCTGATTCCGCACTTTCTGCATTCATCATATAAACGTGTACGCTCTTGAACACATCTAATTGTTTCAGATTATATACTAATTCCGCTATGGCAGTATGGCTTCTTGAT
The DNA here is from genome assembly GCF_001562415.1 of Thermotalea metallivorans. Taxonomy (GTDB): domain Bacteria; phylum Bacillota; class Clostridia; order Peptostreptococcales; family Thermotaleaceae; genus Thermotalea; species Thermotalea metallivorans. The sequence continues at coordinate 19,334 of NZ_LOEE01000021.1, read as the reverse complement.
ACGCCCCGGAGTTGAACATCATTTTGGGATATCGACATCATGTCGATAAAAATATCTTGAGGAAAAGATAAGGCAATCTGTTCCAATAATAAACTGTCGATTGGATTCGTTCCTTCGATTTGTTCATTCAACTGTTTGATGCCTTGATGGTACTTTTCCATAACGATGATTTTTTCCTTCTTGTTATTTAATTCTTTTAGCTTTTTTGTAGTGGCAGGGGCCGTCATAAAGGATTCCAGCTGAGCAATTTCATTTTCCAGTTTTTTTACTTTTGTTATATTGCTGATGGAAAAACTGATGACAACTGCAGCAATAGTACAAACAACTGCAGCAATCATCCGCTCCTTTCCCTTCGATGCTTTCTCCACCGTCATATATGGCGAAAAAAAGTTGAAGTCCCGCATATTTTCAGCCTCCTACTTCCTAATCAGAGCACCCGCAGCATTTAAATAAAGATGAAGCGCTGCCGGCACTGCATGCTGTTTTATTTTTATATTGTTTAATGCATGGATTCTTGCAGTAGGAATATTCAACGCTTTCTCCAAATACTGGTCAATGCCGTGCAAATGAGAGCTTCCACCGCATATATATACTTCATCCACGCGATTGCCTAATCCCCTTGTAGTATAGTACTGGAAGATTCTCTGGATTTCCTGTATCCAGCTATCTACACTGGTCCAGATCATGCTTTGGATTATGTCATCGGCTATTTGCTCAGAATGTTCATCTTTCTGTAATCCATAGGCCGTCTTTTTCTTTTCTGCCTCTTCATAAGACAGATTCAAGGCATTGACCAGATTTATATTCATAAGCCTTCCGCCCATAGGAACCAACCTGCTGAATTGGACGACGCCATTTGAAATGATGTTTACATTCATCTGCTCATTGCCGATATCAATGACTGAAATAGTTTTTTGAGCACAGGATTTTTCATCATTGATGATGGTGTCCGGATAAAAAAGTTTTGCGATGGCATTGGAATGAATATCTAATGCCAATGGCTTCAATTTCAATTCTTTCATCATTGCTAAAAAATCTTCTGCAATGGTTTTTGGCAATGCAGCCGCTAAAATTTTTACCTTTTGCACACCCTCTTGCCAATATTCTTCTATGATCTTATATTCCACAATATAATCCTCAAGATGAATGGGAAAATATTGTTGGATTTCAAACTGTATCATGCCCTTCAATTCCTCTTCATGTACGGAAGGAAGAATAATTTCCCTTGTAATGACAGAAGTACTCTGGATGGTAATCACGGCATCTTTGCCCCTTCGCTTTTTGTCATTCAATATATGACGAATAGCTGTACTCAACCTGTGCATATCCAGTATCCTTCCATCCTGATAAGATTCTTTCGGTGTCTTAATCATAAAGAAATCATCAATTTCCACATACTTTTTAGAGATTTTGCCCATAACAAACTTGATGGTATCGGAACCTATATCCATCGATAATACCTGCTGCTTGCCCATTCCTTTCACCCCATCTATTTTTATCTTAAGAGAAGCTTATTTTCAATGTTCATTGTATTGTTTATGTCTTTATTGTTCAAAAGCTAAAAAGCATGAAAGTACCACTTCACCATAGACTCACCCCAAAATACGGTAGTTACGGTTGCTAAAGCAATAAAGGGACCAAAAGGGATATAGTCCTTTCTCCTTTTTGTTTTCGTAAGGATCAACGTTACAGATACTACTGCTCCGATAAAAAAAGAGAAAAAAATGATCAGGATAATATTCTTCCACCCCAACCAAAAGCCTAGCATCGCCATCAGTTTGATATCTCCCCCACCCATGGCACCATTGGTCAGCAGTGCAATCAGTAAAAGAACTCCTCCTCCTATAAAGAAACCAGGGATTCCGTGGTTAAAAATGAAACGGGCCTCATGAAACAAGTGAAGAAATAAAGAAAAAATAAATCCGAAAATCATCACTTCATCAGGAATCACTTGATGCCGTAAATCAATCCACGTAACTACAATAAGTAAGCTGATTAATATGGCATAACTGATAAAAAGAAAAGAAAAACTAAATATATTAAAAAGAAAAACATAAAACAAACCGTTCAAAACCTCAATCAAGGGATACTGTGGAGAAATGGTTTCTCCGCAGTATCTGCATTTGCCCTGAAGAATTATATAACTGATCATTGGAATTATATCTCGTATTTTCAATGGGTGATTGCATTTTGTGCAATGGGAAGGGGGGAATGCCACAGATGCCCCCCTGGGTATGCGATAAATGCATACGTTCAAAAAAGAGCCAATCAGTATTCCAAATAATAAAATTGTGCTATGCCATAATGCTGTCATGAACAAATTCCCCTTTAGTAAATTCATTGAATGTTTTTGAAACAGAACAAGAGAAGCATTTTTGTGGATTATGGTAGTGTAGTAGAAAAGGTAAAGCTAACATCTCCATTAGATTCAATGGTATAAGTTATCTTTTTGTAATATTGCAATAGCTTTTTATTATCTACATAGTTTTTCATTTTATTACCTAAATTGGCATCAGATAAATCTGTAATTCCATCACTATCCTTAATACCTGTACCATCAAAATTCAATACGTTATTCGTTGTATCATTTGTGACAACAATAGTAGACTGACCAGTCGTAATATGTTTAAACTCATTTGTAGATAACGCAAGATTTATAGCATTGCCTATAATTGAGGCCAGTTGCTCATCGGCAGCTTTTTTGGCTCTGTCAGTAAATCCACTAAATTTAGGTACGGCAATCGCTGCTAAAATCCCCAGAATAGCCATCACAACGATAAGTTCAATGAGCGTAAAGCCTTTTCTGCTTCTCAATAATTTACTAATTTTTCCAATCATTTCGTGTCCTCCTTTTTATAAAAATTTTAAAAGATAAAGATTAAAGATAGAAAACATCTTCCTTATATCTCCCATACCCCCTTTATTTCAAATGAACATGCATTATCCTCATACAGCTTTAAAGTCTAAAATGCTATATAAAGACTTCATAAGCCGTAGATTAACTTTGCTTGAATAACCAAGGCTAGATTTTTATCGTATTCATCATATCAAACATTGGCAATACCATGGCGATCACAATTGCGCCAACAATGAATGCCATGACAACAATCATCAGCGGTTCTATCAATGCAGTCATTTTTGTCAATGCTGCTTCCACTTCCTCATCATAAAAATTAGCTGTCTTCTCCAAGATCTCATCTAAGAAACCGGATTCTTCCCCTACAGCAATCATAGAATCCACCATAGGTGGAAATATACCGATTTTTTTTATAGGCCCTGCTAAGCCTGTGCCTTTCCTTACTTCTTCTTTTGCCGTTTGGATACCCTTTTCTACTACTTTATTGCCAACAATCTTGGCTACCACATCCAATGCCTGCAAAAGGGGTATGCCGCTGGACAATAAAGTGGATAGCGTCCTGGTAAAACGGGCAGTTACAATTTTCTGTATTGTGCCTTTTACAACAGGAATACGAAACAAGAAATTATCAATCAGCCATTTGCCTTTGTCGGATCTGACAAAGGATATTAATCCATATACCACGCCTAAGAAGGCCAATATCAACAGATACCAATATTTTCGAATGCTGTCGCTGATGAAGAGCAGTATTCTCGTTGGGAAAGGAAGTTCCACGCCGCCGGATTGAAACATACCGACAAAGGTTGGCATAACAAAAGTCAATAAAAATGCCACAACGCCCATGGCTACGATACTCAGCACAATAGGATAAATCATGGCCCCCTTGATCTTATTGTTAATTTTGTTTTCCTTTTCATAGTGGGTTGCCATGCGATCCATAATGACATCCAGAGTTCCGCTAATTTCCCCTGCTTCCACCATATTGATCAGCAGATCTGGAAAAATATTTTTTTGTTTTCTCAGGGTTTCTGACAATCCCATCCCTTTTTGTACTTCTTCATATACATCCTCTACAGCTTTCTTCAATTTTTTATTTTCCGTCTGGCGGCAAAGTATATCTAAACAGTTGACAATAGATATTCCGGCATTCAGCATGGTATAAAACTGCCTGCAAAACACAGCAATATCCTTTGACGTAACTCGGTGAAGCAGTTGAGTTATCTGAATATCCTTTCTTTCGTCCAGGTTTTTGACGAAAACAGGATAATGCTGTCTTTCACGGAGCATTTGGATAACTTCTTCTTTTGATTTTCCAGTATAAACACCTTCAATGCTCTCTCCCGTTGTACCGGCTACTGCCTTATATTTATATACCGGCAAATCAATCACCTCTATCATCAGATTCAAGAATATTGGTGGCAAAGGATGTACATCTTATCCCCGTACTAAAAGCTTATGAATCTTTCCAGCATTTCCCGATCGATAGCACTGCTTAATGCTGTGTCCCTCGAGATAACCCCTTTGATATACAAATCTTTTAGGGCATTGTCCATGGTTTGCATGCCAAACTTCATGCCGGTTTGAATGGATGTGTTGATCTGATAGGTTTTTCCCTCACGGATTAGATTTCGGATAGCGGGCGTCGCTATCATGATTTCCAAAGCGGCTACACGGCCTTTCCCTGAAATGTTAGGCAATAACTGCTGAGATATGATGCCTTCTAAAACTGTTGCCAGTTGTATCCTAATCTGCTGCTGTTGCTCCGGCGGAAACACATCAATAATTCTGTCAACAGTTTTCGCAGCTCCTAAGGTATGCAGCGTAGATAGTACAAGATGACCTGTTTCTGCTGCAGTTAAAGCAATGCTGATGGTTTCGAGATCACGCATTTCTCCTACCAAAATAACATCGGGGTCTTGTCTTAGTGCTGCCCGAAGGGCCTTTGCAAAGCTTTTTGAATCATTTCCGATTTCTCTTTGGTTTACAATACTTTGATTATGTTTATGTAAATATTCAATAGGATCTTCTAAGGTCAAAATGTGGCATTTTCTTGTCCTGTTGATATAATCAATCATCGTTGCCAATGTGGTTGATTTCCCACTGCCCGTGGGACCGGTAACCAAAACCATCCCTCGTTTTTTAAGGGCCAAATCCTGAAGGACAAGCGGAAGTCCCAGAGACTCCATGGTAGGAATGGTTAATGCAACGACACGAAAAGCCATACCATAACTTCCCCGCTGTTTGTACACATTTACGCGAAACCTTCCCAAACCTGCATTAGAATAGGATAAATCTATCTCTCCATTTTCGTCCAGTTCCCACAACTGTTTTTCGGTAAGCAGCTGTTGAACGAGGGCATCCGTGTCCTTAGGGGTTAATGAAGGAAAATCCAATTGCTCCAATTTTCCATTGATACGCAAAACGGGAGGTACTGCTACAGTAATATGTAGGTCAGATGCTTTCGCTTTTACGGTTGTATCAAGCAACTCCAATAAATTCATCATTATGTCACCGCCTAGTCAATGCTGTATGCTACTCTTAATAATTCTTCCGTAGTAGTAATGCCATGAAAAATCAATTGTTTACAGTTTTCCTTCAAAGGGGTCGTTCCATGCTTTATGGCTGTCCTTCGAATTTCATCAATGGCTGCTCTACTGTCAATCAATGCCCTAATCTCACGTTGGACAGGCATCACTTCATGAATAGCCGTTCTGCCTTTATATCCGGTAAAATTACAAGCACTGCATCCTTTCCCCTTATATAAAGTGACTTCATAGGTTAGCTCTAAAAGCTTTCTTTCGGCATTTGTTGGTTCATAAGGGACGGCACATTGGGGACAGACCCTTTTCACTAGCCGCTGGGCAACGACGCCCACTACAGAAGAAGAAACAAGGTAAGGTTCAATGCCCATATCTACTAATCTGGCTACAGTAGAAGCCGTATCATTGGTATGCATGGTACTCAGCACCAAATGTCCTGTGATAGCAGCACGGGTGGCAATCTGAGCGGTCTCAGCATCCCTAATTTCACCGATCATAATTACGTCTGGGTCTTGTCGAAGAATGGATCGCAGTCCAGAGGCAAATGTCAACCCTGCCTTGATATTTACTTGAACTTGATTTGTTCCGTGCAATCTATACTCCACAGGATCTTCTATGGTAATCACATTTATATTGGGTTTATTCAGTTCACTTAAAATTGTATATAAAGTTGTTGTTTTTCCACTGCCTGTAGGACCTGTTACAAGGATCATTCCACTTGGATTTCTAATAATTTTATCAAATAAGGCCAAATTATCATCGGTAAATCCTAATTGGCTTTTGCTAACCAAAAACCCACTCCGATCCAAAAGACGAATAACGATTTTTTCGCCATGTACGGTGGGAAGTATAGAAATACGCAGATCTACTTCTTTTCCATCTACTACGGTTTCTATCCGGCCATCCTGTGGAACTCTTTTTTCAGCAATATTCATTTTTCCCATGATTTTGATTCTGGTAATGATGGCGGAATGAGCAGATTTTGAAGGAGTCATGATCTCTTGCAGCTCGCCATCCACACGAAATCGTACCCTTACAATTTCTTCAAAGGGTTCAATATGAATATCACTGGCTTTTGCCTTCACTGCCTGCTGTATAATAGAATTTATCAATCTCACAATGGGTGCGTTATTGATCTCATTCAGCACATCATCATCCAGAACAGAAATATCATCCATATTATATTGTTTTTTAAAATCTTCAATGGCTTTTTCAGCATACTGCTGACCATAGTACTGCTCGATTGCATTTAAGATATCTTTCTTGGAAGCAATGACAGGTTCAACATCTAATCCCGTTGCGATTTTTATGTCATCCATGGCAAATATATTTAATGGATCTGCCATTGCGACGACAATTTTGCCTCTATCTTTTTTAATAGGAATTAAAACATGTCTTCGGGCTAATACTTCGCTGATCAGCTTTGGTATATCCGGATCAATATAATATTTTTCCAAATCCATATGGGGGATTCCCAACTGAAATTCCAATACTTCGATGATCTCTTTTTCCTGTACATAGTTTTCTTCTATCAGCAGTTCACCCAGTTTTTTTCCTGTCTTTTTTTGAAGCTCTAAGGCAATATTTAATTGTTCTTTGGTGATTAAACCAGCATCAACAAGTAAATCTCCCAGTCTTTTTCTATTTTGGTTGAGCATATATGATTTCTCCCATTCTGTCATATAAGAATTCCATTCAACGTAAAAAAACATAAAAAAACTAACTACAATCGCCATAGTTAGTCGGTTACGCCACTGCATCCACATGACGTAAGCGTCCACATATAGTCATGCTTCTCCTGCCCTAACAAATATCTATTTTTGTGACTTTTGTCCTATTATTTTATAGGAAAAATTCGACGATAAGTTGTAAAATCCTTCTAGAAATCATTTGACTGCTTGAAAAAATTATTTTATATGAAAGAAAGATGCATCCTGCTGTATTCTCTATATAGATTATTTCCTTGGAAATAGTGAAGTTTCAACATTTTCCAACCTTCGTCGTCACCAAGAGACAGGATACTGTTTTATGCATTGGCTTCTTCAGACCATAGATCATGCATTCTTCTGCGATATAAGTAGAACAGAGATAAGCTGAGCGCCAAAATACCCGTCAAAATATAGAAAGCCACAAACTTTTCTGTATAATAAAGAAGTACAGGGAAAACAAGGGTTCCTAAAAAATTATAACTTACATGCATTAAAACAGGAATCCAGATATTTTCAAACCAGATATAAACCAATCCTAGCATAATTCCCAATGCAAAAGTATAGATGCCTTGGAGCAGGTTGCCATGATATAAAGCAAAAATGGCAGATTGAATCCCTACACTGATGGCAATGCCAAAGCATCTTTTTAACTCATTTAGGACTAGGCCTCTAAATAAAATTTCCTCAAAAATCGGTATCAATACAATAATGCAGATGGTCCCGATAAGGGTATTTAACCCTGCATGAATATTCCTCGATACTTCTGCGTAACTTTCAAATTTTTCATAAGTGATTAGCACAAAACTGCTGGAGATTGCCGATAATCCCAAGGCCGCCAACATTGTAAAAAAGAATTGCCGAAGATGTATTTTTTTAAATTTACACCGTTCCCATAAATTTTCTTCTTTGTTTCTGAACAGCAGCATATAAATCAACAGTGCGCATATGGCAGAGATTCCTACGCCAATAAATATATCCTCCATCAGTTTTTCCTGTATTTGGGCTTCTGTTAACGTGTCGATATATTTTATTGTATAGACAATTCCCATGATGATACCGGCTGCCATTTGCAAGACCAAGTATATGAAAGTATATTTGAATATATTGCCTGCCACTATAAGATATTTTTTCATCGAAATCCTCCCAATTTTGTATTTTTCGCAAATTGTCTAGCTTTAATGATACACGATTTCGCAGGCATTGTAAATGTAGTCAAGAATAATTCCATTCATTTGCATTTCTTTATTCTTCTTGATCCTCTTCCTGATCCTCTTCATCGTCTATGTCCATTTTGATGTTTGCATTAAATGCTTTGCTCAATTTGCTGATGGCTCTTTTTTCTATTCTTGATACATAGGAGCGAGATATTCCCAATAATTTGGCGATTTCCCTCTGGGTCTTGCTTCCTCCGCTGGCAAGGCCATATCTTAGCTCAAGGACCGTCCGTTCTCTATTCTTCAGTATTTTGGCCATCTTTTGATATAACTTTTTCACTTGAATCTTTAATTCCACCTCATCCAAAACTTCATCCGCTTCCGTACCCAAAATATCAATCAGGGATATCTCATTTCCTTCTTTGTCCACACCGATAGGATCCTGCAGGGATACTTCACTCTTGATTTTTTTACTGGAACGAATTGTCATGAGAATTTCATTTTCAATACATCGAGCCGCATAGGTGGCCAGTCTGGTACCCTTATGCCGGTCAAAGGTTGTAATGGCTTTAATCAAGCCAATGGTTCCTATGGATATCAAGTCGTCCACTTCTCTTCCTGTATTATGATATTTTTTTACAATATGGGCAACAAGTCTTAGATTTCTTTCAACCAGAATATTTTTTGCTTCCTCGTCCCCTTGCTCATACAATTCCAAGTAGTAATTTTCTTCCTCCGGTGTAAGGGGTTTGGGAAACGAGTTATTTGTAGAAACATAGGATACAAGTGATAATATAGGCTTGGCGAGTACTACTGACAATGTGAATACGGTAGTCCACATGAAAATGCCCACCTCCTTTTTCAGGTCATTTAAAATTATATGTAAAAAAAAAGAGAAATGTGCATGTCTTTGCAAAAGATGCCCATCTCTCTAAATAAAAACCATATCTCTCTAAATAAAAACCATATCTCTATTATTTTTCTAATAAGGCGATTCTTTCTCCTATTTCGTGAAACAAGGGGGCGGCCACCTTTCCGCCACCACCGCCACCTTCTATGATAATGGTGATAATATATTTGGGTGTCTTTAAAGGAAAGTAGCCGGTAAACCATGCATGAACCACAGGTCTGCCTTCGGAGAATGCCTCCGCAGATCCAGTTTTTCCTGCAGCACCGCCAAAATCATCTAAATGTATCTTAGATCCCGTTCCCTCTTTTACAACCTTTTCCATCATCTGTTGAATTTTTCGGGCTGTACCTTCCGATAGTACACGGGAGGATTTCTCAGGGAAATTCTCTTGTAATACATTTCCCTTTTCATCTACAATTTTCTTTAAAAGCCGTATATCTCTCATGACGCCGTCATTTGCAATCACCGAAGTTAATTTTGCAATCTGCAGGGGCGTTGCTTCCAGCGTTCCCTGACCTATGGATATATTTCCGATTCCTGCACCCTTCATGTAATCTTCCGAAGGAAGATTACCCTTTGTTTCCTCCGGCAATTCTATATTCGTTGGAGAACCGAATCCTAAATTTTTAGCCATTTCCATCACCTTTTTACCGCCGACCTGCTGGCCCAGTTGTATGAAAGCTGAATTGCAAGAGACTGCAAATGCCTTTTCCAAATTGATTTCTCCGTGTCCTCCGTCTTCATAGCTGTTGCATTTCATGACAACACCGTCTATTTTTTCATAACCTTTACAATAAAAAGTGTCCTTCAGATCTACCAAACCATATTCAAGGGCAGCAGCTGCAACAACGATCTTAAAAACAGATCCAGGAGGATATGCCATCTGAACGGCTCTATTATACAATTCTTTATTATTGCTTTCCAAATAGGCAGCTACGTTGTTTTGATCATAATTAGGTCTACTCACCATTCCCAAAATATCGCCATTTTGTGCATCCAATACAACCACACTGCCCTTTTGATGATATTTATCAAACGCTTCTTCTATAATTCTCTGAACTCTGTAATCGATGGTAAGCACAATATTCTTTTTTATTTTTCCCGGATTACTTTCAATGGTCTTATACCCCAAGCCGGGGATCATTCGCTTCTGGGCGTCTACGATGGCACCCAACATATCGGATTGATTTTCAGTTAATATATCATCCAATTGCTTTTCAATTCCTTTGCTCCCCACATTATCAATTTTATTAATATATCCGATGACATGGGAAGCCAATCCATTCCGACTATAACGTTCTTCCCTGTCGATGGGATATACGCCTCTCATTGTGAAAACTTTTTTTATGAAGTTGATATCATAATTCTTTACTTCCAGCTGAATAGGTCGATGGCTTGCCAAGACTTCGTACTTTAAAACATAAGGAGATATTTTCGTTAATTCGCTGATGATTTCAAGGTTTTCTTGGGATCTTTGAAAAATATCGGGATATAGGATAAGATAACTTGATTTATTTCTATTGGTCAAAGGAATCATATTTCTATCATAGATTTTTCCCCTATTGATCCCTGCGGGCAATTCCTTGAACCATTGCCGCATGGCCCGATTCTTGTAATCATGCCCCTTCATTAGCTGGATGTAGGCCAATCTGCCGATTAGCAAAAAAAGAATGCATGTAAAACTGACACCCATCAGCATCAGTCTTTTTTGATAGTGATCCTGCAACTCCGGCCAAAGCTCCCGTTTTTTTCTCTCCGCTCTCGTTTGCAAAAAAAACACCTTCCCTGAATCCATTGGATGTCTTCATTTTCTCCAATTTCAGGAAGGTATATACATGATAGATTATAAGATATTGATGATGCCGCCCTTTTGTTTCTCATATATAATGGATTTTACCTTCGCCACCATGATATCAATAGCAACTTTGTTGTAGCCCCCTTCGGGTATAATGATATCTGCATATTTTTTATAGGGCTCGATGAATTGTTGATGGGCAGGTCTGACGGTATTTAAATATTGTTCAATCACAGAATCCAGCGTTCTACCCCTTTCCTTTATATCTCTCAAAATCCTTCTGATGATTCTCACATCCGCATCGGTATCAACAAATATTTTTATATCCATCAAATCTCTCAGTCTTTCATCATCCAAAATCATAATTCCTTCCAGGATAATGATGTCTTTGGGCTCCACCAAGACGGTTTCTTGTTCCCTTGTATGTATGGAAAAATTATAAATCGGTTTTTGTATGCTTTTTCCTGACAATAAGTCTTTTAGATGGGAAATCAACAATTCCGTATCAAAGGCTAAAGGATGATCATAGTTGATACGGACCCTTTCCTCCAAGGTCATATGATTTTGGTTTTTATAATAAGAGTCTTGTTCAATGATGGTAATGTTCTTTTCGGGAAGGCATTCGAATATTGCTTTTGCAATGGTGCTTTTTCCCGAGCCTGTACCGCCGGTAATTCCAATCAAAATAGGTTTACTCAACCCGATCATCCTTCCTATCTTTTCTGAATATATCATATTTTTTTACGGGATTGGACATCTTGATTTTAATAACCTGTTGGGCATGGGGTGCCACTTCGATTTCTTCATCATTTTCATTCCACATCTGATCAATTTTTTGTGTGAACATCTTCATGTCCGGTCCAATTACTTCAATCACATCGCCTTGAAAAATCCTGCTTCTCTGCTCAACGGTTGCAATTTGTCGATGGGCATCATAATCCAAAACAATCCCTACAAAATCATACTCCCGCACATAGGCGCTGGTTGAATAAATCTGTTCCTGGTGTCCCGGTTTCCCCAAATAAAAACCGGTGGTAAAGTCTCTATGACTTGCCTTTCGTATTTCCTCCATCCACTCCGGGTGAAATTGATAATCTTTTCCCTTTTCATAATAGGTATCAATTGCCTTGCGATACACCCTCACAATATTGGCTACATAGTAAACACTCTTCATTCTGCCTTCTATTTTTAAGCTGGATAATCCGGATTCAATCAATTCAGAAATATATTCAATCATGCACAAATCCTTTGAATTAAAGAAATAAGTGCCTTTTTCGTCCTCAAAAACAGGCATATATTCACCGGGTCTTTTTTCCTCCATCAAATAATATTTCCACCGGCAAGGATGGGCACATTCTCCCCGATTTGCATCCCTGTTTACCATATAATTGCTCAGAAGACATCTTCCGGAATAGGAGATGCACATGGCTCCATGAACAAAGGCTTCCAGTTCTAAGTCTTCGGGAGTATTTTCCCTGATCTCTCTAATTTCTTGAAAAGAAAGCTCTCTGGCCAGAATAATCCTTTTAATTCCCTGCCTGTACCAAAATTGAGCACTAGCGAAATTTGTATTGTTTGCTTGCGTACTCAAATGTACTTCCAGCTCCGGCGCATACTCTTTCACATACAGAAGGGTTCCAGGATCCGATAAAATCACTGCATCAACGTTTATTTCCTTCAATTTTTTGAGGTAGTGAGGCAGTTCTTTTAAATCTTCATTGTGGGGAATAATATTTAACGTAACATATACCTTTTTCCCCCGTCCGTGGGCAAAGCTGATTCCTTCTTTCATATCTTCAAAAGAAAAATTTTTTGCGCTTGCCCGCAATCCAAAAGTCTGGCCTCCCACATAGACTGCATCTGCACCATAAATAATGGCCATTTTTAATTTTTCCAGATCTCCTGCCGGTGCCAATAACTCTACTTTTTCCACGTTTTTACCTCCTTGCCTTTATAACTGATGGCTACACCATCTCCTATAGGCAACAAACAAGACGTAAGACTGGGATGGTGCATAATATGGTCTAAATAGGTCCTCATTCTTTTTACAATCGTCTTTTTTCTTCTGATCACATACGCATTGGAGGCAACCATTCCTTTATATAATACATTGTCCGATATCAAAACGCCCTCTTCTTCCAAAAGATGAATACAAGATGACAAAAATTCCATGTACTGACCTTTTGCAGCATCTAAAAAAATTAAATCAAATTTTCTATGAAGTTGGGGCAGTATTTCTTCGGCGTTTCCATGCAAAATATCAATTCGTTCCTCCAAACCTGCCTTTTGAATATAATCCCTTGCTTTTTCCACCATATCCTTTCTTTTTTCTATGGTCAAAACCCTGCCATCTTCCATGGCATTACACATAATGATGGAAGAATATCCGATGGCTGTCCCTACTTCTAAAACTGCCTTTGTATGATTGATTTTCGTGATTACCTCCAATAATTTTGCTACTTCCCGATGAACAATGGGAATATGATGGAGGGCTGCAAAATTTTCCATTTCTGCCAGCAGTCCTTCGTTTTTGGGCAACACATCCCTGATATAGGCTTCAACAGCTTGATTTACAATATTATTCAAACCCAGCAACTCCTTTTATCAAGTCTATAACACAAAAATGAATACGTGGCATCTATCCACGTATTATTTTTTCCCTATGGGGTCATTCGCATTCTTTGCCCTCAAATGTTCTTCATAAGTCTTGCTAAAAGCATGTTCTCCATTGGTTTTTGCTACAAAATAATAATAATCTGTTTGCGCAGGATATAATGCAGCTTCTATGGATGCCTTCCCCGGTGATGCAATGGGAGCCGGCGGCAGGCCGATATTTTTATAGGTATTATAAGGTGAATCAATATCAATATCTTTAAGACTCAGATTTTCTTTTCTTTCGCCCAGTACATACTGAACTGTAGCGCAGGACTGCAGCAGCATACCCTTTTTAAGCCTGTTATGAAATACACTGGAAACCAAGGGTCTTTCTTTGTCCAATTTTGCTTCCCTTTCAATAATGGATGCCAATGTCACTACTTCATGCACCGACATATTCAATTGTTTTGCTCTCTGGTAGTATTCTTCCTTAAATACGGCATCAAATCGCTCCAACATTTTTTTAATAATTTCTTCTTCAAAGGCATTTTTTGAAATTTCATAGGTATCTGGAAATAAAAAGCCCTCTAGCCTGTTCTCCCCTTGGGGGACACCCTCCAGAAATTTATAATGAAACTCTCCGTGTTGAACCAGCTCTATGAATCTTTTCCTATCAATGAGCCCCATGCCTTCTAATCGATCTACAATCTGGCGCAACTCAAAGCCTTCCGGAATTGTAAATTTCACTGTATCCTTTACCACATCCCCGCTGGTTAAAACTTTTATAATCTCCCTAGCATCCATGCTGTTTTTTAGCTGATATATGCCGGCCTGCATTTTCCCTTCGACCTTTGAAAGTTTGCTAAGCATTCGAAAGCTCAAATTATTTTTTATCAAACCTTTTTCCTTCAGAATTTGGGCAATCTTTATTGTAGAAGCCCCTTTAGGGATCTCCACAAGAATAGTTTTGCTCTCTTGTACATTGACAGGACCTATAGATTGTTGATAATAGAAGGCGGCAGCCATAGCAAAGATGGCTAGGGCAGCGATGGTGACGACAAATCCTCTTGTTGCTTTTTTCGCAAAACTTTCCTTGGATATCGTTGTTTTCATCATACTGCCTCCGAAAATAAATTTTATGATATAATTATACAATTCTCAACAGGACTTTACAACAATCCTGAAAATTTATATTTTATCCCATGGCAATCAACAGTGGTACCAAAATCGGCACCAACACCGAAAGGGTTAAACCTGTAATAAAAGAGATGATGGCCGTATTTCCATCGGTTGATTTTGAAATCACAGGCAGCGAGGTATCCATTGCCGTAGCGCCCGCAGGGGCAATCGCCTCTAAAGTTCCGATATATTTTGCTACAAAAGGTATCGTCAAAATGGCAATAATTTCTCTGCATACATTTGTAATAAACGCCAAGGCGCCTGTTTCCGCACTATATTTTGACAGCTCTATGGCGGACAGACTGTACCAGCCAAATCCTGCACCAACGGCACTGGACTCATTGAAAGGCAGGTTGAGCAATTCTCCTCCTACAATGCTGCCTAAAATACTGCCCCCGGCAACCATCAAAGGCACCAGCAGTACTTTGATGCCCGTTTGCTTGATCTGATGCAAAATATCTTTGTTCCTGCCAATGTCGATTCCTACAAAAAACAAGAGTGCACAAAGGCCGATATCAACAATAATTCCTATGGAAGATACATATGCTTGAGGAAAAATAAACAATCCAAATGCGATTCCCGATATCACCGATAATAAAATACTAATTGTCATGTCCCCGTTCTCCCCTTTTTATATTTCCCAGTCTCTTCGAAACCAACTTGACGCCTATGATACTGAATATAATTGAAAAAGTGGATAAAACCAAAGCTTGGTATCCTAATTTCATGAAAATATTGACGATGTTGCGGTTTACCCCGATGTTCAATCCCATGACAAACAATAGAAAAAGCAAGCATAGCATTTGAATTTTTGATATGCTCCTCATCCATTTTTCTGTCAAAATATCTTTATATCCAATGATGATGCCTATAGAAATTATAAAAATATAAAGTAAGATGCGCATGGTATCCCCCCTCATATAAAATGCAAAGAGTTTCATAAAAAAGATTATGCCAGATCAGCATAATCTTTTTTACTATATCTCCATAATAATCGGCAAAATCATAGGGCTTCTCTTTGTCTTTTCGTACAGGAAAGATTTTAGACTATCTTTAATGGCAGATTTTAAAGAAGCCCATTCCCGTACATTATTTACTTGACATGTTTGTAATGCATTTTTTACAACAGTTTTTGCTTCTTCCATTAAATCCTCAGATTCTCTTACATACACAAAGCCCCTGGAGATAATATCCGGTCCTGCAATGACTTGGCCATTTTCCTTGGTGATGGTTACTACTACTACCATCAAACCATCTTCCGACAAATGTTTTCGATCTCTCAAGACAATATTGCCCACATCGCCAACACCCAAACCGTCTACAAGAATGTTGCCGGCAGTGACGTTGCCTGCTATTTTGGCACCTTCTTTAGAAATTTCAACAACTTGGCCGTTTTCTATGGTAAAAATGTTCTCACTGTTCATTCCTAGGCTTTGTGCCAACTTTGCATGCTGTTTTAAATGCCTGTATTCCCCATGAACAGGTATAAAAAACTGGGGCTTGATCAAGGAATGCATCAGCTTTAATTCTTCCTGGCAAGCATGGCCTGACACATGCACATCGGCTAATGCCTCATAAATAACATTGGCCCCTTTTTCAAAGAGTTGATTTACTACGCGGGCCACGGTTTTTTCATTGCCCGGTATCGGAGTAGCAGAAAGAATGACCATATCTCCCGGCTGTATTTCCAGTTTCTTATGCTCAGAAGTAGCCATCCTAGCTAGGGCAGACATGGGTTCCCCCTGACTTCCGGTAGTTACAATCACAATTTCATGATCCGGGTACTTATTGATATCATTGATATCGATCAATATATCCTCCGGAACATTTAAATATCCCAACTCCATGGCTACGTTGACAACATTCACCATGCTTCTGCCTGAAAAAGATACTTTTCGATTGAATTTGTGGGCTGCATTGACAACCTGCTGAACCCTGTGCACATTGGATGCAAAGGTAGCAACAATAATTCTCTGGGTCGCATTTCGAAAAATATTTTCAAAAGTAGCACCAACCGTCCGTTCAGACATGGTATACCCCTGTCGCTCCACATTGGTACTATCGGCCAACAGCAGCAGCACACCTTTTTGCCCCAACTCTGCCAGCCTGTGAAAATCGATGACATCTCCATCGATAGGTGTATAATCAATTTTAAAATCGCCCGTATGCACAATGGTGCCTAAGGATGTATGGATTGCCAAACAAACAGAATCTGCAATGCTATGGCTGGTTCTAATAATTTCTACCTTGAATTCTCCCAACTTGATCACATCACCAGGTTTCACTACCTGCATGTGCACACTGCCGTTCATCTTATGTTCTTTCAGTTTGTTTTCTACCAGGCCTAATGTTAATTTGGTTCCATAGACAGGAACATTGAGTTTTTTCAGAACATAAGGCAATGCGCCAATATGATCTTCATGTCCATGGGTAAGTACAATTCCTCTCACTTTTTCTTTGTTTTTCATTAAGTATGTTATGTCAGGAATCACAATATCAATTCCCAACATTTCATCCTCCGGGAAACTTAAACCGCAATCTATTACGATGATATCATCTTTATATTCAAAGGCCATCATATTTTTTCCGATTTCGTTTAGTCCTCCTAAAGGAATTACCTTGATTTTTGCAAGCTTTCTTGCCACATGATCACTCTCCCTATTTTTACTGTATATGTTAATCCGACCCAAGCATAATCCCACAAACCAATTCATACGAACAAGTTGCATTAAGTTTATTATACTGCATTTGGTATATCTTAGCAACATATAACCGTTTCACAAGCTACCTTCATGCCTTTATCATTTATTATGACTATTTTTATTATAAGTAAACCTGGTTTGGAGGAAAATATGATTTGATTTTCTTATTGAAATTTCTATATGTCTAAATAAAAAAATCCTGAACACCGTGTTACAGGATTTTTTTGCAGGCATCACAATATCCAAAAAATTTAACTTTGTGATCTTCAATTTCAAAATTGTAATTTTTTTCGATTTCTTCCTCCAGCACTTCCAACAAGTCCATTTCAACCTCAATCACTTTTCCGCATTTTAAGCAAATCAAATGATGATGCTGATGGTCATCTTCATGGGTGTTTAGCTCGTATCTGCTGCAGCCATCGTCAAAATTAATTTTTGAAATTACACCTAATTCATCAAGAAGCTGTAACGTTCTATAGACAGTGGCCAAACCAATCTCCGGGCACTTTTCCTTTACCAAATCGTAAATTTCTTCCGTGCTCATATGCTTTCCCTGATTTTCCATAATGGTGTCTAAGGTGGCCCGTCTTTGAGGTGTGAGCTTATAGCCTTTTTCCTTGAGCTTATCTTTTAAATTTTCCATCATATCCGTCACGATAACACCTTCTTTTTCAATGAATAAATTCTTTTTATTAATAGTTTAATTGTAAAAAACAGTAAAGTCAAGGAATAATCTGTAGAAACTATCACGGATAGATAGAAATTTTGCAATATCTATTATTTATTGCAAGATGTCGTCTTTAAGCCACATCCTTTACAGTTTTCACATTTTGGCAGCTCTTTCAGCATTGAATAGCATCTTGGGCATCTTTGAACATGAGGATCTTCTATTTTATTGCCACAAGTTTTGCAAATTATACTCACCTTTTTCTCTTTCCGTTCCATACCTTGGTCCTCCTAATTTAGAGTGACATTTATTCTCAATTATATGCTAACATTTTATTTTTCTATTGTCAATGATTACAGGATGACGGGGATGGGTTTCCAAAGCTTTATCTCCCTTGGCGCAACTTTGCAAAGAAAGGCATAAAACTCAACCCCCGCCTTTGCCGCCTCTGTTACGGCATCGGCAAATTTAGGATCTATGTTTCTATTGGGTGTAAAATATAAGGCATCTTCCCTTTGGACGATAAAAACAACGGCCCCACGCATATTCTCCTTTACAACATCTATTAATTCCAATACATGTTTTCTTCCCCTTTCCGTGGGAGCATCAGGGAAAGAAGCTGCTTGATCCTCCCCCACATAGGTTACACATTTTGCTTCTACAAAAGCCAGATTGCTGCCATTGCTCAGGGCTAAATCAAACCGGCTCTTTCCAAAACGTACTTCCCGTTGAACATGGGAGAAGCCTTCCAGCGGATGAATGCCGTTTTCTTTCAAAGCTTTTTCAAGGAGCACATTGGGAAGCTTAGCATCTATCGCCACCAAATCTTGACCCTTATATACCATGATCAGGTCATATTTTGTTTTTCTGTTCCCATCGCTTATGCATCTGACGATAACCCTTGCTCCTTCCACAAGCAATTCCTTCATTCGCCCTGTATTGGGCACATGGGCTTTATGCAAATTGCCCTGTACTTCTATCTCTGCCAGAAAACGATTTAATCTTTTGATAAATACTGCTTCCAACAATTCTCCATTAATGGTTACTCTCAAGGCGATTCCTCCAGAATTGATCATTTACATTTATTATATACCAAATTTACCACTTTACAAGTTTGACTAAGCTACCTGATCTTTGTCAAGGAAGCTCTGCACAGCTTCTTTAACGGTTGAATAAATTTTGGCACTTTCGAAGCTGGATACGAAAGTATCAAATATTAATTCTTT
>NZ_LOEE01000020.1 GCF_001562415.1 Thermotalea metallivorans | reverse complement strand
GATAAACTAATGAATAAATGCTAAAATAGCTTGTTCCGAAGGCTGTATATAGCTTGCTTTGAGTTTATCGCCTTCGGGTAAAAGTCAGGGTGCATTTATGAATAGTTTGTCAAGGGTGGCGGTAGTTTAAATGAAAAACTTAAATTTGTGTCCAAACTATTGACATAGATCCAAAAGCGTGTTTCTGTTCTCTGCCTGGTTTCTACAAAAGACCGGAACAGGGTATTTTTATTGTTAGGCTGAAAGGGATGATAACATTGGTTCAAATACAATCATTAATGCGGGCTGTAATAAACTTTTATAGTTTTAACAACGGAAATGCTCCCTTAGTAATCACGAGAGTAAAAGAACACAACAGTGAAAACATGTTCATGGCCAGATTAGAAAGAGCGATTTTTGATTCATGTGAAGAAGACTGCAAGGCAACTCCATCAAGATATGCAATTTGGGGAGAAGACATTCGTAGCCTTAGTATTTCTGCAGTTGAATCCATCCGCGCACTGCTGTCAGGCTGCCTATCGGCAATGATATTTGGGTTGCGCTTGCATGGTGCCTGAGTATCCTCATTGTTGCATATCTATTCGCTATGAGGGTGTATAAACACAAAGCAGCTTAATGTTTGCAGGCATTAAAAAAGATAAATAAGAAGATAAATAAGTGCCAGAAAAACGGCTTGAATACAAGGCTTTTCGGTGATATGCCGCTCGCCGAAAATGTGCTTTTTGGCGGCTAGGATGCCGTAAAGCTCTGTATTTTTGTTTATGCAACTTTAGTGGAAACACATTCACAGCAGTTCCGTTTGGGGTAATCTTAAACGGGGTGGTTGTGTTGAGGGAAAATAAGGATTTTATAATGGCTTATTTGTGTTTTACTTATTTGAAGATCGAGAATTAATTTAAAAATAACAATAAAAATTTATTGTAAAACAATAAATTTATTGTTATAATTATAACTGAAATGTAAATTATCATAAGAGGTGATTTTATGAGAAGTTATTCAACAATGATATTACGTTTGGCTATTTTTATTGCGGGAGCAATAGTTCTTGCTATATGCAGTGGTGCGGCGTGGTTAGCAATAAAAACAGATCCAACCTCAGAGTATTATATTTTGTCTTATGTTTTGCTTATCGGTACATGTACTGCAGCAATACCATGCTTTGTTGCACTATATCAGTCTTATAAGTTGTTAGGATATATTGACACTGACCGTGCTTTCTCGGAATTGTCAGTAAAGGCATTGAAGATTATCAAGCGCTCAGCCCTTATAGAATTTTTTATTTGTACACTGGGAGGCTTACCTTTTTTCTATATATTAGCAGAAAAAGATGATGCGCCGGGCTTAGTGTTTATCGGATTGGCAATAGCAGGTGTTGCGTTTGTAATTTTCGTGTTTGCTTCTGTTCTTAACAGGCTTTTACAGGACGCCATTGTTATGAAATCTGAAAACGATTTAACGATCTGAGGTGAATTTAATATGCCGATTATAGTTAATATCGATGTCATGCTTGCTAAAAGGAAAATGAGTGTCACAGAGCTTTCGGAGAGAATTGGGATAACGATGGCAAATCTTTCTATACTAAAGAACGGAAAGGCAAAAGCCATTCGGTTTTCAACTTTAGAGGCCATATGTAAGGCATTAAACTGCCAACCAGGAGATATTCTAGAATATAGGAGCGATGATGACACTTGATGATGACACTTATGGATAAGAAGAACTTTTATTAGCTGTCATCACAATATGCTATATAAGATTGTACACTTACAAAATACTGAAACCAAGGTGGTACTACATAATGTATGATATAATTATAGTAGGGGCAGGGCCTGCAGGGGCTAATCTTGCTCGATTAATTGGAGATAAATATAAAATTTTATTAATAGATAAACGAGATCTGGAAAATGAGAGTTCCAAACACCGTATAAATAAATGCTGTGGAGGATTACTAGCACCCGATGCACAGAAAATGATTGCCAAACTGGGTTTAGGGATACCTAAAGATGTCCTTGTTGATCCTCAGCTTTTTGCCGTAAGAACCATTGACATAACAAATAATCTAGAGAGGTTATATCAGAGATTCTATTACAATATGGATAGAGAAAAATTTGACAGATGGATGGTTTCCCTGATTCCAAATGGCGTTGATAAAAAGTTTAACTCTTATTTTAAAAGTTTTGTTGAAATATCAGGCGGATATGAAGTAAGATATATCAATAATGGACAAGAAGTAACTGCAAAGACAAGAATTATAGTGGGGGCTGATGGCGCTTCTTCTAAAGTGAGGAAAATTATTAGTAAAGATGTAAATGTTCCAGAAAAGTATATCGCCATTCAAGAATGGTTTAAATGCTCATATCCAATGCCTTATTTTACAGCGGTTTTTGATGAGGAAATTAGCGATTTCTATTCTTGGTTAATACCAAAAGATAATTATCTGTTATTAGGATCGGCCCTTAGGCCTAGAGATGATACCAGAGAAAAATTTAATATGCTGAAAAGAAAA
Source organism: Thermotalea metallivorans (assembly GCF_001562415.1). Lineage (GTDB taxonomy): Bacteria > Bacillota > Clostridia > Peptostreptococcales > Thermotaleaceae > Thermotalea > Thermotalea metallivorans. Next base: position 1,210 of record NZ_LOEE01000020.1, on the reverse strand, counting down.
TTAACACAGTTAGGTTTTAAGTTTACCACTTTACAAGTTTGACTAAGCTACCTGATCTTTGTCAAGGAAGCTCTGCACAGCTTCTTTAACGGTTGAATAAATTTTGGCACTTTCGAAGCTGGATACGAAAGTATCAAATATTAATTCTTTAGTAATTTGTTCACCTACAGCCCTTTTCACTAGTTGAGGACTTTTAAACTGATATAATATCATAGTCAAATGGTTTTATTTGTCAAGATGAAGTGACCACGAATCATAAAATAGTCTTAGTAAGAACGTTCCATTTTCCATCTTTTCCGTCTACACAACCCTGCCCGCCGAGAGCCGCTCCGAAAGGCTGTGGATGTGTTTCCGTGGACACTCACATACATAAAAATACAGGGCATTCCGACAACTCCGTCGCCGAAAAGCACATTTTCGGCGGACAGCAAATCACCGGAAAACCCTGTATTTAATCCTTTTTTCAGGTGCTCATTTGCTTTTAACATTTTGCATCAAGACTATACTCTCAATATGGAACAAGCCACTTGGATTGATGTCTTGGGCTGATTTTTTAATCTTGTGTTCTTGGAGATATGTCAATGAATTTTTAGGTTGTTTATCTAAAAGGCTTGTTCAGGAGAACATAATCACCGGCTGTATTACTGCAACCAAATGATATCCTGTATTACAGAAGGTTGTAAGTCTCTATCCTAGTGGTGAAATTCAGGTATATAGGCCTTCTCAGGTAGAAACTTATCGCTATTACTTGATACATGTTATACCTGATCTCATAACTAACTGCCTAACCAATGGGTTATACATAGCTGGAGATTTTATATTTTTAATAAGTAAATTTAACTTGATGTCTTTCACCATGTTTTTATATCTGTCGAAATATCCATTTATTTCCTTTTCAAGGCTCTGTGCTAAGTATAGAGAGCTTTTTAACGCGTAGCTTATTCCTTCTGCAGAACTAGGACTAATAGCGCCTGCTGCTTCACCAATAAGGGTTGCACCATCCACTCCTACATAAAACTGCGATACCTTTTTAGGCCTGTATATAAATCCACTTTCTATTTTTATTTTATTATCAAACTTAAAACACCACTTTACAAGTAATGTAGTGATTTAAAAATAATTCCATAAAATAACAAAATCAGACACCTAAATCCTAGGAATACTAATCTTATGACAAACCAACACCCTAGGAGGCGTCTGATATGATTAG
>NZ_LOEE01000019.1 GCF_001562415.1 Thermotalea metallivorans | reverse complement strand
AAGGGGTGTCCCTATGACAATGCCAGTATAGAAAGCTTTCATGCAATATTAAAGAAAGAATGTGTATACCTGAATACATTCATAGATCATGAACATGCAAAATCAGTATTATTTCAGTATATAGAAGGGTTTTATAATAGAAAACGAATCCATTCATCAATTGATTATATGACCCCAGAGCAATATGAGAATATGTGTAGAGCAGCATAGCTTGCTTTAGATTTTAAGCCTGAGGGAATACTAGCCAACCCGTAGGGCTTGCCCTTGATAAACTAATGAATAAATGCTAAAATAGCTTGTTCCGAAGGCTGTATATAGCTTGCTTTGAGTTTATCGCCTTCGGGTAAAAGTCAGGGTGCATTTATGAATAGTTTGTCAAGGGTGGCGGTAGTTGAAATAAAAAACTTAAATTTGTGTCCAAACTATTGACATAGATCCAAGCTTTGCGTCCCCATCTTTCGACAGGTTTACCTAATATTCGATTCAAAATGACAAAATAAGACTTTATAGCTAAATGATAGTAACATATTTTTTTATTTCTTTCAATGTTTTTTTGAATTTTTCAGATTATTTGCAGGCGGCATAGAATTTCTTGGAGATGAAGTTCTTAGATTATCTTTTCTTCAACGATAATAATGTTGAAAAATGAAGGTTTTTTAGATAGATGGATTTACTCTAATTGGAGAACATGTCTTAAAGATGGCTCCTTTTTCATCTCACTTGTTTGCATTCTGCAATAAAAGACAAAATCTTATAAAATTTTGCTCTGGGATAACAATGGCTTTTGGATCCATTACAAAAGACTGGAGTGTGGGTCCTTTCAATGTCCCCCAAGAGAGGAATCGGTTTCCATCAGCGAGGGGCAGTTCCAGTGGCTCTTTGATGACTTGAACATTGAACAAGAAAGTGCCTACAAACCAGCCTCACAGCGGGTTTGATTTTAAAATATTTCTAAAATTGTAAAGAAAAGCAGGCTCGGGCAAGCAACCAACTACAGTCTGTCAAACTGTGAGCTTTTAAGGAACGTTCTAAAGGATGGTCGGTGTGAGCTTATCAACAATAGTTCAGAAAACTCATCAAGAATTTTGTAATTGGCCGTAAAAATTATCTTTTCTGTAAATCAGCTCATGGCGCAAAGGATAGTGCAATGATATATAGTAAATAAAAACAGTCAAAATGAATGATTTAAATCCTTTCTACTATTTGAAGTATCTACTTGAAGAACCTCCAAACACAAAGCTTACAAACTCAGAAGCCCTGGATCATCTTCTTCCTTGGTCAGAGACTTTATCGGAAGAATGCAGGGCAGTATGTCAATCTAAAAAATAGTAAAAGTCCTATTGATGAGAATTATCTCATAGATAGCACTTTTTGCATATGTAGGATATATTTGACGGATACGTAAAATTTTCTATAGGAGATTTTGAAGAGATTTTACAACTGCAGAAAAACCCTTGAGATTTGGCTTGCTGATTCGCGATAAAGATTACATCTCAAGGGTTCTTGCTTATCCATTGTTTTTTTTCTACAGACTGGATTTTATTTTTTGTAAAATAGATATTTCAATGTTTTCCAATGGATGCAGCCGGTACAGAGGATGACAATGATATAGCTGAAAAATCCCCAGAGAATGCTAAGGAATATGCGAAGAGTGTTGTCAAATCCAGTATATTGAAGCAGTTGATAAACATTTACCATAAAAAATATCATGACAGCAGTTGCCAGAACAGGTTTTAAGAGGGTATTGGTGAAATTTAGGCTGATTTTCATTGCACGCCTTAATCCCATATAGTTGAGGAGGAATAGGATAAAGGTGGCGGAAATGAAGCCAATGATAAAGCCGTTGACCCCCAATTTAGGGTTTGCAACCAAATAGTAGGTGCAAACCAGTTGTATTCCCATTCCGATGAAATAGTTGACTGTCGTAAGAACTTGTTTTCCCATGCCATGCAAAATGCCCGATATGGTGTGATGCAGACTAAGGAATACCGTTGCATAAGCCAAAAGAGACAGATATCTTCCCACTCCTGGTTGGTTGTATATCAATTTACAAATGGGGTCTGCAAAAAAGATAAACAGGGCAGTGATGGGAAGGGCCACAAGCAGTGTCATGCGAAGGGCCAAACCAGATTGCATGCGAATTTCCCGCCAGTTTTTATGGGTCATCTCCTCCGATACATTGGGAATAATGTTGACCACTAAAGCAGAGGTGACAACAAAGGGCAAGAACAAAAGAGGCAGAGCCATCCCGGCGAGCTTACCGAAAATGGAAAGGGCTTCTTGGGGAGGATAACCTGCCAGCTGGAGCCGTTGTGGAATTAAAACGGCATTGAGGGATTGCATGACAACACCAATCAAACGGGACAGAGTAATGGGTACAGAAATATAGACGATCTTGCCCAAAATGCTGATACTGTCTTCTTTTACAAGACGGTAGGTTTTACGGAGCTGAAAGGCCTCCAGGTATTTAAATTGTAATAAAAGCCATAGCAGTCCCACGAACTCTCCAAAGGAAATACCAATAACGGCAATGGTGGCTGCATATTTTGGGTCTTGGGGTTTTAGTACGAATAAAATGCCCATGACAAATGCAATTCGAAAAATCTGTTCAAGGATTTGAGCTACACCGGGAGGACCCACATCTTTTAAACCATAATAATATCCTCGGAGAATAGAGGATATGCTGATCAAAGGAATAGCTGGAACAAGGGCAAGCAGGAGGATGTAGGTATCCCTATTTTCAATAATGATGCTGATATATTTTGCATAATAAAATAGAATGAGGGACAAAAATGTGCTAATCAAGAGCCCCATCCATAGGGAGAGCCCCAAAACCTTATTGCATCCCCTTTTGTTGTGCAGGGAGATATAATGGGCCGTGAGTTTCGACACGGCTACAGGAATGCCGGCAGTGGTAAAAGTGATGAAAATCATGAGTACAGGAAATACTAGGTGGAATAAGCCGATGGCCTCGGGGCCGATCCACCGGGACAATATGATTTTATATGCAAATCCTAGGAAGCGTACGATAAAATTAACGAAAATGAGCAGCACGGTACCGTATAAAAAAGAATTTTTTTTCAATTTTTCACCTTCTTTTTATTTATGGTACTATCTATAAATATTCCCGGATAGGTATTGATATTACTTTTCCAAATAGATAGAAATGATATGGCGTTTTTTAAAAACATTATAAGTTTTCAATATATTTTGTTATGCGTGTATGATTTATGGGTATAAAATTTTAAAAATAGGGATAAGTAGTCTAATCCACAAATATAATGTAAACAAATGCATTGCAAAAGTATGGATGTTTGGGCATGAAAACAAGTGGAAAGAGGAAAAGGAGGGATATCATGGGAAGAAAAATGACAATTTCGGTGCAAGGTGATCTGGTAGATATCATAGAACCGCTGAGGTCTAGGGGACACAGGGTCATCACCAATCATGAGGTAAGCAAAGATACCTCCGTTTTTATCTTGTCAAACGTGGATGAAGATTGGGAAGAAATAAAATCACTGGAATGGATGGATTTTGGCAACAATCAGTATATTTTGACCATCAATGCGTCGAAGATTGCAACCGATGAAATATTAGATGTGATAGACCGCTTGGCTTCTAAAGACATTGAAATCATAGAGAAGCCGGCAAGGGTAAAAATATCTGTGGAAGAATCACTGGTCGAGCTGAGGGAGTTGTTAAAATCCAACGGCTATGAGGTGATTTCCTCTTATAAGGTGGATCCGGATGTTTCTGCAATTATATTTTCGGGCGTCGACGAGATTTGGGAGACCATTGATACCTACCAGATGAGAGAATATGGGGACGCAAAGTATGTGCTTACCATGAATGCTTCCAATATGACTTCAGAGGAAATACTAAAAACATTAAACCGTTTGTATGGAGAACAAAGCTAAGGAATTCCTTAGCTTTGTTACTGTTCGGGAACCAATAAATGTTTTTGGCACATTTGAAAACCATGTTCATACAGGGGAAAAAGAGATATAATATATTTAAAACTGTATACGATGGAGGCTAATCATGGAAAATTTAGTATATCTGGTGGCAGTACCCACGGGAAAATTACTGCATTGCAGCCGAAAAATACAAAAATTTCTTTGGGATAAATATAATTTACATATCGATCAACAGCCCGAAATTCATCTGACCATGGATGCCGTCTATTATGAAAATTCACTGGAACTGGAGAAGCTAACAAATGCATTGCAAGAAATTTTAAAAGACATTCCGTCTTTTGAGGTTATGGCAAATGGTTTTAGTTATATTCCATGTCCCTATAACTGTATTACCATTCATATCGTGAAAACAAAAGAGCTGAAAAGCATATATGAACATATTCATGAAGGTTTAATCCGTAAGGGTTTTCGCGTAAGGGCCTTTCATTCCCATGAGATTATATTTCATATCAGCTTGGCCGGCATTTACGGCAGACCGTGGACGGAAGAGGAAAGCCAAAATGCTTGGCAGGATGTGAAGGATTTTCAGTTTCAATGTCATTCACGAATCAATGAATTACAATTATGGTATCCCGATGTGCATTCGGACAAAAAAGTCATTGCGAAATTTCAACTTTTCGAAAGCAAGGATCAGTAGGAAATACAGGTGCTGTTGCATAAATTTGACTGAATTTTTTTTCATGGGCAACGAACAATATCTATAAATATAGAAATTCGACTGGAGGCGTTGAAAATGGAACAGGTTTGCCCAATATGCAATGCCATGGCGGTGTATTTGCTGAAATGCCCTGTTTGCGGAAATCAAATGGAAAATATTGGAGCCCTACAGGAATTTTTTGATGATTATAGTCCTTATTTGCCCATGGATATAACCCAACGAATCGATGATGCTCCCCACAGTCAATGTGTTCATTTGTTTTATTGCAAAACATGCCATTATGACAAACGTATTCCTATTGACAGGGTAATCATGTAAATCATCGAATTGTACGATGCTTTCTTTTCCAAGCTGCTTCTATACAAAGAGCGGCTTTTTTGTTTTTCATTTTTGAAAAAATACATAAAAAAATTTATTTATCCTATTGACGGGAGGCAAAACTACAATTAGAATAAATATATGCTTTAATATGATAAAGTGATAAACTAGTAAAGCGGAGGTGATTGGATGGAGAAAGGGATTGATTTTATGCCGGAAGGGGTTGCGGATATTCACTGCAATGCCTATGTAGCCAAGGAAAGTGTCATGGGGAGGATAAAAAGTATTTTTCGAAGTTTTGGGTATCGTCAAATTTCGACACCTACCTTTGAATATTATGATTCCTTTTCCATGGTGGAGGGGGGCATGAACAAGGATGAGATGTTCAAATTGATAGACCCCAGTGGCAAGATTTTGGTATTGCGCCCCGACATGACAATACCGATTGCCCGCGTGGCAGCAAGATGCCAGAAGAATGGGGGATATCAGAAGTACAGCTATGTTTCCAATGTATTCCGGATGAATGATGAACAAAACGGAATGCGAAGGGAGTTTACGCAAGGGGGAATTGAGTATTTAGGCAACGAAAAAGCAGATGCCGATGGGGAAGTTATTGTCCTAGCGGTGAAAATATTGGAAGAATGTGATATTGCCAATTTTCAAATTGATTTGGGCCATGCCGGTTTCTATCAAGGACTTATGGATGAATTCAACTTATCCAAAAAGGAAGGGGAGCAAATCCGTCTGTTGATAGAAAACAAAAATTTTGCTGAATTGGCCCATCAGCTGAAAACTTTTCATATATGTGATGCACTGAGGGAAGCTGTTTTGCAGATGCCTTACCTGTATGGGAAGCCTGAAAAGGTGATGGATGCAGCAAAGACATATGTTCAGAATGCTAGGATGGAAAAGTCCCTTCAAAACCTAGAGCGTGTATATTGTATCCTGAAAGATTATGGATATGAAAAATATATTTCCATTGATCTGGGGATGATCGGCCATATGGATTATTATACGGGTGTAATCTTTAAAGGTTATATTATGAATTATGGAAAAGCAATATTGAGGGGAGGCAGGTATGATCAGCTTACGAAATACTATGGTTGCAGCATGCCTGCTACGGGCTTCGGCATCAATATTGATGCATTGATGGAGGTGTTGGAAATGTACAATATGAAAAAAGCCCCAAGCTGTTATACAGATTATCTTGTTTTATATAAGGATGCAAATAGGGTCAAAGCATTAAGGCTGGCAAGTGAATTGAGGGAACAAGGGTTTATTGTAGAATGCGATGTGGTTGAAAATGATCTCAAAAGACATATCGGCAATGCAAGTTATAGGGATATAAAAGAAATTATTGAGGTAAGGGAAGATGCATTAAAAATTATCAATCTAAGAAACAATGAAATCTATGGAAGTACTGTCCCCGAGTTTTTCAAAAACTTAGGGATGGGAGAAGCATATATTTCGATCCATTAGGGAGGATTTTGAATGGATTATGTAACCATAGCCCTAGCAAAGGGAAGGTTGGCAGATATCACCGTGGAATTATTTGAAAAGATTGGTATTTCCTTTACAGATTATTTTTCAAATAGCAGGAAATTGATTTTTGCCAATGAAGAGGAAGGGATGAGGCTGGTCTTGGTGAAGGCAAGGGATGTACCTATTTATGTGGAACAAGGGGCTGCGGATATAGGCATCGTGGGAAAGGATACGCTTTTGGATACCAAAGCCAATGTGTATGAGATGATGGATCTGAAGTTTGGGAAGTGCAGATTTGCAGTAGCCGCCTTGGAAGAATATACAGGCAATATAGATCGGAAGACGAGGGTTGCCACCAAGTATGTCAATGTAGCAAAAAACTTTTTTCAAAAAAAGGGAGAACCTATAGAAATTATTAAATTAAGCGGGTCCGTAGAATTGGCACCCATCATGGGGTTATCCGATGTCATCGTAGATATTGTGGAAACGGGGACCACATTGAAGGAAAACGGCCTGGTGATACTGGAGAATATTTGTGAAGTAAGTGCAAGGCTCATTGCAAATAAAGCAAGTTTTAAAACGAAGGCAGATCAGGTGGAAAAAATCATAAAAGCACTGGAATGCACAGTACAGGAAAGGAAGTATAGCCCATGAAAATCATATCGGCGGATCTCAACGAGATCGATGGAATATTGGATCAATATTTGAAAAGGCAAGGGGAAGTCATTTCTTCCGCAGATGAAGTTGTGGAAGAAATTTTATACGATGTACAAAAAAAAGGTGATGAAGCCCTCAAGGCTTATACGGCAAAGTTTGACGGTGTTCAACTGGACTGCATTCAGGTATTGTCGGGAGAAATTGAGGAAGCAGTAAATTTTGTGGAGAAGGAATTCCTGGAGATCTTAGAAGAAGCAAAAAAGAATATTTTGGATTATCATATGCGGCAAAAACAAAATTCTTGGATGACCCATAAAGATGACGGCATTATTTTAGGGCAAATGGTTACACCCATCGAGAGGGTAGGGATCTATGTTCCGGGAGGAAAGGCGGCGTATCCTTCGTCGGTGCTGATGAATGCCATTCCTGCCCAAGTAGCAGGTGTTCCATCCATTGCCATGGTAACACCGCCGGGAAAGGACGGAAAAATCCATCCCTATATATTGGCTGCGGCCTATGTCTGCGGGATAACAGAGATATATAAGGTGGGGGGAGCCCAATCCATTGGTGCTCTTGCCTTTGGAACCCAGACCATACCACCTGTATGCAAAATCGTGGGACCGGGAAATATGTATGTGGCCAGGGCAAAAAGGAAAGTGTTTGGGATGGTGGATATTGATATGATTGCCGGCCCCAGCGAGATCTGCATTGTGGCCGATGAAGATGCCGATCCCCGATTTGTGGCGGCTGACCTGCTTTCCCAAGGGGAACATGATGAGGAGGCCTCTTCCATACTGATTACAACTTCTGTGGCATTAGGAAAAAAGGTAATGGAGGAAATAAGCAGGCAAATGGCATGTTTGGACAGAAGGGATATCATGAAAAAATCGATTGAAGACCGGGGGCTTATATTTATCGTTTCTGATATGGATGCAGCCATTCAACTGGCCAATAAGATTGCCCCGGAACACTTAGAGATTATGGCAGAGAATCCTTTTTTGATGCTGCCGAAGATTAAAAATGCCGGAGCCATATTTCTGGGGAATTATACCCCGGAACCCTTGGGAGATTATTTTGCAGGACCCAATCATACATTGCCTACCCAGGGGACGGCCAGATTTTCTTCTCCCTTGGGAGTAGATGATTTTATGAAAAAATCCAGCATTATTTATTATCACAAAAATGCTTTGGAGAAAGTTCAGGAAAAAGTGATTTATTTTGCCGAAAAAGAAGGATTAACGGCCCATGCAAATTCTATCAAGGTGAGGGTTGAAAGATGAATAATTTGATAAAGGATGCTGTACGCTCTTTAAGACCTTACAAAACAGGGCAAAAGGTATTGAATGTAAAACTGGATGCCAATGAAAGTCCTTATGCCATTTTTCATGAAATCAAAGATGACTTTCTGGAAATGATAGGGAAGGCGGTGTTCCACCGGTACCCTGATTCAGACAGCGTACAATTAAGGAAGGCCCTGGCGAACTATACAAATGTGAAAAAAGAAAATATCATCTGCGGCAACGGATCTGATGAAATCATTCAGATGATTGTCCACAGCTTCATTGATAAAGATGATTGTATAGTGATCCATAAGCCTACTTTTTCCATGTATCAAATATTTACTCAGATGGTGGGGGGAAAAACCATAGAAGTCCCTTGTTTGGAAGGTTTTGGGATAGATATCGGGGGAATCATTGAAGGAGCAAACAAGAACAAGGCAAAGGTAATTTTTCTTTGTAATCCCAACAACCCTACGGGAGCCACCCTATCTAGGGATGCAATTATGGAGATATTGATGAACACAAAGGCCTTGGTGGTCGTGGACGAAGCTTATTACGAATTTTTTGGGGAAACGGTTGTGCCCCTGGTGAGGGAATGGAAGCGTCTTGTCGTCTTGAGGACATTGTCGAAGGCGTTTGGTTTGGCGGGGCTGCGCATCGGCTATGGCATTGCCCATGAAGAAACCATGGAGATTTTATATCGGGTGAAACCGCCTTATAATCTCAATATTTTATCTCAAGCTGCCGGAGAATTCATCATGAAGGAGATAAACCGGATTCAACCCTACATTCAAAGAATAAAGCTGGAGCGGGATTATTTGGCGGAGGAATTAAGCAAAGTAGAAAATATCAAAGTATTTCCTTCTGCTGCCAATTTTCTATGGATTCAAGTGAAAGGGGCAAGGGAAGTAGCTAAAGCCATGGAGGAGAAAGGTATCGGCATAAAGATATTTTCCAATGGGCCGGAGCTGGAAAACTTCATAAGGATTACTGTAGGCAGCAGATACGAGAATGATCAATTGTTAGAAATGCTTAGGGGGGTGGTGAAGAATACATGAGAAAGGCAAATGTGGAAAGAAAGACTTTAGAAACAGATATAAAGCTTTTGTTTCAGATGGATGGCCAAGGAAAATATGAGATTGATACAGGTATCGGTTTTTTTGACCATATGCTGCAGTTGATGTGCAAGCACGGCTTTTTTGATATGGATCTGGCGTGCAAGGGAGATCTGGCGGTAGATAATCATCATACGGTGGAGGATGTGGGGATTGTGCTGGGAAAAGCCTTTGCCGAAGCGTTGGGAGATAAAGCAGGCATTGCCCGGTATGGGACGGCATATACACCTATGGATGAATCTTTATCCATGGTTTCAGTGGATATCAGCGGAAGGCCCTATTTGCATTATAATGTATCCTTTCAAAATCCCTATGCAGGAAAATTTGAAACAGAGTTGGTGGAGGAATTTTTCAGGGCTTTCGTAAATCATGCCCGTATTACCCTCCATATCCATCTGATCTGTGGAAAGAATACCCATCATATTATAGAATCGATTTTTAAGGGATTTGGAAGGGCATTGGACCAGGCTTCCGCTATACAAGGACGGATCCATGGCATTTTATCTTCCAAAGGACTGATTTGAGTGGAAGGGAGAACAGATCTCTGGCGAGGAGGAAAAAAATGATTGCAATTATTGATTATGGTGTAGGAAATCTAAAAAGTGTCTACAAGGCTTTTTACAACTTGGATGATACTGTAAAAATTACGTCGAAGGAAAAAGACATTTATGACAGCAAAGCGCTGATTTTGCCTGGAGTAGGGGCCTTCAAGGATGCCATGGACCGTCTGAAGACCAGTGGATTGGTGGGCAGTTTGAAGGAGAATATGTCCAAGGGAAAGCCTACCTTAGGCATTTGTCTAGGAATGCAATTGCTTTATGAAAAGAGTTATGAAGACGGGGAATGGGAAGGTCTTGGTGTGCTGCAGGGAGAAATTGTGGCCTTGAATACTTCTTTGAAGGTCCCCCATATGGGATGGAACCGGTTGAAAAAATGGAAGGAAGATCCACTGGGAGAAGGTATCGGTGACGAAGAATATGTATACTTTGTACATTCCTATTGCCTACAGCCAAAGAATAAAGAAGAAATCTTATTTTGTGCAGAGTATGGCGTGGATATACCAGCGGTTGTCAGGAAAGAAAATATCGTAGGAATGCAATTCCACCCGGAAAAAAGCGGGAAAACTGGTTTGCGATTGCTAAAAAATTTTTGGGAGATGATAAAATGATAATTTTTCCCGCCATCGATATACGGAAGGGCAAATGTGTAAGGTTAGAACAGGGGAATTTTGCTAAGGAACAAATATACGGTGAAGATCCCGTGGAGGTTGCAAGAAAATGGGAAAATCAAGGGGCCCGGTATCTGCATTTGGTCGACTTGGACGGAGCTTGCCGAGGAATGCCGCAGCATAGAGAAATCATCGGTCAGATTGTCCGGGTCGTCAAGATACCTGTACAGGCAGGGGGGGGATCAGAACCATCCAAGATATAAAAAATATGCTGGATTTGGGGGTAGAAAGGGTCATTCTTGGCACGTCGGCAGTGGCAGAGGACGGTTTCATCGAAAAAGCTGTTGCACGGTTCGGGGAAAAAATTGTTGTCTCCATTGATGCAAAAAACGGCTATGTGGCTGTAGACGGCTGGACAAAAACTTCCGGCCTGAAAGCGGTAGAATTTGCAAAAAAACTGGAGGAAAAAGGCCTTACCACCATCATATATACGGACATAGCCAAAGATGGAATGCTTTCGGGACCCAACGATGCAGCATTGGCGCTGCTGAAGAAAAACATCTCCATGAAATTAATTGCTTCAGGGGGAATTGGCAGTATAGAGGATGTGAGAAAATTAGAAAAATTAGGTATTGATGGCGCAATCATCGGCAAAGCATTATATACGGGACACATTGCGTTAAAAACACTGCAGGAGGGATTGAAATGATAACCAAGAGAATCATTCCTTGTCTTGACGTAGATGGCGGACGGGTGGTGAAGGGAAAGAAGTTCCAAGGTCTTGCCGATGTAAATGACCCTGTAGTATTGGCAAAGTACTATGATGAGGAGGGGGCAGATGAGCTGGTGTTTTATGATATTACGGCCACCAGCGATGGGCGGAAAATATTTTTGGGAGTGGTGGAAAGGACGGCGGAAGCAGTATACATTCCCCTTACGGTAGGCGGCGGCATCCGGACAGTGGAAGATTTTACTGCCGTATTGCGGGCTGGAGCAGATAAGGTTTCTGTGAATTCCGCTGCCGTGAAAAATCCCTATCTGATTACGGAAGCGGCTTTAAAATTTGGCAAGCAATGCGTGGTACTGTCCATGGATATAAAGAGGAATCAGGAAAAGGAATGGACAGTATATATTCAGGGAGGAAGGATAGACACAGGGATGGATGCATTGGCATGGGCAAAAAGGGGAGAAGCATTGGGCGCAGGAGAAATTGTAGTAAACTGCATAGATACTGACGGGATGAAAGAAGGATATGACCTCGAGGTGACAAGGATGATCTCTGAAAAGGTGAAAATTCCTGTGGTGGCTTCAGGAGGAGCCGGAAAAAAGGAAGACTTTGCTCGGGTTTTCACCGAAGGAAAGGCTGACGCTGCCTTGGCGGCTTCCGTATTTCACTACGGGGATGTAAAAATTAGAGAATTAAAAAATTATCTTTATGGGCAAGGAATCGAGGTAAGGAGATGAGCATATGGAGAATAATCTGTCAAACCTTCAATTCGATGACAGGGGACTGATTCCTGCTATCATACAGGATATTGTCACCGGCAAGGTATTGATGCTGGCTTATATGAATCGGGAGGCCCTTCTCAAAACCATAGAAAGCAAAAAAACATGGTTTTACAGTAGAAGTAGAAAACAGTTGTGGAATAAAGGAGAGACCTCGGGAAATTACCAAATCGTCAAAAAAATTTCCTATGATTGCGATAAAGATGCGTTGCTTGTGGAAGTAGTACCTATGGGGAATGCCTGCCATACCGGAGAAGAGACCTGTTTTTTTTCAACAATTCTTCAAGATATGGAAGGCTATGAAAAAAAAGAAATTCTCCCTATGCTGTATGCCAGGATTCAACATCGAAAGAAAAATCCTGTGGAAGGTTCCTATACCAATTATTTATTTGAAAAAGGGATCGATAAAATTTTAAAAAAAATTGGAGAGGAAAGCAGTGAAGTGATCATTGGTGCCAAAAATGAAAGCAAATCGGAAGTCATTTATGAGATCAGCGATCTGATTTATCATATTCTTGTATTAATGGTTGAAAAAGGGATAGATATGGAGGAAATCAAAACAGAATTGCATAGAAGATATAATCAATAAAAACAAAGGGTCTATTCTTTATACTGCAACTGATAAAGGCGATAATAAATTCCCCTTTTCTCCAGAAGTTCTTGATGCGTTCCAGTTTCTCGAATCTGTCCTTTGTGCATTACAATAATCCGGTGAGCATGCTGGATCGTAGATAGGCGATGGGCGATCATGATGCTGGTTCTTCCCTGCAGTATTTTTTTGATAGCGTCCTGTATGAGGGACTCTGTTTCTGTATCAATATTGGACGTGGCTTCGTCTAAAATCAAAATAGAAGGCTGATACGCCAAGACCCGAGCCAAAGCTATGAGCTGCCTTTGGCCCAAAGATAAAGTAGAACCTCTTTCTTGAACTTCTTCATAGTACTGTTTTGGAAGCTTTTGAATAAAATCATGGGCATTGACGTATTTTGCAATATTTTGGACGGCCTCATCGGTGATGGACGGATTGTTTAATCGAATATTGGAAATCATGTGGCCGGAGAACAAAAAGGTGTCCTGCAGTACCATTCCCATATTGCACCGCAAGCTGTTCAGGTCCATGTCTTTAATGTTAATTCCATCGATGAGGATTTCCCCTTGTTGAATATCATAAAAACGCCCTAGAAGATGAATGATGGTGGATTTGCCGGAGCCGGTAGCGCCTACAATGGCAATGGTTTCCCCGGGATTGATTTTGAAACTTACATCTTTCAGCACCCATTCTCCGGGCTGATAAGCAAACCAAACATTCTTAAATTCAATGACACCTTCCAGTGTATCCATGACAACGGGATGATGGGGCTGGGGGATATCTGCAGGGGTATCCAACAGCTCGAATATTCTTTCCGATGAAGTCATAGCAGCTTGGAGAATATTGTATTTTTCAGACATGTCTGCGATGGGGCGGAAAAAATCCTTCAAATAGCTGATAAATGCAAATAATACACCAAACTCCATGGCATGTTGCAGCACCTGATTTCCTCCATACCAGAGAATAGCCGTAAGCCCAAGGGTACTCAACAGTTCTATGCCAGGGTGGAATAGGGCATAAATTTTTAACTGTTGATTGGATGCATCTAAATATTCCCTATTCATTTTGTTGAATTCTCGGTAGATGTATCCTTCCTTTCGAAAGATTTGAATGGTTTTTATACCGGCGATATTCTCATTGAGGGCAGAATTTATTTTGGCTAATTTCGTACGTACTTCCCGGTAGATGGGGCGTACAGTTCGAGCAAATAAGATCGTACCTGCCACAAGAAAAGGAAAGATGGAAAAAACGATCAAAGATAAAGAAAAACTCAGCTTTATCATAACAATGATGGCACCGGAAATTATAAACAAATCTTTGAACAAATTTACCAGTACGCTTGTATACATTTCACTGAGGGCTTCCGTATCATTGGTAACCCTTGTTACAAGACGTCCCACGGTATTTTTATCGAAAAAAGAAAGGGACATTTTTTGAAGATGGGAAAATACCTCCTGGCGAATGTTGAAAATAATTTTATTGCTGGTATATTGCAGTAAATACACTTGAAAATAGTTCAACATAAAGGCAGAAAAAATAATGAACAGATACAGCAGGCCCATGCGATGGATCCCAGGGATATCTTTTTTTGGAATATAGTCATCAATCAAAAGCTTTATTAAATATGGTCTGGAAAGGTCCAGAAAAGCAATCAAAAGAAGCAGGACAATGCAGATGATCAGCTGTCCTTGAAAAGGTTTTGCGTATGTCAAAAGACGTTTCAACAACATAGCATCATAATTTTTGTAAATTCGTTCTTCATGGAAGAAATTGTGCATACTATCCACCCGCTATTCTATGGAAATTTGTTCTTCTAACAGTTGCTTTTCATAAATTTGCCGATATAACCCATCTTTTTGGATCAATGTCTCGTGGGTACCCCTCTCTACAATTTTTCCTTCGTCTAAAACAATGATTTCATCACAATGCTTTATAGTAGAAATGCGATGGGCAATAATGATATTTGTCTTTTGCTTCATGATTTCCTGCAAACCCTGCAAAATTTTTTCTTCCGTCTGTGTATCTACGGCTGACAGGCAATCATCCAGGAACAATAGCCGGGGTTTTCTGATAATAGTTCTGGCAATGCAGGTTCTTTGTTTTTGGCCTCCCGAAAGGGTAACACCCCGTTCACCTACAAGGGTATCATACTGATGGGGAAAATTCATTATATTGTCATGAATTTGAGCAATTTTTGCTGCGGCAACCACATCTTCCATCTTGAAGTTTGGATCACCAAAGGTGATATTGTCTTTGATGCTGGTGGAGAATAAAAAGCTTTCCTGCTCTACAACTCCTATATGTTTTCTCAGGGTATCCAGTGAAAGGTCTTTGATGTTGATGCCGTCAATTTGAATGATCCCTTCTTCTATTTCATACAAACGGAGGATTAAATGCAGCAGGGTAGACTTGCCTGATCCCGTTCTGCCGATAATACCTAAGGAATTACCGGGGGGAATGTGGATGTTTATGTCCCTTAGTACGTAACGGGAGGTGCCGGGATAGCGAAAATGCAAATTTTCTATAGAAATTTCTCCTTCCAATGTTTCTTTATGGATAGCATTTTTTCCCTCAA
This sequence comes from Thermotalea metallivorans, assembly GCF_001562415.1. Classification (GTDB taxonomy): domain Bacteria; phylum Bacillota; class Clostridia; order Peptostreptococcales; family Thermotaleaceae; genus Thermotalea; species Thermotalea metallivorans. The sequence goes on along the minus strand of NZ_LOEE01000019.1, from coordinate 217,839 downwards.
TGATGTCTGGTTTTGCATGGAGAATCTCGTTGATTCTGGACATGGAGGCGGAACCCCTTTGCAGTATGTTGATGACCCATCCCAAGGCCATGATAGGCCATGCCAGGATTGCCAGATAACTGTTGAAAGCTACAAAATCGCCTAAAGTAATGATATTTTTGACAACTAAAATACTGCCATACCAGAGGACAATGCCATAGCTGAGGGATGTGATGAGTGCTATCAGAGGATGGAAAAGTCCGTGAATTTTTACCAGATCCATGTTTTTATTGAAAAGATATTGATTGGCATCTGTAAATTTTTGGATTTCAAAGGATTCCTGGACGAAGGATTTGACAACCCGTATGCCGGAGATGTTTTCTTGCACCTTCTCCGTCAGCTTGGAAAAGGCCTCCTGAACTGCTCGAAATCTGTTGTGGATGGATTTTCCGAAATACAGCACCACGACAACCAACAAGGGGAGGGGCAGCAAGGCCGATATCACCAGTTTCATATCAATGGTTGCAACCATTCTGAACAGGATTGCAGCGGTTAAGAAGAAAGCATCGGTAATCATGACGACACCCATTCCCATAGCCATCTTTACCGCGTTGATGTCATTGGTGGCCCTAGCCATGAGATCTCCTGCCTTATGATGATGAAAGTAGTCAATAGAGAGATGCTGCAGATGTTTGAACATACGGTCCCGCAAGTAGTATTCCATATGTCTCGAAGTACCCATGATGAGCATTCTCCAAAAATATCGAAGAATTGCAATGATGATTGCCAGAGAGAGTAACCCTATGCAGTAGCGGATGAATAAATCCGTTGTGATCTCTCCTCTGCTGAGGGTATCTGTAAAATTCCTTAATATTTCGGGGATGAACAGTTGAAGGCCATCCACTAGGAGAAGACTCACAATACCGAATATATAAAACCATTTATGTCGTAGGATAAAGTCTTTTAAGGTCTTGAAATTTTCCATATCATACTCCCGGATTCATCGAATAAATTCCAACTGGAAAGTTGTACATCTATATTATAATTCTATCCAGTTTTTCACATACCTTTCTTCTATAGATAAAATATTTGAACAAAGGTATAAGGGGCGTGGAGAATGGGCATGCTCATGGAAAAAGAAAAAGGTGGAGAGCAATGCTTCAAGAACTGACAAGCTACGAACGCACTAGCCGGGAAGGGAAAGAAAAATTTATCCGTTGGGTGCAAAGGATGAAAGAAGAAAAACTGAATCATTTTGAACTAATAATTGAAAAAAATCAATTTCTTTGGGACTACAAGGAGCAGATAAGGTTGATTTTATATTCCTTTCTATATGTGTGGGGAATATATGTCTGTTTTGTATCGAAATACAGCAGTTTTTTTACTTTTGTTTATACAGGTGCTTCTCTTTTTTTTATTCAATATCAAATGTTTTTGACAATGCTTCCCTTCCTTTATCACTCTAAAAATATTATCTTAGAAAAAAAAAGCAGGCGGGTAGGAAACAGGCAAGTGATCGTATGTGCCCATTATGATACAGTGTTTCGGGACAAGGGGTGTCTGATGATCAAGCCTTTGAGAAATTTCACTTTGTCTATGATGCGCATGATGATGCCTTGGCTGAAAGAAGCTAAAAAAATAACGGATGCCGTAACCCTGTTGATGATTTTAAAATTTACCGCCGATTGCATCTTGACGGAAGGACTTTTACAAATGGAAACCCTGTGGATGCTTATGAAAGAATGGACGAAAATAAGTATTGCAGGGCAGGGAGGAGTTATGGCTTTTTTTATATTATGGAATTATTCCTTCAAAAAAACAGATCAAAATCCTCCCTTGGATGATAACACCAGTGGTTTGGTATGTGCCTTGATGCTTGCAGAGGAGATCAATGGCTTAGATTTGGATGATGACGTAAAAATCATTTTATTTGACAATGAAGAAAAGGGACTCATCGGCAGCAGGCATTATATTCGGAAGCATAAAAAGGAGCTGAAGTCCAAGGAAACCCATGTCATCAATATAGATTGCATCGGAAGGGGAAAAGATTTATTTGTAAGCGGATGCAAGAAGGAAATTTTATTTCAAAAAATCATATATGAAGTGCAAAAAAACAACAAAGGCGTCTATTGGAACAATTATGACATTAGTGATTTTGCCAGCTTTTTGGAAGAAAATATCCCTGCAGTTTCCCTGAGCAAATGTGATGCCGTTTATTTTATGAAAAAACCATATTTTCCAAGGCTGGATTGGGTTCACAGTATAGAAGACGACCGGATAGATCTAAAAAATGTTGAGGAACTAAAGGCATATATTTTAAAGGCATTGTTGGATTATTCATGACGGATGGAAAGACAATTCTTTGTGGATTGTTTTTTTCCTGTTATAATAGTGTATATAGACATGCAACGCTAAAGGTGACTATGCCTTTACAGGGAAAAAATTTTTGTACAGCGGCCACCTTGTTGTCAGCTGCCAGTTACCAGCTGCCGGCTATCATCTATTAGCCATCGGCCATCAGCCATCAGCTATTAACCATTAAACCATTAGCCTTCATGAAAAGAGGTATAAAACCATGGTAATCGATTTGTTGAACAGCCTCATGAACCGGGGGGCAATCATTATTATATTGGCTTTTTTGTTATCGAAAATTCCACTATTTAAAAAGCTTGTACTGAAAAAGGATATTTCCCTGCTGGAAAAATTGGCGATGGGGATTTTATTCGGTATCTTTGGAATTATAGGGACTTATTCCGGTATCCCTGTCCATGGTGCCATTGCAAATTCCAGGGTAATCGGCGTATTCGTGGGAGGATGGCTGGGAGGACCCGTTGTGGGGATTTTAAGCGGCCTGATTGCCGGAGGACACAGATGGGCCATCGACATAGGGGGCTTTACGGCCTTTGCCTGTGCCCTTTCTACCTTTGTGGAGGGGGCCATAGGGGGATTTGGAAGCCGCATGATTAAAAACATGAAAATCAGTTGGCTGGGCGCATTGGCCCTGGGGGCTATGGCTGAAATTGTCCAGATGATCATTATTCTACTGGTGGCAAAGCCTTTCGCCGATGCCCTCAATCTTGTGGAGCTGATTTGGTTTCCCATGGTATTTGTAAACTCTATAGGCATTGGGATCTTTATTGCAATGACGCAAAATATATTTATTGAGCATGAACGTATTGGTGCGGCCCAGGCCCAATTGGCCTTGAATATTGCCAATAAAACCCTGCCTGTTTTAAGAAAGGGTTTCCATATGGAGTCTATTCAAAAAACAGCAGAAATCATCTATGAAATGACCAATGTAGCTGCCGCAGCCATCACAGATACGGAAAGGATCCTTGCCCATGTGGGGGAAGGTTGCGACCATCATTTGACGGGAAATCCGCTGATGACAAAGATCACGAAGGAAGTGATTGCATCGGGAGAATACCGCGTTGCGAAAAGGCCGGAAGAGATTGACTGCAACGAAAAAGGGTGCAAATTAATGTCGGCTGTGATTGTGCCACTATTTGATCGGGATAAGGTTGTGGGGACATTAAAGCTGTATAAGTCGGATAAAATGGGAATAACCAGCGTAGATATACAACTGGCCCTAGGGTTAGCCCAATTATTTTCTACGCAAATTGAGTTGAGCAAATTAGAGTATCAGAACAAATTGTTGGCCAAAGCAGAATTGAAAGCTCTACAAGCCCAGATTAATCCTCATTTTCTATTTAATGCATTAAATACCATCGTCTCTTTTGTTCGCACGAAGCCGGAAGAAGCCCGGGAACTGATTATCCATTTGAGCGATTATTTTCGACAAAGCTTGCAGTTTAACAGCGGCGATATTGATTTAAAAAGGGAAATAAAAAATATTGAATCTTATTTGGCTTTGGAGAGGGCCCGATTTGGCGAAAAATTGAAAATTATTTATGATTTGCCAGAGAATATTGATTGTATGATTCCTCCTTTAATCCTTCAGCCTGTGGTAGAAAATGCCGTCAAGCACGGAGTTTTTAACAAGGATGAAGGTGGGACCGTGATCATTAGGGCAGTGGAAAAAGATGAATATGTAGAACTTTCTGTAGAGGATGACGGGATTGGCATAGATCCTTCAGAGCTACAAGATCTGCTGCAGGAAGAAAAAAAGACGGATCACATAGGACTGATCAATGTGGACAAGCGGCTCAAAGCCCAATATGGAATAGAATATGGTTTGCATATTGCCAGCGAGGTTGGCGTGGGAACCATCGTGAAAATGAAAATACCGAAGGAATGTCATGAAAGGAGGGAAAAGGATGCGGTGTATGATTGTAGATGACGAAGCACCTGCCCGTGAGGAAATCAAATATCTGTTGCAAAAATATGGTGGGGTAGAAGTTGTGGCCGAGGCGGAAGAAGGAAAAAAGGCCTTTGAAATTATTAAAAGAGAGAAGCCCGATGTGATATTTTTAGACATACAAATGAGGGGTATGAGCGGATTTGATGTGGCAGATGAATTGATGAAACTGGAAAGTTGCCCTCTCATTGTATTCATCACGGCCTATGATCAGTATGCCATCAAGGCCTTTGAAATCAATGCTGTAGATTATATATTGAAGCCTATTTCATCGGAAAGGCTCAAAAGCACCATGGACCGGCTGTCCAATCTATTAAAGCGTGGAAGCGGGGATATGGGGAAGGTGAATATTGAAGAGCTTCTGAAGTATATATCAAAGCCCAGGCAGATTCAGAAGATATCCGTCTACAGCAATGGCAAGCATATTCCTTTAGATCCCTATGAGATTATTTATATAAGTGTAGAAGGCAGGAATACTGTTATCAAATCAAAGAAGGGGGAGTTTATCTCCAATCTGAATCTGGGCGAGCTGGAAGAAAAATTAAAGGATTTTCCCTTTTTTAGAAGCCACCGTAGTTTTTTGATTAACCTGGAGGAGATTCAAGAAATCGACAACTGGTTTCATGGTACATATCAAATCACCATGAGGGGATTGCCAGAGGAAAAAATCCCAGTAAGCAGAAGCAATGCCCAAAAATTTAGGGAAATGATGAATTTATAAGAAATAAGGAATCCGTTGATTGGGATTCTTTTTTTTGCAAATAAAAAGCATTCTTAGGGTAGCAAAATACATCTTTATTTTACATTTCATACAAAAAATTCGACAATTCAGCCCGATATGGTTTTCAGAAAAACGTTCTCCCTATATAATCAGTAAAAAAGAATTATAACTTAGGAAAGGGAGGAGAAATTGTGCTAAGTTTTATGATTGCAATTATTGTTCTTGTCTTAGGCTATTTTACCTATGGTAAGTTTGTAGAGCGTGTTTTTGGTGCAGATGAGCATCGTCCGACGCCGGCTGTGAAAATGCAAGATGGTGTGGACTATGTGCCCATGAATTGGAAACAGATCTTTTTGATTCAATTTTTGAATATTGCGGGCTTGGGTCCAATATTTGGTGCTATCATGGGTGCTTTGTACGGACCGGCAGCCTTCCTGTGGATTGTGTTGGGAAGCATATTCGCAGGAGCAGTCCACGATTATTTCTCAGGAATGTTGTCTGTTCGACATAAGGGTGAGAGTATATCAGAGATTGTGGGATACTATCTGGGTGTACCTGCCCAAAAAGTCATGAGGGTTTTCTCTGTGATTCTGTTAATTCTTGTGGGTACTGTATTTATGACGGGACCGGCAGGACTTTTGAGCAGCATCAAATTGTTTGGCATTGAAAACAAAAACATTTGGTTGGCAATTATTATCGTATATTATTTCCTGGCTACCATTATGCCCGTGGATAAAATTATCGGCAGAATATATCCTTTATTCGGCGCAGCTTTATTGATTATGGCTGTGGGGATTGGAAGCACGATGGTGATCAAAGGGTATCAAATTCCTGAAATTACACTGACAAGTATGCATCCGAAGGGATTGCCGCTGTGGCCTATGTTGTTTGTTACCATTGCTTGCGGTGCCATCAGTGGATTCCATGCAACCCAATCCCCGATGATGGCCCGTTGTATTACTAATGAAAAGTATGGAAGGCAAGTATTTTATGGTGCTATGATTGCAGAGGGAATCATTGCCTTAATATGGGCGGCGGCAGCGATGACATTCTTCCATGGCATACCTGGATTAAACGAAGCCTTAGGGAATGGTGGTGCAGGGGCCGTTGTCAATACCATATCCAAGTCTTTATTAGGCCCCATCGGCGGTTTATTGGCGGTCTTGGGCGTAATTGCCTGTCCAATTACTTCAGGAGATACTGCCTTTAGAAGTGCAAGGCTTGTCATTGCCGATGCCCTCGGATTTGAACAGGGAAAGATCAAAAGCAGACTCCTGCTGGCGTTACCTCTGTTTGCCGTTGGATTTGCACTAACCAGAATTGATTTTAATATTGTATGGAGATATTTCGCATGGTCAAATCAGACCTTAGCAATGATTGTTCTTTGGGCCGCTGCAGTTTATCTGGCATCGAAGGCGAAGCTTCACTGGATTGCTACGGTACCGGCAACCTTCATGACTGCGGTAAGTGTCACCTATATACTGATGGCCCCTGAAGGTTTTCGACTTCCGGCAGCTGTTGCCTATCCAGCAGGGGGCGGTGCAGCACTATTAGCCGTGATCTTATTTATGATTAAAATACGAAGCGGTGTTACAGCTTTAAATCAGGAAGCGTAGAAAAAAATGGGAATCGATAGATTCCCATTCTATTTATTTTTGGGGGTATGGCAGAAAAGACGGATTTCATGTAAAATGAATAGAAAGGGTATGATTTTGTGGAGGTTTCTATGTTGAATACAAGGAGCTTAAAGTTTAAAATTCCCCTATTGATTATTATCCTGGTGATTATTACAATTGCCGGCGCCAGCTATATGTCTTACAACATTTTTACCCAGAATATCAAGGAACAGATTATACAAAAAAATGCTGTGATTACAGAAATGATTTCGGACCAGATAAGTCAATACTTGTCGGCTGCCCAGGATACGGTGGAATATGTGGCAAAATATGCTTCTTATAATGATATGCCTTCCATCCAAAGAAGTATTGACAGAATTTACAACAGTTACAAATGGATGGATTTAATGTTTTACATGACAACTGACGGAAGAATTACCTACAGCAATCCCCATAATGATATCATTTACAAAAGGAATTATATAGACAGAGAATATTATCAATATATGATGAAGCATAAAGAAACCTATATTAGCAAAGTATTTATCAGCAGCATACTGAATCAACCCCATATCATTGTGGTGGCTCCAATTATGGACCAACAGACGGGAGAAATAAAGGGAATTATTGGTGGGGGCGTACCCCTAAACAGCCTAAAGAAAATTGTAGAAAAAACACAGCAGTCCTTTGATGGGAAGATCTATGTGGTAGATATGGATGGAACCCTTTTGGTGAGTCCCCATGAAGAGGACATGCGCAACAGCAAAGTGCTAACTCGCAGGGTTATGGTGAAAGGCGAGGAACGTGAAATCCCCGATACGATGGAAACATATGGGGAGGGCATCGGAGAATATAAAAGTGATTCGGGCGTGGTATATGTATCTTACAGTAAAATTCCCAACTATAGGGGTATGGTAATTGTAGAGCAAGACGAGCAATATATTACGGGACAAATCGGAAAAATAAAATCGCGTTTTTTTTCCGGGATTGTCTTTGTATTGATTACGGTTTTGATTTTGAGCATGTATTTTGCACATACCATCACCAGCCCCATTGAAAAATTAGTAAGTCTTGTAAGAGGTATGGGCAAAGATTTGGATGAGGGAACCAAAGAAATGGAAATTACGTTCATGGATGAATTCGGAGAATTGGAACAGGCTTTTCATCATATGCGCAAAGAGTTGGGCCTAAAGATGGAAGCTTTAAAGAATCTGCATAAAAGAGAATATGATATAAAGAAATACCTGAATAGCATCTTAAAGAGTGCCGCTAGCGGAATTATTGTCATTGATTACTACAATAGAATCTCTATTTTCAATACGGCTGCAGAAGAAATCACCGGTTACAGAAGCCAATTCTTTATTAACAAAAGCTTGGAATTTTTGTCCTCCCATACGGAATTACCTCTGGATATATTCAAAAATTACATCAGTGGAGAAGAGAATACAGTTATGGAACGGGAGTGCAGCATCCGCAGAAGTGATGGGACAATGGTTCCCCTGAGCATCTCATTATCTCCAGTGTATAATGACGAAGGGAAGGTAATCAGCACAGTGTGCTTGATCAAGGACTTGACCAGAATAAAAATACTGGAGGAACATCTGCGGAGGGAAGACAGACTAAAGACCATCGGGGAAATGTCTTCTTCCATTATTCATGAAATTGGAAATCCATTGGCGGGTATGTCCAATCTTTTGGAAGTATTAAAGGATAACTTGGATGACGAAAATCTGAGGAATGAATTGTTAATGGCATTAAGGGAAGAAGTGAACATGCTGAATAACCTTGTCATCAATTTCTTAGACTTTACAAGAACCCATAAAAATGTGCCTGTTACTACAAACATATTGAGCGTTATCCATAGTGCATTGAATATTTTGAACTCTGAAATCAGCAATAAAAATGTCCGCATTATCAAAAAATTTCCAAATGCCGTGCCTTTGGTCAAAATTGATCCTGCTACTGTACGGCAGGCCTTTGTAAATATTTTCAAGAATAGTATTCAAGCGGTGGACCAAAATGGAAAAATTACGATTGAAGTGAAGATATTAGAGAAGGATTATAAAAGAGTTTTATATATCTCTGTGCTGGATAATGGGGTTGGGATACCAGAGGATAAGATAGAGCAGATTTTTAATCCCTTCTATACTACAAAACAAGACGGGACAGGTCTTGGGTTATCGATCGTTCACAAAATTATTCGAGATAATCATGGGACCATCTCCGTAAGGAGCCAGGTAGGGAAGTATACGGAGTTTATTATTTGTTTCGAGGGGGAGATCATAGATGAAGCTGTTAATTATTGACGATGAAAAAAGTATCCGTTTGTCTCTTCAGGTGGGGTTGAACAAAACAGGAGTAAAAATATTTACGGCAGCTTCTGGAGAAGAGGGGTTGTCAATATTTCATGAAATAAAACCGGATATTGCTATTATTGATATCAAACTGCCGGGTATTGATGGCATTGAGGTACTAAGGAGAATCAGAAAAGAAAATCAAAACTGCATCATCATTATGATTACCTATATCAGTGAAGTAAGATTGGCGGTGGAGGCCATGAAACTGGGCGCTAACGACTATTTTACAAAGCCCTTCAACATAGAAGAAATTAAAGATACCATTGAAAACAATTTGAAATATATTCGAATGAAGAAGGAATTGATTCAAGATAAGTATGAAAATTTTACGGAAATTATAGGCGTCAGCGAACAAATTCATGAGATAAAAAAAATTGTGGATAAGGTAACGAATCTATCTTATAATACGTATATTCTCATACAAGGAGAAAGCGGCACGGGAAAAGAAATCATTGCGAGGGCGATTCATTATAATGGCATTAGGAAAAATAAACCCTACGTTGCTTTAAATTGTGCTGCAATTCCTCAAAATTTGCAGGAAAGCGAATTGTTCGGTTATGAAAAAGGGGCTTTCACGGAAGCAAAAACATCCAAGAAAGGATTGATTGAAGAGGCCCATGGAGGAACCCTGTTTTTAGATGAAATCGGAGATATGGATATTCTTTTGCAGGCCAAACTGCTAAGGGTTTTGCAAGAGAAGAAATTTAGGAGATTGGGTGGAGTAAAAGAGATTGAATTTAATGCCAATATTATTGCGGCTACAAATAAAAATCTACTCCAGGAAATTCAAAATGGAGCTTTTCGGGAGGATTTATATTACAGGCTGAATGTAGTCCCTATTTATACCGTACCTTTACGAGAACGTACGGAGGATATTCCTGTATTAATTGATTCCTTCATTCAATTTTATAATCATCAGCTGAAAAAAAATATCAAAGGGATGACGGAAGGTGCCATGGAAATATGTAAGGCTCATGAATGGAAGGGAAATGTGAGAGAATTAAAAAATGTAATTGAAAGAATCATGATTTTTCAAGAGAATGAATGGATTGGTGTGGAGGATCTGCCTCACAATATATTGAGTGATAAAAATATATTCCATGATAAAAATATTGGAGGCATAGGAAATAGTATGAATCTTGAAACTGTGGAAATGGAGACCATCAGCAGGGTATTAAAACAAAATAACTGGAATATTTCCAGAACTGCCCAGGAGTTGGGGATTTCCCGCCTGACTCTGAGGAGAAAAATAGAAAAGTATAGCCTTACAAAATAGTCTAAGCTGGTAACTTTTGATATGCTCTGTGGTAACTATATTACCTCCTTGGAATATCAGGGCAAGGGATGTATTCTTTTATGGAATCAATTTATATGCACAGGTATTTTCAAGAAAATAAAAAATCTATTGCATGAAGGAAAAATGAAAAATAAGCGGTAATATTTTTACCGCTTTTTCTAATTTTTAAAATATTGTGTTTTTTATTATTTCATATATTCAAGTTTTTACGGCAGATTACAATGCTGGCATGATCCTTGCTATATTGAAAAGTAAGTTTATCCTGTGGAGGGAGGTTGATGAAGAAAACGTTTTTATCCGATACTTTTATTTTTTAAAAATTTTTATGGAAGCAATTTTATATTGAAAAGGAGGACAAAAAGTATGAATATGGGACTTATATCCTTATTGGTATTGGTGCTGGCTATATTTATAGGCTTTAAGAAAGGTGTGAATACCGGCCTTGTAAGTATTGCCTTTGCATTTTTACTAGGTTTCTTTGTTTTGACCAATATCTCCAAAGATCCTGCAGTACCCCAAATGGTAGCCATGTCTTCTGCTGCGGCAAAGGGTACTGACTTGGTAAAAGGTTGGAATACATCCTTGTTTTTCATTCTTGTGGGGATGACCTTTCTATTTGCTGTTGCAAAGGTAAACGGGACTTTGGAATTATTGGCTAGAAAAGCTGCCTATCTGGCCAAAGGAAATAGAAAACTGATTCCTATCTTATTCTTTATCTTTTCCACAGTTTTGGCAGCCATCGGACCTGGCAACATTGCCGTTTGTGCATTGGTACTGCCTATTGCAATGGCTGTAGCTCGGGAAGAACAAATCAGCTCATTATTAATGGCGGCAATGGTGATTGCCGGATCCAATGCCGGTGGACTTTCGCCGATCGCTCCTACAGGAATCATTGGAACACAGTTGGCTGAAAAAATAGGATATAATACTTCGATGCATGTATTTATCAATATGGTTATTGCCCAGGTTGTTATTGCAGTGGTGTGCTACGTAGTTCTGGGAGGATTTAAACTTCAATCCGATACAGTAGCAGCAAAAGAAAAGCCTGTGCCCTTTAATACTATTCAGATTCAAACCCTTGTGGTCATTTCCCTTGTGGTTGCCGCCATCATTGTATTAAAACTGCACATCGGTATGGTGGCATTCTTAGGTGGTACAGTCTTATTGCTATTAGGTGCTGCCGATGAAAGAAAAACAATTGCATCTATGCCATGGAGTACCCTATTGCTGGTATGCGGCGTAGGTGTATTGGTAAATGTAGTGGATAAAGCCGGCGGTATTTCATATCTTACCGATACGCTATCGGCGTTTATGAACACAAAAACTGCAGCGCCTATCATGACTATCGTCGGGGGATTGATGTCGGCAGTATCTTCTGCATCGGGCGTTGTGATGCCTACCCTTATTCCTACGGTACCCGGCATTGTTGAGACCATGGGTGGTGCCGTAAAGGGCGAAACATTGATTTCTGCCATTATCTTAGGCGCCCATTTTGTTACAAATTCGCCGCTATCAACCTTAGGAGCATTGGCCATGGCTTCTGCCCACGAATCAGAATCAGATAAGTTGTTCAGACAATTGCTTATATTGGGCTTTGGCGGTGTATTGTTCGGGGCATTGCTAGTATTTGTGGGGATCGTGCGATAATATTTTTGATAAAATAAAGAGGCCTGCCATGCCTCTTTATTTTGTCAAAGAGAATTGTACTTTCTATACTTTTCCGATAAAATAATCATAAGAATATTCTTAAAATTACAACATATCATATAGCTGGAATTTCAAATTTGAATAGCAACTGGTCGCCAGTTATCAGCTACTAGCTGACAGCTACCAGTACTGATGGCTGATGACTGGTAATAGGCAACAAAACATTTGCTGCACAAAAAGTTTATCTTCATAAAAAGACATAAATCCAGCTTTAGTGTTGTATGTCTATAATAAAACATAAAAAATATCTGGGGAGGGGATTGTGAAATATGAGGCAAGCATTGGAAGGTATCAAAGTACTGGATTTGACGAGAGTATTAGCAGGACCTTATGCTACCATGGTGATGGCAGATCTAGGTGCCGATGTCATAAAAATTGAAGCACCGGGTATTGGCGATGACTCTAGGCAGTTTGGTCCCTATGTAGGGGATGAAAGTGCATATTTTATGAGCTTGAACCGCAATAAAAGAAGTATAACGCTCAACCTGAAGGAAGAAAAGGCCAAGGAAATATTTCAAGAAATGGTAAAAAAGGCGGATGTGGTAGTGGAAAATTATAGGCCGGGAACCATGGAAAAACTGGGTTTAGGCTATGAGGAATTGAAAAAAATTAATCCTGGCATTATTTATGCCGCTTGTTCCGGTTTTGGACATTCAGGGCCATACAGCAAAAGAGCAGCTTATGATGCGGTTGTTCAAGGCATGGGGGGCATTATGAGCATTACGGGAGAAAAAGGAGGAAGGCCCACCAGGGTAGGACCCTCCATTGGTGATATTACAGCGGGACTGTTTTCTGCCATCGGCATATTGGCAGCCCTCCACTATCGCAATCAAACAGGGATAGGACAGAAGGTAGATGTAGCTATGCTGGACTGCCAAGTGGCGATTCTGGAAAATGCCATAGCCAGGTATGTGGTAACAGGCGTTGTGCCAAAGCCGGCAGGAAACAGGCATACTTCCATAACTCCTTTCGAACCCTTTGAAACAGCCGACGGAGAGGTAATGATTGCTGCAGGGAATGATGCTTTATGGGAAAAACTTTGTGAAGCCCTTGGAAAAGAAGAATGGATTCAAGATGAAAGATTTCAAACAAATCCGCTGCGAACAAAGCATGTGGAAGAATTGGTCCCGATGATTCAAGAAATTACCAGAACAAAAACTACAGCAGAGTGGCTAAAGATTTTAGACCAGGCAGGGGTGCCCAACGGGCCAATCAATACAATTGATAAAGTGATAGAGGATCCCCAGGTATTGGCAAGGGAGATGATCGTAGAGGTAGAGCATCCGGTGGCAGGAAAATTGAAAATGGCTGGTACGCCCATCAAAATGAGCGAAACCCAGGGTGGAGTGAGGGCGCCTGCACCGCTATTAGGTCAGCATACGGAAGAAATATTAAAGGAACTGTTAGGCTATAGTGATGAAGAAATTGAAGATTTAAAAAAGGAGAATATTTTTTAACTATATATAACGGTTATATCCTTTTGAAAAATATCAAAACAAGAAGAATTCTTGAGCAAAGCAAGGATTCTTCTTGTTTTTTTGACATTTTTCGTCATTAATAAGGATGAACAGAGAAAATATCATAGAAAATGCAAATTGACTTGTCGAAACTTTTTTGATATCTTCTTACAGTATGTATCAATTTATTAGGAGGGTTCTTATGAATACACAAGAAACACAACATGTAAAGATTACCAATGCGGATCCATCGGCCTTAGGATTATTCGGACTGGCGATGGTAACTTTGGTGGCATCATCCCAAAAGCTCGGATGGACAGGGGGTTTGTCTTTTGTCATTCCGTGGGCTATTTTTTTAGGCGGGTTTGCTCAATTATTTGCCTGTATTGAAGATTCAAAAAGGCATAATTTATTTGGTACCACTGCTTTTGGTGCCTATGGTTTGTTTTGGGTTGCAGTAGCCGCTTCATGGTTGACCAAATTGGGCTTTTTTGGAGAAGCTCTGGCAGCAAATATTGATGGAAGGCAGCTGGGATTTGCATTTATAGGCTATTTGATTTTTTCAATTTATATGACTGTGGCAGCTACGGAAACCAACAGGGTATTATTTTATATTCTTTTCCTAATTGATATTTTATTTTTGGGACTTTCCATGAATACATTTGGAATATTACCGGAATTTTCCCATAAGCTTGCTGCTTATACAGAACTTTTGATCTCAATGCTGGGATTCTATGCTTCGGCGGCGGCAGTTTTGAATGGACATTTTGGCAGAATATTTTTGCCTGTTGGAAAACCTATGGGTATTTTTAAAAAATAACAAAGACTTCCGCTGGAAAATTGAAAAGAAGACTTTGTTGAAATACAGATGATTGGACATAAAGGGGCTATGGAAATAGATCTTCCGTTATGCTATTACGATACAAAAGAGGTGATTTCATCATCTCTTTTTTTTAAACTTTTTGACGAAGGGAGGATGAAAAAGAATAAGGATGCTGTTCGACGGTAATAATGGAAATAGTTAAAGAAAAACTGGGGTGTGATGATGGAAAGGGAAAGAAAAAAGATTTTAAAAATAGGGGAAATGAATCAATGTATAGGGTGTTGTTCTTGTATGCTGGCCTGTGCCAGAACAGTCCATGGGGATTATTCTCCTGTGAAAAGTGCTATACAGATAAGAAGCAGCGGGGGACTTCAAGGGAAGTTTGTCGCTGATATTTGCAGGGGTTGCATCCATCCTCCTTGTGCACAAGCGTGTGCCACCGGGGCTTTAACTGCCAGGAAAGGCGGCGGAGTTGGTTTACATAGGGAAAAATGCATAGGTTGCAAGAAATGCATTGATGCCTGTTTGGTGGGTGCAATCCGCTTTGATCAAAGGGAAGGGATCCCCATTATCTGCATACAATGCGGTGCATGTACAAAAAACTGTCCCCATGGCGTCCTAAGGATGGAGGTAAGTTCTTATGCAGAATAGGAAATTTATTAAGGTTTTGGAAATTGATCTGACGGCAAAAAAAACCAATCTTGAAAAAAGAAAGGATTTGGTTCCGTTTTTAGGCGGCGTAGGAACGGGAATAAAGTTATTGGAGGAAAAAATCAAACCTGAATTCGACTGTTTTCATGAAGCACAGCCCATTATTTTTTCCATAGGGCCTATGGAAACCATATATCCGGCCGTGACCAAGGTGGTAGCTTTGTTTCGTTCACCACTTACGGGGGAATTGGGAGAAAGTCATGCAGGATTGCGGTTGGGCATGGCCATGCGATTCGCAGGGTATGATGCCATTGTCATTTCAGGGAAGGCAAAAACACCTGTCTACCTCTATATTAGCAATGAGCAGGTGGAGTTTAAAAATGCCGAAGCCTTATGGGGACTGGATACAGAAGAAACAGGGAGGCTTTTGAGGGAAAAGGAACCAGGGACAGGTTTACGGTCAATTCTGCGGATTGGTCCTGCCGGTGAAAAGTTAATCTCCTTTGCAGGCGTGAATGTGGATACCTACCGCCATTTTGGACGATTAGGGTTAGGGGCTTTGTTTGGAAGTAAAGGCTTGAAAGGAATGATTGTCCATGGAGATGAAAGTGAGTCTATTCCTGACAAAAAAGAATATCCTAAGGTGTATAGGGAAATTTATCATAAAGTAATGGAAACAGACCTTATGGAAAAATATCATGGCATCGGCACGTCCATCAATATATTGTCTTTACACCATATGAATTCCTTGCCTACAAGAAATCTGCAGGAAAGCAGTTTTGAATTTGCCCAAGAAATCAGCGGGGAATCTTTTGCGGAGGAAAAGCTGGTAAGAAAACTGGCATGTTCAGGGTGTCCCGTGGGATGTATTCACATAGGCATTCACAGAAAGAGGTTTGCTGATCCCTATGAATATGCGTGGAGCGGTATTTCCTATGACCATGAGCTGATATTTGCTCTGGGCTCTTTCCTGGGTATCGGCAGCAAAGATGATATCCTCTCCCTTATCGAGATCATTGAGCGATATGGACTGGATTGCATCAGCATGGGGGTCCTGTTGGGTTGGATTACGGAAGCATATCAAAAAGGTCTGATTTCAAAAGAACAGTTAGGGAGATCCATTGATTTTGGGGATACAGAGGGATATAAATTTATTATTGAAAATGTCATAAAGGGAACCAATGAATTTTATAAAACCGTGTCGAAAGGAACCCATTATGCAGCAGAGACCTATGGAGGAAAAGATTTTGCAGCGGTTTTAGGGAAACATGAGATTGCAGGTTACCATACGGGCTATGGCCATCTGCTGGGTATGTCCGTAGGAGCCAGACACTCCCATTTGGATAATGGGGGCTATGCTTTGGATCAAAGTTTGCAGGAGCCGGATGGGGAAAAACTTGTGGATGATTTGATCCTAGAAGAAATGGAAAGGAATGTTCAAAATTGTTTGGTTATTTGTCTTTTTTCTCGAAAAGTTTATGATCTTGATACCATCGTGAAGGCCTTGAAGGCCATTGGAATCGACTATAGTTCTGAAAAGCTCATGGATTTGGGGAGAGATATTTTTCGGAGGAAGATAGCCTTGAAAAAGAAACTTGGTTTTGATTATAGAAAACTAGAATTTCCAAAAAGGTTTTTTGAAACGAAAACCCTTCATGGTCTGTTGAAGGAGGATAAAGCAAAAGATTTATTGAGCATATATATGGAAAGGGCGGAAAAAATATGTGCGGAAAGTGTAGATTTGTTCGCCCGTACTGATGATGAAAAAAAGTCCATTTAATATATTTATCATATTTGTACATAATAAATAGTGTTAAGGCAAAACTAATACTGAATCAATGAGGAGGTGTACAAGGATGGAAATGAATACACGGGATACAATTATGAAAAAATTATTGGATGCACAGGAAAGCGTACGTGACTATGAAATGTTTTCTAAACAAGTAAACGACAAAGAGGTGGCAGGATTATTCAAGCAATTTGCAGAGGAATGCGGCATGCAGGCCAGAAAACTGCAAGCATTGATCGATAAATACGATAGACATTAAAAGGTGCGGAAATTCCGCACTTTTTCTTATTGTATTGCTTTGTCTTCCGTCTGGGATTTGCTTTTGTCTATAGTAATGCAGGTGCAGATTTTGTATAATGAATATAGGAAGAATGCACAAGAAAGGTTAATTCAGGAGGTTATAATGGATCTGTTTGCAAAGATATGCATTGACAAGAATTCACTGGAACATATGTATATTCAATTATTTAAATCTATCAAAAATATGATAGAGCAGGGAGTGCTGAAAGCCAATGATAAGCTTCCACCCATTCGACAACTGGCAGATTTGCTGGGGGTCAACAATGTGACCATTGTAAAGGCCTATGATTTGCTGGAAGAGGAGGGATATGTCTATAAAAAAATAGGCAGCGGCACCTTTGTCAAACCCTCGGGAAATTACCGCTATCTAAATGAACAACATAAATATCCCGTTGATGAAGATTTTCGCCAAATGGATCGAGGACAGATTCAAATTAGAAACAATATGATCAGCTTTGCCAGTGCTACCCCTACGCCCGATTTATTTCCCGTGGAGGATTTTAAAAATCTTTTGATCGAAGTATTGGATAGGGATAAAGGAAGTGCTTTCGGCTATCAGGAAAGTCAAGGGTACTATCCTTTAAGGGAGTCATTGGTTTCTTATTTGAGTGCCTATGGTATTTTTACCCATGCAGAGAATGTGCAAATTATTTCCGGGGCCCAGCAGGGTATCGATGTGATTTCTAAAGCCTTTGTGCAGTTTGGTGATTCCGTTATTGTAGAAAGCCCTACCTATACCGGTGCAATTGCCACATTCAAGTCCAGAGGTGCCAAGATCATTGATGTTCCCATATTTGAGGACGGAATGGATATGGCTGATTTGGAAGGGAAAATTTTAACCCATCGACCTAAACTGATTTATGCAATGCCTAATTTCCAAAATCCCACTGGATATTCTTATAGTCAGCAAAAAAAACAGAAGCTATTGGAGCTGGCCAGCCGGTACAATGTTTTGATTGTTGAGGACGATTATTTAAGCGAATTGAGTTTTCATGGCTATGAATCTGCTACACTGAAAAGTTTGGATATTCAGGATATGATTATATATGTAAAAAGTTTTTCTAAAATTTTTATGCCCGGTCTGCGATTGGGGTTTCTAGTCATTCCACAAAAGCTGCATCACCAAATTTTAGCGGCAAAGCATGCATCGGACATATCCACATCGGGTTTGAACCAGCGGGCCTTTGATTTATACCTGAGAAAGGGCATTTGGAAACAGCATATTCACTATATGAAAAATATTTATGAAGAACGTTTCGAGATCATGGTCCATTGTCTCGAAAAATATATGGCACCTTTGGGGGTATCCTATACCTTGCCAAAGGGAGGATTGAATTTTTGGCTTTGTCTGCCGGAAGGATATTCCTCCAATGATTTGTATCATGAATGTGAAAGAAATAATATTCTGATTCTGCCAGGATCTATCTTTTTTACCTCCCAAGGGGAGAGCCGGTATTTTCGATTGAGCATTGCTGCCGTTTATCCTCATGAAATAGACTTCGGAATGAAAAAATTATCGGAAATTATGGAAAAGTTTCTGAAAGCAAAGGCAACATCCAATATCAATGCTTATTTTCCTATTTTATAATGAGGTATATTGAGGGTTTTTTTCTAATAAAATATAGCACCACAAAATTGGTAAAGGGGGCTATATGAATGAAAATCGGAGTACCGAAGGAAACGGCCAACCGGGAATATAGAGTAGGCATGACTCATTTGGGGGTGAAGCAGGCCGTCAGTGCAGGGAATGAAGTATATGTTAGCAGGGGAGCAGGCATTCCCAGCGGCATTACCGATGCAATGTATGAAGAAGCTGGCGCAGTGCTCGTGGAAGACGTTCGGAAGGTATATGAGTTTGCAGATTTGATTGTAAAGGTAAAACCACCCATAGATATAGAATTGGCATGGTTGCAGCGGAAACAGGTAATTTTTTCCTATGTGCTGCCGGAAAGAAACAAGGAGCTTTGCTATGCTTTTATTCAAAAAGAGATTACAGCCTTTGGTTATGAAAGCGTAGAAGATCAGGAAGGCCGCAGGCCCCTGCTGATTCCCATGAGTGAGATTGCAGGGAAGATGGCTGTAATGATGGGAAGCAGATTTTTTCATACCATCCATGGGGGAAAGGGATTGATGCTAGGCTGTATGCCCGGGATTTCGCCGGTAGAAGTGGCTATTCTTGGGGCAGGAGCCGCTGCGGAAGGAGCAGCTTTCATTGCTGCCGGGATAGGCTGCAATGTGACGATTCTCAATAGAAGCATGCACAGGCTCCGTGGAATGGAGCAAAGACTTGGCAGAAAAGCAACGTATCTGATTCTTACCGAAGAAAATCTTGTAAAGGTCCTGAAGACGACGGATATGATTATCAATACAATTGATCAGATGGGGGAAAAGGATACCCATTTGATTCCCAGAGATATGCTGAAGGAGATGAAGGAAGGAACCATCATTTTTGATGTAGCCTGTGACACAAATGGAACCATTGAAACTTCACGCCCTACGACCCATGATGATCCTATCTATGTTGTTGACGGCATTATTCACTGTGCTATTCCCAATTTGCCGGGAATTGTTCCCAGGACAGCAACGATGGTTTTAACAGAGGCAACCCTTCCTTATATTATGAAACTGGCGGAGCATGGATATAAAAAGGCTGTATTGAACCATTCGAGCTTAAGAAAAGGGATGTGTTTCTATGAAGGCTGGCTGCTGCATAAAAAGGCAGCAGAAAATTTTGGGCTGGGCTATAAGCCCTTTGAAAGCTGTTTTTACCCATGCAAATGAGGAAAAATTGTGTATGGAAATCTCCCTGTCTTGTCCACAGGATATGGAGGTGAGACTAGATCTCATTTTGTCCTATTTCCTTCATTGAACATTTTCCTTCGAAAATGGCCTTTTCCTCCACTATAAAGCTTGAGACCTGTATATCTCCCAGCAGTTTGCCTGTTGCTGCGATTTTGAGCTGACCCGATGCCGTTGCATTTCCTTCGATGGTACCGGCATTGAAAATATTATTTGCAAGAATATTGCCGCATACCTTGCCTTCTTCACCGATAATAACATTTCCCTTTGATTGGATGTCCCCTTTGAACAGCCCGTCGATGCGGATGGTTCCTTCTGCTGTCAAAGTTCCTTCAAAATGGGAATTACTGCCGATGAGGGTATCGAATTTTTCATGATTTGCCACGGGAACATCATTTTTTTTGAACACCTGTTCCACCTCCCAATCTATTCTTTAGGACATTTTCAGGATCGATTTGCTCGCCCTTATAGTGAATTTCGAAATGAAGATGAGGTCCGGTACTGCGTCCCGTACTTCCCATCTTTGCAATCATATCTCCTTTTTTTACTTTTTGCCCTACTTCCACTAGATTTTCGCTGTTGTGGGCATATACACTCCGATATCCGTTTCCGTGGGATATGATGATGGTTTTGCCATATCCTGTATTCCAGCCGGAAAAGGTAACAATACCTGTACCGGCTGCTACAATATGGGTTCCTTGATCATTGGCAATATCAATCCCGTGATGAAACTGTCTCCTGCCTGTAAAGGGGGAAATTCTATAGCCGAATTTTGATGTAATTTTTCCTTCAGCAGGCATGGCGTCAGGAAGAGCATCGATGGCTTTCAACTGGCCATCTACATCATGAATAAGCTCCGCCAAATTTTCAATTTTGCTGTCCATTTCGGCAGCCAAAATATCTAAATCAATATCTGTATCTTCCAATGGCAATGGAGATAGGTCTGAACTTGGAATATTTCTATAAAAGGAGCGGGACGTAGGTTTTAAGCTGGAAGAATTAACGGACATTTTTAATCCCACCATGGATCGTATTTTTTGCTCCAGTTCACTCAGGATGTTTAGTTTTTCATGGATTGTGCTGGTGCGATTTTTTAGCTCAGAAATTTCCAATGCCTGCTTTTCGTTGATTTCTTGTAGCTGTTGCAAATGATTTAGATTGGCATAAAGGGCATATTTGGTGCTTATGAAGGTATAAGAAAGCACCACAAGGGATATGCAAAGTATGGCGAAGGAAGTAAAAATAGAATACAGCAGAAATTTATTCAATTGAAACTGCTTTGTTCCCTTACCAGAATGGGGGATTACTACAAAAGTAAGGTGTTCTTTGCGAAGCTGTTTCAAATATTGAAAAAAGCTCATGGATAAAATACCTCCAAAAAACTAGTGGTAGTATACTTCGACATGATTTTGTGAAATCCTTTCAAAAAAGAAAAACTTTTTATCTGCTGTGCAAGGGGCTGATAAAAAAAAGCAAGCATATGGCTTGCGTTTAAGAGGTTAGGGCTGTTTTTAGGATTTCCTCTATAGGCATATCATCTGCTTTGAGTATGCCGTCTACCAAGTGAAATTTGAAGAAATTTAAAATAATTTTATTTTCATGGCATTGGAATGTATCAAAGGGAGTAGGGACAACCACTACCTCTAGGTGATCCATGTCCTTTATGTTCCATGTTCTATTAAGATGCTCAATAATGTCCTTGAGCCGGACTCCTTTGAAAGCATTAATCTTGTCGTGCAATGTATCCATATATTCTAAAATCATGAGATTTCTGCTGTAAAACCTGTTTTCCGCTTTATTGCCGGTGAACGGTTCGCGATTTGATAATGCACTCAGGCTTCTTCTTACGGATTCCGAAGTGAATTCATCATTATATATCCACTGAAAGGGTTCTGTATTTGCAATATCAATAATAAATTTTTCTGTAAGTTTGTCCTTGGAAGAAATGGACGTCCATAGGAACTGCATTGCTTCTATGGCATTCAGATTTAAAGAACCATGCTGGATCATATGTTTACCTCCTCATAAAATAGTTATATAATAATGATAAATGAAAATTTGGCATCACTCATTACTTATTATAGCATAATAAGCAGAATAATAAAGTGAATTTATGGAGGTACCAATGAGCAAAGAAAAATTTCCTCAAGATATCGTAGAAATTGAAAGATTGTTACGATGGGTATGTACATCTATCAAAAGAAAGGGGAGAGATATATTAGCAGATTTTGAGATTACGCCGCCGCAGTTCGATGCTTTGCTGCAGTTGATTAAATACGGGGATTTGACTATAGGCGAATTAAGCAGCAAAATGTTTTTGGCCTGCAGCACCATAACGGATCTGATTGACCGGATGGAAAAAAACGGCTTAGTAGAAAGAATCCGGGACACAAAGGACCGAAGGGTAGTAAGAATAAGCGTTCTTGATAAGGGACACAAGCTGATTGAAGAAGTTCTTGATACAAGAAGGGCGTACTTAGATAGGGTATTGCTTGATTTAACTTTAGAACAGAAAAATGATTTGATTCTGGCGTTAAAAATGATACATGAAAGAACAGAAGCAGAATGTGATTGCATAAAAGATTAATCATCTTCATGGGGATGTGTGGGAATGGAGTTAGTAAATGGAAGGTATAAAATTTTGCATTATGTAGATAAAGATTTTTATGCTACATCTTATATTGCCATGGATTTATATAATCATAACGAAAAAATACTCATAAAAATATTTGAGCCGGAATTTTCAAAAAGTGACCTAATTCAGCATTACATTGATGAATATATCTATTTTACTTCTTTTGAACACGAAACATTGTTGCAAAATAAATCTTTTGATATTATACAAACCATTGACAATAAAACGCCATCGACAAAGCAATTTTTCTACACCAGGGAATATGTGCCCTATAATCCTATAAAATATACGGATTTATCCCAACAAGAGGCGATGGAAGCATTCGTGAAAATCTGTAGCGGCATCAGGTATTTGCATTTTCGAGGGATATGCTATAAATATTTAACTCTGGATAATATCTTCTTATATAAAGAAAATAATCAGATTCAAGTGAAATTGAAGGATCTTGCCTATGTCAAACAGATAGAATTTGACAGGGGAAAAATTGCCCATTACAATCAACAATTTATTGCTCCAGAGTGCCAGATGGGATTGGAAGTAGATTTTAGAAGCGACATTTTTTCTCTGGGTGTTCTTCTGTTTTACCTATACTATGGCGCCTCCTATAAGAACAATGAATTTAAGTATTTATATGATAGTCTGAAAAATAATCGAAATGAAAAATTAGATAAGATGATTAAGGAAATGACTTCTTTTGAAATGGATGAAAGGTACAGAAATATAGGGCAGGTGATTTCCGCTGTTCGAGAGTTGGGTGAAGGCGAGTTTATGCCCATCGAAGATAGAGGAAATTACGAAAGGCTCAATTTTAATATAAAGCTGATCCATAGAGAAAATGAGGTCAATAAAGTGCTGAAGACTTTCAATGACTTCAACAAGGCTCACATGGGTCCAAGGGCAATACTGGTTGAAGGAGAGGCCGGAATCGGCAAAAGCCGGTTCATCAAAGAAGTATTGTACCGCTTCCGGATGGACAATGTGCATGCATACTTTTCAGAATACCTTGAACCCAATGCTGTTCAGCATAAAGCATTAAAAGAGATTTTAAAACAAATGTTGAAAAATGCACATTATGATCTTGTAAAAAAATATGGGCCGGAATTGGTAAAGATTCTACCCAGCATAGGAAATATCTGGGACATCACCCCCTCTCCCGTGCTTTCAGCACAAAAAGAAAAGCTAAGACTGTATGACAGAGTCTTTCACTTTATCCATGATGCTGTATCCTTGAAGCCTGCGGTAATGATATTGGAAAATATTCATTTGGCAGATGAAAGTACTTTAGAATTCATTAGCTTTGTGTTGAAAAACAAGAAAAAATTTCCTGTTTTTTTTATAATGACCTGCAGAACGGAAGAACAAGATGGAATTTCAAGATTTTTGAAAGAATGGGAAACAACAGAAAAAATCAGCCAAATTCATTTAAGTAAATTTAATTTGGAAGAGACGGCTGCCCTTATCCAGAACATTTTGGGTATGGCATGGAAACCCTTAAAGCTGGCTACCCGAATTATGAAATTAACAGACGGCAATCCCCGATATATAGAGGAAGTGATTAAAAATTTATTTATTGAAGGAACCCTGGTTGTAAATCAAGACAATAAATGGATGATCAAGGGAGAAGGCATCGGGATAGACAATGTGAAACTTCCTTCTACCATTGGTGAGGCTTTGCTCAATCAGGTAAAATCTTTGGATGAAAATACATTGCATGTGCTAAAGACCATCTCTATATTCAACGCTCCAGTTTCTCCAGAGATTATAAGCAATATGATGGATATGGATCTGTCTGAGGCGAAGGACATACTTTGCAAATTGGTGGAAATGAAAATATTGGGGGAAAAACTGGAGGATTGGGGTTATACCTACGATTATGAGAATCGTCAACTGAAAAACCATATCTACAGAGCCATTGGAAAAGAAGAAAAAGCAGAGTGCCATCGGAAAGCTGCAATGATATTGGAAATTTCGTATGATCGGGAGGGCAGAGAGAATAAAGATGAATTAATTCACCATTTAACAAAATGTGGAAATGTCAGCAAGGCCATTGATTACTGTTTAGAATCTGCCCAAAAGATGTTTTCCTTAAATATTTATACCCAATCATTGGATTTTTTGGAAAAGATAATAGAGTTATTTGGCAATTGTGCGGAAGATCACCGGAAGACTACAGCTTTATTGATTATGGGAGAAATATATTTCAATATGGGGGAAACCGATAAGTCTTTGTACTATTATGAAGAAGCGGTCAAAATTGCCGAGAAATTTTATCAGAAAAGGGAAATAGTGGATGGTAAAAATAAAATATCCTCCATCTACCTTATAAAAAATATGATAGAGCCCGCAAAGAAGATGATTTTAGAAGTTATCCGAATTGCCAAGGAAATCGAATATATTGATGGATATCTGGAGGCAGGCCATTTATTAAGCCGAACGTTTTTTGAACAAGAGGATTTAGAAAATGCATCTCGGATCACCGACGAATTTTTGAAAAAAAGCATTACCTTTGGCAGCTATCGCTATATAGGTAGCTTTCTGAATCGCAAGGGCAATTTATTGGGATTTCTGGGAAAATATGATGAAGCTATGTTGGCTTATATCAAAAGCGTAGAATATTTAGAAAAATCCGGATACCATATAGAGACGATGAAGCCCATCAACAATATGGGCGTACTCTTTATGGAGGCCATGCAAAACACAAAAATGGCCAGAAAATATTATGAAAAAGCTTTAAAACTGGCTGAAAAATATAATTTTATTGCGGGAACATCCATATATTACTTAAATATTGGTGAAACCTATCTGGTAGAAGATGAATATCAGCTTGCCATCGAATATTTCAATAAGGTCATACATCTAGATGAATTAACGGGAGATAAAATAAGTTTGTCTTGGGCTTACCTGTATCTTTCTGAAGCCTATATGAAATTAAATGAATATCTAAAGGCTTACAACTACCTGAAGAAGGCTGAAGGGGAGATGGGGAATTGTTCTGAGCCAAGCAGGATGTATATATATTATCATATTCTGAAAGTGAATTTTTATTTTCAAGTAGGCTCCGAGAAACTGGCAACGCAATGGCTTTCCCAAGAAGAGGCTTTGCTCTCCCAAACCGATAAAATCAGTGGGTTTGAGATTTGCTCGCTGAAACTGCTCTCTCAACTGGATCATATGAAAAATGAAGGTGTACAAAATATTCTTGCATTGATTGAAAAGTTTCAAAGGGAAGGTTTCGTAAAGGAAAAGCGAAGATTGCTGTTGGATGCCGCCCTTTATTTTGTAGAAGAGGGCCTGCTGCATGAAGCTGCAGAAATGCTGCAATATGATGAGAAACTGTCGCAGACCTTTGACAGTAAAATGCTGCAGCATAAAAGAAATTATATTTTGGGCTACTTTACGGAGGACAAGATCCGTTATTTTGAAAACATGCTGAAAGAAGTTAGTCAGAGGGAATTCTTGGAGCTGGAATGGAGGATTTATCAAATATTAGGGGATGCTTTTTTAAAAGAAAAGGAATACTATAAGGCCATCAATAGCTATATCTTTTCTTTAGATATACTGAGAAGGCTTACAAACAAGATCCCTAACGACTTGCGGCTGGATTATATGAACAGCAGCAAGGTCAAAAAGGCGATAAAACCAAAGATTTTGATGTTGAAAAAGATGATTTTGGAGGAGAATTATGAAGAGGATAATTCTCAAGAATGGAATTCCTCCATGGAGATTGAGGATTTAAATGCTTATTTTGATTTTTCAGATTTACAGAGGCTATTCCATAACGAGAAATTCTTGGAATCAGCATTAAGGGAATATGAGTCTCTGCTGCCGATGAAAATAGCAAGTTTGAGAGATTTAATTCAATTTTTATCTTCTGATCATGCTGAAAACCTGGAAATAGTCTTGAAATATTGTGTGAAAGTATCCTTAGCCACCAGAGGTTTTATTATTCTTGTGGACGAAGGAGGAAACGTTAGGGATACGATGAAACTATACAAGCACCATAAACTGCCTGATATACGTTACATATTGGAGAGGGTAAGCCAAAAACAGGATGGCATACTGCTTAAAGAAACTTTTAGCACTGGGTTGAAAAGTGATTATGGATATTTGCCCGATAATGCGAAGGCTGTCATTTGTATCCCCATTACAGCAAAGCAGAAGATGGGGAACATGACAGCTCCAGGGAAAAGAAAAAATTGGGGCAAGGACGAGACCGATCGCATCCTGGGATATCTTTATCTGGATACCAATAAAATTTTTAATAATTTTGACTGGAGTGCGTATAAAACCTGCGATGCCCTATGCAATTTGCTGTATGTGCTGATAGAAAATTATCATTTAAAGGTTACCGCTTCCATCGATAAGCTGACGAATGTTTTTATGAGAAAATATATTGAAAAAGCATTCAACAATGAGCTGATAAAAGCCGAAACAAATCATAGCCAACTTTCTATTGTCATGTGTGATATCGATAAGTTTAAATTTGTAAATGATTTTTATGGGCATCGGCAAGGTGATGATGTGCTTAGGCAAGTAGCTGAAATCTTAAGATCCAATGTGAGGGAAGGGGATCTGATAGGAAGATATGGCGGTGAAGAATTTATTCTCATCCTTCCACGTACAAATTTAACAGAGGCCAAGACGGTTTGCGAAAGATTAAGAAAAACCATAGAACATGCCAGCCTGTTAGGAGACGACCATGCTGTAACCATGAGTTTCGGCATAGCTGCATATCCAGAACATGGAAATACCCAGGAGGAATTGATTGAAAAGGCAGACCAGGCTTTATATCATGCAAAGGAAACCGGCAGAAACAAGTCTGTGATTTGGGATAAAAATATTGGAAGTCACAGAAAGAGAGTAGATAAGCTGGCCGGAATTATTTCAGGGAATATTGCCCAAGACCATAGAAATGTTCAAGTAATTGTAGAAATTATAGAATTGCTGAAAGAACGCAAAGGAAAGAGGAAAAAAATATTTGAAATATTAGGAAGGCTGATTGAAATTATAGAAGCAAAACAGGGGATTTTAATAGAATTGGCGGAAGATGAAATAAAGCATATATATTGCAGGGAACGCTTTAAGGAAGAATGGATAGAGAATGTAAAGATAAACGAAAAATTAATATCCCATGTCCTTGAAACAAAAACAGGAGATTACTTGATTGATTGGGAAAGCATACAGGATGTAGACACTTTTGCGGGAACACCGGATTGGCAGTCTCTAATTATACTTCCCATCATAAATCAAGGAAAGACAAAGGGAGTTTTACAGCTGAATGTTCCTATCAAAGAAAAAGAATTTGATTTTAAGACATTTAACTTTGTAAATTCCATAACAGGTGTCATCGGCGCCGTGTTTTATGAGAATGAAGAAGTAAAAAATTGAAGTAGGCATGGAAGCTTACAAGATCAATCGAGGTGAATGATATGAGCGTAACGATTAAAGATGTGGCAAAAAAAGCCGGTGTTTCTATTTCTACTGTTTCCCGTGTGATTAACAATTCAAAACCGGTGAGCAATGAAATTAGGCAAAAAGTATTGCAGATTATTGAAGAAACCGGTTATACGCCAAATCCCGTGGCCAGAAGTTTAGTGATGAAAAAAAGCCAACTGATAGGCGTCATTGTACCGGATATATCCAGCTTTTTTATCGGAGAAATATTAAACGGGATAGAGGAAATTGGAAAGATGTATGCTTATGATATACTGCTTTGCAATACTTATGGCAGTTTGGAGCAAGAATTGAGGTATCTGAAACTTTTAAAAGGGAAGCAGGTAGAGGGAATTGTCTTGATGACTTGGGAGCTTCAAGACAAATTGATTGAGTATTTGGCTGAAATTGAAATTCCAGTTGTGTTGATTAACAGAAATACAAGCAAATTGGACATTCCTTCCGTATCGATTGATAATTTTCAAGCCTCTTATGACATGACCAACTATTTGATTAAGCATGGCCATAAAAGAATTGCATTGATACGAAGCAATTTGGACAGCAATGCATTTTGCCAAGATCAATACAGGGGATACAAAAAGGCCCTGGAGGAGAATGGAATTCCCATCGATGAAAGGTTGGTCCAATTTGGAAATTTCAAGTTGGAAAATTCCTATGAAATCGTGAAAAATTTTATTAAGGAAGACATATTGCCTACGGCCATATTTGCTACTAGTGATACCATGGCCATCGGTGCGATCAATTGTTTGCTGGATCATGGGTATAAGGTGCCGGAGGATGTATCTGTTACAGGATTCCATGATACGAAACCGGCATCCTTTTATAGACCCAGTCTTACAACGATTCGACAACCTTTATATGATATCGGTGCGGTGGCCATCAGAATGATTATTAAGAAAATCAATCATATAGAAGTCCATGAAAAAATTGTTATTTTGCCTCATGAATTAATTGTGCGGAAAAGTACCGGACCTGCACCTGCTTAAACAATAGAAAACATGAACCATATCAAATCCTATGGAATATGCAGCAGGCGGAGGAATGTAGTATAATTTGCCCCCATTGTACAAATAATAAGAATGCGAGAGTGTACATGGAGGAGGTATTTATAAAAATGAAAAAGATAGCCGTTGAAAAATCCTTAGGCAATGTAAAAAACTATTTGCGGCAGCAGGGTTTTGCAGTTATGGATCTTGATCCCGGTCATACGGATTATAAAAACTGCGATGCAATCGTTGTATCCGGCCAGAGCAGCAATTTTCTCGGTATAGAGGATACCGAAACAAAGGCTCCGGTAATCAAAGCAAGGGGCATGACGGTAGAAGACATATATCAACAATTAAAGAATAGGCTTAGTTAAAGCAGACAGATCTCCTAGGTGGAGGACTCAGTCTGTAGAAAAAGTAATGGGATTAAGCAAGAACCCTTGAGATTTATGCTTCGTCGCGAATCAGCACGCCGCTTTTTTCCTTATAACCCATAGGAAATTATGTACTTTCCTAAATTGTAGATAAGTCATAATTTCCGTCATGGGTTTCAACAAAGTTTTCCTTTCAATCTTCCAACGGAAGGCTTTGTTTTTTTTTATTTAGAAAAGGGGCGCAGGTCTGAGCAGGAAGCCAAATCTCAAGGGTTTGTCTACAAGCTAAGACCTTCCGGGTGGAGGTCTTTTCGCTTCTGATTCGTGAAGAGAATACACCTTCATATGAAGAGAAATCATTTTGTAACAGATGCAATTATCTGGTACAATATATCTATTGAAAACATGAGAGAGAGTGAAAACAATGAATCATCATCAATTTTTACCCATAAGCCGGAAAGATATGGATGCACGAGGCTGGGAGCGATTGGATTTTATCCTTGTATCCGGTGATGCCTATGTGGACCACCCCAGCTTTGGCGCGGCGGTCATTGGACGGGTACTGGAAGATGCGGGATATAAAGTTGGGATCATTCCACAGCCTAACTGGCGGGATGGAAAAGAATTCAAAAAGCTGGGAAGACCCCGACTGGCTTTTCTTGTAACAGCAGGAAACATTGATTCTATGGTAAATCATTATACGGTAAGCAAACGAAGGAGAGAAAAGGATTATTATTCTCCCGGCGGGAAAATGGGATTAAGACCGGACAGGGCAACCATCGTATACTGCAATATGATCAAGCAGGCCTATAAAGGAGTACCTATTGTCATAGGGGGAATCGAGGCCAGTTTAAGAAGATTTGCCCACTATGATTACTGGAGTGACAAGGTGCGCAGATCCATCCTATATGACAGTGAAGCAGATTTGCTTGTCTTTGGTATGGGAGAAAGACAAATTTTAGAAATTGCAGATTATCTGAACAGCGGTTTTGATACGAAATATATGCACCATATTCCAGGAACTACCTATAAAACAAATACAATAGAAAATCTCTATGATTATATTGAAATTCCTTCTTTTGAGGAGGTATCCCGGGATAAGATTGCCTACGCAAGGGCTTTCAAAGTGCAATACGAGGAGCAGGATGCTTTACGTGGCAGAGTAATTGTGCAAAAACATGGTGATCAGTTTATTGTTCAAAATCCACCGGCGATGCCCCTAAGTCAGGTGGAAATGGACCGTATCTATCACTTGCCCTATCTACGGGATTACCATCCCGTTTATGAAAAGGATGGAGGCGTTCCTGCCATTGAAGAGGTGAAATACAGCATCATCAGCACAAGAGGCTGTTTTGGAAGCTGCTCTTTTTGTGCCTTGACTTTTCACCAAGGAAGAATCATTCAAAGTAGAAGTCATGATTCCATCATAGAAGAAGCGAAGAAAATAGTCAATGATAAGAATTTTAAAGGATATATCCATGATGTGGGAGGACCAACGGCAAATTTCCGTCATATGGCCTGTGAAAAACAACGAAAAGAAGGCACATGCAAAAACAAACAGTGTCTATTCCCCAATCCTTGCAAGAATCTAAAGATAGATCATGAAGAATATTTGCAGCTTTTACGAAAATTGAGAAATATAGAAGGCGTGAAAAAGGTATTTATCAGATCAGGATTAAGATATGATTATATTATGGCGGATAAAAATGATGCCTTTTTAAGGGAACTATGTGAATATCATGTCAGCGGACAACTGAAAGTAGCGCCGGAACATATATCTTCCAAAGTCCTAGACCTTATGGGCAAGCCCAGACGAGAAGTTTACGAAAAATTTGCAGATAAATATTATCGAATCAATGAGAAGATTGGAAAGGAACAATATCTGGTTCCCTATTTGATGTCAAGCCATCCCGGCAGTGATCTAAAGGCTGCTGTCGAAATGGCAGAATATTTGAGGGATATCAAATACAATCCGGAGCAGGTGCAGGATTTTTATCCTACGCCGGGAACGCTATCCACCTGCATGTATTATACAGGACTAGATCCCAGAAATATGAAACCCGTTTATGTCCCCAAAGATAGAATGGAAAAGGCGATGCAAAGAGCATTGCTCCAATACCGAAATCCCAAAAACTATGATCTTGTTCGCAAGGCGCTGATCTTAGCAGGCAGAGAAGATTTGATCGGCTATGGGCCGAAGTGCCTTATCAAGCCAGAGGAAAACAGGGCGGATATAGAAAGCAGAAAAAGGGTGGAAAAGCACAAGGAGAGCAAAGGAAAAAAGGATAGAAAAAAAACAGTATTGCAAAACAAACAAAAAAGCAAAAGGAAGAGAGAAAGGGGCAGAAAGTAAACTGCTTCTTCTTTTTTGGAAACATAGACATACAACGCTAAAGTTTGATTTATGCCTTTATGAAGATAAGCTTTTTATGCAGCAAATGTTTTGTTGCCAGCTACCCGTCATCAGCCACCAGTACTGGTAGCAGGCAACTGGTAACTGATAACTGGCGGCCGAACTGCTATTCAAAAAATATAACTTTTTTAAGTAAATTCAATTTTGAAGTTGTAAATCTATATAAGATTCTTGAAGTAATGCCATCGCTTTAACTTGATAAATTTATAAAATACTAAAATAATTTGAAGGGTTAAAAATTTTTTGTAAAATCAAGAGGGAAAATGAACAATAGCAAGAATATTTATTATATAATAGATACAAAAATAGAAATATAGTGTAAAGGAGAGAGAAGGATGCATACGATTTTTATAGATGGAAATCATCTGACCATTGAAGATGTGGTGAAAGTTGCAAGAAATCATTTTCAGGTAAAAATTACGGAAGAAGCGGCAGAAAGAGTAAAAAAATCAAGGGCTGTAGTGGATGAATTTATTGAGAAAGAGAAGGTGGTATACGGCATTACCACGGGTTTTGGCAAATTTAGCGATGTGGTTATTACAAAAGAGGAAACAAGGGATTTGCAGAGAAACCTCATTATCAGCCATGCCTGCGGCGTAGGAAATCCTTTTTCGGAAGAAATTGTTCGTGCCATCATGCTTTTGCGGGCCAATGCATTATCAAAAGGATTTTCCGGTGTGCGATTAAGTACCCTGCAAACACTGATCGAAATGCTAAACAAAGGCGTTCATCCCGTAATTCCTGAAAAGGGTTCTTTGGGTGCCAGCGGTGATTTGGCGCCATTATCCCATATGGTTTTAGTGATGTTGGGAGAAGGGGAGGCCTTCTATAAGGGCAAAAGATTGCCGGGCAGGACAGCCATGGAAGAAGCTGGGATAGAGCCTATCCATTTAACCTCAAAAGAAGGTCTGGCGTTAATTAATGGAACGCAAGTTATGACAGCCGTGGGAGCATTAACTGCTTATGATGCCGTGAAGTTAGTGAAGCTGGCAGATATTGGTGCAGCTTTAACCTTAGAGGCATTGACTGGTATTACAGATGCCTTTGATTCCCGTGTCCATGAAGTAAGACCCCACTGTGGGCAAATAAATTGTGCCCAAAATCTATTGAAATTGACAGAAGAAAGTAGATTAACCACAAGGCAAGGGCAGATTCGGGTGCAAGATGCCTATACGCTAAGGTGCATACCTCAAATTCACGGAGCCAGCAGAGATGCCCTTGATTATGTAATCAATAAGATCAATATCGAAATCAATGCAGCTACGGACAATCCGTTAATTTTTGCCGAGGATCAAACGGTGATTTCAGGAGGGAATTTCCATGGGCAGCCAATGGCTCTGGCCTTTGACTTTTTAGGCATAGCCCTAGCTGAATTAGCCAATGTTTCAGAACGGAGAATAGAAAGATTGGTAAATCCGCAGTTAAGCGGTTTACCGGCATTCTTGACGGAAAAAGGGGGACTGCATTCCGGATTTATGATTGCCCAATATGCAGCTGCTGCCCTAGTATCGGAAAATAAAGTATTAGCACACCCGGCCAGTGTTGACTCTATCCCATCTTCAGCAAATCAAGAAGATCATGTGAGTATGGGTACGATTGCTGCAAGAAAAGCGAGGGAAATACTGCTCAATACCACAAACGTATTGGCCATAGAGTTGATGGCGGCAGCACAAGCCATCGATTTCAGGGGAGCAGAAGGATTAGGCAAGGGTACCCGGGTTGCCTATGATAAGATTCGAGAACAAGTGGCTACCCTTCATGAGGATCGCATCATGTATGTGGATATCAACAAATGCGCCGATTTAATATCGGGACATGCCATTGTGAATGCGGTGGAAGGTGCCGTAGGTGAATTGCTATAAATGGGAAAAATGAGGTGATACACCTCATTTTTCGTTATAGGGGCACCCCAATGGAGAGCATTTGACGAAAGTATGCCTTTTCTGTATAATGGGTACTTGGGAAGACAGGATAAAGGAGTGTAGAAAATGCTGGATAAAGAAAAGATGGATAGAATCAATTTTCTTGCAAGAAAGGCAAAGGCGACAGGTCTTACGGAGGCAGAAAAAAAGGAGCAAAACCAGTTAAGGGAAGAATATTTGGCGGTTTTTCGCGAAAATTTTAGAAGGCAGTTGGAGAAGATAGAAATTGTTGATTGATGCCATGGCAAGGAGAGAAGAAGAATAAATTGAAACTTCTTCTTCTTTTTTTATAAAAAGAGAGGAAAATATTTCAACACCTAGAATATAATATATGAAAGTTTGACAAAAATGGAGAAGCTTCATATATAACCAATAAGCAAAAGGAGGGTCATGCATGGCAGAAAAGCAGTATGTCATATTTAAGCTAGGCAATGAAGAGTATGGGGTCGATATTATGAATGTGAAGGAAATCAGTGAGTATAAGCCAAGTGTAAAAGTACCCAATACCCCAAAGT
The DNA here is from genome assembly GCF_001562415.1 of Thermotalea metallivorans. GTDB lineage: Bacteria > Bacillota > Clostridia > Peptostreptococcales > Thermotaleaceae > Thermotalea > Thermotalea metallivorans. The sequence continues at coordinate 183,726 of NZ_LOEE01000019.1, read as the reverse complement.
TTGTTGATGGGATCATCAATCTCAGGGGAGATATTACGCCCATCATCAATCTAAAGAAAAGATTTAATTTGGAGGAGACAGAAATAAATTCAGACACGAGAATTATTGTTATTCATGTAAAAAACAGACAGGTAGGATTTGTTGTCGATGAAGCCTCCCAGGTATTAAGATTGAGTGAAGAGAATATAGAGCAGGCTCCCGAGCTGATTGCCGGAGTAGATAAGAAGTACATAACGGGTGTAGGAAAATTGAAGGATCGGATTGTGCTGTTGCTGAATTTGGAAGAAGTTCTATCCGATGATGAAAAAGAAAAAATTCAACATATACAACAAAATATATAAGATTGCAACAAAATCCCCCTGATGGCAGGGGGATTTGAGTTTGCAGACAAACCCTTGAGATTTGGCTTCCTGCTCGGACCTGCACCCCTTTTCTAAATAAAAAAATAACAAAGTCTTCCGTTGGAAGATTGAAAGAAAGACTTTGTTGAAACCCATGACAGAAATTATGACTTATCTACAATTTAGGAAAGTCCATAATTTCCTACGGGTTATAAGGAAAAAAGCGGATTGCTGATTCGTGACGAAGCCTAAATCCCAAGGGTTTATGAAGATTGTTTTGCTTTGTTTTCAGCCAGAAATCCTCCTGATAGCCATTGGATTTTTTGTACAATTGTATGTCTATGCATCCCATGTAGGAAAAAAACAAAAAATAGAGTTTTCTGTAGAGAAAAAAATTGATTTGACAACAGCAAAAACCAAATTTCATACCATAAATAGTATATAATTTATTTCAAGATACAATATATAGGGGGATGAACATATGAAAAAGGTTTTGCTGTTATTTTTAGCATTGATTGCATTAATGATGCATGTGCATTCAATTTTTGCAAATGAAAGGGTGGAGCATTTAAAAACCGAAGCAAAAGCCCGAGAATTTGAAAAGGAAAAACAAATCATACAGCATCTTTTTGCAGAAAGAGCAGTCTTATGGAATAAATTATACCAAGAGCCAAAAAATCTCATAAAATATTCTCAAAAACTTGAAGAAATTGTTGCAGAACCTTTGCTAACTTTTGATAAGAAAGCATTTCAAGATGCTGTGGCATTTCCGACAGATCTGGAGAAAATAATGGGCGTAGAGGTTTTCAATATAGAAAATGTAGCATATGGCAGGACAGGGATGGAGGCAGAGATAGATGTATTGTGGAAAATGGAAGGTTTATATGGAAATTATGAAGAACAGATTCGCTATCGTGTAATTTTGAAAAAAGAAAATGAATCATGGAAATTGAGTGATTATACGGTGAGCCAGTAGGGACGTAATCCATACGATCCCTTTTTTTATAGCATATAGGCAACGATATATTTTCATACATTGGGGATAAGTCATAATTTTCATCAAAAGATATTTCAACAAAGTCTTCCTTTACATCCTTCAAGGGAAGACTTTGTTTTTCTCAGAAAAGGTAGTTCTATAGATAAAAAGTACTATTTTCATAATTTTACAGTAAGCTGGAGAAGGATAATTAAAAGATCATGCAGAAATAAAGGTATTAGCATGTGTGAAATACTGCAAATGAAGGAATGGTTTGAGGTGTGGCTATGAATTATCGGCATCAGATGGATATAAAAAAGATCAATGAGATTGTCAGAAATACGATTGACGCAATCGAAAAAGGAAAGAATGAGATATTTGAAATTGCTGAGCGTGCAAGGAGCGAGTGCAAAAATCTGGAGCAGCAAGTGGAGGAAATCAAAAAAAAGACTGCAATGGTGATTCAGGAAGTGGATCGGCTGGAAATTTTAGAAAAAGAAAGTAGAAAAAAGCTTGTCAATGTCAGCAGAAACTTTTCTCTATACAGCGAGAAAGATATTAAGACTGCCTATGAAAATGCAAAAGATCTGCAGGTCAAGATTACTTTAAAGAGGCAGGAGGAAAAAGAATTAATCAAACAAAGAACAGATCTGGAGAAAAGACTGAAAAGTTCCTATGAAGTTGTAAAAAAAGCTGAAAATCTTGTTTCACAGGTTGGTGTTGTGATGGGGTATCTCAGCGGAAATCTGCAAGATGTGGTAGGACATCTGGAGGATATGCAGCAAAGGCAGATCATGGGAATCAAGGTATTAAAAGCCCAAGAGGAAGAACGGCAGCGGATTGCCAGGGATATTCATGACGGACCGGCGCAATTGATGGCCAATTTGGTGATCAAAGCAGAAATATGTGAGAGACTTATTGATCGAGATATTGAAAAAGCTAAATTTGAACTGAGTCAGTTGAGAAATATCGGCAGGGAGTGTCTAAGGGATGTGAGAAAGATTATCTATGATTTACGTCCCATGTCCTTGGATGACTTGGGCTTGGTCCCAACGATTCAGCGTTTTATATTGAATTTCGAAGAGGAAACAAAAATTAATGTAGACTTTTCCGTTATTGCAAAAAATGAGGTGATGGATTCAACGATTCAGCTTTCTTTATTCAGAATTGTACAGGAAGCATTGAACAATGTAAGGAAGTATGCCCGGGCCACAACGGTTGTGATTAAGCTTGAAATTATTCATAAAACCATTCATATGCTGATTTTCGATGATGGCATTGGATTTGATGTGGAAAAACAGCTAAAATCCGGCAGAGAAGAAGGGGGCTTTGGCTTGCTGGCTATGCGGGAAAGGGTAGAGCTGCTGAAAGGAACAATGGACATTGACAGTAATTTAGGAACAGGCACGCGAATCAAAATATCAATTCCTTTAGGAGATGAGGAGGAAAATTATGATGAAGTCGAAAATTAAGGTACTTATTGCAGATGATCATTCACTAATGCGGCAAGGGTTAAAGCAGATTTTAGAGTTAGAAGAAGATATGGAAGTCATAGAACTTGCCGTTGACGGGGAAGACGCCATTAAAAAATCCCAGCAGTTGAAACCCCATGTTATCTTGATGGATATCAACATGCCCAAGATGAACGGAATACAGGCCTTGAGAAGGCTGAAGGATATGGGGTTAGACAGCAAAATCATCATGCTCACCATCCATGAGGATAGGGAATATTTATTTGAAACCATCAATATTGGTGCATCGGGATATGTGTTAAAGGATGCAGAGTCTTCCAGTTTAATTAAAGCCATCCGCGATGTCCATAGTGGAGAGTCTTATATTCATCCGTCTTTAGCGGCTTCCTTGGTAAAAGAATTTAACAAAAAAGGAAGATTAGATGATGACGAATTTAAAAAAGAACGGCTCACAAGAAGAGAATATGAAGTTTTAGGCCTTATTGCAGAAGGGAAGAATAATAAGGAGATTGCCGATACTTTGTTTATCAGTGAAAAAACCGTCAAAAATCATGTTTCCAATATTTTTAAAAAGATTGATGTCAATGATAGGACCCAAGCCGCCATCTATGCGTATAAGCATAATATAAAAAAGATTTAGGGGAAACCTAAATCTTTTTCTATTTTGTTGACATTTTAAATATATATTAACCATAAACCTTGTTTGAGGTGAGATGAAATGAAAAATGAACATATATCTTGCAGAGATTTGAAGACTTATATAGAGATTACAAGGCTGAGGAGAGAATGTTTGGCTGGCGAAGTGGAGCAATTATCATCCATATTGAACGGGTTGACAACTTCTTACCGGGTATTGGTGGATGCGGCTGAAGAATTCAATCACATTGCTTTTTCCAGCAAAGATGATGTAAAGGATGCAGTAGACAGAGCCGATGATTTGGGAGAATTGATCGATGAGGTCATCGATACATTAGGTTATAAGCTGAAAGAGTACTTGAGGGACATCAAAAAATCCAATGTATGTAGAGAAGAATTTTTTGTTTTTCATAGAAAAGAAGATAATGGATACTACAGCAATAATTATGAAGCTGCTGGAGAAGAATATAACTATCCGGAAGATGTCACTTCACAAGAGGAGAAACAATGACGTTGACAAACATTGCTAGGATGGGTATGATATAGTTAATTCAATTGCACATATAATTTTTTTTATAGAACATGGGAAATGATGAACATTGGAAAATAGAAAACAGCTTCATAATTTCTGTCATGGGCTTTTAAGAGATTTTTGATATGAAGGAGAGGGATTCGTTTGACGGAGCAAACAAAAATACAGGAATGTCAAGATAGGATCATCTATGAATTTAAAAATGGATGGGATCAACTCAGTGCCGATGAAAGGGAAAAAGTATATGCACTCAATGATGTTTATAAGCAATTTTTGGACAAAGGAAAAACTGAGAGAGAATGTATTGAAGAGATTATTCGATTGGCAGAAGAAAGGGGCTTTGTAAATATAGCGGATGTGATCAAGGGTAAAATTGAGGTGAAAGAAGGCTTAAAAGTCTATGCCAACAATAAGGGAAAAGCTGCCGCCCTTTTTATTCTTGGCAAGGAAGCCCTGGAATATGGCATGAATATTGTGGGTGCCCATGTGGATGTGCCAAGATTAGACCTTAAGCCTTTTCCATTATATGAAGATGGGGGGTTGGCCTTGCTGAAAACCCATTATTATGGCGGAATTAAGAAGTATCAATGGACTGCCATACCTCTGGCTTTGCATGGGGTTGTAACGAGAAAAGACGGTAAAAAATTGAGAATTGTTATTGGAGAAGATGAAAATGATCCGACATTCTTTATTACAGATTTACTTCCCCACTTGTCGAAGGATCAGATAGAAAAAAAATTAAGTGAAGGAATCACGGGAGAAGGTTTAAATGTTCTTATCGGCAGTATTCCCTATGAGGATGCATCGGTCAAAGAGAGAGTAAAGTATCAAGTGATGAAGCTGCTTCATGAGAAATATGGAATCGAAGAAGATGATTTTCTAGTTGCAGAAATTGAAGTTGTTCCTGCGGGAAAAGCAAGGGATGTAGGAATTGATAGAAGTATGGTAGGGGCGTATGGCCACGACGATAGAGTATGTTCTTTTGCTGCTTTGCAGGCGATTGTAGAAATGGAGAATCCGGTTAGAACAGCTGTGGCCCTATTTGTAGATAAGGAAGAAGTTGGAAGTATGGGGAATACAGGGATGGAATCCAGATTTTTTGAAAATGCCGTTGCTGAACTGATTGCAGCCCAGAGCAAGGATTATAGTGAATTAAAGGTAAGAAGAGCTATGGCCAATTCCAAAGTGTTGTCAGGGGATGTGGGGGCAGGTTTTGATCCGAATTTTCCAGATGTCATGGATAAGAGAAATGCCGCCTTTCTTGGAAAGGGTGTTATCCTGGTGAAGTATACCGGTGTCAGAGGAAAGTCAGGGTCTAATGATGCCAATGCTGAATTTTTAGCTGAGGTACGAAGGATATTCCATGACAATGGCGTTATATGGCAGATTGGAGAATTGGGAAAGGTTGATCAGGGCGGTGGTGGGACCATTGCATATATACTGGCGAATTATGGTGCTGAGGTTGTGGATTGTGGCGTACCGGTGCTGAGCATGCACGCTCCCATGGAGATCGTGAGCAAAGTAGATGTCTATATGACCTATAAGGCTTATAAAGCGTTTTTCAAAGCATAAAAAATCGGGAATTTTCACTCCCGATTTTTTATAATATCTTTATTCCCTACAACAAAATTTTTGAAAGTTTCAGCCAAGGGAGACAATGCCCTATATTTATGATAGACAAAATAGAAGCTTCGTTTGATCTTCAAATCTTTGATGGTTATGGCTTTTAGCAGTTGAAATTTTATTTCGTCCACGACAGCCAGCTGTGAAATAATAGAAACACCAAGGCCTTTTCTCACACATTGTTTGATGGATTCAATGCTTTCGATATATGCGATGATATGAAAGTCCTCCATAGAAAGATTGCGGGCTGCCAGGGCCTTCTCAAAAATTTTTCTTGTACCGGATCCTTCTTCCCGAAGGATAATTTTTTCATGGAGCAGTTGGTCTAAGGTGATTTCATTTATATTTTTATAAGCATCGGTATAGGGAGCGATCATCAGCAGAGTATCTTCCATGATCTCTATATAGCTTAAGTGCTTGGTATCATTTTTGGCCCCTACGATGCCGAAGTCTATTTCACCGTTGCATATGCTGTCTACAACCTGTTCCGAGTCATAATGCAGCAAATGAAACTTTACATCGGGGTATAATGTATGAAAGGAATTTAGCAACGAAGGAAGAATATATTGTTCAGGGATACTGCTGGAGGCAATCTCCAAGGTTCCTTCGATTTTTCCTTGAAATGATTTTAAAGAAAACAAAGTTTGTTCTTTTTTGTTTAAAATATCCATTGCATGGGCAAACAGAATTTCCCCTGCTTTTGTCAGGGTCACCTTTTTATTGGAACGATTGATGAGGATTGTTCCCAATTCTTTTTCTAAATTTTGTATATGATTGCTAATGGTGGGCTGTGTTAAAAACAGATGATCTGCAGCTTTAGAAAAACTTTTTAGTTTTGCGATTGTTACAAAGGTTTCCAGTTGTCTAAAATCCATACGATCACTCCAAATTGATTTCTAATAAGCTAATCTTATCATTTTCGCATATGAGAATCAAATATTTCAATGACTTTTGCATAAAGCTATAGAAATAATTTATCATGTTTCGCGTATGATTCATAAAATAAATATAAAGTATATTTCATGAAAAGCGCCGGCAGATACAAATTTGCTCTGACATTGAAAGGAATGATCCCATGGATATTCAAAGGTTGAAAATGCTTCTAAAACAAGAGGAAGGAAGCAAATTGGACTTTAAAGAAAGTTTAAACTTAAAAACAGATTCGGAAAAGAAAGAATTTACTAAGGATGTGATTGCTATTGCCAACAGCGTAGGGGGCAGGGGACATATAATCATAGGGGTCAGGGATAAGACCAAGGAGATCATTGGCATTCATCCGGAGGAATTCAGCGAGGAGAGAATTCAACAAATTGTGAGTTTTCGATGCGATCCTCCGATTCACCTAAGAGTGGAATGTGTAAACATAAAAGATAAATGGGTTGGGGTAATTACCATATTTAAAAGTTATCAAAGACCCCATCAGATGAGACAAACGGGTACTTTTTATATCAGAAGGGGGTCCACGACAGATTTTGCTAGGAGAGATGAAATTGCCAGAATGTTTCAAGAGGTGGGATTGGTTAGCAACGAATTGGTTCCCCTGTACAATTTGGACATTGATGTGCTAGACAGAAAATTGGTGAGAAACTATCTGAATAAAATCAGCTTATTTCCCAAAGAAGATATGGAAAAAAATGTATGGCACAATCTGGGCATTATTCATCATGATCCGGAAACCGGAAAATTTCACCCAACTATCGGAGGTCTGCTGTTGTTTTGCAATCATCCTCAACTGTATTTGCCCCACTGTTCTATCCAAATTACCCACTATGTGGGAAGTGAACAAGTTATCCAATTGATCCATGGGGACATGATGCAAATGCTGAACCGATGTCACGCATATATAAGCAAACTGTTGGAGGGAACCAATTATCCGGTAGAGGCCATATTTGAGGGGATTGCCAATGCAGTGCTTCATCGGGACTATTTTGACTTAACACGGAATATTGGGGTATTTATCGGAGATCATAAGATCGAGATCAGCAACCCCGGCAACCTGCCCAGGGGTCAAAACATGCATACCATGCTGAGAGAACGCAATCCTTCTCGAAGGAATAGTTGGCTTTATGATCGGCTTTTGATTTTAGATGAAAGCAGCAGATTTTTAAAGACAGGTTTTGGACTCCGGGGAATCAATAAAGTTTTTGCAGGAGTAGGAAATATACAGCTATTAAATATTGAAAAGAGAAGCATGTTTAAGATTGTGATGCCTGGAATGAAAAAGTATAAAAAGCAAGGAGGGTAAGATTTAAGTCTTATCTTCCTTGCCTTGATTTTGCATACTTTCCTTTTCATAGATGGGACAGGGGTTTACATGGATCAATACATCCCTGATGTTTTCAATATGCTTTAGAATAGCGTGTTTGGCTTTTCCCGCCAAGGCGTGTCCTTCTTCTACTGTAATTAATTTGTCAACACAGATTTTCATATCCACGAAAATCTGATTGCCCGTTTTTCTAGCCTTTATATCCTGAATATCATGGATGCCCTCAATTTCCGTGGTCAATTTTTTAATAGCTTCGATGATTTCTTTTGGAGGAGCAGAATCCATCAGCTCATGGACTGCATCCCAATAAATCGAAATGGCCGCTTTCATAATCATGACCGCTACGATGATACCGGCCAAAGGGTCTAAGATTGGATAGCCTAGTACAGCACCGGTGATACCAATCAATGCGGCAACGGAAGAAAAGGCATCGGTGCGATGATGCCAAGCATCGGCGATCAGGGCCCGACTGTCTATCTTTTTTCCTATACTGACTGTATATCGGTACATCCATTCTTTAAAGATGATGGAGATAACAGCAGGCCAAATGGCTATAGAACTTGGTGCTTTCAACTCAGGGCTTCTAAGGGTTTTCAAAGCAGATATGCCGATGCCAAAGGCAGTAGCAAATAATAGTATGGCTATAATTTTGGCTACGATGGATTCAGCCTTTCCGTGGCCGTAATGATGTTCTTCATCGGGAGGTTGATGGGAAATCTTTAGGCCCTGGAGTACGATGGCGGTTCCGACAATATCTGTACCGGAATGCAGTGCGTCCGCAATCATCGCTGTACTTCCGGCAATATAGCCGATAAAAGCCTTCACGGATGTGAGGGCTATATTTCCAATAATACCGATCCAAGAAGCTTTTTTCCCTAAATTCAATCGCTCATTATTTGACATGATAAGCATTCCCTTCTTTTTCAGAGTCCCTTTTGTATATTCATTAATTATTATTTGCATGGGTTTTCGATTGTATGAGAAAATAATATAAGTTGAAAATCTATGTATATAAAATACCCCATGCTAGCTCCATGAAAACAGATTCAGAGGGGGCCGAAGGGTGGGATATAATTTTTTTATGCCATGACCAGGGGATTTGAATACAATGGAGAAGATAAAGAAAAAATCTATGGGAAAATAAGAGAAATCCTAGAAAAGGTGAATTCATACAACAGGCCAGTATATGTTTTTTTATGTATCAAGGGTGGGGAAAGGCCCCACCTCTTTTGTCCTAGCAAGCTGTGCCTTTGAAAAAGCCGCCACAGAACAATACAACCAGCAACAGGAAGAAGAAGAGTAAACTATCGTCATCGCCGAAACCCCATCCCTTTCCGAAGAAAGGACCTCCGAATAAAACTACTAACAGCAGGAAAAAGAAAAGTAAACTAGCGTCTGTGCCAAACAATCCGCCAAATCCAGTTTGTTTTTCTGTCATGTATTCCACCTCCTTTACAAAGAATAAATTCTGGCAAAGCTCCCATCATTTTTTTCTAATATACACTATGAAAGGAGGGGAATAAGTGTTACAGAGCCTATTAACAAATACTACAAAGCAAGTAAAAAATAATAAAACCTAGGCATAATAGCCTAGGTTTTCAACTGGTGCCGAAGGCGGGAGTCGAACCCGCACGGGTTTGAGGCCCGCCGGATTTTGAGTTTTGCAGCATAACCGGAAACATCGGGAATGTAATGCACTTTAGCGGAAGTTACAGACCGCCGGAAACCTTGTAAAATCGGCTTTTCCGGCACTTCAACCCCTGAAAATCCCACCGTTTCAAAGCTTATACAAAAAACTGATTTTGGAACAAATTTTGGACGTTGGAGGGATATTGGAGGGATGTGGGGGGATGATCAGATAACTCACCATCCACATAATAACTACAACAAATGTTAATTAAAAACTAATATTGTAACAGTCACTCCTACCACTGACTAATAATTTAGGAGTTGATGACCGTGAGAAATGAAGAATATTATAAACGAATTTTTGAGCCATATCCTGACGTAGTTACCCTGGAACAATTCAGGACTATGTTAGGCGGCATTGGTGATAGTACAGCGCGAAAACTTTTAAGAGGAAACCATGTAAAGCATTTTTATATTCGTGATACATATATGATACCTAAAGTATGGGTTATTGAGTATATACTAAGCGATCATTATGCTGAATACCGGCAAAAGTTAAAAGTGCAGGTTTAGCAGTAATAAAAACGAATGAACAAGAGGACATGGCTTTTCGGCTTATGTTCTCTTTTCATATATAAATCAAGCCACGTGGAGTGCGTAATAGGAATGCAAAGGAAAGATACTTAGAAATACTGAGTTTTCAACACTTTGCGAGATTTACTACTTTTACAACAGACGGTGACGATTTCAGGAATAAGGTGCTGAGAGATAAAATTGATGTTTCCGTTGTGTTGGATAAAAATTACGCAGTGAGAAGCATATTTAAGACTGGACAATAATGAGAGAATGTCGGTTTTTAGCTGGCGTTCTCTTTTTATATAGTTGATAAAAATCTCAAAAATTATTTGGGAATGAATATTCAATAGTATTATTCAGAATAAATCAATATTAATCTTAATAAACCTCAATAAATATTCATAAATTGTATTACAATCTGTCGTTTTTAGGTGTATAATAAAGAAACATGGGAATTACATACAGGCGTTGTTATTTTCGGCCAGAAGGGAGATTTATGATGGGGGAAACTGAAAATAGGTGGCTTTCGATGACTGAAATATGTCAACATCTCGGAATTAGTCGTGATACTGCTATAAAATGGATTAATAAAAATAATATGCCTGCTCACAAAATTGGCCGTTTGTGGAAATTTAAAATTTCAGAAGTAGATGAATGGGTTAAATCTGGTGGTGCTACTGAAAAATAAGACGGCAATTACGTGGAAAGGGGGGGAGCAATATGGGGACAGTACTCAAGGTTATTGAAAAGGAAACGTCGGGAGTGAGCTTTAATTCATATAAATATTGCCATGACACTACCGACAGGAGTGGCATTGATTACGATGATAACAAGGATATAGTATGGAAAGAGTATGGTGAAACAGAAAAACTCACCAAACCAGTTAATTTAAAAGATGCTGCCGATGCGAGACGCGGTTATCCATCGATTTTCTCCTTTTTTCTCGACGGATCGCGCTACACTTATAAAGTTGATGATATGTCGTTCCAGAAAAATGTATATCCTATCATTGCGGGTCAAATTGGCGTAGGTTGCTGTGAACGTCGTAATTTAAGGCTGCAACCAGCTTTATTATTTGAAAGCAAACTTGTTATTGCTTTACCTGATCGGGCATTTAGCACTGATTGGGACGGTCAGGACCAGGCAAGACCTTTGTTGGAGAAAATTAATAATAGCGTGCGTCTTAAAGGCCGTCCGCTAATTCAATTCAATGATTTGCTAATTTACGATACAAATAAGGATGACAAATTTGAAAGAAAAGGGATTGCGAAAATTCAAGACTATATGGTTGAACTCGAAAAACAATTGGTTGCAGATTTAGTGGCAGCAGGAAAGTTGAATGAGTCGAATTATTTAATCAAAGATGGCTCTCTTGATTATCAGAAAGTATCAACAAAAAAGAATAAGCATGCATTAAACTTGAGTAGTGAACATATTCGTAATAATTACCGACGAGTAATTGGAGTGTCTAAGTCATTTGACCCTACTAAATGCCTTGTGCACGGTGGAGGATCAAACTCAAATATAATTGCGAATCTAAAACTTTATGAAAGAACGCCTGCCTTTCGATATACATCGTCACGCGCGGATGTAGATTTTTGCATTTGGTATCTTCGGATTCGAGAGGCACGACACACACACAGCATTTTTGATGGGGTACTAAAAATTGAAAAGCTTATTGTAACCGAAAAAGAGCGGATTCACGGTATTGAAACGGACGACATAAATAATATCACTGCATATTTGATCAATGAACGGAATCCGGTTTGTTACGGTTCGGATGATAGATGGGCAAATCACCTATATCCCATCTACCTAACAGAGCAGTATGTTAAAAGCAAATATTTAAGCAATGATTTATTTATTCAACTTTTTTAGGGAGGGTAGCGCCATGAGTCTAATTGGACGTGTTATAGCAACAGAAAAGGTACCGACGACTATTGATAGTTTTTGTTTTTGGACAAATACTGATTTGATTCTTAATCCGTTCGATGTGGTTAAGGTCGAACATATCAACGGCAGCAAAACATTTGCAGTAATTGAAGAGATTTCGCATATCACTGATTCTGCCAGTTTTCTTTCCAATTTTATATCAAATGATTTTGGAGATGTAAATACCGATGCTCCAACCCTTCGTATAGGTATGAACTATGCAAAAGCCAATGTAGTTGGAAATGATAAGAATATTTTTATTCCTGTTCAAAGCGGACAAAGAGTTTATTTGGCAAGTAGAGATGAGGTGAGCGAGGCTCTTGGTCTTGCAGATATAAAGAATCCCTTAGTATGCGGATATATTGAAATGTATGAAAGTTCAGGTGAAGACAACAAGATCACACTGCCGGTAAACATCGATTCCAAATTTCTAATTGGACCGGAAGGTGCACATTTGAATATCTCTGGAATTTCTGGTTTAGCAGCAAAAACATCATATGCAATGTTCCTATTGAAAGCGATTCAGGACAAATATCTTAATATGCAAGAGGAAGATGCTGAAAATGATAGCGTTGCTTTTGTTGTGTTCAATGTCAAAGGACGTGATCTGCTGGCCATCGACGAGCCAAACGATTTCGAGGGCAAACCAGAAAAGGCAGAAGAAGTAAAAGCCAGGTACGAGATGCTTGGACTATCAACAAAACCTTTCAGCCAGGTCAAATATTTCTATCCATATTCAACAAAAACAAAGTCTAACTCTTATGTGCCAAAAGAGCTTTTTGATAAGCAGAAACAGCAGAAAAAAGCGTTTCAATACAAATTTACATATGAGCAAGACAAAGATACCATTGATTTGATGTTCTCGAATGTTGATGATTCCACGCAAACAATGGCTGGAATTATCAACCAAATTGTGGATGGACAAAATGGCTTTAATACAATTTCAACATGGCCAAATTTTATTAAAAAGCTTGAGGAACAATGCGAGGCTGGTAATACAGCGAACTCTAAAAATAAAGAAATTGGCGTCTTGAGTTGGAGAAAATTCACAAGACACATAAAAAAATCCGTATACCATAATCCTCTGTTTAATGATCTTGATGAGAGTAACGGTGAAGTTCGCCTTGCGGATAAAATTTCGGATATTCAAAAGAACGATGTATATGTTATAGATATTGCCAAGCTGGATTCTGATATGCAAGGATACGTATTTGGTAATGTTATTCGGGAGCTATATAACTTCCAGTTAGGAGAGAAGGATTATAGCAATGGCAAATGCCCGCCCTCAAAAATTATTGTATTTATCGATGAATTGAACAAGTTCGCATCTAAGGACTCCCCAAAGGATTCTCCCATTTTAAGGCAGATACTTGATATTGCAGAAAGAGGCCGTTCTTTAGGTGTGATACTGTTTGCAGCAGAGCAGTTTAAGAGTGCCATCCACAATAGAGTTTCTGGCAACTGTTCAACATTTGCATATGGCCGGACCAATGCGATTGAACTCTCCAATAGCGAGTATAAGTATATTCCTTCTGTCTATAAGAATATGATGACTCGCTTGAAGCAGGGGGAATACATCGTTCAAAACCCAATCTTCAGATCGCTCCTTAATATTAAATTTCCTGAGCCAATTTATAAACAGTTTAAGTGACAAGGGGGATATATTATGAGCGAGATAAAAATAGGCAAAAACGCAATTGAGAATTTAACCCGCGGCATGTATGAAGATTCCAGAATAATTTATAGAGAATACATACAAAATGCCGCTGACCAGATTGATTATGCAATAAAACACGCATTATTTGATGAAGATCTGTTTATTGATATTAAGATTGATAAGAATGGTCGAAATATAACCATAAAAGATAATGCAACTGGAGTTAGGCGGGATATGGTAGAGTCAACCCTAGCATATGTTGCCGATTCAGATAAGATAAAAGGTGAAGCTAAAGGTTTCCGAGGTATTGGTCGTTTGGGAGGCTTGGCTTATTGTGAAAAACTGCGCTTCATAACTACGGCCAAAGGTGAAAAACAAAAAACAATTATGACCTGGGATGCAAAGGCTTTGAGTAAGATGCTTGATGATGAAACTGTTAGGGATGCTGCTGGTACGATTCTTCAGAAAATAATTTCATACGAATATGAAGAATGCCCTATAGATGATCATTATTTTATTGTCGAGATGCTTGGTATCACAAACGAAAATGTTGACCTGCTGGATACTGAAAAGGTTAAAGAGTACATTGCTCTTAACGCACCTGTGCCTTATGACAGCAAATTCTACTATAAGCAGAAAATATATGAATATCTTAAGAAAAAGGGGTTTCCGAAAAACGAATACAAAATATTCGTGGATGGCGAAGATATCCAAAAACTATATACAACAACTCTTTTTGAGAGAAACCCTGCAGGACAGCGTCGGAAATATGACGATGTGTATGATATCAAAATTCAGGAGTTTTACAACGATAATGGAGAGTTACTTGCATGGATGTGGTATGGAATCAGCCGTTTTGAAAAACAAATTCCGTACCCGCTAAATGAGACGGCTGGCATAAGACTGCGTCAATCAAATATCCAAATTGGTAATGAACGCACATTAGCCCCCCTTTTCAAGGAAGCAAGAGGCAATCTGTATTTTATTGGTGAAGTCCATGCTGTACATAAGGGCTTGACCCCAAATGCGCGAAGAGATTACTTTAACGAAAACAGTGTGAGGAACGAATTTGAAGCACAGCTTAAATATTTCTTTCATTCAACGCTTCACCCGTTATATATTGACGCAAATCGTGCTAAAAATGCTTACAAAAAAGAGATTGCTCTTTATAAAAAAGAAGATGAATATTCTAAAAAGAAAGGTCGCTTTATAAGTGACCGAGAAAAGCAAAAGATCGAGCATGAAATTGAAGTTGCAAAAACGGAGGATGAAAAAGCGAAAAGAGAACTTACACGACTAAAGACTAAAGCCGAGAGTGATGAAGTTTTTCGTGTTGTCCTTATGCATATTGAGGATAACCATAAAAAGTCTTTAAAAAATGCCGGATTTTCAAAACCAAATCCAAAGGCATTGACATCACCTATTCCCGAAGAACATCCGCAGAAAAAGAAAAAAGGATATCTTGTTGATGAGCTTTCAAATTTGCCGGACAAACAGAGGAAATTGGTATCACGCATATATGATATTATTGCACGGAATCTGCCTCCTGAACAAAGCGAGGAACTGATCAACAAGATACAGGAGGAACTGAAGAATGGCAAGAAAAATTCTCTTAATTGAACCAAATTATAAGAATAAGTACCCTCCTATAGGTCTTATGAAAATTGCTACTTATCACAAGATGCTCGGTGACGAGGTACGATTTTTCAAGGGAGAGTTTACGGACTTTATTCTGGAACAAATATATGAAGAATTGCTGGAAAAACTATCTGCCAACGATGACTCTGTTGAATGGGCAGAACACCGGGCAGACATTATTCAGTATATTAAAAAAGGTCTATCTACAAAGTATTCTGAACTGACAGCTTTGAGTAGAAGTCAGTTAGTAGGCGAAAACCTGAAGTACTATAGGCGATATTTTAATAAAAAGGAATATTTGGATGATCCTAAATGGGACAGAGTATACATTACTACTTTGTTCACATTTTATTGGGAACAAACCATCGATACAATAAACTCTTTTAAACGAATATGCAAAAATATTAGCGAAGTTAAGATCGGAGGTGTTGCTGCAACACTTCTCCCTGATGAGATCGAAAAAGAAACTGGCATTCGTCCTCATATTGGCCTTTTAGACAAAGGCGGTGAGTATGATGATAATGATATTATTATTGATCATCTTCCGTTGGATTACTCAATTTTAAATGAGATAAATTATGTTTATCCCGAGAATGACGGTTATTACGCATACATGACTCGTGGCTGTGTAAACAGTTGTCCTTTCTGTGCTGTTCCACAGCTTGAACCGGAATATAACTGTTATGTCAGTATCAAAGAGCAAATAAAGTATATTTCAGAAAACTTTGGTGAAAAGCGTAATCTGCTTTTGCTTGATAATAATGTATTAGCCTCCGAACGTTTTGATGACATAATAGATGAAATCAAAGAGTGTGGATTTTATAAAGGTGCGACATACATTGAGCCTAATAAATATTCATTGTTAATCCAAGACATGAAAAGATTAAACAACAATTACCGTGGTCATGTAAGAAGCATAGTCAACTTATATAAATGGTTGTATAAAAGAGCAGATGCTCAAACGAAAAGCAGTATTTATTCTGTTCTTTACAAAAATAGATTACTTAGCGTTGATACTGCGAAAAAAGAATCTATATTGGCTGTTGATGAATTTTTTGCACCATTGTTTGAAAAATACAGAAACAAGAGTGTAAAGGCACGTTATGTGGATTTCAACCAAGGTCTCGACGCGCGTCTATTAACACCAGAAAAAATGAAAAGATTGACTGAAATACCGATTCAGCCTTTACGAATAGCTTTTGATTCATGGAGTTTAAGAGAAACTTATGAAAAAGCTATACGACTGGCTGCTGCAAACGGTATACGGGATATGTCCAACTATTTACTGTATAATTACAAAGAAAAGCCGGTTGATCTATACCGTCGTTTAAAACTGAACATTGATTTGTGTGAAGAACTAGACGTTAGCATCTATTCGTTTCCAATGAAATATCATCCGATTCAAGATCCAGAATATTTTAGAAATAGAACATATATCGGAAAGCATTGGAACAGAAAATTTATACGGTCAATCCAGGCAATTCTTAATTCTACTAAAGGAAAGGTCGGTAGAGGAAAAACATTCTTTGAAAAAGCATTTGGTCATGATGAGGATGAATATGAAAAGCTTTTATATATGCCAGAAGTTATGATTATTTATCGTTTTTACTATGAAGAAAATGGTATGACTGATGCTTGGTGGAATGCATTTTCGTCGCTTGAACCGAAGAAGATGGAATTTATAAAGCCAATTATTCATGGTAATGATTTTAGTGATATCTATTCACTAACTTCGGATAAGGATATTTTAAATGTGTTGGAATACTACACCATTACACGAGATGAAGCCGAAGAAGCAATCAAAACTAAAGATAAATCTGTAAGTTTATAAATTCTCTAAAGTATAAACGCACTATTAAGGAGACATAGGTTTCAAGCCTATGTTCTTTTTTTATTATGTAAAACAAATAAAAGCCGTTTGCTTTATTTCCCAATAGAGCAAGCGGCTTTTTGCGTGAAAGGAGGAATTTCAAGTGTCAAAAGTAATCACTTTAGCGAACCAAAAGGGCGGCACAGGGAAAACAACGACTGCGGTCAATCTCGGCATCGGCCTTGCGGCACAGGGTAATAAGGTACTGCTGGTGGACGCGGACGCGCAGGGAAACCTTACGGATTCATTGGGCTATCAGGAGCCGGACAATCTGCCCGTTTCGCTGGCTACCATCATGACCAAAACCATTATGGAGGAGCCGTATGAGTCTGATGAGGGTATCCTTCACCATGCGGAAGGCGTTGACCTGATGCCGGGCAACATTGAGCTGTCTGCCATTGAGGTATCATTGGTCAACACCATGAGCCGGGAAACGGTACTTCGGTCATATATCAACTCTGTCAAAGACAAATATGATTATGTGCTGATCGACTGTATGCCCTCTCTTGGCATGATGACCATCAATGCCCTTGCCACTGCGGACAGCGTGATTATTCCCGTGCAGGCCCATTACCTGCCCGCCAAAGGAATGACGCAGCTTTTGCAAACCATTGCCCGTGTAAGAAGGCAAATCAATCCCAGGCTGACTATTGACGGTGTTCTGTTAACAATGGTGGATAACCGAACCAACTTTGCAAAGGATATTTCCTTTGTCCTGCGGCGGGACTACGGCGACAAGCTGCGGATTTTTCAAACGGAAATCCCTCTATCCATCCGAGCGGCTGAAACAAGCGCGCAAGGAAAAAGCATCTATGCGTTCGATCCGCACGGAATAGCCGCCAGAGCCTACGAAGCCTTTACAAAGGAGGTGCTGGACATTGGCGAAAAGCAGCACAAGAGACAGCATCAAACTAACCTCAGTAGATGAATTGTTTTCCACGGAGGAAAGCCGCGCCGATAGTCAGCGGGAAAAGGTGCTGGATATTCCCCTGTCGGAAATCAGCGATTTCCCCAATCATCCTTTTAAGGTGAAAGCGGATGAAGCCATGTTGGAAATGGCCGACAGCGTAAAGCAGTACGGCGTTTTAGTCCCTGCACTTGTGCGTCCCAAACCGGACGGCGGTTATGAAATGGTTGCAGGACACCGCCGTAAAAAAGCAAGTGAGCTTGCAGGCAAAGAAACCATGCCCTGCATTGTCCGTGAACTGGACGATGATGAGGCCACAATCATCATGGTTGACAGCAATCTGCAACGTGAAAGTATTCTGCCGAGCGAAAAAGCCTTTGCCTATAAGATGAAGCTCGAAGCTATGAACAGGCAAGGACAGCGGACGGATTTAACTTGTTCCCAAGTTGGGAACAAGTTGGACGGTAAAAAATCAAGTGAGATTTTAGCAGAGCAAATGGGAGAAAGCAAAAATCAGATATTCCGATATATCCGCTTAACCGAACTCATACCGCCTATTCTTGAGATGGTGGACGAAAAGCAGATTGCTTTTAATCCTGCGGTGGAAATCTCATACTTAGCCGAAAAGGAACAGCAGGACCTATACAATACCATGCAGTCGGAGGACTGCACCCCGTCTTTAGCACAGGCGCAGAGGATGAAAAAGCTCAGTCAGGACGGCAGACTGAATGTGGATGTCATCTTTTCCATTCTCACGGAAGAAAAACCAAACCAAAAAGAAAAATTCCAAATCCGGCGTGATCGCATCGACCGCTTTTTTCCCAAGAACTTCACCGAAAAGCAAAAAGAGGATTTGATTGTCCAATTGCTTGAAAGCTGGTACAGGAAGCGGCAAAAAGAGCAAGAACGATAAAAAGGATGCGACGACACTGTATGCTAAGTAAGCTTTCAAATGAATGAGAGCTTTTTTTATGCCCTTTTTTAAGGAGGTGCTTCCATGTACTTTACGGAAGGGCGGCTGCGCACATACGAGCGCATGATGCAGGAAAAGCCGAAGCATGACCGCGAGCCTGTTAAACCAGTGAGAGAGGATGATTGTGCGCAATGTCGGTACTTTGACAAGCATAGTGGAAAATGCAGCAAAGAAAAGTGTGTCATCCCTGATGATTAACGAGGTGATTTTACACCAAGGGGGTAGTCTGTCCATTTGCCTGCAGGCGTTGCACAGCGGCTTTGCGGTTTCCCCCTCCCCACACCCCTCCCCTGAAAATTTACCGGCCGAAAAAGAAATATTTCTGCCTTTCGGCAGGTAATACCGCAAAATTCATGTAGAAAGGAGCTCTTTATGAAACAGACAGCCCAAAAGAAACCGAAAGTCTTTCGTACCCTGATCCGGCGAATCCATATCAGCCGTAAAACAGCAAGGGATGAAAGCAATGGGCCTGCCGCAGGGAGAAAGAACGAAAAGCAGGAAACCCACCCGCCTTTCTTTTTCGGTCCGTAATGATGCTCTTTGTGAAAACACAGGGAGCTTTTTTAATTCATCACAACGGAAGGAGGCATAGAACAGTTTGAAAATATTGAAAAACCGGATATTTCTAAGCGCCCTCTGCATCATTGCTGCAGCAGTCGTTTCCTTTGTGCTTCTGCCAAGGTTTTACGAGAACAAGGACGCAACCGTCATGGTGCTGCGGGCAGCAGAGGACATCCCCGCGGGAACCAGGATAGAGGATAAACAGCTTGCCGAGGTGGAAGTTGGAAAGCTGGGCCTGCCGGAAGGTGTCATCAACGACAAGACCCAAATTGTCGGGAAAATCGCGCAGACCGACATTTCCAGGGGGGATTATTTCTTTTCCAAGAAGCTCGGAAATTTTGTTGCAGATGAAATTCTGGACCGCATCGCCAGGAATAATCAGCGCCTTGTTACCGTGAGCGTTTTGAGCATTGCAGCGGGGCTTTCCTCCCATCTGCAAAGCGGGGACATTGTGACGGTATCCGTGTTTATGCAGAAGGCATCCAACGGCCAGGACGCTTCCCCGCAGGTTATTATTTATCCCGAATTAAAGGAGCTGGAGGTTTACAGCGTAGAAAATGCCCGCACACAGAGCACTGCTGAAATGCGGAAACAGCAAAAGGAAAGTCAATCTTCCTCCAGTGACCCCGTTCCCAGGGCTGTAACCCTGGTTGCTACCGAAGCACAGGCAGAAAAGCTAATCGAAGCCGAATACACTGGCAAGCTGCACCTGATCTTTGAGAAAAGGGGTGTAAGCCGTGAGCGGTAGAATCATAGCTGTATGGGGCGGCAGCAACAGCGGGAAAACCACCTTTGCGGTGAATCTGGCCTGCGCCCTGTCCACAAGCGACCGCCTGGTGGGCCTCATATCCTCCAACCTGACCCACGGGGACCTGCAAGTCTTTTTCGGCCAGAGCGTTCCTCCCCAAAAGGGCCTGTTTCACGCCCTGAATGAGGATAATCCCAACATCGGAGAAAAATTTACGGAATATGCGGAAAGCAAAAACTTGTTTTTCCTGTCCGCACCCACCCATTATACCGGTCTTCTCTGCGATACGGTGACTCTCCGGGAAGCGGAACGGATGATGAATGCCGCAGCTTTTGTTTTCGACATTCTCATCGTGGATGGAGCCGCGGAGGCGACCAATCCGATATCCGGCGTCGGCCTCTGGCTGGCTGACAGGATATATACCCTGCATAAGCCGTCCATAGCGGCGCAAATGTGGCATGAAGGCGTTTCGGATTTTGTGCGGGAGCTGCATATTGCGGAGAAGCAGATTCATATCCTGCAGCTTCCCAACGGCGAGTTTGACGACAAGACCTATCGGAGCATGATGGGACTTCCCTTTGCCTATGATCTGCCCTATGTAAAACGGGCGGGCGAGCTGGAAAATGCCGGAACGCCAATTTATTTCTTTCACGACAGAACCTGCAGGCGCTACGGCAAGGTATTGGAGCAAATAGCAAAGGGGATCTGCGGAGGTGAAGCATCGTGAACAACAGGTTTTCTGTTAATGAGTTGATATACCGGGCCAACAAGCGGCGTTCCGATAGCGGAGAAAGCAACCTGGAAGCCCAGGACTACGGCGAAATACTGGATAAGCTGCAACGGATCATCGCAAAAAACCACTCCGCGGAACTGGCACAGGTGCTGTATTCGGAGGAAGCGGAGGGAAAGCTCAAGGACCTGATCATGCGCTACCTGAACAGCGAGCATATGGTAGCAAAGGGCATCCAAAACATCTCCGAGCTGGTGGATATGATCTACGACGATATGGCCGGCCTGGGACTTTTATCCCCCTACCTCCAGGACAGTGACGTGGAGGAAATCAATGTTAACGGTTATAACGGCATCTGGGTGCTGTACAAGGACAAAAAGGTGAGGCTGTCAAACACCTTCGGCAGCTCGGAGGCTTGCGCCAACATCACCAAGAAAATGAGCCGCTTCGGGAATGTCATTCTGGACGGCTCCAAGCCCATTGGGGATAGCTTTATTGCGCGGGGCATCCGCATGTCGGGAGCCATTGAACCATGCGTCGACCCTGATGCCGGGGCCATCGCTTCGGTCAGAAAGCAGAAGCCCTCCTACATCACCAGGGAAAACCTCATCGGATGGGATACGGCCACGGCGGAGGAACTGGACTTTCTCACCCTCTGCGTCAACAATGGCGTATCGGTGGCCATTGCCGGAGCCACCGGCAGCGGAAAAACCTCCGACATGGGATACATTTTAAGCTGCGTATCCCGGGACAAGCGCATCGTCACCATTGAGGACACCCGCGAATTGTCACTGGCACAGTTCGACGAAAACGGCGTTATGGTCAACGACGTGATCCACCTTCTCACAAAAGAAGAACCCAACCCCGTCACCATGCTGGATTTGTTGAAGCTCTCCCTGCGGCTTCATCCCACCGTCCTTGTTCCCGCCGAAATGCGCGGCAAAGAAGCGCTGACGGTGCAGGAGGCCGGACGGACGGGGCACACCATCGTCAGCACGCTGCACGCCAACAGCGCCAGATCCGCTTATGACAGAATCCTGACCATGTGCCTGGAAGCAGGGACTTCCCTGTCGGAGGAAAGGCTCCTGAAAAACATCGTAGAAGCCTTTCCCATCATGCTTTTCAAAATGCAGCTTCCCGACAAGTCCCGCAAGTACATGGAAATCTTTGAAGCCACCGGGGTAAAGGACGGCGAAGTCATCGGCAATACCCTTTTCAAATATGAGGTTGACCATTATAAGAGGGATGAGGCCGGAAGGATTGCAAAGGTCGTGGGAAGCCATCGGCGTGTGGGAAACATCTCCCCCGCCCTTGCCGAGCGGCTGCTGGTCAATGGCGTTGAACTGACAGAGATCCGCCGTTTTGCGGGCAGCGGATACAGGCCGGAAGGAGGTTGGAAATGAACATTCAAATATCCCTTATCCTTGTATTCGCTCTCATCAGCCTGTCGCTTTTCCTACTGTTGGGACTAAACCCCTTTGCGACGGAGCAAAACCCGCTGAAAAAGCGCCGCCTGCATCTGACGGGGACAAAGCTGAAAATTACCGAGCGGATCGCCATCCGGTTTCAAACCCTGTTCCGGCAGACCGGATGCACGCAGAAGAAATACCTTGTTATGACGGGCACATCAGCGGCAGGCGGATTTCTGGCAGGGCTTATGCTGTTTAACAGTGCCGAACTGGCGGCAGTCGTGTCGGTATGCCTGACCCCCGCCCCATTCTTCTACCTGACCGTAAAAAGCGCCACAGCCGCGCGGGAGGAAATCGAGGGGCTGGAAAACACCATGTCCATCATCGCCAATGCCTATGCAGGGTGCGACGACATCATCAAAGCCGTGGAAACCTATGTGGAGGAAAAAAACCGGTACATTCCGGTTCATCTGAGAACCCCTACGCCCTTTGACGAATTTGTATCGGAAATACGTCTCATCAACCCCAATGTGGAGCACGGACTGTACCGCCTGTCGGCAAAGATAAAAAACCGGTATTTTGCCGAGTGGGTGAAAATGCTCATCCTATGCTACCACGACCGGCGGCTGAAATTCGCTTTGTTTCCCATTATCAAAGCCATGAACGATGCAAAGTCCATGCAGATTGAAAGCGACGGCATGATGGTCCGGGTCTGGCGGGATTACCTGCTGACGGCGGGGCTGATGTTTTCCGTCATTCCCATGATGCGCTTTTCCAACGCCGAATGGTTTTCCATTCTGACACAAACCACCATCGGGAAGCTCTTGATCGTCATTATGCTGCTGACCGCCCTTGCCACGGCATTTTATGTGATGAAGATTACCAAACCCGTTAACAGATAGGAGGTTCCAATTTGTTTTATCAGATCATTGTCTTTGTCCTGCTGACTGCGGCAGGGTTTTTAATTTGCAGGCAACTGCTTAAAATCCCGAAGCTGAGCATGAAGAAAAATATCAAAAACCTGCAGACGGAAAAGGAGAAAGCAGGCGAAAAAATCTTAAACTGCTTTGTCATGCCCCTTGTCAAGCCGGTATCCCGCTGGATCAGGCTTGACCCGGCAAAGGAAGCGAAGCTGGCATCCATGATAAGGCGCGGAGGGCTTGACCTCACACCAAGGGAATATCAAGCCAGGGCGCTCATCTGCGCCGCCTTCACCCTGCTGCTCCTGGTTCCGCTTTTGGCAATCGGGGCAACAAACATCGCACCCGTCATTCTCATTTTTTCCATTGTGGTCTATTTCCATTTTACGACCGACTTCAAGGATAAATTAAAAACGAAAAAGGCCTTCATAGAAGCGGAGCTTCCAGGCTTTGTCCGTTCCATCCTATATAAGCTGGACGATATCCGGGAAGGCAGCCCAAAAACCATCGTGCAGGTGGACTTGATCCAAATATTCGAGGATTACCTAATGGTTGCAAGCGATGTGTTCCGCTACGATGTCGCGGTTTTGGTCATGGAGATGAAGGCCAAGGATATTGAAACCGCCCTTCGGAATTTCAATGAACGCATCGGCCTTACGGAGGTGTCCTTTTTAGTCAATGCCCTTATCGGATTATATCGGGGCGAGCATCAAGGAGAAGCATTGGCATACCTTGCCCGGGATATGGACATCAAGGCAAAGGAAGCCTTAAAGAAAAAACTAAATAAGCTGCCCCGCAAGGTTAAAATCGCATCCATCCCTTTGGTGGCCGTAACCCTGGCCACCCTGCTCTACGTCATCGGCTCCCACCTGATACGGTCCATGGGGGGCCTTTTTTAATGCCAAAAGGCGATAAGCATCGAATTACTGCGTTGCACTGCGGTCGGAAAGTCCTCACATACAGGAAGTATGCTCCGGGCTTTCCGCCTTGTGTGCCTTGTACTTTTCGCTTCTGGCCTTTTGGCCGGCAATTAACGTGAAAACGGGGCAACCCTTTTCAAATACAATTTTCAGGAGGTATTACCATGCAAAACAGAACAACCGCAATCCAAATCACCGGAGAAAGGAGAGAAAATTCCATGAAGAAAAGAATCGCAAATGCGCTTTCAAGCGCCAGAGGACTTCTTAACAGCAAGTCCGGCGACCAGATGACTGGCTGGCTCATTGTCGTGCTGGTTGTCGTAGTGGTGGGAGCTGTGTTCATGACACTGTACCAGGGTTCCATCACCAGCATCTGGAACAGCATTGTCACCAAAATCACCAGCCTTTTGAGCTAACAATTCTTGCAGCCGAAAAGGCTATGGCAACAAGGGGGAGAGTCGTTCTCCCCTTTTCACTTTGAACCAAAAATCTAAAAAATCACATGGAGGTATTTGTTATGATGACTGCTTTAAAAAACAAAATGCAGAGGATGGGACTGAAAGCAAGAAAGATTCTTGCAAGCAAATCCGGCGACCAGATGACCGGCTGGCTTATCGTCGTCCTGATCGTTGTAGTTGTGGGTGCAGTATTTATGACGCTGTATCAGGATTCAATCACCACTATCTGGAACAACATCGTCACAAAGATTACCGGCTTGCTAAGCTGATGGAATCCGTGCCGGATATATCTGCTCACGTGGGAGGTGCAAGCAGATGAACAGAAAGCACCGGGGCATATGGGGGAGAAATTCTCCCCCTCCGCCTTTCAAAAAGCTGCTTTTTAATCGGAGGGGCAGCGCCTATTACGAACTGATTATCAAGACGCTGGTGGTGATTACGCTCATGGCCACGGTGATGTCCTTTTTGAGCATATTCACAGCTTATTTGAATCTGAACCATATGTGCCGCCGTGTTGTCCGGGTGGTTGAGCTGGAGGGACAGGTATCGGACAACGCATACGACGTTTTTTACCGGCTGAAGGAGCAGACCGGCCTGTCGCCGGAAATGACCGTTGAGAATGTCCAATACTGCGACGGAAGACAAAAAATCCAACTGCGGGATACCTTTACGGTGACGATGACAGACAGCTATGCCTTTACCCTTTTCAAGCCGTCCTTTGCGCCGCCTGTCCAGATCAATATCCCCATGAAGGTGAGCATCACCGGCATGTCGGAAAAGTACTGGAAGCTGCCGGAATGAAGATGCCGGAAAGGAGGGGAAACCTGTGGGCAATTTCAAACGCATTATGAACAACCGTAGGGGCGACGCTTTTGTGTTTATTCTCATCCTCGTCTTTTTCATCCTCACCCTTGCCGCCATCCTGATCGAGTATTTCCGCATGGAAAGCCTTTACCAGCAGGTGGAATACGTTCTCCAGCGCGGGGTAAACGACTCTGTGGAATACGCCATGCTGGACGAATACCGCAGGGACGGCTATTCGCGGATGGACAGCGCCCTTGCGGAGGAAACACTGTACGAATATTTGCACGAAAGCATGGGGCTGGATTCGGGGTTAAACAAATATGCCGGCAATCAATGGGTTTATAAGCTTGAAATTGAAAGCCTGAATACCACCGACGAACCGCCCCGGCTGACACTGAAAGGGACTCTGAAAACCCGCAGCATTTTCAGCTTCCTGACCGGCGAGGTGCGGCTTCCCTTCACTATATCCAGCGTCAACAACAGAATTGAGGAAGGAGGTTCCGAATGAAACGAAAGTATATTTTAGCCATGCCGCTTGTATTTGTTTGCTGCCTGCTCTTTTCCGCCAAGGCGTTTGCCGCATCGGGCAGCGACATTGAAATCAATGTCACCTCTCCCATCGACAGCCTGCAAACCGAAAGCGGTGTGGTAGCCGTAGAGCATTTTCCGGCAGAAATCCCTATCCGTGTCACGGCTAAAACCGGGACGCTCACAGATATTCAACTGGAGTATGGCGGCCAAAGCCAAGCGATAACTCCGGACTATACGCTGACGATTGAAAACAAGGAGGCTTGCGGCCCCTATACCATCACAGCTAAAACAGATCAAGGTGCTGTCCTCACCGTCACGGCCAATGTGGTATTTCAAGTCAAAGCCATTTATGACACCCGCTACCGCACCATCGGCATGAACGTGAAGGAAATCTATGAGGGTGAAACACTGTTGAAATCTTTCCCGGAACCGCAGCGCATCGACCTTGTTAACGCCAATACCGTTGCCGGCCATGAACAGGAACGGATTGCCGGTTGGATCGGAAAACACGACGGAGGCACTTACACTCTAAAGGGCAGCCTGGTGGTTGAAATTTACGGTTTTTCTTCCGGCAAGCTCTATGGAACCTATGATACGAATACGGATTTTGAACCGTTGACTACCAGCTATGGCTGGACGGAGAAAGCCCTCATTGCCTTTGAAACCATGCGGAACACAGAAATAACCTATCAAGCACCCGTCAAGATTGATGTGGACGCAACCTGGTACGATGAAAGCAAGCAGGAGGTTTATGGGAAGCTCACGGCCCAGGACAAGGGAGTGCCGGAGCTGCTCTATCCTTATCAAACCACATCCGTTACTTTTACGAAAGACGATATCAGGCTGTCCCGAAATTTCATCTACTGCGGCCTGGAATGGGACTACACGCCGGAGAGCGCCGAATATACCGATGGAGAAAGTAAAACCCAAACCAGCATCACGCAAAAAATAAATTATACAATACCGATGACAGACTTCTATTTCAAGTTCAAGGCTTGTGATGGAAACGACCTGTCGGTTGCCATCCGTGCCCCTGCTACAGTGTACCGTGGGGATAGCTATTCCTTTACCGTAGTTTTTATGAACAGCGGAAATAATCCGGCTTATGACGTACCCCTCAGAGGCACGGTGGACGGCCTTCTGATCAACGAAATCCCTGCCATGCAGGACTTTTCACCCAATGAGAGCAAGACCTGCACCATAAAGCGCACAGCCGATACCAAAGCCGACGTGATACACCTGTGGGCAAACATCGGTGTGCCGGAGGGCTTTATCGACGGCAATCTGTCCAACAATACAGCCATGGCAGACATCAGGGTGGTGGAAAAGCCCGCACCGGAACTGACAAAAACTCCCGAACCCAAAGACAACCCGGATCAGCCGGACGACCCCGATAATCCCCCGGATCAGCCGCCTGACTCACCGAAGCTGTGCGACCTGTCGGCAAGCATTCTTGCGCAGCCCACGGTATATGAGCATGAGAGCTACAGCTTTACCGTGAGCTTTACCAACCAATCCAGTTCGGAACTGAAAAATGTACTCTTGCAGGCAAAAAACAACGAAGCCGCTTTGACGCAAATTCCGAAAACTTGCAGCTTCAAGCCGGGGGAAACGAAATCGTTCACCATTTCAGGCACGGCGGGAAACGCGGGCGAAATATACAACCTGTGGGCCGATATTGCAGCGCCGAAGGGCTTCCGGGATGATAACCCGGTCAACAACACCGCCGTTTCAAAAATCACTGTAGTGAAAAAGCCTTCCGGCAATCCTGACAATCCACCTGATAATCCGCCCGATAATCCCGACAACCCACCGGACAACCCGGACAATCCCGATAACCCGGACAATCCGAACGTGCCTTCAGAAAAACTGTGCGACATATGGGCAAACCTATCCTGCCCGCCCACAGTCTACGAGCAGGAGGAATACAGCTTTACCGTGTACTTTGCCAATTCCACAGACAAACCGCTGTCAGGAGTGAGATTGAACGCTTCTATCGACGGCAAGGCAGTTTCCACAGTGCCATCGACGGCAGATTTTAAAGCCTATGAAACCAAGGCTTATGCTGTCAAAAGCACGGCGGGGAAAAAAGGCACAACCATTCATTTATCGACACAGATATCACCGCCTGCGGATTACAGGGATACCAACACCGGCAACAATCAGGCTACGGCGGAAATCATGGTGACAGAACGTCCCTATGACCTGGATGTACAGCGGATAACGCCCGACCAATACAAGGAAAACCAGACGGTTATCAGCACCGTCAAGGTATCCAATAAAGGGGACCTGGACTTTACGCCGGGACAAAAGGTTTCCGTCCTGTTTGAAATCCCGGAGCTCTCGGTCAAAAAGCGTGTGAATGCCGTGGTCATGGAGCAAGACACCTGGAACGTCGCATCGGTTAAATGGAATACCCCCAATGTCCAGGCCGATAAAAACATCACCCTGGTTGCCACCATCAATCCCGACCAAACTTTGGACAATGAAACCACCGCCGCCAACAACACCTATACCCAAAAAGCAGTCATCAAAAATGTAACCTATGACGAGCCGGAAGAAAGCAGGACCATCCCTGCACCGCCGCAAAGAAGCGATCAGCCCAGGGTGACATGGTGGGAACAGCGTTATGAAAACGGCCGATTTGTATGGCGGCAGTTTTACGCGGAACTGAAAGCCACCGCCGTGCTGGACTATGACACAAAGGCAAAGGGCTATCTTAAATCGGGCTACGGCTTTTCCATCAGCGTCACTGCTACCGTGAACACCAACTATGACAGGCCGGAGCTGATCACCGCCGCGCAGACAGCGGAGGTGTATCTGCCGCAATATCGCTATGAAACAGCCATTCCGTTGATGTCCGACAGTACGAATCATTTTACTTTCCGGGAGAATCCCGCATCCCCGTTCCGGTATAAAAAGCAATACATTCCGGTGTGGTTCCCCGACAACAGGGACTATATCGTACAACTCCTTGTTACCGACGTGCATACTCCCGGAGGCACCCTGTCCAAATGGATAACCGGAGGAGAACTAAAAATATTTGTGGTTGACAGCATGTATTCCGATGATGTCACCACGGGGAACTGAATATGGCTATGCTGCTTTGCGCCGCTCCCCTTGTATGGGCGGCCATCACGGATTTTAGAAAGCGGATCATCCCCGATTGGACGTGGATAGCCATTCTCTTGATCGGCGGTACATCCGCTTTCCTGCTGCCATATCCTACCCTGCTTGAGCGGATTGCGGGATTCTTGCTGCCGGGATTGTGCCTGTTCCTTCTTGCCGTCAAATATGGCGGTGTCGGAGGCGGCGACATCAAACTGACGGCGGCAATGGGCTTTTGTTTCGGCCTGTACTCCCTTGCGGCCATCCTCTTTTTTGCGCTTGTTCCCGCCTGCATCTATGCAAAAGTGACAAAGCAAAAGAGTGTCCCATTGGCCGTGTTTTTGGGCATCGGTTTTTTCACGTATGCCGGTGTTCTTTTTATATATGGACTGATTTGCTGCTGATTAAGTAGCAGGAGGTGATTTCGTGGAATTAAAAACGATACTGGCCATTGTGTTGTGCCTGATAATTATCGGCGGCGCGGTGTATCTGCACATTAAGCGGAAAAAGAAATAACGGCAGAACAGCAAAAGGGGCGGCAACACCGTCCCTTTTTGCCTGCCATATAGATTGGAGTGAGAATGAAAATGAGCCGGAGCGTTAGGAGGTTTTAAAACATGGATCAGGAAATCAATGCCGGTTATGTCATTACCGACCGGTTAACCATAGGAAATACGGAATTTGTCATCGGGCAGAACGAAAATGCTCCCGCCAAATTTGTGACCTGGAAATGCAAAAAGGGTGAAAAGAACTACTACTGGGGGCATTACTGCAATGACCGTATGACCGCCCTTGAAGATTTGTGCAATCGTGCGCTGGATGAAATTCATTATTTGAGAAGTCTCCGGCAGGAAAAGGACACCAACGAAAAAATGGCGGGACAAGCCGAAAAGAAAAGCCGCGTGCCGGAACGATAAGGAGGGATAGAGTTGGCGACGAAACTGCAACTGATTACGGAGCTTTCGCAAAGGACGGCCCACAGCGTCACAAGAAATCCAGTCAACTGGACTTCCTTTCTGAAAACGGCGGCATGGAACTATAAATACCCGTTTCAGGACCAGCTTTTGATTTACGCGCAGCGCCCCGACGCGACGGCCTGCGCTCCCATTGAGATATGGAACCGGAAGCTCGGCAGATGGGTAAACAGGGGAGCGAAAGGCATCGCCCTCATCGACGACAGCGGAGGCTGGTTGAGCCTGCGCCATGTTTTCGACGTATCGGACACCAACAGCCGGTATAACCGTCCCCCTGCCCTTTGGTCTATGCAGGATAGATATGCGGAGGCCGTGACGGAAACGCTGGAAAATTCCTTCGGCGACCTCAATGATAAGAGCAATATTCCCTCTGCGCTGGTTTCAGCCGCCTTCAATGCCGTGGAGGATAATTATGCGGATTATCTTTCCGACCTTATGTACTGCCGGGAGAACAGCTTTCTGGAGGAACTGGACGGCTTGAACGTGGAAGTCATCTTCAAGGATGCCCTTAGAAGCTCCGTGGCTTACATGCTCTTAGTCCGCTGCGGCTGTCCCGCCGATAATTTTTTTAGCTTTGAGGATTTTCAGGGCGTTGTGAATTTCAATACCCTCGATACCGTATCCAGGTTGGGAGCCGCCGCAAGCGATATTTCCGAAATGCTGCTTAGGGAAATCGAGGCAACGGTCAAAGACCTGCAAAAAACGGAAAGGAAACAAATCCGCACAATTGCAAAAAATCAGGGTGCAGGGCACAATGAAAGCAGAAAGGATGAAAGGAATGGTGAAGATGGAACTGACCTACACAATGCAGGGCGATTATCTGATACCCGACCTGGCGCTGCCGGAGGAAGAAACGCACATCGGCAAATATGGGAAGTTGCGCAAAACATATCTGAAAAACCACCGGAAAGGGATGTACGCCAGCCTGATGCTGTCGGGCAGGCTGACGGAACACCTCGCGGAGATCGACCGGACGGCGAAGGAACGGATCGAGAGAATCACGGCGAAGCTCCTCACGAGCAGCCCCGCGCCGGACAAAGCGGCCGACCCGATGGGCTGGACGGGACACATGAACAACCTGCGGCACTCGGCGGAGGAAACGGTGCTGGCGGAGCTGGTGTACAGCTAACCCTTTTCCCTACCGCAGAGCAGCAAATTGAAGCCATAGAACAGGCGGAGGACGAAAAATCCTCCGCTTTTTCTATTTCACAGGAAGAAATCGACCATGTGCTTTGCAAGGGTACCGGCTTTCAGGACGGCAAATTCCGTGTTTGCCTGCACTACCGGGAGCAGCATGCCCCAAAGGAAACCATTGACTTTTTAAAGCGTGAATACGGAACCGGCGGCGGTACGCATATTTTCACCGATGGAACCCAGGGATACACATGGCACGACGGCAAGGGAATTTCCATCAGCAAAAGCGGCAGCTTTATATCAAATCCTGATCTGAGACTGTCCTGGAACCAGGTTGCAAAACGCCTTGGCGAGTTGATCGCCTCCGATCGATACTTAAACAGCAAGGAAAAAGAGCGTCTGCCTGCCGTGCAGCAGGAAATGGAGGAACGCCGCCGGCAGCTTGCCGAGGAAGCCTATGCCCGGCAAACCCTGAACCAGGAGCCAACCTCTGCCGAACCGGAGCCGCCGCCAAAGAATGAGGCGAAATATGCCTTTTGCCTTGGCGATTCGGTGTATCTCGGCGCGGAGGAATACGAGATTTTATCCTTTGACGGCAGCACGGTGCAATTGCGGGACACTCGTTATCCCCTGCTCGTCAAAGAGCTTCCGCGGGAAGCCTTTGAACGGATGCTGCGGGATAATCCGTTAAACAACCATCTCATTGCGCCGGAGCAGCCGGCTGAAGAAAAAACGGAAACGCCATCTCCCCGCACGCTGTACCGGACGTACCTGCCTGAAATCGTCGGCAGGGTGCGGACAGACGAAATCTACCCCTACCTGCGGGACAGGGATACCGACCCCGACAGCGCAAAACGAGAGCTGGACGCCGCCATCGACCGCATTGTTCTTTCTATGAGGGAGGAGCACCCGGATTTTTATGAAGCCTACAACAACCTGCCGCAGTTTAGGGAGTGGCTCCATGAGGATGTGTTCCGGCGGGTATACCAGGATCATTTGGCGGATTCGAGGGACAGCATCACGATTCATGCCGATGATCCCGGTGCGCCGGAATGGATGCGGGAAACCGGCGGCATTACCATCCCCAGCGAGGGCGATACCGCCACTATCAAGAGCAGCAGTGAAGGTGTAAAGCACGATGTGGAATTGGGCCTGGAGCTGCCGGAAAGTCAAACCGAGCAAGAGGAAAAGGAACCTGCCGAAAAAGAAATTGCCGCGGGCATGGAGCTTTCCATTGAGGACCGCCGCTATATCATCGATGCTATTGACGAGGAAGCCGGAACGGTTAGCCTGCGGGACATCACCTTCCAGCAAAGCACGGGCTTCCCCATTTTCCGCAGCGAAAGCATCGAGTTTGTACGCGGCGTTTTGGAACAGGCGAAAGAACTAATATGGCAAAAAACACGAGGCGGCGAAGTCTCCAAAGTCATCATTGACCTCAAGCCGGAAACACCAAAACCCCATCAGCCGCGCATCAATTACCGCATCACCGACGACATGCTGGGACATGGCGGCGCAAAGACCAAATACAGCTGGAACGTCGCCGCCATCCGGCTGTTAAACTGGCTGGAAAAAGAAAACCGACTTGCCACACCGGAGGAACAGGAAATCCTGTCCCGTTATGTGGGTTGGGGCGGCCTGCCGCAAGCCTTTGACGAGAACAACACCCAGTGGGCAAAGGAATATGCCGAACTGAAGGAGCTGCTTACCGAGGAAGAATATGCTTCCGCAAGAGCTTCCACCTTAAACGCCCATTATACTTCCCCCACCGTCATCAAAGCCATGTATGCCTGCCTGGAAAACATGGGCTTTAAGACGGGCAACATCCTGGAGCCGGCCTGCGGCATCGGCAACTTTTTCGGCCTCATCCCCGACAGCATGAGGAATTCAAAGCTGTACGGCGTGGAGCTGGACAGCATCACGGGCCGGATTGCCAGGCAGCTTTACCAGCAGGCCAACATTGCGGTGCAGGGCTTTGAGGAAACCAGCCTGCCCGACAGCTTTTTCGACCTGGCCATCGGCAATGTTCCCTTCGGCAGCTACGGCGTGGCAGATAAAAAGTATGACAAATACCATTTCTACATTCACGACTATTTCTTCGCAAAGACGCTGGATAAGGTGCGTCCCGGCGGCATCATCGCCTTTATCACTTCCAAGGGCACGATGGATAAGCAAAACCCCGAAGTGCGCAAGTACATTGCACAGCGTGCAGAGCTTTTGGGCGCTGTCCGGCTGCCCAACAATGCATTTTACGATAACGCAGGCACACAGGTTACAACAGACATCCTCTTTTTACAGAAGCGCGACCGCGTGATCGACATCGAACCGGACTGGGTACATCTCTCCACTACCAAGGACGGTATCCCCATCAACAGCTATTTTGCCGAGAACCCCGACATGGTGCTGGGCACGATGGCCTACGATGACATGATGTACGGCAATGCCAAAGAAACCACCTGCCGTCCCTTTGAAAACGCCGACCTTGCCGGGCTGCTCCGCGAAGCCCTGGAGAACATCCATGCGGAAATCACCGAGTATGAGCCGGACGAAATAGCCGAGGAAGAAGATACCTCCATTCCGGCAGACCCGAACGTGAAAAATTTCAGCTACACCGTCGTGAACGGCGAGATCTACTATCGCGAAAACAGCCGGATGAACAAGGTGGAAGTCTCCGTTACGGCGGCGAACCGCATCAAGGGCATGATCGCCATTCGG
This sequence comes from Thermotalea metallivorans, assembly GCF_001562415.1. Lineage (GTDB taxonomy): Bacteria > Bacillota > Clostridia > Peptostreptococcales > Thermotaleaceae > Thermotalea > Thermotalea metallivorans. Next base: position 149,686 of record NZ_LOEE01000019.1, on the reverse strand, counting down.
GACTGCGTGCGCGAGCTGATCGAGTACCAGACCGAGGATTGCACCGATGAAATAATCCGGGAACAGCAGCGCAAGCTGAATAAGCTGTATGATGAGTTTACTGCAAAATACGGACTGTTAAGCAGCCGCGGCAACAACATGGCCTTTTCGGATGATTCTTCCTACTGCCTGCTCTGCTCGCTTGAAATTCTGGACGAGGACGGGAATCTGGAGCGCAAGGCGGATATGTTCACCAAGCGCACTATCCGGCAGCGCACCGTAGTCACCCATGTAGACACCGCCACCGAAGCGCTGGCCATCTCCATCGCGGAAAAAGCCCGTGTCGATATGGCCTTCATGCAGAGCCTGACCGGACTTTCTGAGGAACAAATTGTTAAAGACCTGGAAGGCGTGGTCTTCCGCAATCCCGAAAAGCCGGACGCCAATGGGAAAGCGCATTATGAAACGGCGGATGAATACCTGTCCGGCAATGTGCGGGAGAAGCTCAAAACCGCCCGGCGGTTTGCCGAAATGCATCCCGACATCTACTGTATAAACGTCAAGGCACTGGAAAAGGTGCAGCCGAAGGATTTGAGCGCGTCTGAAATCGACGTGCGGCTCGGCGCGACCTGGCTTCCCCCGGATGTCATCAAGGACTTTATCTTTGAGCTTCTGGAAACTCCTTATATGTACAGGCGCTACATCGACGTTTTTTATTCGTCCTATACCGCCAACTGGAACGTCAAGGGCAAAAACGACGACCGGAGCGGCAACATCAAGGCCAATGTGACCTTTGGCACCAGCCGCATCAACGCCTACAAGATTATCGAAGAGACCCTCAACCTGCGGGATGTGCGCATCTTTGATACCGTCGAGGAGGACGGCGTTGAGAAGCGTGTGCTGAACAAAAAGGAGACCGCCATCGCCCAGCAGAAGCAGGAGGCCATCAAGGAGGCATTCCAAAGCTGGATATGGAAAGACCCCAGGCGCCGGGAACGGCTGACGCGGATCTACAACGACCGCTTCAACGCCGTACGGCCCCGTGAATATGACGGCAGCCACATCCGGTTTACCGGCATGAACCCGGAAATCACCCTGCGCAAGCATCAAGTGGATGCGGTAGCCCATATCCTGTACGGCGGCAATACCCTGCTGGCTCATTGCGTGGGTGCGGGCAAGACCTATGAGATGGCGGCTGCGGCTATGGAAAGCAAGCATCTGGGGCTTTGCAATAAAAGCCTGTTCGTCGTACCCAACCATTTGACCGAACAGTGGGCGGCGGAGTTCTTGCAGCTTTACCCTTCCGCCAACATCCTTGTAGCAACCAAAAAGGATTTTGAAACCAAGAACCGCAAGAAGTTTTGCGCAAGAATTGCGACCGGGGACTACGACGCGGTGATCATCGGACACAGCCAGTTTGAGAAAATTCCTATTTCCATGGAAAGGCAAAAACGGCTGCTTGAAGAACAGATTGCGGAAATCACCAGCGGCATCCGGGAACTGAAAGAAGAACGCGGCGAGCGTTACGCCATCAAGCAGCTTGAAAAGACAAAGAAAACCTTAAAGCTCAAACTGGATAAGCTCAACGACACCAGCCGAAAAGATGATGTGGTTACCTTTGAGGAACTGGGCGTTGACCGGCTGTTTGTGGATGAAGCGGATTTTTACAAAAACCTCTTTCTTTACACAAAAATGCGCAATGTGGCGGGCTTATCCCAGACTGAGGCACAGAAATCCTCTGACCTGTTTATGAAGTGCCGCTACCTTGACGAATTGACGGACGGGCGCGGCGTCATCTTTGCAACAGGAACGCCCATTTCCAACTCCATCACCGAGATGTACACCATGCAGCGGTATCTGCAATATGAAACCCTGCGCAAAAACGGGCTCCAGCACTTTGACTGCTGGGCCTCCACCTTTGGGGAAACCGTAACCGCCATCGAGCTTGCGCCGGAGGGCACGGGCTACCGGGCTAAAACTCGCTTTGCCCGGTTCTACAACCTGCCGGAACTGATGAATATGTTTAAGGAAATCGCGGACATCAAGACGGCGGATATGCTCAACCTCCCCGTACCGAAAGCAAACTACCACAATATCGCAGTGAAGCCGAGCAAATTCCAGCAGGACATGGTGGCCGAGCTTGCGGAGCGTGCCGAACGGGTGCGCGCCAAGCTGGTGGAGCCTTATGAGGACAACATGCTTAAAATAACCAACGACGGCCGGAAGCTGGCCCTTGACCAGCGGCTGATGAGCCCCATGCTTCCCGACCATGAGGACAGCAAGGTAAACGCCTGCGTGGAAAATGTGTTCCGCCTCTGGCAGGAAAACAGCGATAAGAAGCTGACGCAGCTTGTGTTCTGCGACCTGTCCATTCCAAAGAACGATGGAAATTTCAATGTGTATGACGATGTGCGCCAAAAACTTATTGCTCGCGGTGTCCCCGACGACGAGGTTGCTTTCATCCACGATGCCGACACCGAAGCGAAGAAAAAGGAGTTATTTGCTAAAGTCCGCAAGGGGCAGGTGCGAATCCTGCTGGGCTCCACCTTTAAAATGGGAGCCGGAACCAACGTGCAGGACCGCTTGATTGCACTCCACGATCTGGACTGCCCGTGGCGGCCGAGGGATCTGGAACAGCGTAGCGGAAGAATTATTCGTCAGGGCAACCAAAATGAAGAGGTGCATATCTTCCGGTATGTGACGGAAAACACCTTTGACGCTTATCTCTACCAGATACTTGAGAACAAGCAGCGTTTTATCAGTCAGATTATGACTTCCAAATCCCCTGTAAGAAGCGCCGAGGACATTGATGAAACGGCTCTTTCCTATGCCGAGGTGAAGGCTCTGGCGACAGGTAATCCTTACATACGCGAGAAGATGGATTTGGACATTCAGGTTTCCAAGCTGAAATTGCTGAAAGCCAACCATTTAAGCCAGCGATATGCTTTGGAGGACAGATTGCTCAAACACTACCCGCAGCAGATCAAATCCACCGAGGAACGCATTGCAGGCTATGAAAAAGACCTTGCCCTGTACGAGCGCCACAGCGCATCAAAATCTGTCGAGGATGGCACAGAGGACAGCAAATTTCCGGGCATGACGGTCAAGGATGTTCTCTACACCGAAAAGGCCAAGGCGGGCGCGGCCATCCTGGAAGCCTGCAAGCTGATGACCTCGCCGGAGCCGCAGGAGTTGGGCAGCTACATGGGATTTTCCATGCTGTTTTCCTTTGACGGCTTCAATAAGCAGTATCAGATCACTCTTCGGGGCGCTCTGAGCCATACGGCCACACTGGGCACGGACATCCACGGCAACATTACAAGGCTCAATAATGCTCTTGCAGAAATACCAAAAAAACTGGAATACTGCCGGGAACAGTTAAAAACGCTCCGCCAGCAGATGGAAACCGCAAAGGAACAAATTGACATCCCCTTTGAAAAGGAGCAGGAGCTGCAAGCAAAGTCCGCGCGGCTGGCGGAGCTGAATATTTTGCTCAACATGGATAAACATGAAAACGAGGTGTTCGACGGTGAACCGGACGAGGATATGGACATTCCTGAAAAGAAAGCCGTGGGCTATGAAAGATGAGGTGAAAAAACATGCCTTATGTAACACCAGAGCAGATTGAGCGGGCAAAGCAAATGGACCTGCTGACTTATCTGCAATATTACGAGCCGCAGGAGCTGGTGCGCTTTTCCGGCAACGTCTATACCACACGTACCCATGACAGCCTGAAAATCAGCAACGGGAAATGGTGCTGGTGGTCGCGCAACATCGGCGGGCGCTCTGCCCTGGACTATCTCATCAAGGTGCGGGGCATGACGCTCCCCGAAGCGGTGCTTCAGATAGACGGACAGGCGGCTGTCACACCGCCTGTTTCGCCAAGGCAACAGAAACCCGCTGAGCACAAAAAACTGCTTTTGCCGGAGAAAAACAGTAATAACGATCGTGTAATTGCCTACCTCATAGGGCGCGGCATTCACCGGGAGATTATAGACTACTGCATCCGGACCAAACGGCTATATGAAAGCCGCGATTATCACAACGCCGTCTTTATCGGCTTTGACCGGCATGGCGTTCCCAAATATGCTACTCTCCGTGGTACGTTTGGCAAACGGTTTATGGGGGAAGTCAATGGAAGCGATAAGCACTTCTCCTTCTCTATTCCGGCCAGGAACGAATGCAGCAAACTGCACCTGTTTGAAAGCGCCATTGATTTATTGTCATACGGCACTTTGGAATTGCTTTCCGGCAGGGACTGGCGGCAGGAAAACTGCCTGTCCCTTGCGGGCATTTATATGCCGAAAAAGATTATTGAGGAAAGTACTCCACCCGCCGCACTCATGCAATACTTAAAAGACTTCCCGCAAATTAAGGAAATCGCTTTACATCTGGACAACGACACGGCCGGACGGCTGGCGGCAAAGACTATCAAGACCATCCTCCCGCCCATCTATACTGTTTCCGACGAGCCTCCGAAACGCGGAAAGGATTATAACGACTATCTGAGAATTGTATTAAGAATACGGCAGCCACAAGAACGCGAACTGTTATAATTAAGAAGAATTGATTGATATCATAGCATGAAAGGAGTATAATATGATTAGAATGTTACTACAAGGAGCTGATATCATGCAGATTAAACCGTCCGCAAGCATCAGGCAGAATTACAATGAAATTGCGGCTTTGTGCAAGTCTACCGGAGAACCTGTTTTTCTTACCAAAAACGGTGAAGGAGATCTTGTCGTCATGGATATAGAGGCGTTTACCCGCCGCGAAAAAATGCTGAAGCTGCGCGAAGAACTGCTGGCTGTTGAGGAAGACCGTCTGGCAGGACGTGCAGGAGTTACGCCGGATGAACTGGATAGCTATCTGGACAGCATTATTGATGAGGTGGAGCATGGAAAAGAAGGTTCAATATAAGGTGGTTGTTTCCGACCGTGCCCGCCAAATGTTGGCGGGTCATGTACGGTTTTTGGCACAGAGAAGTCCTACTGCCGCCCGCAAGGTAAAAAATGACCTGATGGACGCTATCCGTTCCCTGCATCAAATGCCGGAGCGTTTTCCATTTCTGGAGGCAGAATTTATCCCTCCGAATAAATATCACAAGATGTTCGTAGAGAAATGGTATTTGATTTTGTATCAGATCAAGGGCCAGACGGTGTTTGTTGACTATATTGTTGATTGCAGACAGGATTATGGGTGGCTGGTGCGATAGATTTTGATATATGATGTAAATGTTTTCAGGCTAATGAAAGTAAGTTTATAAGGGAGGACTTGTTTTGAAACATACAGAAATTTTTAATAGATTGACTGGAATAAGCTGTCCTGTGTTTGGACTTTCTTGGAACCCACCAGAGAGCCAGAGAAAGATTGCGCGAAAAATTATTATTTTTCTTGAGTCAAAACGAGTCCTGTATTCCCCATATGAATATGAAACCGTACATCCCGTTATTAGCTCTGTATTGGAAATCAAACACTTTTTGACATCAGAACTTCCTAACATAAATGAAAAATCTGAACTACAAAGTTATGTCCGCGCAATGCGAAACGCATGCAATAAATTTTTAAGTAAATGCCGTGATGACGATGACTTTAGAAATAATGCTATTAGACCGGGGAATATAAATAATTGGATTTTTACATCAGCAATTGGTGAGATGCGTGGAGTGTTTGGAATTATGATTGGACAGATCGCTTCTTCTTATGGGATTGACGTTGAAGATGATTTAGCTCAGATTATTCCTATTGATAAATCGTAATAGAAGTCAATTAAGACTAATGATAGGAATTTTTGTGTAAATGCAATATAAGTTTATAAATTGTGGATAAGGAGATTATTCACCGAATGTTGCCATATGATAATATTTACACTGTAATAAAAGAACATAGATTACCAGTAAGCAGGGACTGTTTACCAATATCAGACTTTTTGAAAAATTATTTTGAGGAGTATATACAATCATTAAAATTAGCTCTAAAAGACACACAGAAGTGCTTCTTGAGAAAAGAATTTTATAAAAATTTATCTGATAAGATATATGTTATTGAAGAACTTTGTAATGACATTTTAAAAATTTTTCGACTATATGATTCAGCAGACATGCAAAACCTTTATAGTCATTTAGATAATTTAATGAATAAAGCTGAAAATTATCTATTTGTTCGTGAGATAGATATAAACAAAAAAAATACCATTCCCAATTTTTACAGAATTAGGGTGGGTACTGATGAAAGTTATTCAAGAAAAGATTTATTTCATATACCAATAGATAAACGACATTTGATAAAATCGTACAGATATAGTATTGCTGGTTACCCGTGTTTATATTTGGCAGATTCTATTCAATTGTGTTGGTTTGAGTGCGGAATGCCTAAAGAATTTACCATAAGTCAATTCCTTTTTGAACCGCGCGATAATGCTCCATTAAAATTAATAGATTTTTCAAAAAATCCCATTGATCTGATTAGAGAGGCGACTACTGAATACTATAACCATAAGGACAATCTTGATTTAATAGATGATTATATATTACGTTATGTAACATCTCATCCCCTAAGAGTTGCTTGTTCTGTGAAAGTAGCCGACAGAAATATATCATTTATTCAAGAATATATTATGCCTCAATTGCTTTTGCTTTGGGTCAGGAAAAATAATAATTTTGATGGCATTGCTTATTCAACTGCATCTTCAATAGAAATTGCACGTGAGAGGAATTCATTTAATGTAGTCTTACCTGCAAGGGATATTGAAAACGGATATTGCAAAAAATTATTGCAGATGTTTAAAATTTCTCAACCTGTAAAATGTAATATAAGTCAACTATTTAAAAGTTATTCAAATAAACTTCGGGAAGTAAAAGATTTCACACAAAAGTTGGAAAGTATTTGTTTGAATGGAAAGCCATTCTATTTATATGGAGAGATATTGTCTTTATGTAAAACTTTTATTTTATTATATGATTGTATAGTATCAGAAAACTATACAGACTCAGAAGTTCTTTATCAAATGACTGACACTTTAAATTTTATGTCTTACATTATTGATGATAACAAATGTGCATTTGAAGAAGTTGCTACATCACAGGCAAAACGCTATTACCCACAATTATCAGAAAAAGAAATAAAAAAGGAATTTAGAGAAGTGATAGAAAGATTTTCAAAAGAAGTTAAACCAGTATTATGTGATTTTATGAGATATGCAAATAGAATAAGTTGTGATATTAAAATTGATATAGATTCATTTGAATATATTTAAAATTTATTGGATTATAGATTAGGCTCAAGTTTGACGGTTAACCAGCAAAAACCGTTGCACTTAAAATGCAATAACCGCTTTTCATGCGGGTTCCAGGGTTCGACTTCGCCTAAAAATCTGGTCAGAGTCCGAAATGTGGTGCCGCACACTTCCATATTATTCCTGTTATCATGCAAATCCTTGTGGTACAATGGTTTCAGCAAACTGAGTTTAGGAAACAGACCAAATACATTTTCCAATAAATGGGGAATGTAGTGGTACGCCCATTTGACGAAGGCTGAAACCCTTGTAGCACAATGGATTCAGCTTTTTTGCTGTCAAACTTGAGTTAGGTAACGTTTATAAGATATGTTCATATGAATCTATCCATAATCCGTAAAATTATTTCATATAAAAGATAAAAAGGTGCTGAAAACCTGAAAACAGCGCCTTTTTATTTTGTCTATAATAAAAAAATAGGCTCAAGTTTTATGAACCTATCAGTGAAAATCAAAATAACGCTTTGCCTGATCATTGCTACAAAAATAGAAGTGAAAATTGCTTCAAATACTTATAAATACTGGAGTTTGACAACTTAACATAATTAATATAACAAGCAATCTTGATTTTCATTCGAGGCTATGAGGGCAACGTCATGAGTCGTTGAAAATTAAAGTGGCAAATGCGTAGCATATATACGCTGATTTTCTTTTTCGGCTGGTGATATCTGAAACCAATCGTAACTTTCATGACAACACAAGACAGTTGTCTTATGTTGCAGCAAGCACTGAATAATGCCAGCATTATTCGCTTGTCAGGGATAATCCCTGAAACCCTTAACAGAACAGGAGGTTCCGTATGCTTAAAAGAAGCATCAAAATAACGTTCCGATTGAACGCACAAGAATGCCAGCGGTTAAAAAAGCAGGTAAAGAAAACAGGGCTTTCGCAGGAAGCATTTATCCGTACCCTCATCAACGGTTACGTGCCCAAAGAGCTTCCCCCACCCGACTATTACGCCATGATGCGGGAGCTTCACGCCATCGGCAGCAACTTAAACCAGATTGCGGCAAAGGCAAACGCCACAGGACATATCGACAGGACGGTGTTCCAGTATGAAGCTAACCGGCTCCGCAAGGCCGTGCTGGATATACAGGCGGCGGTCACGTCGCCGGAAAGGAGGGAAAATAATGGCAACCACGGCGATATGGGATGTGACAGACCGCCTTAACCGGGTGATCGACTATGCCACCAATCCCGAAAAAACCGAGAACCTCGATTTTTCAAGTCCCGATTTTCAGGGCCTGCGGAACGTGCTGGAATATACCGAGCAGGATGCCAAGACCGAAAAGCAGTTTTACGTCACCGGCATCAACTGCGACCCGGTCACCGCCTGTGAGCAGATGTCCCGGACAAAGCTGCAATTCCAGAAAACAGACGGCATCCTGGCTTTTCACGGCTACCAGTCCTTCGCTCCGGGGGAAGCCACCCCCGAAACCGCTCATGCCATTGGCGTAAAGCTGGCACAGGAGCTTTGGGGCGAGCGCTTTGAGGTGGTGGTTTCCACCCACCTTGATAAGCATCATCTGCATAATCATTTTGTGCTTAACTCTGTATCCTTCATGGACGGCAAGCGGTATTACGACAACAACGCCACCTACGCCCTCATGCGGCAGACCTCCGACCGGCTGTGCCGGGAATATTCCCTGTCTGTCATAGAAAACCCGCAAAAGGGCAAATCAAAACACTACGCAGAATGGAAGGCCGAGCAGGAAGGCAAACCCACCTGGCGGGGCCTCATCCGCGAGGATATAGACAAAACCATTGCCGCATCCATGACCTTCACGCAGTTTATCGCTGCTTTACACAAGCAGGGCTACGAGGTAAAAACCGGCGTAAAATACATGGCGGTGCGTCCTCCGGGAAAGGAACGCTTTGTCCGGCTGAAAACCCTGGGTGACGATTACACCGAGGACGCCATCAAGCAGCGGATACTTCAAAACCGCGCCCCGAAGCGTCCGGAAGTCCTGCCGGAGCCGAAGCGAAAACGCTATGCTGTCAAAGGCGGACTTAATCCCAAAAAGACAAGAAAGCTCACGGGCTTGCAGGCGTTATACTTCCACTACCTTTACAAAATGGGCATTTTGCCAAAACATCGTGCGTCCAGCAAACGGATGCATTTTTTATTGCGCGAGGACATCCGCTATTTGGATGAACTCATTGCTCAAACCAAGCTGCTGTGTACTCATCACATTGAGAACAAGGAGCAGCTTCTCACGTACCAGAACGGACTGGAGCAGGAAATGGCAGCCCTGTCCGACGCCCGCAAATCTCTTTACCATCGGCTGCGCCGGTGTAAGGACGATACACAGGCTACGAAATGCAAGCAGCAGATTTCAGAGCTTTCCGGTAAGCTGTCCCTGCTCCGGAATGAGGTGAAGCTTTGTACGGGCATCCTGTCCCGTTCCGAAGAAATGAAGCAAAAATTATCCCGGATCAAACAGGAGGAAATCCATCAAGGAAAGGAGGAAAAAACCTATGAACAGCGGGACCGACGCAGCGGATCAAATCGTCAATATGAGCCTTAAAGGGATTGAGGTGATGGCCAAAATCTCCGGCGTGGGGGCAAAAAACCTGGCCACCTATTTGTATGCCGTCCTCAAAGGCCAAAAGAAAACAAAGGGCAAAATCCGTCTGGAGGGGCTTTTGCGCAGCGGCAAGGAGCTGAAAGTCTTTGCGGTGCGCAACGAGGACTTAAAGAAGTTTTGCCAGGAGGCCAAACGCTACGGCGTCCTCTATTGCGCCCTCCGTGACAAAAATGACACGGACGGCATGTGCGACATCATGGTGCGGGCGGAGGATGCTTCCAAAATCAATCGCATTGTGGAACGCTTCAAGCTGGCCACCGTGGATACGGCAAGCATCAAGAACGAAATCGAGAAATCCAGGACCGCCAGGCAGAAGGAAAATACACCGCACAAAGAAGGCCCGGACGAAAAAGCACCTCCCGAAAAAGGAACGCCCGCCGAAAAAAGCGCGGATGATTTTCTGCATGAACTCATGGCAAAGCCCGACCGGCCGGAGCCGGTCAAGGAACAACCGGACAACCCAAACCCCACGACGGCGACGGCGGAGAAACCCCTTCCGTCCGAGCCTATCTCAGAGCGCAGCGGGAAAGCCGCCGAGGGTGCTATTGAGCCGCCGAGAAGATCAATCCGGGAAGAACTGCGGGAAATCAAGGCCGCTCAAAAGGAACAGGCGGAACCCAGGCGCGAGCCTGCCAAAGAGCAGCCGCAGGCCATAAAGCAGAACGCCAAATCAAACAGGCAGCAACCAAAATCAAAAAAACCAAAATCGAAAGCGAGGTAAGAGTTATGAGCAGTTTCGACGATCTTTTCCGGCAGGAAAGCGAACAGCCTGCTCCCCGAAACGACCGGCCTTTTGACAAAGATGCATGGAAGCAGCAGAAGCAGGAGCAGCGGGAAATGGTTTACGCCATGATCGACGACACGGCGCAAACCGTGGCGCAGGACGGCGCTGCCTTCCAGAAGTACCTGGATGTGCAGAGCCGTTTTGACCGCTACAGCGTGGCCAATGCCCTGTTAATCCTTGCGCAGAAGCCGGACGCCACCCGCATTGCTGACTTTGACACCTGGAAGGAGCAGGGTGCCTACATCCGCAAAAAGGAAACCGGCTTCTACATCCTGGAGCCCGGTGAGGAATACCAGCGTGACGACGGCACTGTCGGCATCAGCTACAACCTGAAAAAGATGTTTGACATTTCCCAGACCGGAAACAGCCGCAAACGGGAAACACCCACCTATCCCGACGACCGCACCCGCATCAAAGCCCTGATGGACCATGCGCCGGTGCCTATCCGCATCAGCGATGCCCTGCCGGACGGCACAAACGCCCTGTACCGGCCGGACACGAGGGAAATCCAAATCAGAAAAGGCATGGATGCGGGGAATATTTTCCGTGCCCTGTCCCAGGAGCTGGCCCACGCGGAAATGGATACGGGAGACGGTAGCTACCGCCGTTCCGACCACGCCTTCCGTGCCTACTGCGTGTCCTATATGCTCTGCAAGCAATATGGCGTGGATACAAGCGGCTACCGCTTTGACCGCGCTCCTCAAATGCTGGAGGGCATGGACCCGCAGGAGATCCGCGCCGAGCTTTCGGTCATAAGGGAAGCTGCCGGTGAGATTTCCGGCAGGATGAACCGGATGCTTTCGCAGCAAAGGCAGCAAATACGGCAGGAGCCGGAACGTTAGGAGGGATTGCCCATGAAGGAAGAAGAAAGGGTGCTTACCCTGGACGATTACGAATACGGCGTTGTGGTGAACGCCTTGAATGAGCACAGAAACGACCTGATTAAAGAAGATCGGCCCACCGATGCCGTGGACGAACTGCTTTTAAAAACCATTGACGCCCCGACAAAAAAACAGAAGCGCAGGAGCCACGATGAGGCGCGATGAAACTGCAAGGAGCAGCCTGATACTCTTTGCGGTTTTTTTAATTCCTGTGGTGTGGGCGGCATTTTTGACCGCCCCTTCCCTTTCCGGCGGGCTTCCCGAAATCCTTGCCAACCTCACAGCGGCAGTGAACAATCCGTTTGACATCCGATGGGTGGACGACACGCCCAAGTGCATCCTGCTTTTTATCGCCGCATACGGCATGGGCATCGGGATTTACCTTTCCACCAGACGCAATTACCGGCGGAGGGAAGAACACGGCAGCGCACGCTGGGGCGGCGCGGCGGCTGTCAATAAAAAGTACCGGGACAAAGACCCGCAGAAAAACAAAATCCTGACACAGAACGTTCGCATCGGCCTGGACGGCCGGAAGCACAAGAGAAATTTGAACGTGCTTGTGGTGGGCGGCTCCGGCTCCGGCAAGACGAGATTTTACGCGAAGCCCAACGTCATGCAGGCAAACACCTCTTTCGTCGTACTCGACCCAAAAGGCGAAATCCTGCGGGACACGGGGAACCTGCTCAAAGCAAATGGCTACGAAATCAAGGTGCTGGATTTAATCAACATGCACCTGTCCCACTGCTACAATCCCTTTGCCTACTTGAAGGACGACAAGGACGTGTTAAAGCTGGTCACCAACCTGATCCGCAATACCACGCCCAAAGGCAGCAACACCAACGACCCCTTCTGGGAACACTCCGAAACCGCGCTGCTGGAGGCTTTGATTCTCTACCTTCTTTATGAAGCGCCGAAGGAAGAACAAAATTTCCCGATGGTCATGGAGATGATCGCCGCCGCCGAAGTCCGGGAGGATGACGAAACCTACCAAAGCCCCCTTGACGAGCTGTTTGAACGGCTGGAAATGCGGGAACCGGAGCACCTGGCGGTGAAGCAGTACAACATCTTCAAGCTGGCTGCGGGCAAAACCGCCAAATCCATCCTAATCGGTCTGGGCGTCCGGCTGGAAAAGTTCAACCTGTCCACCCTTGCGGGAATCACCACGGTGGACGAAATGGAGCTGTCCTCCATCGGGGAAAAAAAGACGGCGCTCTTTGCCGTGATCCCTGACAACGACAGCAGCTTCAACTTTATTGTCGGGATGCTCTACACCCAGCTTTTCCAAAGCCTCATGTACCTTGCCGACTATAAGTACAGAGGCCGCCTGCCCGTCCATGTCCACTTTGTCATGGATGAGTTTGCGAATGTCGCCTTGCCGGATGAGTTTGACAAGCTGCTTTCCACCATGCGTTCAAGGGAAATATCGGTATCCATCATCCTGCAAAACCTGGCACAATTAAAAGCCCTGTTCAAAGACACCTGGGAATCCATTGTCGGAAACTGCGACGAATTCCTGTACCTTGGAGGCAACGAGCAGTCAACCCACAAGTATGTGTCGGAGCTTTTAGGCAAGGAAACCATCGACACCAACACCTACGGACTGAGCAGAGGCAGGAACGGAAGCTACTCCACCAATTACCAGCAGTCCGGCCGCGAGCTTCTGACCCCCGACGAGGTGCGGATGCTGGACAACCGCTTTGCCCTGCTGTTCATCCGGGGGGAACGGGCAGTGATGGATGAAAAGTACGATATTTTAAAACACCCCAATCTGAAGCTGACCGTTGACGGCGGCAGCCAACCCTTCCGGCACGGCGGTGCCGAAAACGCCCTGGACTGGAAAGCCGTAGCCTTAAACGAAGAAGGCGATTACGAGCTTCTCTCCGAGGAAGAACTCGAAGCGATGCTTCAATCCTAACAAACAAAAATCAGGAGGTATGATTCATGAAAATTTCCAAAAAAACCAAAAGGAATTTTGCCGTTTACTGCGCACTGGTGCTGGTGATCCTCTTTACCTCACCTGCCTATGCGGCCGACGACCCGCTGACCGTCGTCAACAACCTGTCCAACTTCATATTCGGGCTGATCCGGGCCATCGGTCTGATTCTGCTGGGCTTCGGCATCGTGCAGATCGGCCTTTCCCTCAAATCCCATGACCCGTCCCAGAGGGCCAATGGCTTCCTGACATTGGCCGGCGGGGTGATTATAACCTTTGCCCGCGAGATACTGAATCTCATTACAGGAGGTTGATATCAATGTTTAACAAATTTCCCATTAAAGAAAAAATGCACATTCATTCACTGGACGGCGAACTGCGGGAAGCTACCATACTCAAGAGGCTGGGTGACAACGATTATCTTGCCGAATATAACGGCGTAAAGTGCCATGCAATCTACAACCCGTTTGTCAATAAATTTTATGTGGATGACAAGTATGGCGTCATCAGGGACAAAATGCCCGGCAGGGATGAACCATGCAGGTAACGATCGTAAAGACAGGCCCGCGCTTCATGCGCGGGCATTGTCTTGGAAATGAGGTGAGTTTATTTGGGAAGCGGCAACTGGGTAATTGATAATCTGAACAATGCTCTGGAAACCTGGAATAACAAGCTGGCGGAAATCTGGCAGCTTGTAACCCAGTCCCCCACGGAATTTAAAGGCGGCGGTATCTGGAACGTTATTGTGAATATCCACGGGGCGCTGCAGGCCACCGGCCTTGCCCTGCTGGTGCTGTTTTTCGTCATCGGCGTGGTGAAAACCTGCGGCAGCTTTGTCGAAGTCAAAAGGCCGGAACAAGCGTTGAAGCTGTTCATACGGTTCGCCCTGGCCAAAGGCGTCGTTACCTACGGGCTGGAGCTGATGATGGCTCTGTTCAACATCGTGCAGGGGATTATCTCCACCATCATGGGCAGCTCAGGCTTTGGGACAGCCACTCAAACCGTCCTGCCGGACACAATCGTGCAGGCCATTCAAAACTGCGGATTTTTAGACAGCATCCCGCTATGGGCGGTAACACTCATCGGCGGCCTGTTCATCACGGTGTTTTCCTTCATTATGATCCTGACGGTGTATGGCCGGTTTTTTAAATTGTATTTATATACCGCCATCGCCCCGGTGCCTCTGGCCTCCTTTGCCGGAGAACCAAGCCAGAGCATAGGGAAAGCCTTTTTGAAAGGCTATGCCGCCGTGTGCCTGGAAGGGGCCATCATTGTCCTGGCCTGCGTCATCTTTTCCGTCTTTGCGTCCTCCCCCCCGGTGGTAGACACCAGCGCCAGCGCCGTGACGATGGTGTGGTCCTATGTAGGGGAGCTGATTTTCAACATGCTGGTGCTAGTGGGCGCAGTAAAAATGGCCGACCGGGTGGTGCGAGAAATGATGGGATTATAAAGAGAAGTCGGGTATTATTGCCCGGTATCGTCATATATCCTTGAACTGAACACCCTCCCCATAAACAACAGGTTCCCCTGTTCTTGGATCAAGCAAATCCCCATGCTCGTTAAACTGAATTTTGTCAAGAGGTACGCCCATCTCTCTTGCCCTTCGGATTTGCCATGCGACATCATCTTCAAGGTATTTCTCGTCACGTTTGCGCCGTATCGCCTTTATAAGCGACACAATCCAGCTTAACACGGTCAAGCCAAGCAGCGAGAAAAGAATGATGAATGCTAAAGTCTCATGTTCTCCTGCCCACTTGTTCAGCACGGTACTGAACAGCAGGAAGCAAGGAATGGGAATCGTCAGCCGAATTTTACCGGCTGCTTTAAATATAAAAGAGAGAATGAGCAATCCCACCGTAAGGCAAAGGGAAATAAATGCTGCGATTGGCATAATGGACACCCCTTTCCACGCAGTATATATATATTTCCATTATCGCACATGGAAAAAAGGAATGGAAGGCTGTCCCATATTACAGACTATTTTATCTCCTGCTCCAGATTGGAAAACAAATCGCAGTCAAAAAATTCACGCACACTGATTCCGAGCCCGTCACACAGCTTTTTAATAGTGACAATTCCCGCATTGTATGTCTTGCCACTCACAATATCGTTTACAGTTGATTGCGTGACGCCTGAAATGTTGCTGAGCGCATTGATTGTCAGGTTCCGTTCCCTGCATAACCCTTCAATGCGTTTTACTACCGCTTGAGAAATATTCATTCTACCACCTCTTAAACGTTATTCCGTTAATCAAAGCTTATCAATTTATCAGGTAAATAGTTAACGGAATACCGTTGATACAGATTAAGAGGTAATTTATACTAACGATATACCGTTAAGATAAGGATTTATTAACGTAAACAAGCAAAGGAGGTTTCAGCATGAAACAGGAGACTCTCAAAGAAAAACTGGAAAAAGAGAAGGAAAAACTTAACAAGCTTGTAAGTGAAGCTTTGAATAAAGGCGCCCCTCTCACAGAAGATGAGGCAATTATAGAGCAGAACCGTAAGGTTGACGATTTGGTAGTCAAGCTCCAAAGGGAGAAAGAAAATCTTAGAAAAAAGCAAGAAGAACGATAGGACAAGCAATACAATGGCGCTTCAAGTGAGGCGCTATTTTTCTTTGGAGGTGATTGTTTTTGGAAGTCAAGATCAACCGGGAAATCCGGGATTATACCGAAAGCATGTTTTTTGGACTGTCCCTGCGGCAGTTTATTTTTTCTGTCCTGGCCGTGGGCGTAGCCATCGGCATCTATTTCGGCCTGAGGAGCTTCTTCGGCACGGAGACCGTGAGCTGGATGTGCGTTTTGGGGGCTTTCCCCTTTGCAGCCCTGGGCTTTATCAAGTACCACGGCATGACAGCAGAGCAGTTTTTATGGGCGTACATCAAATCGGAGTTCCTCATGCCCAAAAAGCTGACCTTTTATCCGACCAACATCTACTATGAGGCACTTAAAAACGTTATCGCAAACCACGAAAAGGAGGAATGGAAACGCCATGATTAAGACCCTGCAAAAAATCATGAAGCAGGATAAGGAAAGGTTTGCCGTCCCCAGAGGCGTCCAACAGGCCATCCCTATCCGCACCATCTGGCCGGACGGAATTTTCCGGGTAGGCAAAAAGTTTTCCAAATCCTTTCGCTTTGAGGACATCAATTACGCGGTGGCGTCCAAGGAGGACAAGGAAGCGATGTTTTTATCCTATTCGGAGCTTCTCAATTCCTTCGACAGCGGAGCCACCACCAAAATCACCATCAACAACCGCCGCTTAAATAAAGCGGACTTTGAAAGCTCCATTCTCATTCCGTTAAAATACGACGGTCTGGATGAGTATCGCAGGGAGTACAATCAAATGCTTATGGATAAGGCCACAGGCGCAAACAGCATTGTGCAGGATAAATATGTCACCGTGTCGGTGATGAAGAAGAACATTGAAGAAGCACGCAATTACTTCTCCCGCATCGGCACCGACCTCATCACCCATTTTTCCCGCCTGGGCTCAAAATGCGTGGAGCTGGACGCCACCGCCCGCCTTAGAATCCTGCATGACTTTTTCCGTGCAGGCGAGGAAACAGACTTCCGTTTCGACCTGTCCGACACCATGAGAAAAGGACATGATTTCAAGGACTATATCTGCCCTGACACCTTTGAATTTGAAAGGGACCACTTCCGCATGGGAAACAAATACGGGCGCGTCATCTTCCTGCGGGAGTTTGCCAGCTACATCAAGGACAGCATGGTGTCCGAGCTGTGTGATTTAAACCGCAATATGATGCTGTCCCTGGACATCATCCCCATCCCCACGGACGAAGCCGTACGGGAGGTGGAAAACCGGCTTTTGGGCGTGGAGACCAACATTACCAACTGGCAGAGGCGGCAGAACCAGAACAACAATTTTTCCGCCGTCGTCCCCTATGATATGGAGCAGCAGCGCAAGGAAAGCAAGGAATTCCTCGACGACCTGACCACCCGCGACCAGCGGATGATGTTTGCCGTCCTGACAATGGTGCACATTGCGGACAGCAAGGAGCAGCTTGACAGCGACACCGAAACCCTGTTCACCACCGCACGGAAGCACCTCTGCCAATTCTCCACCCTGACCTTCCAGCAGATGGACGGACTGAACACGGCGCTGCCCTACGGCCTGCGGAAAATCGACGCCATCCGGACACTGACCACCGAAAGCACGGCGGTGTTCATCCCCTTCCGCGCGCAGGAAATCTCCCACAGCGGGGGGATTTATTACGGTCAGAATGCAATTTCAAAAAATATGATTATCGCCAACCGCAAGCGCCTGTTAAACGGCAACAGCTTTATTCTGGGCGTGTCCGGCTCCGGCAAGAGCTTTACCGCCAAGCGGGAAATCGTCAACCAGATGCTTGCCAGTGACGACGACATTATCCTAATTGATCCCGAGCGTGAATATTCGTCGCTGGTCAAGGCGATGGGCGGCGAGATCATCCATATTTCCGCCACCTCCCCGAACCACATCAACGCCATGGACATGAACAGGGATTACGGCGACGGCGCAAACCCCGTCATCCTGAAATCCGAATTTGTGCTGTCCCTTTGCGAGCAGTTGATTGGAAGCCAGAACCTGGGCGCAAAGCAGAAATCCCTCATCGACCGCTGCACCGCAAGCGTGTACCGGAAGTACTTGCAAAGCAATTACCGGGATAACCCGCCCACCTTGCAGGACTTCCATGCGGAGTTGCTGAAGCAATCGGAGCCGGAGGCGCAGGAAATTGCCCTTGCCATCGAGCTGTTCACAAGTGGCAGCCTGAACACCTTTGCCAAGCCGACCAATGTGGATGTGAGCAACCGCCTCATCTGCTATGACATTCTGGATTTGGGCAAGCAGCTTCTTCCCATCGGGATGCTGGTGGTGCTGGACAGCATCTTCAACCGCATCACGCAGAACCGGGCAAAGGGCAAAAATACCTTCATTATTATTGATGAAATCTATTTGTTGTTCCAGCATGAATACAGCGCCAACTTCCTGTTCACGCTCTGGAAGCGAGTCAGAAAGTATGGCGCTTTTTGCACGGGCATCACGCAGAACGTGGACGACCTTTTGCAGAGCCATACCGCGCGTACTATGCTGGCAAACTCAGAATTTATCGTCATGCTCAATCAGGCCAGCACCGACCGCATGGAGCTTGCCAGGCTCTTAAACATTTCCGACCTGCAGCTTTCCTACATTACCAACGTAGACGCAGGCAACGGGCTGATTAAAGTGGGAAGCTCCCTTGTCCCCTTCACCGACCAATTCCCGCGCAACACCAAGCTCTACCGCCTGATGACCACAAAGCCCGGCGAACAGGCGGAAATATAGGACAATCCATCAAATGCGAAGGGCCGGCCGGTTTTACGGTCAGCCCTTCACCATATTAAGGAGGAAAACACAATGGAAAATATCCGGTTTGCAAACAAGGAACACGAGGCTTTTTATTTCGATATGCTTGCGGCGACACGCAACAACGACACCTTCCATAAAGCATTTCTCTACACAATGGGAATCAGCGCGGAAACGAGAAGCCATATCCGCTCCCTCTTTGACTTTAAGGAGGACATCATAAAGCCGGAGGGCCTTTCGGCTGCATGGCAGACCGGCAGCACACAACGGCTGTGCCGCCTTGCCTTTAACCTCTGGAACGGATGGACGGAGGAAGGGAACGAAAACCGCTCTACTCCCTACTGGCTGTTTGACTGCGGCTTTGCTCCCTACTTTTTTGAAGCCATCCGACTGCGTTATCCAGAATATTGTAGAAGCATGGAGCGCCCTGCTCCTTATTTTTTCCGATCAGAGCGGTAAATCCGTTGAAAAGACTCAACCAAATTGCGGAAGGAGGTGCGTGTGTTGAAAGATATCAAGACCAAATCGTTTGTCAAGGATATTAAGGTGCTGGATAAGGCAACGGACGTATCCCGCAGGGCAAAAAACGCCTATATACGCACTAAGGAGCAGGCGGAACGGCTCGGGCATAATGAGGACGGCAACTATGTGGACGATGCCTCAAGCAGCGTCCGGCATGGTGCAGAAACCGTTGTCCGCAAAGCCGGACATACCGCTGGAAACTACGGAAAGAAGGCGGTTGAAAAAATACAGGAACGCCGCGCGCCGGATGCAGATGCTTCGCGTTACAACGATTCCAACAGGGAGAATGCCCGTCACACCTCTACAAGTGAAGTGAAGGAAGCAGTACACAGGGATGTTGTCCGGACTGAAACAAAACTGGCAACGGAGCATGGCACAACCTCGGTAAAAGCAAAGGAAGCAGTGAAACCTAACGTTTCCCAATCCGGAGCAAAGCAGGCGGCAAAGCAGAATGCCGCGCGATCCGGGACAAAGGAAATCGTCAAGCGGAAATTTACCCTGTCGAAACCAAATGAATTGGCAAAACACAGGTTCGTTCAAAGCAGAGCAAAAAAGCGATTTTTTCAAATCAGTGAAATCCGGACGGCAAATCAAAATATTGCTCAAATACAATCACAACAGATATCCGAACAAATACCTGCTAAACGTTCCCTTTTTCAACCGGCCGAAAAAACAGCGGCACAGGACCTCCATTCCTCAAGCACACCGGGACACACCATCAGGCAGGCCGCCGATACTGGTGTTAAAAGTATAAAGGAAGCCTCCAAAGGTATGGTAAAAACGGCGCAAAGATCGGTCAAAACCGGTGACAAGGCTGTAAAGGAAGCCACAAAAGGTACACTAAAAACAGCCGCTAAATCCATCAAAACCGCAGACCATACCGCAAAAGCTGCCGTTAAGACTTCGCAGGCGGCAAAAACCACCGCCAAAACCGCTCAGACCACTCAAAAGGCGGCACAGGCAGCGCGGCTGGCGGCAAGAGCGGCGGCTGTTTCGGCAAAGACAGCAGCGAAGGCAATGGTGGCTGTCATAAAGGCGATTATCGCGGCAGCCAAGGGCCTGACCGCCCTGATTGCTGTCGGCGGCTGGATAGCTGTGGTGGTCATTCTTGTGATATGTCTTGCGGGGCTTTTGTTAGGCTCAGCATTCGGCATATTTTATTCCAATGAAAGCTTCGATGGGAACACGCCGGTCATGCCGGAGGTTGTCAACCGGCTTAATGAGGAATTCACGGCGGAAATCCAACGGATACAGGATAAAAATCCCCATGACACCCTGGAGCTGTCCGGTAGCGACAGCATCTCCGCAAACCAATGGCGGGAAATCCTGGCGGTCTATGCGGTAAAAGTAACTGCCGATCCGGAAAACGGCATGGAGGTTGCCACCCTCGACTATACAAAGGTGGAAATCCTGCGGGACGTCTTTTGGGACATGAACAAAATCGACTATTGGATAGAAACCGTTGAGCATGAGGAAACGGTAACCACCACTGACGAGGACGGCAATGAAACCACGGAAACCATCACCACCACCGAAACCATCCTGCATATCAATATAACCTCCAAATCCCATACGGACATGATTGCCGAGTACGGCTTCAATCCGGATCAGGTAAAAATGCTGAATGAGCTGATGAAGGACGAATACCAAGAGCTTTTCATGCAGCTTACCGGCAGTTAGGCGGATATTACCCTGTCTACATAAGAAATCGCAGCTCATAGTAGAAGACATCAGAAAATAAACAAAATAGTTTAATGATCAAATCATATGAAAGGTGGAAAAACAGATGAATTTAGAAAAATTAAGGGATACGGAATATATAAAGTGTGTGGAATTATTGGCTGAGTTGATTGACCTGGATGCGGATACAAAAGAAAAAATTCATAAATGCTTTCAAAGTATGGGTATTAAAAATTTTTTTCTGCATCTTGAATCGGTGGACTTATCCCCTGAGACTTACGAGAAGCTGAAAAGTATAAAGTTCATAATTGAAACAGTTGATGAGAAAGGGGGGCGGGCATAGCATGAAGCAGGATATACGGCATACCGAGAAATTTCTAAAAGGGCTGACAACTTTAACAGGACTGCCCTATAAAAAGGTCCAGCAGTATGTAAAAGGAAATAACCCCCTTAACATCCTGGAGCATCCCCACATCATGGAACTAAATGAGAAGCAGCTTGAAAAGATAGGGCTGCTCAATGAGTTTATTGCTTCTTACAACATTTTGAAAATCTATGAAAGCAATGAGAAGGTCACGCTCAATTCATCAACCTTAGCAGGCCAATATTTTTTAGCCCTTTTGGGAGGAATGAAGGATAAAGAAAGGTTTATGGTGGCTTTTTTAGACAGCGGCAACAACATAATTGAAACAAAGACCATGTCGGAAGGGAGTATCGGACAAACGGCGGTTTATCCAAGAGAAATATTGAAATATGCCCTTGCTTGTGATTGCAATGCAATGATTTTAGCCCATAACCATCCCGGAGGCTCTAAAAATTTTTCTCCGGAGGATAGGGCATTGACACAGAGAATTGTTGACATTTTTCATCCCCTTGAGATAAAAGTTCTGGATCACATTATTGTGGGCAGCGGAAGCTATACTTCTATGGCAGAAAAAGGGATTGTTCCCTACCAGAGCAAAGGTACGGCAAATTATGATACTATTGTATTAGGCGCTGTACCTGTGGAAGAAAAGCGGAACAGATTTAAACATACACACTCGCGTTAAAACAAATATGAAAAACCTACTCTTACGTTGCATCAACGCCAACTCTAAAATCATATCCACAGCAGAAAGGACTGCTTCGCACAAACTAGTACACTGTCAACTCATAAACTATAATGAACTGTGTTTATATACGCACCTACAGCCGGAAGAGTTGATTACCAAAGTATACTTTGGATTTAGAGTTGACATGTACTAGGAGGTGCTTTATGGGCTACTTTACATTCCTCTATTCCTTGAAGCTTTTCCCCTATGCCTGTCATAGGAAAGGTGATACTATGTTCCTTTATAGAATTACATAGTTTAACAGGATTCAGTGTATTGAAAAGAAGCATTATTTAATATATATAGACACCTCTTACATCACAAGAGGTGTCCAATAGAATGGATTATGCTTTATATTGAAAATCTTTAATTCATTAGCTTTTTGCCCTATCCACATTTCCTCCCTGAATCTATTCTAGATCAGGATTCATCATCTTGCTGTTTCAACTGAATGAGGACGGGCTTTTTTGTAACCTGAGGCTCAAGTGTTCCTTTTTTTAAACCGAGTAGTTCCTCGATTTCTTTCGGATACATCACAATTCCTCTGCTTTTTAAAACATCCACAAATTCTGCACCAGTCAACTGCTTATTCTGAATCAAAAGTATCAAGGCGCTTTGTAAAAGGTTGCTAGTCAAGTTGTACGGCTTATCTTCTGGCTCCTTTGTTTTCCAACCATTTTTAGAAATCTGACGCATCAAATATTGATATTGATTTGATGTAATAATATCTAGCTGATGCGCTCTATAAACCATCGCCTGAATGGAAACATTCCACTTTTTCTTCAGATGCCTGTAATATTCCAAATTGGTTGGATAGTGAGCTACATCAATGCTAAAGCTCTCTTTTGGAAGGAGAAATGCACTTGCGAAAATATTTGCTTGTCTTTCACGAGCTTTAAACTCCTCCTTGGTAATTGATTCCAAATCTTCACTCCAAGGATGAAGTAAAATGTGCGCAAGTTCATGTGCCATATCAAAACGAGCTCTCGCAATAGATTGCCCTTTTTTTGAGACTACAATAAAGAAAACTTCTTCTCCATTTATTATGGTTCTCTGACTGAAAGCATCAATTTTATCTGCATTGGCATCAAAGCTGGTAATGATGATTCCGTTTGATTCCAAAACATACTGCAGGTCTTTGATTGGCTCAAGACCAAGCCCCCAAAAGTCTCGTACTTGTTGTGCGATTTCCTCAAGTTCAGCAACTTCTGTGTCATTTTCGTACGCATAATCTTCATTCCCGCCATTAAAGCTTATATCCGGCAAGTTCAGTTTCGGGAATACAACCCTTTCAAATAGAGTTTCATAAATTTGCGCAACATATTCGAGTTTAATGCTCTGTGCAGTACGATCTTTTTTTGTGGCACTTAATAAGGATCGAAAATAGGTAGCTTCTGTTTTAACTTGATAAAAGCTTTCTGAACTGAAAAATTCAATTGGGAAGTCTAATGCCCTAGACAGAAGAAGCACATTTTTCAGTTCCGGTTTATTTTTGTTATTTTCATAGAGGGATAGAGACTGCTTACTGATATCTGTAGCAGCCGCAAGTTCTGTTAACGTCATACCTCTATATTGCCGAGCACTTTTTAATCGTTCACCTTGAAATTTAAGTAAGTTCGTCATGGTTCACATCTCCAACATAAAAATAATTTTATGTCAAGCCTGCTTCCGTTCCTCCCTAACTGCTACAGGACTGCCGTTTTCATTGCCGTTCATAGAACTGCGTAGTGACAGCAATCCAGCATTGGAAGGCTGTTCTTCTTCCTCAATGGTTGGTTCGGGAGGCTCGACACTGGTAAGTTTAGCAAAGTCTGGTTTGATATACTCATTAAGAGAAACCTCATCGATTACATCAAGGTCTTTGTCCAGAAAACAAATTCTAATGTCAGTAATTTCATTGTGCTCCGTTTCATAGGCCACTACGCAGTGCAAATATCCTTCACCTTTGTCAATTCGCCCATTGAATATTGTCGCATAGTCTTTGTTCAGCGTTTCTTCGTCAAAACCAATAAACCCCATATCAACTAGGGTCATTTGTTTTGTGTCAGCTTCAAAACCCTCATTTAATACTGAAACAATAGTTTGCAAATAATGAGGCCTTTCCCGCGTTTCGCGGCGGATCTGTCGGAGCCTTTTGGCTCTCATAATGGAATATGTAACCTTATTCTCACTATCAATAACAATTTTCCCTTTCCAACTGTGCCGGGTAAACTGCATTACATCCACATTACCGCTGATCAGATGCTTTTTGATATTTGTATTGATCCAATCCCCGATCTGATGAGGAACACCATTTGTAGTCTCCGGATGAAATTCAGCCAAATATCTAGGCAAGTCGTCCTGAAGCGCTATGTTAATGCAGTCAACCAGTCTGCGTCTAAAATCTTCGGGAATTTTTTCACTGATTGAAACTTTATTCATCGCATTTACCTCACTTAAAGATTTTATAATACTATTTTACAATATTAAATATATTTGTCAAGTATAATTCATAGTTATTTTATATTTGTTAATTGTAAATATCCTGTATTCAGAGTAAAGCTACGCGTTCTCGGTTATTATTATTGCTATACAGCTATTTGCATGATATAATATTAAATAAATTTTATGAAAAATCATGCGAGGTGACAATTTATGGCCGTCAGTTACAAAAAGCTTTGGAAGCTGTTGATTGATAAAGATATGAAGAAAAAGGATTTGCGTGCAGCAGCCGGAATCAGCCAAACGTCCATAGCCAAATTAGGTAAAAATGAAAATGTAACAACGGATGTACTTGTGAAGATTTGCAAAGCTTTAAACTGTGATATTTCAGATATTATGGAGATTGTTGACGATACAAAAACGCATTAAGCCTGTTTCAAGGGACACACGGCAATCACGCTAATATTCACTGTGGGGGATAAAAGATGGCTGCAATCAATGATCTAATAAAGCAAATTGAAGATAAAACTCTTAGAGATAGATTGACACAAGAAGTTGAACGGATTAACAACAATAAAAAGTTCGGCCTTGTTTTTGAGGAACACTTACCTGAATGCACACCAATATACGGTGCGAGCATAAAAAAAGGGAGTATTGTTGCCAGAAAAGGCAAAAAAATAAACGACATCTACTTTGTTGCAAACATTGAAGATGGCCGTGCTACATGTATAAACAAAGCCAACGGTGAAAATACGGATATTCCCGTTGGCGAATTGGTTGTCATAGCTCAATTTGGCGAACCGATCTTTCCAACATTAATCCCGATGGACAAAGTAAAAAATGCAGACGACGATTCGCTTTGGCACACGTTAATTGAAGCGGATAATTACCATGCGCTCCAGTTACTGGAATACCTCTATCCCAAGCAGGTAGACTGTATTTATATCGACCCGCCATATAATACAGGGGCCCGCGACTGGAAGTATAACAACGATTATGTAGACAGCAGCGACAATTGGCGGCACAGCAAATGGCTTTCCATGATGCAAAGAAGATTAAAGATTGCAAAGCGATTGCTAAGAGATGATGGTGTACTTATTACTACAATTGATGATAATGAATATGCTCATTTGTGGATGCTTTTAAATGATGTTTTCCCGGAAAGAAAGCACATCCCAGTATCAATTCAGCATAATCCCGGTGGAACACAGGGTGATAAATTTTCTGTCACACATGAATATGCAATATACTCCATCACGGAAAGCAGTACTATTTTCAGGAAAAAACATACAGGTGGAGATGTGTATAATCTGCGCAGATGGGGCAGCACGTCTGGGCGCTATGAAGGGGCAACCTGTTTTTATCCAATCTTATTGGATAAAAACCATAATATTATTGGTTTTGGTGAGGTTGCAGAAGATGATTTTCACCCATCAGGACAAACTGTTTATCGCGAAGATGGAATTATCGAGGTCTGGCCTATTGATAGAAACAACATTGAAAAGAAATGGCGTTATAGCCGTGATACCGTAGAATCTGTCCGCGAAAGAATGTTTGTTGAACAAAACGGCGATAGATTAGAAATCATTTTAAGGCGTGAAAGCGAACCTCCAAAAACAATTTGGACAGACCCTTTATATAACGCCGAAGCTCACGGAACAAATATGATAAAAACAATTATCGGAGGCGGGTTCTCTTACCCCAAATCCTTATATGCGGTAAAAGACGCTATAGGGTTTGCTGTTTGGGGCAAAAAGAATGCCTTGATTCTTGATTTCTTTGCCGGAAGCGGCACCACCTTGCATGCAGTCAATCTGCTGAATTATGAGGATAACGGCAGGCGTAGATGCATCATGGTTACAAACAATGAAGTTTCCGAAGATGTTACAAAAGAATTGATTAAGAAGGGCTTTGTTAACGGTGACAAGGAGTGGGAAAAAGAGGGAATATGCCAGGCTATTACATGGCCAAGAACAAAAAACTCAATTTTGGGTATAAACAGTGCTGGTTTAAAGCTTGAAGGTGATTATTTCACGGCTATACAAGTAAGTAAAGAAAAAGAGCGCAAGTTTTTACAGCTTAGTTTTACTGACATAAACTCGTTAAACTCAGCTAAAAACAAAAAGCAACTGGTTTCTCTGCTTGGGAAGGACAAATTGCCGCAATCTTTAGTCAAAGCTGATTCTAAATACATAGTTTCAGACAAACACCCTGCTTCTATCCTTTTCGATGATTCGGCTTACGAGGAATGGCTGTCCGCATTGGAAGACCAGGATCACATTTCAGAGTTTTATATTGTAACGCGGAATAATGCGCTGTTCAATGAAATAAAAGAAAGAATCGAACAATTGCTTGGAAACATTATCGTGCTTGAAGATGTTAAAAAGCCGATGAGCGAGGGTTTTAAAGCAAACGTTGAGTATTTTAAGCTTGGGTTCTTGGATAAAAACAGCGTGGCGCTCGGGCAGCAGTTTAGAGAGATCCTGCCAATGCTCTGGCTGAAAGCCGGTGCCGTGGGAGAACGTCCGGAGTTGGAACAAGACGCGGAATTGCCGGCAATGCTCATCCCTGCTTCAAGCAACTTTGCTGTCCTTATTGACGAAACGCATTTTGCGGAATTTGTTAAGCAAATTTCTGCAAGAAAAAATATATCTCATGTATTTATCGTCACAAATTCTGAAGAAGCATTTAGGGAGATGGCCTCCCAATTTGACGTGGAGAATATTACCCAGCTTTACAGGGATTATATCGATAATTTCGTTATTAACGGCAGGAGGATTTGATTATGCGAGATACGCTTTTCCCTTTCCAGGAAGACGCCCTGGAAGAATTAAAATCGAAAATAGCCAAAGCACACTTATTATTGGATGACGGCGATCCTCAGGTGATTTCGTTTTCTGCGCCGACCGGCTCAGGCAAGACAATCGTCATGACTTCCCTGTTTGAAGATATTTTCTTTGGCTCCGCCGACTTTGAAAGCCAGCCTGACGCTGTAATCATATGGCTGTCCGATATGCCTGAATTGAATGAACAGACGCGCCTTAAAATCGAGAGCAAATCGGATAAAATCAGAGTGAGGCAGCTTGTCACCATTGATTCTAACTACGACGCAAAATACTTTGAGGGCGGAAACATCTATTTCTTGAATACGCAAAAGCTCGGCACCGATAAATTGCTGACACAGAAGTCTGATGCCCGCCAATATACCATTTGGGAGACGCTGACCAATACGGCTAAGGCCAGCCCCAAGAGCTTCTATGTTATTATTGATGAAGCGCATAGGGGAATGTACTCAAGTCCCCGGGCTGAAAACACGGCACAATCCATCATGCAGAAGTTTTTATTAGGCAGCCCAGAAGACGGGCTTTGCCAAATGCCGCTGGTTATTGGCATCACTGCTACGCCGCAGCGCTTCCAAAAGCTTTTGGCGGACACATCCTCCACAGTACATAAAGTTATTGTTAAACCCGAAGATGTCCGTGAATCTGGCCTCCTCAAAGACCGGGTCATCATCCATTATCCGGATATCGCAATCAATGCTGATATGACCATGTTTAAAGGCGCAATAGAAAACTGGCTGCAAAAGAAAGAGCATTGGAAAAATTACTGCGAGCAGGAGAATGAAAAGCTCGTTAAACCAATTTTAGTAGTCCAGGTTGAGGACGGAAACGACAGCACATACACCAGAACCGATATGCAGGCTTGCTTGACAATGCTTGAGGAAACGCTGGGGAGAAAACTGATTGATGGCGAAGTCGTTCACACCTTCAATGACCAGAATACCATCAATCTTTGCGGGATCAACATCCCGCGTGTGGAGGCCTCCCGCATAGAAGAAAACGAAGAAATCAATGTTGTTTTCTTTAAGATGAACCTGTCAACAGGATGGGACTGCCCTCGCGCTGAAGTGATGATGTCCTTCCGGAGCGCCCAGGATTACACATATATTGCCCAGCTTTTAGGCAGAATGGTGAGGACGCCGCTGGCAAGAAGGATACAATCGGATGCGGAGCTCAACAATGTCAGCCTGTTCCTGCCCTATTACGATGAGGAAACGGTTTCATCTGTTATTGAGGCCCTAAACAAAAGCGAAGATATTGTACCGGCCGAAACGGGTACTTCAAAGGAGCTTGTTTCCTTAAAGCGAAATTCCGATTTCGCAGATGTTTTTTCTTCGATGAATAATCTGATTACATATAAGATAGATGCCGCAAGAAAGCAGCAGCCCTTAAAACGCCTGTCGGCATTGTCGCGCGCTCTTACACAGGATGCAATTGCTCTTGACGCGCAGCGCAACGTTCAAAATGCCATTGTTGAAAAAATGAATGAGGAAATTGCTCGGCTCAAAGCAGATGGAGCCTTTGACGAAAAGGCAAAAGCAATAACCGGATTTGACATGAAAGCTTTGGCCTTTGACTTTGGTGAAAACGCCTATGTTATGGAATCAGCGAACAAGTATATTGTTACGGAATTTGACATCAACAACTTGTTTAACCGGGCCGGGAAAATCCTTGGCGATGGGCTTCATATGGCTTATTGGATAAAACACAGTGCCAGGGATCATGTGGAAGTTAAAGTCGAAGTGATTGTCCTTGTCAATGATGCTGAAGCCATGAAAAGGCTCAATGAATTTGCCGACAATGAATTTGACAATCTGTATGAAGCAAATAAGAGAGCTATTTCCCAGCTTAAGGAAGCCCGCAGAAGCTTATATGACAAGCTGCTGTTCTCGTCCGAAAAACCTGTTGCTGTTCCATGGCAGCTTCCCAGTGTTATAGATTTTTCATTGTCGGCAGATGCAGCCACTTACGAAAAGCACCTGTTTGTTGATGACAACGGCCGGTTTAAAATAAGCTTAAACACTTGGGAACGCGAGGTATTGTCTGAAGAATTGGCCCGAGGGGCTGTTGCCTGGTTGAGAAATCTTGACCGAAAATCATGGTCCCTTGAAGTACCTTATGAAAAAGCCGGTGTAGTAGCTCCTATGTATCCTGACCTAATTATTGTCAGAAAGGATGGGCATGGATATATTTTTGATATTCTTGAACCGCACGACCCCAGCCGGAGCGATAACTGCGAAAAAGCAAAAGGATTGGCAAAATTCGCAGAAAGCCACTGGGCGTTATTCGGGAGGATACAGCTTATAAGAAAAATGAGAGGCCCGGACGGATCAGAGCATTATTACAGGCTTGATATGTCTAAAGCTTCCACAAGAAACAAAGTGCGTGCTATAGCGGACAACCATGCTTTAGATGAATTATTCAAGACCGATGCTGTTTTACAATAACCCTTTGGAGTGGAGATGATAGCTTGATTGACCGACGCGCTGTTTATGCCGTGAAATTCCCAAATGAAGAAGACTTTCAGAATTTAGCTATGGATGTGCATATTCACAAAGGAAATCTGCGCTTCTTGTCCCCTCCAGACAGGGGGCACGAAATTGAAGGCAAGCTCGGTACAGAGACCAAAGACGGTTTTACTTGGATTTCCGACCATACTTTTGCCGGAGAATGGCATTTTAAAATATGTACAATTGATGACTTCCGAGATAAATATTATAAATTTATTTATGATGGCGCAACGATAGCGAAAATTATACAAACCACTGAGGATCTGCATGAGTGGTACCGGAAGAATTTTATGTAAAGAAGATATCATAGAGGGAAAAATATGGGAAAGAAATCTATTGAAGACAGATGTAAATACCCTGCCGTTGAAATAAAGAAAAAGTCGGGCGACGAACAATTCTTGAATGCAGGCGATGATGCCTACACGCTTAGAGATTTTTGGGCCTGGGCGTACTCTGATCTTGTTGGCAATACCGAAAGAGGCAGACTGGCCGAATTCATAGTCGCCATGGCCCTTGGCATTACAGAGGGTATTAGTGTGTCATGGGACAAATATGATTTGCTTTCCAAGGAGGGCATTCGCGTAGAAGTAAAATCTTCCGCTTATCTTCAGTCTTGGGAACAGCAAAGTCTTTCAAAAATCAGCTTTGGCATTCAGCCTACCTACGGCTGGGACAGCGTCAGCAATAAATTTGATGCAGAGAAAAAGCATCAATCCGATGTCTATGTATTTTGCTTGCTAAAACACATAGACCAAGATACCCTTGATCCGCTTGACCTGTCACAATGGGAATTTTATGTTTTACCAACAGCTGTTTTAAACAAAACGGTTCCTGAACAAAAAACAATAACGCTTAATAGCCTTTTAGATATAGGAGCTAAAAAATGCGATTATGCAGTGCTATATAAAACGATTAGGGATGCGAGTATATTATGAAATATAAATGTTTATGCTGCGGTAATTATACTCTGCCCGTTGAACCGGAAGCTGCGGTAGCATTTATTTGCCCTGTTTGCTATTGGGAAAATGACGTATTCATTTCAAGCGAAAATGAGCCAAGTGACGAAAATCGCAGCTTAACGCTGTTACAGGCAAGAGAAAATTACAAAAAATATGGTGCATGTCGCGTTGAATTAGTTCAGTATGCAAGGAAACCGACTGAAGATGAACTGACCGGCCCGAAGTAAGATGTCGCCGAACGATACTCGTTTAGGCAAGAAGTAATATCTTTACAACGTACGGGTTGTACATAAAAGATTGATTTTTTATTACTGCAGAGTGTAGAAATAAAAAAGTTATACCCATCCGCCCTTGCACCTTTGCCCCAACGCACGTGGAGTGCGTGGTATTGATGACAAATGTAAAAAACAAATAGATGCTTGAAAAATGGCTTGAATACTGGGTTTTCCGGTATTTTGCCACCTGCCGAAAGAGTGCAGGCGGGTGGTCAGGATACAGGAAAACCCTGTTTTTTTGTTTGTGTGACTGTGCAAGGGAACATATCTACCGCCTTTCGGGGCGGTCTTTGGCGGGCAGAGTTGTGTTGACGAAAAAGACGTAATTTGCAATAGTTTGATATGTTCGCGGGAACATGTCTATAACTTGAATCTTTTTGTGCTTTAACAAAATCAATATGATCTGCAAAAATGCAATTTAATTCATATTTTGCCATTGACATATTGGGTCGAACGCGATAGACTTTAATTAGGTCTATTAAAATAAACCCAGGGAGGCAATAGCATGGAGAAATATAAGCTGTTTGATGCGGAATATAAATTTGTCAGTATAATCTGGGACAACGAGCCAATCAATTCCACTGAGCTTGTAAAGCTATGTGCGGATAAGCTCGGCTGGAAAAAGTCAACCACCTACACTGTTTTAAAAAAGCTTTGTGAACGCGGTATCCTGCGAAACAGGGATGCGACCGTTACTTCATTGGTTAAGCGTGAAGATGTGCAGAGATATGAAAGCAGAACTGTGTTGGAAAAAACATTTGACGGTTCGCTGCCGAAATTTCTGACTGCCTTCCTGAGCGGCCGTACGCTTTCTGAACAGGAGGCCGAGGAACTGAAGCGGATTATAGAGGAGGCGGTGAAATGAGCTTGCTGCAAGATTTATTTATAAATATTTTGAACATGAGCATCACCGCTTCATATGTGGCTATTGGCGTTATTCTTGTCCGCCTGTTGTTAAAAAAAGCACCAAAGGTCTTTTCCTATATTCTTTGGGCTCCTGTGCTTTTCCGTCTTGTATGCCCATTTTCTTTTGATTCGGCTTTTAGCTTTTTCAATCTGATAAACCTGAATGCGAAGCAAGGAATCGGAGTATCTGAGTTTGTACCGCAGAATATAGGGTTGATGCAGACACCTGCGATTCAGTCTGGTATTGGCAGCATTGACAGCGCGGTGAATGCTTCTCTGCCTCCGGCCATTCCGACGGCAAGCGTGAATCCCATGCAGATATGGATGGCTGTTTTGAGCCTTATTTGGATTTCTGGCGTTATTGCCCTGCTGGTATACAGCATTGTTTCTTATGTAAAAATCAAAGGAAAGCTTCAGACCGCGACCCGCGTGGATGGCAATGTCTTTGAAACCGATGCCATCGGCACAGCCTTCGTATGCGGCTTTATCCGTCCGAAAATCTATGTGCCCGCAAATATTGGGGATGCCAACCTTTCTTACATACTGGAACACGAGCGTACACATATTCGCAGGAAGGATTATCTGATAAAGCCGCTTGCTTTTCTTGCGCTCATCCTTCACTGGTTCAATCCGCTTATGTGGCTGTGTTTTGCGCTCATGAGCCGGGACATGGAGATGTCCTGCGATGAGAGCGTGCTGCATAAGCTGGGTGACAGCGCAAAGGGCGGCTATTCAGGATCGCTCCTGTCGCTGGCGGTGAAAAGAAAAGGACTTTTGGCGGCGAATCCTTTAGCATTCGGCGAGAGCCATGTAAAAACCAGAATAAAAAATATACTCAATTTTAAGAAACCTGCATTTTGGGTCATAATGGTTGCGGTTGTGGCTGTTTGCGGGGCTGCGATTGCTTTTGCCGCAAATCCTCCTAAAGGAGGAACAATTTCAGAGGAAGACAAAAGAAAACTTGCAGATGTTGTCAGTGAATACTACATGAAGGCTGATCCGGCCAACAAGGGAACTCTTAAGATTTATAATATAAAAAAATTTGGCAGTAGTTACCTGGTATTAACTCAAAAATATAGAGGAGAAGGCGAGAGCTTTTCTGTTTTATTTTTAGCAGATAGCAGTTTTAATATAGTGGCTAAGGCTCCAGGGGATATACCTATAAGTCCTTGTTTCTCGGCAAATGTTGTAAAGTATCAGGGGAAAAGTATAGTTTACGGGAATTTTAAAAACAAGAAATGGAATCCTCAAACAGACCTCGTAACAGATGTGCAAATTGACTTCATTAAGATTACGTTTGAGGACGGAACTTATGTCAGGGAACAGGTTTCTATGGATAAAGGATATATTGTTGTAGTTGATACTCTTTCAAATATTCGAAATATAGAAGTATATAACAGCAAGGGAGAGTTGCAAAGCGATCTTATAAATGAAAGCGCTTGTTCAGAATATAATTTTATAAAAGCGGAGAATGAAACCGTATCCTGGCAAGAAGAAGAAAAGGATTCAAACACCCTGTTTGACAAAAGCAAAGTGCAGGAATATTGGCTTGAAACTGTTGTAATTCATGATTGCTTGATTAAAGAAGGTCCCGGCGAAAATTACAAAAGCGTAGGGAATTTGAAGTACGGCGATATTGTTGTGGCAAGAGGCAGATATGGGAATTGGTTTCTTTGCTTTGCTGACAATGTACAGGGGGAATTCTGGATCGAAGCAGGCAATTTAATTGATGAGCAAAGACACACGGAATACAATTTAGGAATCATTACGGCGGATGAGGTAAAAGTGGGAACGGTGACGCTGTACAAAGGCAATTTGGTGCAGGTATTGAAAAGAGATGAGGATAAGACGTGCGTGACTATCAGAGTTATTGACATAAATGTTGGCAAGACAGGGTGGATAAAAAACAGCGATTATGTTCCGGCAAAAGAGGGAGTTTATTTTAACCAGGCTTATTTGAGAAAGGGAACGGCTATCTATGAAGAACCTTCTCTCAAAGCGCGGCAACTGGATGATTACGGAACAAAAAACACAGAGCTGCTTGTTAATATTGAAAAAGAACGAAACGGATGGGTGTTGATTTCTACCTATGGTCCGGTAAACGGCTGGGTGAGAAAGGAAAACATCTTTATTCCCATGCCTGACGCAATGACGGATGAAGAGCAAAAGGCTCTTCAAGTAGTAAAAGAGTATTTCGACGCTTTTGGGGAAGCTGATTATGATAAAATGCGCACCCTTGCGACAGAAAACCATAACCGTAATCTTGTTCATGATGGCGACGTGTGGGGTATGAAATGGGCTAAAGCAAAACAAATAGAATTAATAAGAGATCCGCGTTTTTTAGGGGTAGAAAATTCTGAACCGGTTTTAGTATTTAATGTATCAGTTGATATGGAAACTGTAAAAACATCTGCCCAATATCCAGCAACCCAAACCAGTTTCTATGTTGTGCTTATTAAAGGTGATGATGGCAGTTGGCATGTGGATAGCTATACAACCGGATAAAAACAGAACGATTTTAGTATTCATTTGCCGTGTATTATATGACCAACGGCACTGAAAATAGAATTGCAAAATGACGCTTAAAAGAACTGCTGAAAGAAAAATGAAGCAAATTTGCAAGATATGTGGTGGTAAATAGCACTATAATTGCCTGTTGTCGCATTGATTAAAATCTTAAACCTGTCCGTTTTTTCGCGGCAGGTTTTTGCATTTAACATATATTTTTAAGGATACTTATATACTAACATCAGGCATTATGTCTGCTGCAATAATACTGAAATAAGGTTAGGATGCCTTAAAACTTTATGAAACTTGATATTATTCGTTTAGACGTATATAATATGAATTGCTAATAATTGTATGTTTGGGTGAATGTATGGTAACTGATTACATGTCTGTAAATGAAGCTTCAAAAAAGTGGGGCATTTCCGTCAGGCGCATACAAAAGCTGTGTGCGGAAAACAGAATAGACGGCACTGTGCGTTTCAGCCGTGTATGGGCAATACCGAGAGACGCCCAAAAACCCATTGATGGCAGACTTAAGTCACAAAGAGAGAGGAAACAAAACAGAGCATGAAAATGTGGGAGGTGACAAAATGCTTCCAATATATCTGGCGATGATTGACGGCGAAGAGGATAAAAATAAATTTGAATTGCTTTATGTTACATACAGGAAGCTTATGTTCTATGTCGCCAACCGCATCCTAAATGATGAACGGCTCGCCGAGGACGCTGTACATCAGACGTTTTTGAAAATTCTTGAGAATTTCGATAAAGTGGGGGAAATTTCCTGTCACAAAACTAAGAGCTACATTGTTACTATGGTTAGAAACACCGCCATCAATTTATATAACCAAAGAAAAAGGCATACAACAATTCCCCTTGAGGATGTGGAATACTGTATAACGACCGAACCAATAAGCGTTGCGGAGGATTTGGATCATCTTGCAAGGGCGGTATTGAAGTTGCCTGTTATATATAAAGATGTGCTGACACTGAAATATGTTCAAGAATTTTCAAATGAAGAAATAGCAAAGATGTTGGATATATCTGAGGCGACGGTTAGGAAGCGGCTTGAGCGTGCAAAACGCAGGCTCGAGGAAATTCTGGAAATGGAGGAGAGTGCCGATGACAATTAATTTTACAGACGACATGCTGAAGAAAGCCGTCATTAAAGCGGACATATATGAGATAGAAACCCTGCCTACAGACGATGAAATAGAGTATGAGTTCTCAAATGAGTTTAAACGAAAGATGAAAAAGCTTATACGCCAAAGCAAAACAAGAAGCCCGGTTGGAGCAATGGCTTTTTTGCGTAGGCGTGCGGTCGCTTTTGTTGCTGCAATCATTATCCTGTTTGCGTCCGCAATGAGCGTATCGGCTGTGCGTGCCGCGGTATTTGAATTCATAACCGAGGTGTACGAAAAATTCACTCATATATTCTTTAATGAAAGCCGGTCATCTCAGGATGCGGCCGATGGATTTGCCATATATGAACCAGCCTATATACCGGAAGGCTTTAAACTGGTCAACAAAAACACCGACGGCCTTGTTCTGCTTGAATATGAAAAGGAAAATGATTTTATATCCTACAGCCAACAGTGCCTTGAAAACGTCTCAATCAACATAAATACAGAAGGTGTAAAACTGGAAGAACTTGAGTTCAAAGGTTTACCGGCCAAGTATTATTCCAATCAGGGCGTTCAAAACCTGCTCTGGTACGATGATAAGTATATGTATATGGTGTCATCAACACTGGATAGAGACATCGTGTTTAAGATTGCGGAAAGCGTTGAAATTACAGGCACGGACTTAAGTCCATAAAGTTCAGAAAAATTTTCTAAAAAATTTTTTATTTCCTGTCACAAAAGCCTCTTTTGATTTGTCTTATTTTATGAAGACAAAAAACAAAGGAGGTTTTTCAATGAGCAAAAAGAGGTTTTTATCTTTTGCATTAAGTATCCTGCTTATTTTGTCTGTATTAACATCGACAGCATTGGCCACAGGAGAAACAAGTGCAACGCCGGAGTCAGTGGTGTCCATTCAGTATGTTTACATCAACCAGGCAAGCACCTCGCTCACTATTTCAGCAAGCGGAACGGCCACTGTGTATGGGTATGTGCAAAAAACACCGGCCGGAAAAAACATTTATCTCACGTCTACTTTGCAGCGTTATTCTAACGGATCATGGACAGATGTGAAAAGCTGGTCTAAATCTTCAACATCTTCGTCAGCATCCATACTGGAAACATATCAGGTATCCAGTGGGACTTACAGGGTTGAGACATATTACTATGTATCTGGTGATGGCGGCTATGAATCAGATACGATTTACAGTAAAACTGTAACTTATTAAATATTGTATTGTATTTTGAAACATCCAAATCAATAAGGAATAGTGTCACAAGTTTTATGAAAGAATTTGTTTGGGTGAATATTATTTTCATTCTATGACAGAACTAATCTGCGTTCCCAGATTTAAGTTATGCAGCAAAACACACTTTATAGTAATAACTTTTGAGGTTAGGGAGGCTACTATGATGAAGTATATAAAAAAAATAGCCATTGTAGGGTTTTTTATAATTGTAATTATACTTGTGAGCTTTTATCTTAAATCCCTTAGTGACGAATATGTGATAGATATTAAAGATGCAAACACATTTTATGAAATATCTGATGGATATGTTTACTTTGGCAGACCTACATGTCCTAGTTGTGAACTTTTTAAACCTTTACTTACAGAAGTGGCAAACAAGGAAAAAGTTCAAGTTTATTATTTTAATACTGATTATTTTAGGGATAATTCTCTTCTTACCGAAGAAGAATTGCGAGAAATTTTTGAAAAATATAAGATTGAACAAGTACCTATATTGATAAAATTAGTAAACGGCTCGCTTGATAGTAGTTTTGGAGCTAATTTTGTTGAAAATGAAGCAGAAAAAATAAAAAAGGAAATAAGAGATTTTATTACATTTAAAGAATTCCCCGTGGAGTATATACCTCATTATTCGATAGTTATAGTTTTATTTATTATTTCAACATTAATAATTCTAATGCTATTCTTGCTGAGATATAAAATTAAATCAATAAATGCTGTTTTTACTACATCAATGGCTAATATATCCATAATTACTATACTAATACTATCCATAAAACCAATTTTGGATTATATAGAAAATAATCATCTTTCTGGAGACCCTAGGATAGTTGCGCTGTTCTTGATGGCAATAGTTTTTAACCTTGTTTCACTTATAAATCTAATAGTAATGTACAATAAATTTAAAAATAAGAACAAACCTGGAAGTCTAGAGTCAGATTCTATTAGCGAGATTGATAGGATTTGACTCAACTGTAATTAGTATGTAACGAGACGAAAGGAGGATGTGTTATGCATTAAACTAAATAAACGGTCCGGTGGAAACCAATAATGAAATATCAAAATTTGAAAGGAGTCTTTGGAATGAAAAAAATTAAGAAAGTATTTTCACTGTTGCTTGTGGTTATAATGGCTATAACCTCCACATCAACCGCATTCGCTATAAGTGATTCAAGTGAGAATGAACCGCTTAGCGAGCATGATCAACTTCAAGCAGACATAGCAGTAATTGAGAGCGTTGGTCTTGATAATTTGCAAGAGTTTTATAATCAAAATAAGGACTGGATTGAAGATGTAAACAATAGGCTTGAAGCATACCTAGCAAACATTCCTGTAGATCAAAGAGACGCTGTATTGAAAGAATTACGAGATGGTGAATTTTCTGCACGAGCTGCTTCTGATTATTTTACTTCGTATACATATCATTATAGGAGCGGCTGGTGGACATACAGTATGACCCCAAAACTCTCTACTCGTTTATTAAGACCTTATGCTCAGGCTGGTTGGGATGAGTTGGCAGCAATTTATTCTGGCATACGTAATGATAACGGAAGTCTAAGTAATCAATATTGGTGCCATTTTGATTTGTTTGTTGAAGCAGATTGGGATATAGAAGAAGGGAGACCACTTGTAAGTTATGCCGATACTCTTTTAGCTTTATGTAATCCCGGCGGAGGTGGTGATTAAATTTATTTTGATAAGGTGAACTGAAGCGTACTGAAGTATTATAACATGTTATGAGTTGTTGCGCTTGGTAGCATGATCAATTGCTGTATGACGCTACCAATAAGCGCGAACAGATAGCGCCAGCGAGGATATTAATCTTGTTGGCGCTATACATTAACTATAAATTTTGGATTTGACGATAAATGAATTAATATTTGATAACGTCCTAGACCATACAAACTATGACTTGCTATCGTTACAATTTACCATATAATTACTATTGAAATAAATTTAATTAGGAGGGATATAAATGCCTACACTACTTATTATGGGATTAATATTAATGGTATTATGCATTTGTTTTGTTGTGTTCTACATAAAAAAGACAGGGAAAGACGTCGAACTTGAAAAAAAGGGCCTTGGCCTTAATATAGTAATCTTTACCTTGAGCTTAATCTCTTTAATCATTTCTTTGAAGCTGTTTTGGAATCTGGGTGAGTATGCAGATGAATATGGCTCATCCCCTGTCCTTGTGTCTGGCGGGGAGTTTTGGCTTTGCATGGATTGGATCAGGCAGGGGTTACTTTTCATTCTCTGTGTAATTTCCGGATTAAAATTATTTAAGCGGTAAAATTAAGTATATACAGGGTAAGCGAAGGATTAATGTAATATCTGAACAAATGCAATTTTTCAAAGCATAGCGAAACATACCAGCTATGATGGATAAAGAACTGGGCGGCAACAGTTGACATAATATTTAATCTCGCAAAACAAGCACAGCAGTAATAAACACAGTCATTGTAATTTTCACTAATTATAACAGTAAATATATGCAGTAGTACTTTAGGACAAGGAAGTACCGCTGCTTTTTATTTTGTATTGATACCGTATTAATTGCAAGGAAAAGCCTGAGGCATTGTAATAAGTGTGTTAATTGTCACAAAATAGCCCTCCATATTGTTTTTATTGATAATTGTTTTTATTGATAGAGAGAAATATCTGGTTGTTAGCTTATGGAAAAGCCTCAAGGTTTTTTCTTCCGAATATTTTAATAAAACGCGACAATGCCAGTTAAATCGAAGGGCGGTAATCACGTTGCACTACATAAAGGCGGGAGTGTTCTTGATAAAAAACAAAATAAACAACCAAAAGAAAAATTCGGCATGACAACACCTGCCGAACTTAAATAGAAGCTGAGCGTATGGCGGGTGCTGACGTGTAGGTTGGAGCTGACGAGGTTGATATTGTATGGTCCGGACTTCATACAATATCAAGCGGTTCTCTGCCAATATACATAAGGCAAAAGCTATACGCCGGAAAAGATACCATCACCGTATAAAAAAGCAATACAGCGCAAAAAGCGATGACGACCCTACTGGCAGGGCGCTGCTTGATAGAATAGTTTTTGCGGCCGAGTTTACGAATTTCAGTAAACTCGGCCGCTTTTGTCTTTGCGCTATTTTGCCTTGGTGCCGCGGTCCTCCATTCCCTCCTTTCCCATGAGTTTTCGGGAAAGGAGGTGAAATTGGATGGACAAGGAGTATAACATCAAGCTCAACGGAAAGTTGATCCCCGTTACTGAAGAGGTCTACTATGCCTTCAAGCGCCCTGCTTGGAAAGAACGCAAGCGCAGGCAGGTTCGCGCGGAAAAGGAGCTGTCGCTTGAGGCGTTTGCGGACGCAGGGTTTGAGATTCCTTCCGGTCAGGCGCTTGTTGACGAGATCGTCGAGGACAAGCTGTTATTGGACATGCTGTTCAGGGCACTTTCGGAGCTGACCGAGGATGAGCGTTTTTTGATTAACGAGCTATTCTTTAACGATAAGTCAGAGCGTGAAGTCGCTAAAGAAATTGGCCGGTCAAAAACAGGCATTCACAAGCAAAAAGAAAAAATTCTATCCAAGTTAAGGAATTTATTAAAAATATGGTGACCACCTGTCCCTTAACTTTCCTTTGGATTGTGAGGGGGTTTTTCTTTTCCCCCGGTAGTGAGGTGCTTATAGATGAAAAACGAATTTGTGTTAAAGAAGCTAAAATAGCAGAAATAAAGGATTATAGAAGCTATATCTATGCTGATATTGATTTCTCCAAAATGGATATTTATGCTCCATCCTTTTGTGATAAATTACGTCCTCCAATTATCCCTCAATCCAATACGTGCCAAATAATCCGGAAAACCGCAATTTGTAAAAAGCAAATTGCGGTTTTCTTATTGACAAAAAAACTATATTTTCGACTGATATGTCGAAAAATCTATTTCTTTTATAAGCAACTTTTTGAATTGGATAAGCCCGGCTTTTTTACATATTTGAGATATACATCAGGGTGCCGCTCCCCTCCCTCTGTTTTGGTTTTTTCACAAAAAAATCAAAGCGGAGGTTCATATATGGTAAGGATCAATTTGCGGGATTACTACCCGTTCTATAAATCTGACTTTTTCGTTGAAGTGACAAATGAAATTTTAGAACTATTTAAACAGCTTAGCCGAAAGGAACATGCAGACTTTGAGCGCAGACGTGTCTACAAAGCATACTATTCCCTTGACGCTGACGACGGTATTGAAAAGGATGTCATCTTGTTGGTTTTATCCCCGGAAGAAATCTATGAGTGCAAAATGAGTAAGCAGGAGTTGTATGCCGCTATCAACAGCATGCCGGAAAAACAGGCGAAGCGCATCTATGCCCATTTCTTCCTTGATATGAGCAAAGCAGAAATAGCCAGGATTGAAGGCGTGAGTAAATCTGCTGTTACACATTCCATTGAACAAGGCTTAAAAAGCATAGAAAAATTTTTAAAAAATAATTCCTGGTAGGGTTAACTTTTGCCCAAAAAATCTGCTGATTAATAGAGGGACATGCTCTACCCCCCCTCAACAGAACCTTGACAATTGAATAGGTGTTTTATCCGGTACGTTCCCCGTATGTCCTGTGAAGGAAAGCCAGATTGCAGGTACGCCAGGACCACCTGTTCGGCATTATGCCGGATTGTAAGCGAAGGATCAATGCTATCTACGGATTGAATGAAGTAAAGGTGCGAGCGATCGATACCCGTGCAATAAATAAATGCTGGTTGCAATTAAGGCGATGACACATACGGAGGGATAATGATACTTGCGCATAGTCGAGGTTAGGTCCCAGAGTGCGCCCCGGTCGCTGACGGGGAGGTGAAATTCCTATGAGGACGGTCAACCGCTGCCCGCCGGATAAACCCATAATTATATATAAAAACCAAAACAGAGATGCAGACTAAGGGTGCGCCACATTGTACGAGCGTATATGCGCACCCAAATAATGGCGTACCCTTAATTCTGCATGTTTAACATTGCGTGGAAAGGGGCTGATACTTTGTTAAAGAGTAATGAGGCATATAAACTGGTCTTTCGGGAATATCCGGATGTTGTGAACGTAGAACAGATGTGCGAAATGCTTGGAGGTATCAGCACAAAAACCGGATACCGTCTTTTGAAACAAAATAAAATCAAGCATTTTAAGATAGGCAGATCCTATAAAATTCCGAAGCTCCATATTTTTGAATACTTAGACGTCGTACAGGAATCTAATGCGTAAAATTTTGTTTGCACATTTGAACTATATTATAAAGCCTGCTACACTCTAATCGTCAGTGGTAGGTGAATTTAAACTGTTACTTTTCAAGGAGGTTAATTATTATGGTAGCAGGACATCTACGGGAAAAAAACGGGTATTTCCATATTATCCTCAACTATAAAGATATTTATGGAAAACGCCAAACAAAGTCCATCAGCACAGGACTTCCCATAAAGGGTAACAAAAAACGTGCGGAAGCGATGCTTTTGAAAATCAGGAAAGAGTTTAACCCCGATACTGCAATGAGTGACAAAAACGCTTTGTTTGCAGACTTCCTATCAAAGTGGCTGAAAGATGTTATAAACAAAGTGGATGCTGAAACATATGCACTCTACTCATACGATGTTAAAAACTGTATCATCCCTTACTTTAAGAATACCTCCATTAGGCTATCAGAAATGAAGCCAAGGGATATAGAAAGCTACTATCAGTATGAGAAAACAGAAAACAGTGTATCAAACAGTACCCTTCTCCAATATCACGAAGCCATCAAAGAAGCCTTGCAATACGCTGTGGAGCTTGAATTGATTCGGGATAATCCGGCGGATAGAGTGAACCCGACCTCTGGTGAAGTACAGATATTGTTTACCGACTTCCTGCTGGAATGGCTGGAGATGATGAAAAACAGTGTTGAGATGACTACATTTGCGTCTTATTCCTACTGTATTAAGAGCAGCATTATTCCTTATTTTGAAGGGAAAAAGATAAAACTGAAAGACCTGACCCCAAAGCACATACAGGATTATTACCGGTATGAGCTTAATGAAAAAGGATTGAGCGCCAACACAGTTATTCATCGTCATGCAAACATCCGCAAGGCTTTGCAGTACGCTTTCAAGATTGGACTGATTAATTTCAATCCTGCCGACAGGATTGAGCGGCCCAGAAAGGAAAAATTCGTAGGCAGTGTTTACGATGCAAGCGAACTGGAAACCTTATTCGCTATCGTAAAAAATAAACGGATTGAACTGGCCGTGATTTTAGGCGCGTTTTATGGACTGCGCCGGAGTGAGATCGTAGGGCTAAAGTGGGACGCTATTGATTTTGAAAAAAAGACATTGACGATTAAACATACGGTAACCGAGGTAACACTGGATGGGAAAATTACTACCATAGCAAAAGACCGTACAAAGACAAAATCAAGCTACCGTACACTGCCGCTGGTTGCGCCCTTTGAAGAATTACTCCACAGGCTGAAAGCAGAACAGGAGCTAAATCAAAAGGTTTGCGGAAAAGCATATTGCAAAGATTACATGGATTACATTTATGTGAATGAAATCGGAGAAAGAATCAAGCCAGGTTACATTACACAGCACTTTGCAATTGTCATTAAAAACAACGGATTGAAGAAAATCCGTTTCCATGATCTGCGCCACAGTTGCGCCAGCTTATTATACGCCAATGGGGTCAGTCTTAAGGAAATTCAGGAATGGCTTGGGCACAGTGATATTTCAACAACGTCGAATATTTACACCCACCTGGATTTTAGCTCGAAGGTCGCTTCGGCCAATGCAATTATCGGCGTATATCCCACTTAAGCGGGAGGTACGCCAATACGGCAAGGAGGCGAAAGGCAAGTATGAATGAAACTAAAGAAAAAAGCTCTCAAATCGGCCTGGACAGCGTTTTAAGAGCTATTGGTTTCTATGGTGCCGAAGGCCGGACTCGAACCGGCATGGGGAGTACCCAACGGTTTTTGAGACCGCCGCGTCTGCCAATTCCGCCACTTCGGCAAGTTTATTTTAATTTCCCTGCCTTTAATCCGCCTTTAGAATTAGGAGGGACATTTAGGAGGGATATTAAAACCAAAACAATTATTCTGTTTTCAAGAACCCCGTATTATCAGGGTTTGCACACACCGACGGGTGAAAGCACGAAGTAGATTTTGAGTCCGGTGCGTCTGCCAATTCCACCACTTCGGCGCGTTACAAATAATATATTAGCATAAAGCAAAATGGATTGCAAGCATTTTTTATAAATTTTTTAATACAAAAAATTTGCAAATAGAAATCATTTTTTTATAGTTATT
The DNA here is from genome assembly GCF_001562415.1 of Thermotalea metallivorans. Lineage (GTDB taxonomy): Bacteria > Bacillota > Clostridia > Peptostreptococcales > Thermotaleaceae > Thermotalea > Thermotalea metallivorans. The sequence goes on along the minus strand of NZ_LOEE01000019.1, from coordinate 105,492 downwards.
GCGATTTGTTGCAACAAAAATTTATCTGAAATTTTAGTCTGATAAAATTGTCGAAAAATATTGATGCAGATAAAGCATTATGGTAAACTAAAAAAGTGCATAAAATATATCACGGTGGTGAATAAAATGGATCCAGTTACCCATGGTGTTATTGGATTGGCCATATCTGCTTTTAGTGGCAGTCCGGTAACACTGAACAATCCTGTAAGCTTGGGTTGTGCCATTGGGGCAATGTCTCCGGATATAGATATTGTAGCCAAAATTTGGGGAGATTATGTATATCTGAAGCATCATAGAGGAATTACCCATTCTATACCGGCTTTACTGGGGCTTGCCGGCATTATCACAGGGGGGTTATCCCTGCTCTATACGGATTTTCCTTTGATACAGGTATTCCTATGGACCTTTATCGGATGCTTGTCCCATACGCTCTTTGATATACTAAACTCCTACGGAGCCAAACTCTTCATGCCTTTTACAAAGAAGAAAAGCATGATAGGTATTTTGATGCTCTATGACCCCGTTATTACTATACTGGCGTTTCTGCTGATATTTGTAAAATATAAAACCATTGGATTCTATACCATGATTACTGTGTCCTTTGTTCTATACCTTATGGCAAGATGGTTGATGAAGAAAAAAGCGGGGCAAATCGTAGTGCAGCATTATTCCCACGGTTACAAAATCAACAATATTGAGATTTTGCCATCCTTAATGGCATTCCATAAGTGGGATTTCATTATCAATACCAATAGTCACAATATTGTTGGGCAAGTGAATATGATCAACAAAAAAGTCATAGAACGAAAAAAATTTAAAAAACCTGATCAAGAGAGTATTTATTTATTTGAAGATACCAATATAGGTAAATATTTTAAAGAATTTACGCCGAATTATCATATTGTCCGATTTGAAGAGATGGAAAAGATTATCCTAAAATCCATTGATTTACGATATTATTTGCGGGACAATTTTATGCATCATGCCACGGCTGTTTATGACCGGGAGAAGAATGTCATCATCTCCTTCTTCCATCCATATAAAATCCATAGAAGTATACCGATAACGGAAGCAGAGCCCATGTAATCTTATGTAATCTACTGGAAACAGTAGATTATTTTTCATTTATTTGATATTCAAACAGCATTCCTATGTATCAGTATGATCGGTTGTTCTTCTTTCTTGTTTATGGTTCATCCATCAAGGTATATTATAATTAAATTGCAATTTAAAAAAGATAGCAATTGTGGAACTTTACGAAGAAATGATACGTCTAAATATTTACGAATTTTTTGGGGAAGGGAGTGAATCCGCGTGCATGACCATGAAAACAATCTTATTGAAAAAAGCAAACAAGGGGATGTTGAAAGTTTTGAAACACTCATAAGGGAGTATCAGACTGTGGCTTTCAATATTGCTTTTAGAATGCTGGGCAATATGGAGGATGCAAATGATGTAACCCAGGAGGCCCTGATAAAGGTATACAAATCTATAAAAACTTTTCATGGACAATCAAGCTTTTCAACTTGGCTCTATAGGATTGTTACGAATACCTGCCTAGATGAATTAAGAAAAAGAAAAAGGCAGAAAGCCTATTCCTATCATCACCCGATAGAAACGGAAGATGGGGAGATAGAAAGGGATATGGAGGATTACGGGAACAGTACGGAGGAGATCGTTGAAAGAAAAGAAACGATCAAAAGTATTCAGGATGCAATCAATGCCTTACCGGAACAGCATAAAACGGTTATTGTTCTACGGGATATCCGCGGTTTCAATTACGAACAAATTGCAGAAATACTGGATTGCCCCCAGGGAACGATTAAGTCAAGAATCAGTCGGGCGAGGATATCACTAAAGGAGATTATAGAGAAGAAGGAACTTTACAAAAATCCATACGTCTAAATCGTAGAAAGGAGGGATCATATGAGGTGCGCAGAAATCACAGAGTTAATATCTCTTTATATAGATAATATGCTGGACGAACATACGACCCATATATTGGAAGGCCATTTTAAGGAATGCGAAGTTTGCAGGCAGGAGTATGAGGAAATGCTTTCTATACAAAACATGTGTCGTGAACTTCCTTTAATGGAATTGCCTGTCGATTTTGAAAGCAGTTTGCATGAAAAATTGCAGAGAGTCCTGAAAGATGAACAAAATTCAAATGTTGCAAATATTTCTTCTGATGGAGAAGGAAGAAAGAAAATTCACTGGAAAAACTGGAAGGTCTTTATATCGGCAGCAGCCGTGTTGGTCCTATTGGTGTTTTCGGTTTCTATGAACGATTTCAACATCATCAATGACCTGTCAAAATCACAAATGTCTATGGAATCGGCAGATATGAGACAATCGGAGGGGAGTTTCCCGCTGATGGCACCAGAGCTGGCGAAGGATTCGGTTGAGAATAGAGGCGTAGCTGTTGAGGGAAATAATACTGAAGGGGCCAAGTTTCAATACAGCGGTGATAATGTAGCGGTAAATGGCAAAGAAGTGCAGGATGTGCAGGCACAACAGGGTAGAAAAGTAATCAAAAATGGGTATATAGATTTGGATGTGGAAAATTATGATGAAAAATTTAGCCGAGTTGCACAAATTGCCTTCGACAACGGAGGATTTGTTGAAAATACCAATACCCAATATAAACATTATAATGACCAAAATCCGAAGGAATCTCTCAAAGTGGGAAATATTTCGATTCGTATCCCTGAGGACCGATTTTTAGCTGTGATTGAGCAGATTAAGGCTTTAGGCAGGGTTACCAACTTTGGTATCAATGGTCAGGACATTACAAAGGAATATAGAGATACGGCAAATGAAATTGAGAATCTAAAAATACAGGAAAAACGGTTAAGGGAGATTATGGAAAAGGCGAACAATGTAAGGGACATACTAGAGATAGAAAGGGAGTTGTCTAGAGTTCGCGGGGATATTCACCGGTTGTCAGGGGATATTCAGCGATGGGATGAGTTGGTAAGCTTATCCACGATCTATGTGAATTTGAATGAGGTAGAACCAAAAGATAAGCAAATTCAACCCATTAGCCATAATATATGGGAAAAGGCGAAGAAGGAATTTATAAAAACCATCAATGGGATGATTCAATTTTTAGAAAACCTGTTTATTGCTGTGGCAAGCAAGCTGCCCATTGTCTTGACCCTTAGTATGATTGGTATTCCCATGGGATGGTACTTCGTAAAACGGATAAAAAAAGAAAATCATAAAAATGAATAAATGATGAAAATAGAGAATTCTCTTTTCTTGCATGAGAATTCTCTTTCTTTTTCCTTTTTCCATTATTTTCTTATGTCTGCAACTTTTCCGCCATTTGCCCGCAAAAGTTCTTGAGGAGATATTTTCACCAATGAATTCTGGGAGCCACCACCGGAGTAGACGATATCTTTTTCCATAACCATGGCATCGATGAGATAGACAGCCGCATATCCAAAAGAGGGTACCCCGCCGCAAATATATCCTGTTTTTTCAAGGATTTCTTCAGGCTTGGCTGTTCTAGGTTTTTTGATATTTAAAAGTTTGCTGATCTTTGCAGGATCCACTTTGTCCTCGCCTTTGACGATGGCCACAATTAAATTGTCATGTTCATCGATCAAACAAATATTTTTTACAAGATCTTCAGGAAGAGCATTTGCGGCCCTGGCCGCTTCTTCCACGGAATGACAGGATTCTTGGAATGTCAGATGCTTAGCTGCGATATGATGATGGCACATATATTGAATTAGTTTTTCTTCAAAATTTCCCATTGGTGGACCTCCTTTTTCAGATGATTTTGTGTTATTTATTATTATACACCAAGTCGGCTAAAAATTTATAGTTTTGTTAATCCCGTCTTTGCACGGAAAAGAAGGAATTTGAGAATGAGTTCAGAATATAGTAAGGTGGATTGTTGGGGACATATTTTGGGCAGTATAAGGATAGGCTGTTTGAGAAGGGTATGGTAAAAAAGGAGAGGATTGTATGGAATCTAAAAAAATTGTTATTATAGATGGAAACAGTTTAATTCATCGGGCTTACTACGCATTGCCACTGCTGTCTAATAAAAGCGGTGAATATACCAATGCTGTCTATGGGTTTGTAAACATGCTCTACAAAATATTAGATGATTATGCACCTGATTACATCAGTGTTGCTTTTGATCGAAAGGCACCGACTTTCAGGCATTTGGAATACGATGACTATAAAGCTGGAAGAAAAAAAATGCCTGATGAATTGGCGCAGCAATTGCCGGTTCTGAAGGAGGTTTTAGATGCTTTTCGGATTCACAGGATGGAACTGGACGGATTTGAAGCTGACGACCTGATTGGAACACTAGTGAAATTCTGTGAAGGACAAGGCATCGATGTGATCGTCGTAACAGGAGATAAAGATGCCCTACAATTGGCTTCTCGAAAAACAAAAGTCCTGATAACGAAGAAGGGCATTAGTTCTTTGGAAGAGTATAATGCCGACGGGGTAATGGAAAAATATGAAATTACACCGGAACAATTTATTGATTTGAAAGGGCTTATGGGAGATCCATCAGATAATATTCCGGGAGTACCGGGCGTGGGCGAAAAGACAGCCATTAAGCTTATCAAGGAATTTGGCAGCATAGAGGAATTAATTCGCAATACAGACAAAATTTCAAGTACAAAACTAAGGGAAAAAATTGAAGCATATGCACAGCAGGCAGTACTCAGCAAGCGGTTGGCTACTATCATGGTGGATGTGCCTTTGGAAATATCCTTAGAGGAATTAAAAAGAGAAGAGCCTGACAGGGAAACATTGCTGGCGCTCTTTAAAAAACTAGAGTTTCACAGCCTAATGGGCAAAGTTGTGTCGAAAGTAACCGGTGAAGAAAAAGAAAATAAGGATGGACAAAAAGATATTTCCGCCATTCAATATGAATGGGGAGATCTTAAAAATAAAATCAAGAAAAAAGGTGCCTTTTGTCTGAAAACTTTTACTGATGGATTGGATATCATCAATGATGAGATGGTTGCCCTTTCTATTTTGTGCGATGGAGAAAATTATTTTATAGAAAATCCAGGAAAATCCGGGGTATTGGAAGAATTCAGGGAGGTTTTTGAGGATCCGGACATCAAAAAATATGGCCATTATCTGAAAAAGGATAGGACGGCCTTAAGAAAATATAATATTTTGCTCAACGGCTTAGCCTTCGATTCTGCCATTGCCTTATATCTGATAGATCCCACAAGGTCAGCCTATGAAATCCATGATATTTCTTTAGAATATTTAAATAGAAAAATCGCTGCCGAAGAGGAAATCCTCGGAAAAGGAAAAAATCGAAACAAGTACAGTGAACTAGCATTGGAACAGCTTGCAGAATTCGGACGAAACTGGTGCAGAACTGTCATGGATGTGAAGGATCTATTGATGAAACAAATACAGGAATACAATTTGACAAAATTATTTAATGAAGTAGAAATGCCTTTGGTGGAAGTACTGGCAGATATGGAATTTCATGGATTTAAGATAGACCGGAATATTTTAGAGGAATTAGGACTGCAGTTGGATGAAAAGATCGATCATATTACAAAATTGATTTATGATGCAGCGGGTGAAACTTTTAATATTAATTCCCCAAAACAGCTGGGAGAGATATTGTTTGAAAAACTGGGGCTTCCTTCTGTAAAGAAAACAAAGACAGGCCATTCCACCAATATTGAAGTCCTAGAGAAACTGCAAAAAAAACATCCCATGATTCCCTTGATCATGGAGTATAGGCAGTTGGTAAAATTGAAATCTACTTATATAGACGGATTGAAGGCGGTCATCAATGAAACGACCCATAAGATTCATTCCAACTTTCATCAGACGGTTACATCTACGGGAAGAATCAGTAGTACAGAGCCTAATTTGCAGAATATACCCATTAAACTTCCTATGGGCAGGGAAATACGCAAGGTATTTATTCCCTCTAGCGAAGAATATTTGCTTCTGGATGCCGATTACTCCCAAATTGAATTACGGGTATTGGCCCATATTTCCAAAGACAGCAATTTAATGGAGGCATTTCACAAGGATTTAGATATTCATACTACTACGGCGTCCAAGGTGTTCCATGTTCCTATGGAGGAGGTTACACCGTTGCAGCGGAGCAGGGCAAAGGCCGTAAATTTTGGAATTGTCTATGGTATTAGCGATTACGGGCTGGCGGAAAACCTTCAAATTACCAGAAAAGAGGCCCAAAAGTATATTGATGAGTATTTCAGCAAGTATACGGGGGTAAAAAAATACATGGAGCAAATCATAAAAGAGGGAAGAGAAAGGGGATATGTCACTACGATTCTAAATCGGAGGAGGTATATTCCTGAAATTAATTCCAGTAATTTTAATTTGCGTTCCTTTGGTGAAAGAACGGCTATGAATACCCCGATTCAGGGGAGTGCCGCCGACATTATAAAGCTTGCCATGATCAAAGTAGATAGAGAATTGAAAGATAAAAATTTAAGATCAAGATTAATTTTACAGGTGCATGATGAATTGATTGTAGAAGTACACAAGGATGAATTGGAACACGTACAGGAAATTGTCAGGATACAAATGGAAAATGCATTGAAGCTGGATGTTCCTTTGAAGGTGGACATGCATGTAGGAAAAAGCTGGTATGATACGAAATAGGGAAAGGATGTTATAATGAGATGAAGGTAATTGGTCTTACGGGAGGGATTGCTTCCGGGAAAAGCACCGCATCTGCTATCATTAAAAAATTTGGTATTCCGGTGATTGATGCGGATCTGATTGCCCGAGAGATTGTTGATGTGGGACAGCCTGCCTTGGACGAAATTGTAGGATACTTTGGGAAAGAAGTATTGAATCCAGACGGAACCTTGAATAGAAAATTGCTAGGGAGCATTGTTTTTTCGGATTCCAAGAAATTAGAAATTCTAAATCATATTACCCATAGGAGAATAATTGAAAGAATAGAGAATAAAATAGCTATGTGTAAAGAAAGGGGAGACCATCCGATAGTATTCCTAGATGCTGCTTTACTTATTGAAATGAATATGAGAAAATTAGTAGATGAAATATGGCTTATATCTGTTGAACATGATATTCAGTTAAAGAGATTAATGAAAAGGGATGGGCTCAGCATTACAGAAGCAGAAAACAGAATCCATTCGCAAATGCCTTTAGAAGAAAAGAAAAAATATGCGGATGTAATTATAGATAACAGCAAGGATTACCATCATCTGGAAAAACAGATAGAAGGGCACTTGATGGGGATACATAGTTGAATTTGCGGAGGGATGGCATTGGCGGTTCTGAATCTGAGAAAATATAGAAGACTCATCATTGTAATGCTTGTGGTAATGGTCCTGGGTGTTGCAGCAAACAGCACCCATTGGCTTTTAAGAATATTGTATCCTATCCATTATAGACAGCTGATTGAGAAGTATTCGGCAGAATACAATTTAGATCCTTATTTGGTTGCAGCAATTATAAGGACTGAAAGCAGATTTAATGAAAAGGCTCGTTCCAGGAAGGATGCAAAGGGACTCATGCAAATAGCGCCCATAACGGGAGCGTGGGCAGCAAAGGATTTAAGTTTGGAAAACTATAGTGAGGAAATGTTGTATGTCCCTGAAATAAATATTAGGATAGGCTGCTGGTATATAGATAAATTAAGGACAGAGTTTAACGGCAGATTGCAGTTGATGCTGGCGGCGTATAATGGGGGAAGCGGAAATGTAAATAAGTGGCTGAAAGACCCTAAATATAGTGCCGATGGGGTGACATTAAAAGAAATACCTTTTGGGGAAACAAAACTGTATGTGGAAAAAGTGTTAAAAAGCTATAAGATTTATAGTATTATATATAGGTAATAACAATTCCCGGCGGAATGACTGAAGTAAAGAAAGGAAAGTGATTTCATGAAACATATGACAAGCCTTGAAGATATTAAGGATATTACCATAGACCAGGATCGTCGGCTTCATTCCAGTACCCATGAGGAAATATTACAAGGTTTGACGACAGATGTTTATTTTTTAAGAACGATGGATATTTTGAGGCATATGCATTTGGACTCTCAAATGGTTACGGCGGAAATATTCGCAAGAAAACCCGGTGTACTTGCGGGGATGCAAGAGGTAGTCAATATGCTCAAGGATAAAAATGTAAAGGTCTGGGCAGTTGATGAGGGAGAATCCTTTGCACCCAAAGAAACCCTAGTAAGAATTCAAGGACCTTATAATGAATTTGGGGTATTTGAAACAGCCATCTTAGGAAGTCTAGCTAGTGCCAGCGGTTGGGCGACGGCGGCAAGGGAAGTGAAAGAAGCTTGTGGAAATAAAACTTTTCTTTGTTTTGGAGCCAGACATGTTCATCCGGCCGTGGCACCTGTCATGGAACGGGCTGCGGTCATTGGAGGAGCCACGGGGGCAAGTTGTGTCTTGGCAGCCAAACTGATGAATATCGAAGCATCAGGGACACTGCCCCATGCGGCGATGTTAATTGCGGGGGATACATTGGAAGTAGCAAAAGTTTACGATAAAGTAATGCCCGAAAGCCATAGGAGAATTGTTTTGGTAGATACTTTCAAGGATGAAGTGGAGGAGAGCCTTCGAATTGCTGAAGTATTAGGAGACAAATTGTATGGTGTACGATTGGATACACCCAGCGAACGGGGAGGCGTAACGCCCCATTTGGTTAAGGAATTACGTTCTAAGTTGGACATCCATGGTTTCAGCCATGTAAAAATATTTGTTTCTGGGGGATTAACACCAGAAAAAATAAGGATATTGGCTGAAGCAGGAGCCGACGCCTTTGGCGTGGGCAGTTACATTTCTGGAGCATCTGCCATTGATATGACCATGGACATTAAAGAAGTGAATGGCAAAGCCGTTGCCAAGAGAGGAAGACTGCCCGGTCTTGTTGAAAATGAAAAGCTCAAAAAAGTGCTATAGCAACCAATTCCTTTAGAAACGAATCCTGTGACAACGGGAGTAGATGGGGGTATTTTGTTGATTTGTAGAAAAAAGAACATATGTATAATCTTGATTTTCCTATTGTCCATGGTCATCGCTGGTTGTAATCAGCTAAAGGGAGAAGGGGGAAATCCGGAGCAAGTGCCGGAGGAAAAAAGAAAGCCCGTTGTGGGAGGGGAATTGGCTTTGCCGATAACCCAGTTTGATATCCTAAACCCTATTCTAAATAAGAATGAAAGTGTCTATTTTTTCAACACCCTTATTTATGACAGTTTGATTCAATTGGATGGCAAGCTGCAGGCCCAACCGGCATTGGCAACGGAGTGGACGCCTACAGAGGATGGTGCCGGATGGATTTTTCAGTTGCGAAGCAACGTGTTTTGGCATGATGGGCAGCCTTTTACGGCAGAAGATGTGAAATTTACCATTGATACCTTAAAACTTAGCACAACCGGTACCAATAGATCCATTTATAGCGGATTTGCAAAAGGTATAAAAAATACAAAAATTTTGAGTGAAAATAGGATTCTCATTGAGATGGATTCGCCTGTCAACAGTGCCATTGAGATATTCCAATTTCCCATTATCCCAAAGCATAAATTTAGAAACAGCGAAGAGGTTTATAAAGCGCCGAAAGATCTATTGGTTGGGACAGGGAGATATAAAGTCGCTGCCTATATGGGATCTCAATATATAAAATTGGCTATTAATGAAGGCTATTGGGAGAAAAAGCCTTATGTTCCTACAATCATAGGAAAAATTGTGCCGGATTATGCCGCTGCCTTGACTTCCGTAGAGGCCAATGAAGCATCAGTGGCAAAGGCAACAGACTTTGACTGGGAAAAATATAGTGAAGACAAAACTTTAAAAATTTATGAATATACTACTTTAGAGTATGAATTTTTAAGCTTTAATTTCAACAAGGAACTGTTGGCAGATAAAAATATTAGAACTGCTATTGCCTACAGCATTGACAGGCCTGCGCTTGTCAATGAGGCGTATTTGGGACATGCAACGATTACCGATACGCCGGTTCATCCCCATTCATGGTTATATGATGAGAGTGCAAAGAAATATGGTAAGGAAATTGAGAAGGCTAAGAAAATTTTAGAGGACGCTAACTGGCGGGATGAGAATAAGGATGGAATACTTGAAAATGAAGGGGGTAAACGGTTAACCCTTCATCTACTCGTGAATCATGAGAATCCTCAGCGGGTTGAGACAGCGGATCTGATTGCTTCCCAGTTAAAAGAAATAGGAATGGAAGTAATTGTTGAAAAGGTGAACTGGGAGGAATACCAATATAGACTTTTTGCCAATAGATTTGATATGGCTCTAGGAGGATGGAAACTGTCAACGGTTCCAGATCTTAGTTTTGCCTTGCATTCAGCCTATAAAGGCAGTACAAACTTTACGGGGTATGCCCATCCGGAAATGGATCGTTTGCTGGTGGAGGCGGCGATGGCAAAGTCTCCGGAGGTACGGAAACAAAAATATAGGGAAATTCAAAAGAGATTTATAGAAGACTTGCCGTACTTTAGCTTGTTTTTCAAAAATAGTGCCTTAATTGTCAAGGATTATGTCAAAGGGAATGTGGATCCGAGGCCATACAATATTTATTATTCTATAGATCAATGGTATGTGCTGGATGAGGCGGAATAGGTTCTTTAAGAAAATTCATAGATAGAAAACTAGCGATTTTTGAAACATTATGAATATGTGAGAGGTATTGACACCAGAAAAAAAAAGTGTTATTATATAAAAGTCGCTAAATGCGGATGTGGTGGAATTGGCAGACACACTATCTTGAGGGGGTAGCGGTCCACGGCCGTGCGGGTTCAAATCCCGCCATCCGCACCAATGGAAATTAGAGGGCTGCAAAGCCCTTTTTGTGTTTTTAGATGAAAAGATATTTTCTGACAATTCCCTATGTACTTTGGATTGGGATATAATTCCCAATCCAAAGATTACTAGTAAGTGCCGCCATAGCAGCCAGTAAAATATGGATAGCAGAATAGGATTACTAGTAATAGGAAGAAGAACAACAGCTCATCACCTGTGCCGAATAAACCGCCGAATGGACCCTGGAACAGAATCACTAGCAGCAGGAAGAAGAATAACAATGAGGCTTCTTCTCCAGGAGTACAACCAAATAAATTGCCCCAGAATGATTTTTTAGCTTCTGACATACCAGCCACCCCCTTCCCCATATTATACTTTAGGAGTTTTTACCTTGAAAAATTTTTATTTTTTGATTTTCTGTCTTTGGTAGGTATGGCCAAAGCTTTTTTTCTAATACAAATTATGCAATCTAAGGACAAGTGTTACCAATTGCGGAATGAAACTTTTCATTTCTTCATGGGATTCATCACTTTATATGTCCTTCTCCAGATGAAGGGGAAAGCTAAGGGTGCCAGTTGTCATGTATTCCAAAAAATATCCGTTATAAAACCAACGAATTGCTTGCTTGATTAAAAGTCAATCATGGGGATATAAAATAGCGTATAAACTGAAATATGGACTATATGTTTGCAATGGATATAGTTTTCAATATCATGGGAAAGGAGAGATTGAGCGCCATGGATGAGCGTATTTATTTAAGTCATTGCGATACGATTAAAAATTTTGTGAAAAACTTAGGGATAGATTCTACGGATGATTATTTGCAGCAAGAATTGAGCAGTCTTATGAAAGACGTTGTATTTCTCAGAGAAAAAATTGATGGGATGAGAAAACTTATGGAAAAAAGCACAAACTATGACGAGATGCTGCATCTTCAATATGACATAGACGATGCCCAGTGCTTGTTAGATAATTTATTGCAGAAACTAAAAACAGCAGATGAAAGATATATATGTTTTAAACAATATATTGCAAAGATAAAATCAGGACTGGTATAAAAACGCCCAAAGGAAATCTTCTTGTTTTGTAAGGTGTAGAGATTTTATGAAATATGGAGGAGACAATGTGCATCTGAATAGAAAGAAGATAGCATATAAACTATTTTCCCAGTTTAAAATTATTCAATGGGTGGTATATCTAGAGGAGATTTTGAAAAACTAAACTATGGAAATGGCTATGGGATATCTCCTATAGAATTGAGGGAATAAAGCAATATGAAGCTGATTGACCGATTAAATCAAAGAGTATCAAAATTAAACCGGGCGATAGATGACTACATGGCAATTTTGGTCCGTGAAGAGGTGCAGCATCGGCAGGAAGTCATAGAATACGTTCAGTCTAAGATCGGCAGTCTGCAGGAAAAGCGAATGGAGTATTTAAAATGCATAAAGGCTTTAAGGTACTTGGAAAATCATCTAGATGAAAAAGAGATAGAAGAAATTTTAAAGATTGAAGAATTTATCATGGCGAGGGATAAGGATATTGACAGCCTGTGAAAAATATAATAAAATAAAAAATGCAAAGAGATGGATCAAAGCGTGATCACGATCATTTGCGAGATTAACTCAGCTGGTAGAGTACTTCCTTGACGTGGAAGGAGTCAGGGGTTCGAGTCCCTTATCTCGCACCATTCATCAACGACTACTCATAGAAAATGGGTAGTTTTTTTATGCCTATTTTGGCGAAAAATATTAGATAAAAAAGAACAGAAAAAAAATTGAAAAGAAGGACAAAAATAGTATAATTTTGTTAGGAAACATTTGGACAGATATCGTTTTATTTTATGGCTGGAGGGAAATTATTATGTTTAAGTGGAAGGATATTTTTAGCTGCAATGTGGCGGAAATTGACAAGCAACACCAAAAACTGTTTGAATTGGGAACAAAATTGTATCAAATCATATCAATAAAAGACGGATCTGATCATTATGATGAAATCATGGAAGTATTAGAAGAGTTAAAAAATTATACGATTTATCATTTTCAATATGAAGAACAACTTATGGAGCAGTATGGGTATGAAGAATTAGCATTGCATAAAGAAGAGCACAAGGCATTTATAAATAAGATTCTGGCCCTTGAAGCACAGGATATCGATGAGGAACAGCGGAAAGTGACGATGGATTTAATTGTATTTATATCAAATTGGATCGAACAGCACATTTTAAAATCGGATTTTCGCTACAAGGATTGCTTGAATCGTCAAGGAGTGTTCTAGGAGGCATAATCATCCAAACACTGATGCATACATATAAAATGCTCATTTTGCAAACAATGAGCCTATGAAACTATAAATGCTTTCATGCTAAGAATAAATTTAGATTTGTTCTTAGTATGAAAGCTTATTAAAAGAAAAATTTACGATTACTTTTTGAAAAAGGAAGGATTTTTCTTTTTTTTGAAGAAAATATACAGAAAATTAAGAAAACAGGAGTGGATCAGTGTGGACAAAATGGCGGATAAGCTGGAAAGGTTCGAAGAAGAACTGGAAGCGTTAAGAGAAATATATGCTGCCTTAGATGAATTAAATCAAAAAAGATTGGAGGAAGCAATCATTATGCTTAAGACAAAATTCTCAGACCGGATTTAAATAAAAACTTTTTAAAAATTGGTGAAGGTTTTTTAAATTTTATGTAGAATTATATCATTTGTGATCCGACGGAATTGTCAAGAAAAAGCATAGGGTTTCAATGGGACCTATGTACACTATAATTCCAGTGGGTGAGAAGCAAAAACATTGCAAGGGTAATATGGTGTATCAAGAGGATGTACTATTTTTAGGGTTTTATAAGATCTATAACTGAGGAGGTTAACAAATGTTTAAAGGAATCAGGATGAGCATGTTTTTACTGATGATGCTGCTTTGTGTTTTTTTCATGGCGGCAATCTCCTATGCAGAGGAATCTACAAAAGGAGTAACCATTGCAAAGGATGTAAATGTAAGAAGTGAGCCCAATATGGGAGCATCAGTTATAGATACTTTATCTCTTGGAGAATATGTTCAGATTATAGATAGTGAAGATGACTGGTATTTGATTCAATTAAGCAACGGTAGCAAAGGATGGGTGTATAATGATTTGATTGTTCCCATGGAGGAGAATAAGGATCTTACCAAAAGAGGTATTGTAAGCGGTGAAAATGTGAATGTCAGGGAACACGCAAACGTCAATTCGAATATTGTAAGAACCTTAAACAAGGGTACTGAAGTGAAGATTGTAGGGGAAGAATCAGGTTGGTATCAAATATTATTTGATAATCAGACAAAAGGTTGGATGCATTCAGACTATGTACAAATTATGCCCAACTATTCTACCGGCAAAGTAAAAGGATCGAATGTCAACGTAAGGATAAATCCTGCTTTAGACGGCGATATTGTGACAACTCTAGGATTGGATAGTTATGTATCTATTAAATCTTATAAGGACGGATGGTACAATATTATCACCGCAAATGGGCAGGAAGGTTGGATCTATCAGGATTATGTTGCTGTAGTTCTAGACGGAAGTGCAAGTCTCAAAACAGAAATATCAAGATCTGCCAACAGGTTGACTGGCGTGAGCCGAGTAATTGAGTTTGCAAAAAATTATTTAGGGACGCCATACAAATATGGTACAAGCGGCCCCAACAGTTTTGATTGTTCAGGATTTACTTCTTTTGTATTTAAAAATGCAGGCATCGTCATATCCAGATCTTCTAAAGACCAAGCCCATGACGGAGAAAAGGTGGGCAAGGATGACTTAAGGATAGGGGATTTAGTGTTCTTTGACACCGTAGGAAAGGTGGATGGGAATATTACCCATGTTGGAATCTATATAGGAGACGGGAAATTTATTCACGCTTCCTCCGGGAAGAATGCAAAAAAAGTTGTAATTTCTGATCTGAACGAAGGTTATTATAAAGATAGGTTTGTTACGGCAAGAAGATTATTTTAATAAAAATCAACCCCCTGCGAAAAAGGCAGGGGGTTATTTGTTGGAGTCATGATAAACGGACTGCTTGGCTAAAACTTTCTGTACATAATTTTGTGTCTCGGAAAAAGGCGGAATCCCATGATATTTGTCCACATTGGCAGGACCTGCGTTATAAGCAGCTAATGCAAGCTCAATGTTCCCTCGATAACGGTTTAACATGTCCCGAAGATAGCTTACACCACCCTCTATGTTTTCTTTCGGGTTCCAAGGGTTTATAACGCCTACCGCCCGTGCTGTCTGAGGCATAAGCTGCATCAAACCTTGGGCTCCTGCCTTTGATAGGGCCTGGGGATTAAATCCCGATTCTACGTCCATGACGGCTTTAATCAAATTTTTATCAATGTTATATTTGTTTGCAGCAGCTTCAATCAAATGTTCATAGGCTGCAAGGGAAGAACCTTGGTTTTCTTTTTTTTCAATTTCTTGCTCAAAAATGTCTTGAAAGGGTGCAGAGGGCTTTTCTTTGATTAGGTCAACACCGGTGGGAAGCCTGCTCTGAATCTCTGAAAGTTTTTGCCTAAATATATCGCGAACATGGATAGAATTCATAAAAACGACTCCTTTTGCATATATAAACTTGTACATATTTATCTTAACATAATGATTATCGTCAAATCTATCGATTTTGTTTATGGTATAATAAAAGAAAGTTTTTATGAATTTATCTCAATTTCTATAGGAATTGTCTCTGTTTGAGGTGATATAAAAGTGAAGCGGCAGATTATTCATGTGGATATGGATGCTTTTTATGCTTCCATAGAGCAAAAGGACCATCCGGAATTGAGGAACAAACCGATTGCCGTTGGAGGTAGGCCTGAAGGGAGAGGAGTGATTTGTACTGCTTCTTATGAGGCAAGAAAATATGGCGTTCGTTCTGCCATGCCTTCCAAAAAAGCACAGCAACTATGCCCCAATCTAATTTTCGTTCCGGTGAGAATGGAAAGATATGTTGAAATATCTCAGAGAATATTAGAGATTTTTGAAGAATATACAGATTGCATTGAACCTTTATCAATTGATGAGGCTTTTTTGGATGTTACGGGAAAAGATGGAATCCAAATAGGAAAAGATATAAAGAAAAGAATAAAAAAAGAATTGGGCTTAACGGCCTCTGTGGGTTTATCGGTCAATAAATACTTGGCAAAGCTGGCTTCTGACAGTCAAAAGCCCGATGGATTTGCAGTGATCACGGAGGCGGAAGCAGAAAATTTTTTATTGCCATTGCCTGTGAGAAAGTTATGGGGAGTAGGTCCCAAGACGGAACAAGAATTAAATAATTTAGGAATATATTGTATAAAAGATTTGATACACTATGATCAAAGGGTGATCATAGAAAAATTTGGGAAAAGAGGTTTAGAATTATTACACTTTGCAAAAGGAAAAGATGAACGGCCTGTAGAAAATAAACATAGGAGAAAGTCTATCGGAGAAGAAAATACCTTTGAAGAAGATATTGATGATGTAAATATTTTAATTCAGTATATTGATTCTTATTGCAGCGTGCTGGCACATAGGTTGCAAAAGAATGGACTGCAGATAAGGACGATTACGGTAAAAGCAAAATATGAAGATTTTGAAAATATAACAAGAAGTATTACATTGCCTTATTTTACAAATAGCCATCAGGATATTTACAATAGTGCAGTAAATATTCTGCTCACCAAAATACGGCTTGTCAAAAAAGTGAGGTTACTGGGAGTGCAGGTATCAAATATATTATATCCGGATGAGCCGGTTCAGTTGCAGTTAGATCTGGATGGGATGTTTGCGAGGGGGAAGGAAAATGCGGTTGACAAGGAATAAAATGAGACAAGAATATAGAAAAAGAAAAATAGGTTTTTTGATGATATTTGCCATTGTGCTGCCAAGTCTATCGATTTATTTGGGATATATAGCAACAAAATTTTATATTATGCCCAATTTGCAATCCAAGGAAATTTCACAGCCGCCTGAGGGTGGGCCATCTCTTCAGTCAGTGAAAAAAGATGAAGAAAAAGGGGAGGCCATCCCTACAGGTCAAATAAGTCAAGAAGCTTTCGCAAATACATTTGAGCTGCAAGGATTAGATCTCTATTGTGTGCAGGTTGGCAAATTTACTGCTATAGAAAATGCACAGACATTGCTAAAGGAGTTGAAAAACAAAGGAATGGAGGGATACATTCATGAGCAGGACGGCTACAAGGTGATTGCGGCCGCTTTATTGGACAGGGAAGGTGCCGATCAAGCAATCCAATCCATAAGAATTCATTATCCCGATGCCTATGTAGCTAGGATGAATATACCTGTTCGTGCAGTAAAATACACAAAGGAAGATGTAAAATATGTGCTGGTGCTGCAACAACAAAATAAAAGATTGATTCATGTGTTTGATAAACTGTCAACGAGCATCAAAGAATTTAAGGGATCAAAGGAACAGATTAATCCCTTGATTAAGGAAAATGTACTTGAATTAAAAAGTATAAAGGAAGAAATAAACAAAATTACTCCATCCAAAAGCATGGAAAAAATTACAGCAGGATTCCTGAAAACAATTGATGCAACTCTGTCCACTTTGGAGGAGATGCAGCAAGACGGTCAGGCGGTACAATTGCAAAATTCTTTAAATCGGGGATTGTATGAATATTTTGTCTTTGCGACGAGCAATACGTATTAGTGGAGGGATTCTATTGAAACTGAAAGAGATTGCGGCACTGGTAGATGCAGAATGTTTGACGGGGCAATGTTTCCTGGAAGATGAGGTGGAGGCTGCTTTCGGATGTGATCTGATGAGTGATGTATTGGCCTTCATCAAAGGAAAGACGTTATTGCTGACGGGTTTGACAAATCCACAGGTGATTCGTACAGCGGAAATGTTAGATATTCATGCAATTCTGTTTGTACGAGGAAAGAAGCCGGATGAAGAGGTAATTAGAATGGCCAGGGAAAACAATATGGTTTTAATGACTACGAAACATATCCTCTATACAGCTTGTGGCATTTTACACAGAAACGGACTTCCAGGTGTTCCCATAAGCGAGGTGAAGAAATGAAATGGAAAAGAAAGAAAGATCGGAGAGCCTAAAACTGGAGTATGAGGTTTTAAAGGATGATTTTGCAAGGGCGGGAGAAGCTTCTAGCAATATTAAAAAAGTCCTTCGACAGTTAGGCATTGATGCCCAAATTATTCGCAGGGTTGCCATTGCTACTTATGAAGCGGAAATCAATATCGTTATCCATTCAGAAGGCGGAAAAATCACCCTATACATTTATCCCGATTGTATTCAAATCATTGCCAAGGACGCTGGACCGGGCATAGAAAATATTGAATTGGCCATGAAAGAGGGATATTCAACAGCTTCCCATAAAGTGCGGGAACTGGGTTTTGGAGCAGGTATGGGTTTGCCCAATATGAAAAAGTGCAGCGATGAGTTTTATATTGACTCAAAAAAAGGTGATTCTACTACTGTAACCATGGTGATCTATATGAACTGACAGAATTAGTATCACAAGCATTGTAAAAACCAAGATGAGGAAAATCAAAAAAACACCCGTTTATTTTTAAGGAGGTATGGATGATATGATAATCAAAGATTTAATTGATCAGCATGAATTCACAGTGGTTTCCGGGGAAAAGCTGATAGACCGAGAGATAAAAGGGCTATACTGCTGTGATTTATTAAGTTGGGTAATGTCCCACGGCAAACAACATGATGCGTGGATTACGGTCCAGACCCACACCAATATTGTTGCGGTGGCATCCCTTTTGGATTTAAGCTGTATCATTATTCCTGAGAGTATTGCTGTAGAGCAGGAAACAGTAGAAAAGGCTATGGAAGAAAATGTGATCATCTTGAGTACACCACTGGACAGCTATAAAATATTTTGCAAGATGTACGAGTTGGGACTTCGCTAGTATGAAAATCGCCGTAGATCTTCATATTCATTCTGCTTTGTCTCCCTGTGGAGATGAAGATATGACGCCTAACAATATCATCAATATGTGTTTGTTAAAGGGTTTGGATGCCATAGCTATTACCGATCATAACAGTGTGGAAAATTGTGAGGCTTGCATAGAGGCCGCACAAAACAGGGGTATTGTGGTGATTCCCGGAATGGAAATTCAGACGAAAGAAGAAGTCCATCTATTGTGCTTATTTCAAGATTTGTCTTCAGCCTATGCTTTTCAGGAAATCGTTTATGAAAGACTGGGGAAAGAAAATAATCTGCCGGAGTTATTTGGAAGACAGATGGTTTATGACAGCAGGGATCAGATGGTGAGGGAAAATATAAGACGATTGATTACCTCGGCAAATATCACGATAAAGGAGGTTATAAAGGAATTAGACCGTCTCCACGGGGTTGCTGTTCCGGCCCACGTGGACAAAGGTGCTTATAGCATAATAGCAAACTTGGGTTTTATACCACCGGATATGCCCATTGCTACGCTGGAGATATCAAAAAAAGCAGATGTTGCTTCCCTTTTGGCAAAATATGAATATTTGAAGCAGTACAGACTCATCAGAAATTCCGATGCCCATTATTTGTGGGATATATTAGAAAGAGAAAATTTTATTGAGGTGCAGGAAAAAAGCATAGAGGCCATATTGACTGTATTAAAAAAGAATCCTTTGGAGGCATAGATCTATGAGAGAATTATCCCTTCATGTATTGGACATTGTACAAAATAGTATTGCCGCTGAGGCAACATTTGTTGAAATTTACATTGAGGAACGAACAAAGGACGATGTACTTATCATCAAGATTATGGATAATGGTAGGGGTATGGATAAAGAGTTTTTGAAAAAGGTGACAGACCCCTTTGTAACTACCCGGAAAACTCGAAAGGTAGGCCTGGGCATTTCTTTGTTTAAGGCAGCAGCAGAGAGGTGCAACGGATGTTTTGCCATTGAATCTGAATTGAATGTAGGGACAACGATTGAAGCTGCCTTTGAGAGAAGCCACATTGACAGAGCGCCTTTGGGGAATATGGCAGAGACGATGGTTAGTTTGATTATAGCCCAAGATCAGGTGGATTACCTTTATAAACATGTTCTTGATCATAAAGAGTTTGTATTTGATACAAGAGAGATCCGTAAAATCCTAGGGCAGGTACCCCTTAGCCAGTGGGAGGTGCTGGATTGGGTGAAAAATTATATTCAAGAAGGCTTGGCAGCGATCAAAAAAGATCAATAAAATTCTCGATAGACAGCGACTGCCATCTAGAAAGTCAATTTTCTCATAAGATTTGTATATATTTTACATTTATCTTCATTTATTGACAGGATTCGCGGTACGCGATATGATATTATTATAATATTTAAAAGATAGGAAATTTTGATGGGAAGATTTTTAGCAGATATAAGGGGAAGTTAGTTTTTATGTGTTTTTACAAGTATACTGTATACAGTTTATCCCATAGAAGTGTTGTGAAAATTAGTTAGTTATTTAACAATGAAGGAAATTAAAAAAAATTATAGAACTTCTATAATTTGTTGAAATCATTGATTTTTTATTTTTGTGAAAGGTCATAGGTATGCCATGCTAAAGTTTGATTTATGCCTTTGATGGCGATAATCTTTTTTGTGCATCCAATGCTTTGTTGACAGGGCAACTGTCAGATACCAGCGCAGATGACTGGTGATTGGCAACTGGCGACTGGCAGCTATTCAAAAAATATAACCTTTCAAATAAAGTTAACTTTAAAGTTGCAAATCTATTTTCATAATTTATTTTAAAATGAGGGGTGAAAATCAATGGGTTTCTTATCCTTTAGGGGTGGAGTTCATCCGCCGCATTTTAAGGAAGCAACAGCAAGGCTAAAAGTAGAAAAAGCCAAGGAACCGCAAATTGTTACAATACCTCTTCAACAGCACATAGGGGCACCATGTGAACCGATCGTAAAAGTTGGAGATAAGGTAAAGGTAGGACAAAAAATTGGCGAGGCAACTGGGTTTGTATCTGTGCCTGTGCACAGCAGCGTGTCGGGCGAGGTAAAACAGGTAACACGTCTGCTTACACCTACGGGGGAGACAACTTGTGTAGTGATTGAATCCGATGGATTGAATACAGTTCACGAAAACGTTGTCCCAAAAGGTGACATTGGAAGTTTATCAGGAAAAGAAATTTTGGACATTATAAAGGAGGCAGGTATTGTGGGGATGGGTGGTGCTGCATTCCCTACCCATGTAAAACTTTCACCGCCACCGGAGAAGAAGATTGAAACCGTTATTTTAAACGGTGCTGAATGTGAGCCCTATTTAACGGCTGACCACCGATTGATGCTGGAAAATCCCGGAGATATTGTATACGGCTTGAAAGCAATGATGAAAGTACTCAATGTGTCGAAGGCTTATATTGGCATAGAAGACAATAAGCCCGATGCCATAGAAAACATGAAGAAAGCTGTAGAGAAAGAGAAAGGCATTGAAGTAGTAGGACTTCATACAAAATATCCTCAAGGAGCAGAAAAGCAGCTGATCTATGCATGTACAAAAAAAGAAGTTCCATCCGGCGGTTTGCCAATGGATGTAGGGGTAGTGGTAAACAATGTAGGAACAGCGGCAGCCATAGCCACTGCAATCAAAACGGGAATGCCATTGATCGAAAGGATAGCCACCATTACCGGAAAGGGAGTAAAGGAACCGAAAAATTTGTTGGTGAAAATCGGTACTTCCTTCAAAGAAATTATTGAACAATGCGGTGGATATAATGGAAATCCTGGAAAAATCATCATGGGCGGACCTATGATGGGATTAGCTCAATATACAGATGAGATTCCAGTGGTGAAGGGTACTTCTGGCATTTTAGTTTTGACACCGGAAGAAGCACGACTGCCTGAACCTAAGCCGTGTATCCGATGTGGAAAATGCGTTGAAATCTGCCCGGCATTTTTGCAACCTTTATATATTAGCGCATATGCGTTGCAAAATATGCATGAAACAGCAGAAAAATACAATGCCCTTGACTGTATTGAGTGTGGTTCTTGTTCATTTATATGTCCTTCCAAGAGGCCATTACTACAGTCAATTAGAGTATCGAAGCGTGAAATTATCGCTAAGAAAAGAAAGACGAAGTAGTGGGAGGGAATTCATATGCAGAACAGATTGATTGTATCTTCATCTCCCCATTTACGGGCAGATGAATCTATTAGCCGCATCATGAGAGATGTGGTGATTGCATTACTTCCGGCAACATTGGCAGGGATATATTTTTTTAGGATGGGAGCAGTAAAAGTGATTCTTGCGGCGGTACTTGCCGCAGTGGTTACAGAGGCTGCCGTTCAAAAAATCCGCAAGCAGCCTGTTACCATCCATGACTGGAGTGCCGTTGTTACAGGCCTGTTGTTAGCTTTTAATATTCCTGCTACGGCACCATGGTGGCTTCCGGTGATCGGTTCGATTTTTGCTATTGCAATTGTAAAACATACTTTTGGGGGGTTAGGGCATAATTTTATGAACCCTGCTTTGGCAGCCCGTGCGATGTTGCTGGCTTCTTGGCCGGTGCAAATGACCAACTGGGTAAAGCCCGGGGCAGATGCGGTAAGTACAGCAACTCCTTTGGCTATTGTTGGTGGAATGGAAGCGACAGGACAACCTTTGCCATCCTTGTTTGATTTGCTCATAGGGAATGTTGGAGGATGTATTGGTGAGACTTCGGCTATTCTATTGATTCTGGGAGGAGTTTATTTAGTTTACAGGGGTGTGATTACTCCTCGGATTCCTGTGATCTATATTGCCACTGTGGCGGTGATTACCTTTGCATTGGGTGGCTTCGACCTGCACTACATGATGTATCAGGTATTGGCGGGAGGACTGATGCTTGGTGCAATTTATATGGCTACAGACTATGCTTCTTCACCGGTAACGCCAAAGGGACAGATAATCTATGCATTGGGTTGCGGTATCATTACCAGTGTGATCCGGCTCTATGGCGGATATCCGGAAGGAGTTTCCTATTCTATACTGTTAATGAATGTGGCTGCGCCACTGATTGATAAGTATACAAGCCCGAGAGTGTTTGGGGAGGTGAAATAACATGCAAGAGGTAGTGAAATTAGGATTGATTTTGCTGATTATTACAGCTATAGCAGCATCTGTTTTAGGATGGACCAATGAAATCACGAAGGAGCCGATTGCAAACCAGATTCTCCAAGCCAATATTGCCGCCAGACAAAGTGTATTGCCTGAGGCCAAGGATTTTGCAGAGGTGCCGAAGGATCAGTTTCAAGGATACAGTAATGTTTTGGAAGTCTATAAAGGGATGAAAGATGGACAAGTGGTAGGGTATACAATTAAAACAAATCCCAGCGGATATGGCGGGCCTATTGAGGTGATGATTGGCATTACAGCGGAGGGTATTGTCAGTGGCGTGAGTGTTGGAAATCATACAGAAACCCCGGGTTTAGGCGCAAAAGCTGCAGAAGATGCTTTCAAGGGTCAATACAACGGAAAAAAAGCTGAAGGACAGCTTCAGGTGATTAAATCCGGCACACCGAAGGAAAATGAAATTATGGCGATATCCGGAGCAACAATTACGTCTAAAGCAGTTACTTCAGGTGTGAACATGGCAATACAGCTATTTCATGAGAAGTTGAAATAAATTGTGGGGGTGATGGAATTGAAGTTAGGAAATACTTTTATGCGGGGTATTCTACATGAAAACCCGACTTTTATACAGTTGCTTGGGATGTGTCCAACCCTTGCCGTAACAACTTCAGCAATCAACGGCATTGGTATGGGTTTGGCAACTATGGCCGTATTGATAGGTTCCAATGTAGTAATTGCCCTTCTTAAGAAATTTATACCCAACAAAATACGCATACCTGCGTTTATCGTGGTTATTGCCACTTTTGTTACAGTGGTGGGACTTATGATGAAGGCCTTTGTCCCTGCATTAGATAGAGCTTTGGGCCTTTTTATACCCCTTATTGTAGTGAATTGTATTATTTTGGCAAGAGCTGAAGCCTTTGCTTCGAAGAATTCAGTGGTTCAATCGGCTGTGGATGGAATTGGAATGGGATTAGGTTTTACGATTTCTTTGACAATTTTAGGTGCAGTTAGAGAAATCCTTGGCGCAGGTTCTGTATTCGGAAAGCTTGTACTTGGTACTGCCTATCAGCCTGCATTGATCATGATCCTTCCACCGGGCGCATTTTTAGCTTTAGGTTTATTGCTGGCATTGTACAATTGGATTGTATCAAGGAAAGCAAATCAATTCTAGGGAGGGATAGATGAATGTCGATAGGAGGACTATTTGTAATACTCGTGAGCGGTATTTTGGTAAATAACTTTGTATTGTCAAGATTCTTGGGGATTTGTCCATTTTTGGGTGTTTCAAAGCAGGTTGAAACGGCCATGGGCATGGGAATGGCTGTTACCTTTGTTATGACCTTGGCATCTATCATCACTTATCTTGTACAGGTATTCATATTAGATCCTTTGGGGTTGGGCTATTTGCAGACCATTGCCTTTATCCTGGTAATTGCGGCGCTGGTTCAATTTGTAGAGATGGTGATACAAAAGGTCAGTCCTACCCTTTATCAAGCATTGGGTGTGTACTTGCCATTAATTACAACAAACTGTGCGGTATTGGGTCTGACATTGCTGAATATTCAATTTCAGTACAATTTAATTGAAACTGTTGTCAATGCTATTGCCGCTGCCGTCGGATTTACATTGGCCATCGTGTTGTTTGCCGGTATTCGGGAAAGATTGGCAATTGCAGATGTGCCGGAGGTTTTTAAAGGATTCCCTATCGCACTGATTACAGCAAGTTTAATGTCTATCGCATTTTTAGGATTTACCGGACTGGTTTAGATGGGAGGGAAAATTAGGATGGATATAAATACGATACTTCTACCCGTTGTCAGTTTAGGGGGGATGGGGCTGCTGTTTGGAGCCGGATTGGCTTATGCTTCGCAAAAGTTTGCAGTAGAAGTAGACCCAAGGGTCATTGCCATCAGAGATGTTTTGCCCGGCGCAAACTGTGGCGGCTGTGGATACCCAGGATGTGATGGATTTGCGAATGCAGTGGTTGCAGGAAATGCTCCTGTAAATGGCTGTCCTGTAGGGGGGCCCGATTGTGCAAAAAATATTGCTGAAATTATGGGTGTTGAGGCAGGAGATGCCGTCAGAAAGGTAGCCAGAGTCATCTGTAAAGGCGATACGAAGAATTGCAAAGAAAAATTTGATTATTTCGGAATTCAGGATTGCAAAGCGGCTGCTATGATTTCAGGTGGAAGCAAAAGCTGTGCCTATGGATGTTTGGGCTTGGGCACATGTGTAAATGCTTGCCAATTTGATGCCATTGAAATTACCGATGGAAGAATAGCAAGCATCATACCGGAAAGATGTACTGCTTGTGGAAAGTGTATTGAAGTCTGCCCGAAACAGGTGATTCATTTTGTTCCCTTCGAACAGGAGGTAGTTGTGGACTGCAATAATGAAGAGCCGGGCAAAGTGGTGCGCCAGAAGTGCAACGTGGGCTGCATAGCATGTCAAATCTGTGTAAAAGCATGTCCCTTTGACGCCATGGAATTTTCAAATAATCTTGCAAAAATTAATTATGAAAAATGTACGAATTGCATGATCTGTGCAGAAAAATGCCCCACAAAGGCAATTTATGCAAATTTTGAAAAGAGAAGAAAAGCAGAGATTATCGCAGAAAACTGTGTAGGTTGTACCATATGCAAAAAGCAGTGCCCTGTGGATGCAATTCAAGGTGAACTCAAACAGGTTCATACTGTGATTGAAGAAAAATGCATCGGCTGTGGTGCATGCGAAGTGAAATGTCCAAAAAAGACCATAAGAATGAAATAAGATAAAATAAATAAGATAAGGAGCATACTTCTTTTCGGGAGTATGTTCTTTATTTGTTTTCCATGAAAAAAATACTACTTGTAATGCCCATATCAAAATGTTAAACTTAAACTGTATTGAAAAGACCAAGAATCATAGGAAATACTTATAACTTAAGAGGATTTTGGAAAGATTATTATAGTAAATGAGAGTTGGTTAACGTGACGAGATGGGATAAAATTTTTATAGGGAGCATTATGGTTTTCAGTATTATAGGGATTTTTTTTGTGAAAGGAATAACCGTGAATAGCCAAAATTTGTATTTGGTTATTGAGGTAGATGGGAAACCTTATAAAAAAATTTCATTGGATGAAGCATTCCCAAAGCAAGTGATTGAGATTAAAACGGCTCATGGTCATAACAAAGTGGAAATTGAAGGATTGCGGGTAAGGATTGTTGAAGCAGACTGTCAGGATCAGCTCTGCGTAAAGATGGGATGGCTTCACAAGGCAAATCAAACCAGTATCTGCTTGCCTAATAGGGTTTCCATCAAACTGGTTGCCAATACGTCGGAAGTGGACATCATCAGCTATTGAAGTGTGGGGATATCTATGAAGAGAAAAAAAATTTTATACTTATCGATGATTGTTTCTATTGGTATTGCGCTGCATATCATTGAGTCTTTTATTCCTATGCCATTTATCGCACCGGGTGCAAAGTTAGGGCTGGCCAATATTGTGAGTTTAATAACCCTTGTTGTCTTTGGTTACAAATATGCATTGGCTGTTGCGGTTGTCCGGTGTTTGGTTGCGGCTCTGGGAACCGGTGCTGTCACAGGGCTCATATATAGCTTGGCGGGAGCATTATTCAGCACTTTGATTATGGCGCTTGTGCATAAAAATTTCTCGTCTTATTTCAGTTTGATCGGTGTAAGTGTATTTGGAGCTGTTGCCCATAATATTGCTCAATTGGCAGTAGCCAGTGTGATGATCAGCAATATTTTAATTTTTACTTATTTGCCCTTGATGATGCTTGTCAGCCTTTTTACCGGTTATTTTGTAGGCTTGGCGTCTATTTATGCATCGAACCATTTGAAAAAAATCATATTATTGAATGGAAATAATTCGATGAACCTCATTATGTAATGATAAAGGAGGGAAATGTCATGAAGACAAGGACCCGAAATCCATGGCTGCTATTTGTGTTATTAGCTACAGGCGTGGTTATTGGGGGTGTGCTAGGGGAGATATTTAGGGATAGTATAAAAATATTGAGTTATGGCAAAAGCATCGGTTTTCAACCGTTTACCTTAGATCTCAGTGTTATAAAGCTTACCCTTGGGTTTATTTTACATCTGAACTTGGCCAGTGTAATAGGAATCATTTTAGCAATTCTTATTTTCAGCAGACTGTAGGTGGATCATATGCAGAGAATTATTCTGGCTTCAGCATCCCCCCGAAGGGGAGAAATTCTACAAAACTTTAATATTTCTTTTGAAATTATGCCTTCCGGCATCGTTGAAAAAATTCATGCAGGAGAAGAGGCAGAGCAAATTGCCATGGCTTTGGCTTTTGAAAAAGCGATGGATATTGCCAATCAATGCAAGGAAGGAGATATTGTCATTGCTGCCGATACAGTTGTGGTAAAGGGAGATATTCTTGGAAAACCTCAAAATTATGACGATGCATTCCGTATGTTAAAGCTTTTGGAAAATGATATACACGATGTCATTACAGGATTGGCCGTTGTTCAGGCCCATACCTTCAACCGAATTGTTGCCTATGAAAAAACAAAAGTGAAAATGAAACCTTTAACAGATGAAAAAATCAACAGGTATATAGAATCAGGGGAAGTGTGGGATAAGGCAGGCGCATATGCCATACAGGGCAAAGGGGCTGCTATTATAGAATGGATAGAGGGAGACTACTTTAATGTCGTAGGTTTGCCTGTCAATAAGTTGGAGAGCATATTGAGCAAGAAATTTGGCATTGAATTGATTTAATCGTGATTAGCTTGCGCCATAAACTGCGGATGGATATTTTATGCTGAAGGATGAATCATGTTTAGGATGTGATGGAGATGACGATAGGGAATCGTCATGTATTAATTAAAGAGATGGCGGAGAGTGAAAGGCCTAGGGAGAAAATGATTCAATTTGGAATTAAAGCCCTATCGAATGCGGAGCTGTTGGCCGTATTAATCCGTACTGGCACCAAAGAAACTTCTGCCATCGAATTGTCTCAAAGAATATTGTCCTATGATCAGGCCGGGATTCACTTCCTTGCAAATTGCACCATAGAGGAACTAAGTCAAATGAAAGGGATAGGGCCTGCAAAGGCTTGTCAGATTATGGCTGCAGTGGAATTGGGGAAAAGAATTGCAGCGGCCGGATTAAGAACGAAGCCTTGTGTAAAATCGCCAAGGGATGTAGCGAATATTTTCATGGAGGAAATGCGATATTACAAAAAGGAGCATTTTGTGACGATCCTTCTGAATACAAAAAATGAAATTATTTCATCGGAAAATGTATCTGTGGGAAGCTTGAATGCATCCTTAGTGCATCCGAGGGAAGTATTTGTCAATGCAATTAAAAAGAGTGCCGCATCGATGATTCTTTTGCACAATCATCCCAGCGGAAATCCACAGCCCAGCAAAGAAGACATTGCCATAACGGAAAGATTGGTTGAAGCAGGGAAAATTATAGGCATTGAGGTATTGGATCATATCATTATTGGTGATGGTATTTATACAAGTTTCAAGGAGCTTTCTATCATATAACATATAAGGCAAGATCAACAGGAAGGAGTATTTGTATGGGATTATTCAACTTTTTATCAAAAGACATGGGAATAGATTTAGGAACAGCCAATACATTAGTATATGTTAGAGGCAAAGGGATTGTTGTCCGTGAACCATCGGTGGTAGCAATTCAGGAAGATACTAGACAAGTTTTGGCAGTTGGGCAGGAAGCAAAGCAAATGATCGGAAGAACACCCGGCAATATAGTTGCTATTCGGCCTTTAAAAGACGGTGTGATTGCCGATTTTGATGTAACCCAAAGCATGTTAAAATATTTTATAAAAAGAGCATATCCTAAAAAATCTTTATTCTTCCAACCTCGTGTAGTGGTGGGGGTTCCATCGGGTGTCACAGAGGTTGAAAAAAGAGCCGTGGAAGAAGCGGCACTGCAGGCAGGGGCAAAGGAAGCATATCTGATCGAAGAACCAATGGCTGCTGCCATTGGAGCGGGGTTGCCTGTAGAAGAACCTACGGGAAGCATGGTGGTTGACATCGGAGGAGGTACTACGGAAATCGCCATTATATCTTTAGGGGGTATCGTAACAAGCAAATCCGTCAGAATCGGTGGAGACGAATTAGATGAATCTATTGTTCAATATATCAAGAAGGAATACAGTCTGATGATTGGGGAGAGGACAGCCGAGGAAATCAAGCTAAATATCGGATCTGCTTATCCGAGGAGTACAGAAACAAAAATGGCAGTTCGGGGTAGGGATTTGGTTTCGGGGCTGCCAAAGACATTGGAGATTTCTTCTACGGAAATATTGGAGGCACTCCATGAGCCTGTGAATGCTATTGTGGATGCGATCAAATATACCCTTGAGAAAACACCTCCTGAATTGGCTGCTGATATCATGGAGTATGGCATCATGCTCACTGGTGGAGGAGCATTGTTGGATGGACTTGATAAACTGGTTCGTAAGGAAACAGGCATGCCTGTTCGAATTGCTGAAGAACCGTTGGATTGTGTTGCCTTAGGAACCGGTAAAACCATAGAAGAAATAGAGACTTTACGAAGAGTTTTAATTTCTCCAAAAAGATTGGGATAAAGTGGTGAGTTTGGATGGGAAGATGGATAAAAAGGGGAGTGCTTATGATAGTAACGGCTGTTACTATCATTCTCATTATTTTGATGGGAATCAGTTTGGGTGGGAGGATGAAGGTTACTGCTCCGGAGAACATGGTAGGCAATATGTTTACGCCCATTCAGAAGATTTTTTACAAGGCAGGACAAGGAATAGAAAATACAATCGGTCCAATTTTTCGCTTTCGCGCCATAGATAAGGAAAACAAAAAGTTGAGGGAAGAAATAGAAAAACTTCAAAAAGAAGTAATTCAATATAAATTAACTGCCGATGAGTTAGAAGAATTGAGAAATTTATCGGGAGCCCTGGATTATACAAGAAACTATGATTACTTTAAATATACCTCGGCCAGTGTATCGGCGAAAGATCCAGGGAATTGGTACAATATCTTTACGATTGATAAAGGGAGTAGTGATGGAATCCAGAAGGACAGTACCGTGTTAAACGGTAGCGGATTAGTCGGAAAAGTATTTGAAGTAGGAGATCATTGGGCGAAGGTCATAACCATTATTGATAACAAAAGCTCTGTAAGCTTTGAAATTTTGAGAAATAATGCATATATGGGTGTGATAAGGGGCAGCGTAAAGGCCGATTTGTCAGGATATCTTATTGATCCCCAGGCGGAGGTGCTGGTAGGAGATAAATTAATAACCTCGGGGCTAAGCACATATCCTAAAGGGATTTTGATTGGAGAAGTCAAAGAAGTAGTAAAGAAGAAGGATGAGCTATTGAAGACGATCATTGTGGAACCCGCCGTTAATTTTAAAAAAATTGATAAAGTGTTGGTAATTCTATCGGACAAGTAAAGAAAAAGGAGTTATAGGTATGGGCATTGTATCGATCCTGTTGGTGATCATCATAAACTTTATATTTCAAACAACACTTTTCCAACACTTTCGCATCTTCGGGGTTTTACCCAATACAACCCTGATCATAGTGATTGTGTTTGCAATACTGTGGGGAAGAAAACGGGGAGCGATGGTCGGCTTCTTTTCAGGTGCTCTCCAGGATATTTTGTTTGGCACGATTCTGGGCCTGAATGCATTGATCTATATGTTGTTAGGCTTCTCTGTAGGTTCTTTTGAAAACAAGATATTTAAAGACAATGCCATTACTCCTATTTTTTTTACCGTTTTAGGAACGATATTTTACCATTTGCTGTACTATTTGATTATCTATGCAACCCAAAACAAAATTGACTTTGCTGTAATTTTTGGCAAAATCATTGCGATAGAAACCGTATGTAATTCTATTCTGTCCGGTTTTGCTTACAACAAATTATTTCATTATCTTTATCAATCCAAGATAAAAATAAAGATTAGGTGATAGCATGCTTGAAAAATTAAAGGATCGCTACAATCAAACAATTCTTTTTTTTGCAATATTTATTTTTGTTCTTTTTTTCAGATTATTCACCCTTACCATTGTAGAAGGAGAAAAATACAAAGAATTGTCAGATAATATTCGGATAAAGAAAATCCCTATTTCCGCTCCCCGCGGTGAAATCAGGGATCGATATGGACGTTTGCTTGCGGGCAATAAACCGAGTTTTACGGTGCAAATCATGAAAAATGAATTAATTGATGGAAAAATTAATGAAGTTGCCGTAAATTTGCTGAACATTTTGATCAATAATGGAGAAAAATATGTGGACAACTTTCCCATTGCCGTAGAAAATGGACAGTTTTATTTTACCTATGACAAAGAAATTGAAACTTGGCTTTTGGAGCAGGGCATTCAGGAAAAAAGCACTGCAGAAGAGGCCTTTAACATACTGCGGGAGAAGTTGGAAATAGATGGAAATCTCGATATTTTTGAAGTACAAACGATCATGCAGCAGG
This sequence comes from Thermotalea metallivorans, assembly GCF_001562415.1. Lineage (GTDB taxonomy): Bacteria > Bacillota > Clostridia > Peptostreptococcales > Thermotaleaceae > Thermotalea > Thermotalea metallivorans. Next base: position 74,169 of record NZ_LOEE01000019.1, on the reverse strand, counting down.
ATTATGGTATTTATCCTCCTATCTCCGTCAAGACGATGAAATATATTCCTCAAATGCAGAAGGAAAATTTTTTGCAAAAATATAATCTTGGACAAGATTTGAATGCAGAGGCTGCTTTTCGTGCTTTGCGGGAAAAATTCAAGATACCGGAAGAATTTTCCGATGAAGATGCCAGAAAGATTTTGATTATTCGCCATGAATTGAGGGAACAAGGGTATAGGCAATATCATCCCGTCAAAATTGCTTTCAATGTGACGGCCAAAACCGTTGCAGAAGTAGAAGAAAAAATCATGGATATGCCGGGGGTGAACATAGAGGTAGAACCCATACGGTTTTATCCCAATGGGAATCTTGCCTCCCACCTACTAGGCTATCTCAGCAAAATATCCGACAGTGAAAAGGAAAAATACGTAAAGGAGCTAGGATATAACCCCAATGATCTTATCGGGAAAGATGGCATTGAAAGGATATTGGAGAGAAATCTAAAGGGAAAAGATGGTGCAAAATATGTAGAGGTAGATGTATATGGTCGTTTGATTAATATTTTGAGGGAGGAGAAACCAGAAAAAGGGCAGACGGTCTATCTGACCATTGATGGGAAACTGCAAAAGGTTGCCGAGGATGCTTTGGCCCATGCGTTGGAACAGATCCAGGTGGGAGGAACATTTCAGAGCAAATGGGGCAATTATAAATACAGTGAACCCTTCCGAAATGCCACTACAGGGGCTGTAGTGGCTCTAGATGCAAAAACGGGAGAGGTATTGGCCTTGGCCAATTATCCCAGTTTTAATCCCAATCTTTTTTCAACGGGTATTTCCTCAAAGGATTGGAAGGAGCTACAGGATAAAAATCCAAGGGATCCATTGTCTCCTATTCCTCTCTACAACCTCGCTACAAGGGCAGCTATTCAGCCGGGCTCTACTTTTAAAATGATTACTGGACTTGCGGCCCTTGAACAGGGAATGGATCCAAACAAAAAGTTATACGATGACGGGTATATCCGATATGGGGGCAGGAATTTTGGCTGCTGGCTGTGGAATACAAAAAAAGCCCGCCATGGATGGGTTGATTTGTATAAAGCTTTGGAAGTGTCCTGCAACTATTATTTTTATAACGTATCTACGGGCTGGGATCACTTTAAAAATCAGCCGCTGGGCATATCCATGAACGTCAATAAGCTTTTGGAATATGCCAAAATGTTTGGCTTGGATGAGCCTACGGGCATTGAAATCAGCGAAAATGCTTATGGTGTACCCAATCCTCAGAAAAAGACAGGGGCTGTAAAAGCCATGTTGAGAAATCACATCAAAGCCAGGGCAAAAGAATATTTTGAAACTGAAATTTACTCAGACAAAACGGCATTGGAAGACAAAATCAATGAAATTGTAAGCTGGGCGGAAGAAAATCCTTCAAGGGGAGAACTTATCAACCGAATCAGCAAGCTTGGTGTAAAGAAAGATAAGGTGGAAACCTTGGCGGATACGGCAAAGTTTAGCTACTTCAATCAGGCAAAATGGTCGAAGGGTGATACCTTCAACCTGTCCATAGGACAGGGAGAACACGCTTATACACCTGTGCAGATGGCCCGATATATTGCCGCCATTGCCAATGGAGGGTATTTGAATAAGGTAAGTGTTGTCAAGAAGGTTGGAAGCCAACATTCTAATGAAGAAAAAGAAAAAGGAGAACGGGTACCATTGAAGGACTATAACAACTTAAAACATATCAAACGCGGTATGTCCAATGTTACGCAAGAAGAAGGCGGTACAGGGAGGGCCGTATTTGGGAACTTTCCTGTGAAGGTTGCTGCAAAGACAGGTACCGCCCAGCGGGCAGGAAAAATTCAACCTAAGGATGAGGTTGAATATTTGAAGAAGTATGCCCGTTGGATTGCACCTTCTCTGAGGATGGAAGATATTGAAGCAAAGACAAAACAATTGATGTCAGAACATAGGGATAAATATAAAGACGAAGGGGATGCCATGAGAGATGCCATCAAACTTCTTAGCAACCATAGAATTACCAATGAACAGCTAGATCAGTTTAAAGATAATTATGATAACTTTGCATGGTTTGTCTCTTATGCGCCCTATGAAGATCCTCAAATTGTTGTGGTCAGTCTGATTTTTCAAGGGGGACATGGCGGATATGCAGCGCCTATTGCTCGGGAAATTATTGCAGAGTATTTAGGCTTAAATAAAACTTATGATCCGGTGAGTTTGGAAAATACACTTACAAGATAATATATGCTTGTAAGTTTTTTTTAAAAAAAGATAAAATTTGAGGAACTATTTAGGCTTTTTAGTGTTTTTTCATGCTGAAAATGTTTTCAAGGGACTTTTTTCAGAAAAAAAAAAGGATTTATTTTCGTGATGAAGAATAAATATAATGTCGCAGATTTATTCGTGTTCAGTGGAGGTAATCCTATAATGTCTAAAAATACTTCTGTATCCTTCAAGGGCAATAGGGATGGCATATGCATCCATTTCAATCCCCTGATGGAGTATCAAGATTTGAAGCAACAGCTCTTAGACAAGTTGGAATCCGCTAGGCAATTTTTTTTAGGTGCAAAGGTAATAGGGATTGAGGGAAAAGCACTAACGGAAGAGGAAAAAAATGAAATTAAAGAAATCATCCATGCAGCGTATGGCATGATTTTGGTGGAGGAAGCTGAGGCAACCTCGCAGAACGAAAGCGAGGAAAAGGAAGGTCAAGTATTTGAAGGAATTGAAGAGGGCTGTACAAAATTTATACGGGCAACCATTCGATCAGGCCAAAGAATTATTTACAAAGGCAATGTTGTTATTGTGGGAGATGTAAACCCCGGTGCAGAGATTATTGCAGAAGGAAATATCCTGGTCATGGGAGCATTGAGAGGACTTGCCCATGCCGGCGCCAGCGGAAATGAAAAGGCTTTTGTGGCAGCCTATAGCTTGCAGCCTACACAATTGAGAATTGCTGATGTCATTGCGAGATCTCCGGATAATGAAAAAATCAGGCCAATGACTCCGGAACTGGCTGTGATAAAGGATGATGTCCTGATGATAGAGCCTTACTTGCCAAATAAATAACAAAAAGATATCGTATGTTGGGGGGAAAAAATATGGGTGAAGTTCTTGTAGTGACTTCTGGAAAAGGTGGAGTTGGGAAGACAACAACAACTGCAAATATAGGGACTGGATTGGCACTTTCTGGGAAAAAAGTTGTGGTGGTAGATGCCGATATCGGTCTTAGAAATTTAGATGTAGTGATGGGATTGGAAAACAGAATCGTATATGATATTGTAGATGTAGTAGAGGGAGTTTGCAGGTTAAGACAAGCTCTAATTAAAGATAAGCGATTTGAGAATTTATACCTTTTGCCGGCCGCCCAGACAAAGGATAAGAATGCAGTAAACCCACAGCAGATGCAGGATTTGTGCAATGAATTAAAAGAGATGTTTGACTATGTGATTGTAGACTGTCCGGCTGGTATTGAGCAGGGATTTAAAAATGCAATTGCCGGTGCTGACAAAGCAATTGTGGTCACTACACCGGAAATTTCTGCCGTTAGGGATGCCGACAGAATCATTGGTTTGCTAGAAGCTGCGGAATTGAGAAACCCACAGCTTATCATCAACAGGATCAGGGTAGACATGGTAAAAAGAGGAGATATGATGAATATCGAGGACATGATTGATATTTTGGCCATTGATTTGCTTGGGGTTGTACCTGACGATGAGGCAATCGTCATATCCACCAATAAAGGAGAACCAGCCGTGACTGACGAAAAATCTATGGCGGGACGAGCTTATCGAAATATTACAAAGAGAATTTTAGGAGAAGAGGTACCTTTCTTGCAGTTAGAAGGGGAAGAGAGTTTTATGACAAAGCTGAGAAAGCTTTTTGGTATTGGCAAATAAGTTGTTAAAGGGGGATAGCAATCATGATGGACTTATTTAAGCTTTTTAGTAAAGAAGACGCCTCCAGTAAGAATGTTGCAAAGGAAAGACTAAAGTTGGTACTTGTTCATGATCGAACAAATTGCTCACCCAATTTTCTTGAAATGATAAAAGGAGATCTATTGAATGTCATTTCCGACTATATGGAAATAGATGAAGACGGATTAGATATCAAGATTACGAAGACAAAGAAAAACACAGGTGATGCCATGGTACCAGCATTGATTGCAAATATTCCGATAAAAAAAATGAAGACAAGATAAGAGGGAAAATGGGCGAAAAACCAATAAAAAGGTTTTTCGTTTTTTTTATATGCCGAATATGATATAATTTTATTTAGGAATATTGTAGACATACAATGCTGAAGTTTGATGTATGCTTTTAGGAAGATAAGCTTTTTATGCAGCAAATGTTTTGTTGCCAGTCACCAGCCACCAGTACCGGCAACTGGTGACTGACAACTTAAAGTTGCAAATCTATAGAAGAGGTGCATACATGATTGATAAAAAATTAATAAAAAATATAGATTTCGGTTTAGTGATAACGATTGTCCTTATTTTTTGTATTGGCCTGATCATGATTAGCAGTGCAACCCATGTAACTCAAGAAGGACTGACCCGGCAGGTGAAAGTGCAAGGAATAGCTTTTTTTCTTGGCCTTATGGTGATGGCGGTCATTTTATTGATTGATTATAATCTATATGCCAATTTTGACAAAGCAATTTATGTTGTATCTATTCTGATGCTCTTGGCAGTATATATCCCGGGGCTCGGGAAAGTGCAAGCCGGTGCCAGAAGCTGGATTAACCTGGGACCTGTAGATTTTCAGCCGTCAGAAATCGTGAAAATTGGTTTTATTCTGTCCTTTGCCAAATTTCTTGAATCCAGGCAAAATCAATTAAGCACCATTCGGGATCTAATACCGGTTGGAATCTATGGGGGGCTTCCGATTCTATTAATATTAAAAGAGCCTGATTTAGGTACAGCCCTTGTGTTTGTGGTGATTGTGCTTGGAATGACCTTTGCATCCGGGTTAAGCTACAAAATTTTAGGGATGGGATTCTTGTCTGGAATCATTTCTTTGCCTATTGTATATAAGTTCCTGGCTCCTCACCAACGGATAAGGATTGATGCTTTTTTAAATCCCTCGGATCCCAGTTTGCCCGGCAACTACCATGTAATGCAATCGAAAATAGCCATTGGTTCCGGCCGACTGTTGGGAAAAGGGTTATACAAAGGGACACAAAACAATTTTGATTTCCTGCCGGTACAGGAAACGGACTTTATTTTTGCCGTTCTCGGCGAAGAATTTGGTTTTATTGGTGGAGCGATTGTGCTGTTGCTATACTTTGTATTTCTTTACAAAATGATGAAGATTGCAAAGGTATCGAAGGATATCTATGGTTCTTTGGTTGTGGTTGGCATTACCTCCATGTTTGCTTTTCAGATATTTGAAAATATAGGAATGACCATGGGGGTTATGCCGGTCACAGGGGTTACCCTGCCCTTCTTGAGTTATGGAGGGAGTTCATTGCTGACAAGTATGATGGCTGTAGGGATTGTGCTGAATATTGGCATGAGAAGACAGAAGATTAAATTTTAGAGAGGGAGGGGCTTTGGTTGAATATTGCCTTAATTGCCCATGATAAGAAAAAGGAAACGATGATTCATTTTGCCATAGCTTATAAGCATATATTGGAAAATCATACCATCATCGCCACCGGTACTACAGGAAGAATGATCCAGGAAGCTACGGGACTTGCTGTGATAAGGGTTCAATCGGGACCCTTGGGAGGAGATCAACAAATTGGGGCTGAAATTGCCAAAAATAATATGGATTTGGTGATTTTTCTAAGAGATCCTCTGACGGCTCAACCCCATGAACCGGATATTTTAGCGTTACTAAGACTGTGTGATGTTTATAAGATACCTGTGGCGACGAATATTGCTACGGCCGAAATTTTGATTCGTGCCATGGAAAAAGGAGAATTTCACTGGCGGGAAATCGTTAGGAGTTGTAATAGTTGTAATAAATAACCATCGGGGATTTATCCCCGATGGTTATTTATTGTAAAAGTTTCAATTTTTATTAGACATTTATCTTCATGCTTTTATTTCTGCTAAAATATCTCCATTGCCGCATCAACCAAGGAATGAGATAATGATCTACCCCAAAAGCACGTCCGGCCCCGCCAAGGCAAGCGATGGAGGTGACGAGATACCAATAGTCATATAGGCCTGTGGAGAGGAGGAAGTTGATGTTCATGCCAATGGATATGATTGCAGCAATAAAGGTAAAAGTACCCGTGATAAATGCAATGCCCAAACCGAGTTCTGTTAGAACGATAAGCGTTTGGAAGAACATGGCATTTGGTACAATGATATTTTCACAAATCCAAGCATACCAATCGGGCGTATGCTGACCAATAAGATTCATACCCTTTGCAATGACCTCTGCAGCCCCTTCAACCGCTTGGGAGGCCGATGCGGTGGCGTCGGCTGCCTGGGAGGCGGACGCAGTGGCATTTGCTGCAGCACCGGTGATTCTCTCGGCATAGATAGAAACCTTTGAAAGCCAGCCGTCATTATATTTATGAATGCCCTGCATGAGCCACATATAACCTAAATAGACCCTCATAATCACCATCCAGAAGGTAAAGTTTTCTGTGGTGAGGTGTTTTTTGATAATGCTGTCATCCTTGCGGCGATGTACAAACTGGTGTTTCAAATAGCGAATGACCTGTTCAAAACCGGCTACCTCAAACTGATAATGGATATTCACCATATGCTTCAACAATAAAGCCATCCAGCCGGAGGTGCGTATGCCCATAGTGTCGGCAACGGCATACTTGCGGCCAATGGATACCATTGTACCGTGGAGCTTTGGTTTGCATTTCTCCAGGGGTTTGTTGCGGATGAGGTTCACCACATTTTTTGCGGCGGCTCTACCGGTTTGTATTGCAGATTCTACCAGCAGGGGGAGAGGTTTGCCATCTTCTTCCACAAAATAGGAGTTATCTCCTACCAAGAATACATTGGGGTATTTGGTGGATTGGGCATATTCATTTACCTCAACTCTGCCCCTTCCTCTCTGGGCAGCAGGAAGTCCCAATTTTTCCACAAAACTGTTCACCTTGATGCCGCCGGTCCAAATCACTGTATGGGTTTTGATAAGGGCTCCGTCTTTTAATTCTAAATGATCGGGGGCAACTTTGGTGATAGGGGAATTGGTGAATACTTCCACCTTGTTTTTTGCTAAATATTTCATTGCTTTATCTATTAAGCTTTGGTGGTAGACGGCTAAGATTTTGTCCATGGCTTCCACCACAATCAAACGTACTTCGTTTCTTGAAATATTGTATTCTTTGCAAAGAACGTCCCGCCATTGAATCAGTTCCCCAACCATTTCAATACCTGTAAAACCGCCGCCACCCACTACAAAAGTCAGATATTCTTTTCGTTTTTCGAAATTTTTCTCCTGGGAAGCCAGTTGGAACATGGTGCGAATATGACGGTTGATTTTTTTAGCATCTTCTAAAGACCAAAGAGTGAAAGCGTTTTCTTCCATCCCTTCAATGCCGAAATAAGCAGGTTCGCTGCCGCACCCAATGATAAGATAATCATAGGGATAGGCGTTGTTATCAGAAATGAGCGTCTGTGATTCAAAGTCAATGGATTGGATTTCATCTTGAATGACGTGGACTTTTGTGTATTGAAATATATCCTTGAGATATATTTTTACACTTTCCTCGTCGACCCTATTGCCTGCCACCTCGTGGAGCTCTGTCAATAGGGTATGGCGATCATTTTTGTCAATAATTGCAATGGAAACATCTTCTTTCTTCAATTTCTTATGCAGTGTCAATGCAGCATCGATGCCGGCATATCCGGCACCTAATACGATTACACGTTTCACCGATAGTCCCCCCTTTTAAAATCATGATAAATTCAATTGCTGTTTCATTTTAAAATTTTAAATTAGATGTTAAAAATGCTGTTATTGGTATTATAGCAAAGATGTCAATGGATGCATAATAAAACAATGTATAGCATATAAAAGAATTATGGCGATATTAAGGGATAATATTCGATAATGCCAAATATCAAATAATTTTTTGGAAAAAATGAAAAGAATTCACTTTATGAAAAAATTGACAAGGCTAAAATAAAATTATAAAATAATTTTATAATGTGATTAAGAATCAAATAAAGGGGGAAACGATGTGAAAAGAATCTTGTCATTGGTTGTAGCAGTATTGCTGATTTTAGCATTAGCCGTGGGATGCGCAAAGCCTGCGCAGCAACCAGCACAGGAGCAACCGGCTGCAGAATCTAAGTATAAGGATGGAACATACAAAGCTACCTATGATTTTATTGATGGGAACGGTTGGAAGCCTCAGGTTGAGCTTGTGATTGAAAGCGGAAAAATTACGAAAGCAAATTTTGATTATGTAAATCCTGAAGGCAAGTTGAAGAGTCAAGATACGGCTTATGCTGAGAGAATGAAAGCAAAGACAGGCATAACGCCTGCAGAAGCTGCTGCAAAGATGAATGAAGGGTTAGTGGCGGCCCAAGATATCGAGAAAGTGGATGTGGTAACGGGAGCTACCGGTTCCTTTGAGCATTTTGTGGAGTTGAGTAAAGCCGCTTTAGCCAATGCAGCAAAAGGTGATACCGCTGTTGTAGTCTTGCCGATGAACGCTACATATAAGGCTGCCGAGGCTGCTCCTGATGAAAGAGGATGGAAAGCAGAGATTGCGGTGACTTATGAAAATGGAAAAATCGTAAAGGTTGTCTACAATGAAGTGAAAGAAGATGGAACCAAGAAAAGAGAAGATGCGGAATACAACAAAAGTTTCAAGGAGAAGTCAGGTATTTCAGCAGAGGAAGCTCATGCTGCTTTAGAGAAGGCTTTAATTGAAAAGCAAGATCCCAGTGCCGTTGACGTTGTCACAGGGGCCACAGGAACTTCTAATAAATTTAAAGCTTTAGCAGCAGAGGCAATTGGAAAAAGAAAATAATCACCGGTAAGTCCCAATACAACATGTATTGGGACTTATAGTTATTCATGAATGAATTTGACACTAAGAAAAATATCAAGAGAGGGAAAAATATGAAGAAAAAAACTTTTCTATTGGCCGCACAGGCCTTTGTCATCATTTTTGTATTTTTGCTGCCCGCCTGTAATCCACAAAAACAAATGATAACGGATTCAGCTTACATGCTGGGAACTCACCTGCAACTAAGCCTTTGGACAGAAGATAAGGCAGAAGGGATGGCTGTGATTCGAGAGTGCTTTCAACGGATTTACCAAATTGAGCAGAAAATGAGTGTCAATATTGCGAATAGCGAGGTTAATGAAATTAATCGCTACGCAGGAAAGGAATATGTTGCGGTAAGCGACGATACAATGACAGTACTTCGAAAAGGTTTTGCATATGCGGCGCTGACCGACGGAGCCTTCAATCCTGCCATAGGACCTTTGGTAAAACTTTGGGGAATAGGAACGGAAAAGGAGAGGGTTCCCAGACTGGATGAAATCCAGGAAGTACTGAAATATGTGGACTATAAAGGCATAAAGTTTCAAGATGAAAACAAGGTCAAGCTTGATATCGATGGTATGCAATTGGATTTAGGCGGCATTGCAAAAGGATACGCAGCAGATGCGGTTACAAAAATAATAAGGGAAAAAGGGATAAAGCATGCTATAATTAATCTTGGAGGGAATGTGGTAGCCGTAGGGAAAAAAACGGATGGTACGCCATGGAAGATTGGCATACAGGATCCCTTTGAACCTACAGGGACCCACATGGGCGTTATAGAGATTACAGATCAGACGGTGGTAACATCGGGAAATTATGAGAGATATTTTATGAGGGACGGAAAGAGGTATCATCATATCATAGATCCCAAAACAGGATATCCCTCTGAAAATGGCGTGATTAGCGCCACTATTATCACAGACAGCTCCATTGATGCTGATGCCCTTTCTACCAGTGTATACGTATTGGGATTAGAGAAGGGTATGAAGCTGATAGAAAGTATGGAAGGTGTGGAGTGCATTATCATTACAGAGGGAAAAAAGGTTTATCTATCTTCCGGTTTGAAAGGAAGATTGAAGATTGCCAATGACGGATTTGAGATCGTCGATTAATGTACAGCATGAAGAAGGTGATGAATTGAGTTTTTGGAGTAAATATCCCAACGTACAAAAAGAAATGGACAAAGTAGAAGATGTACTAGAAAAAACAGTAAAAACCAGAAGAAAAATCGTGGAAGAAGCTTCCATGGACCTGCTAAAGGCGGGGGGCAAGAGGATCAGGCCGGCCCTAACCATCATATGCGCCCAATATGGGAATTACGACAGCAGTAAAATCGTGCCTTTGGCAGCAGCATTAGAATTATTTCATATGGCTACATTGATCCATGATGATATTATTGATAATGCGAAAAAAAGGCGAGGTATTGAGACTGCACAGTCAAAATACGGAAAGGATGTAGCTGTTTATACAGGAGATTACTTGTTCAGTAAAGCATTTTTATTGGCTGCTACGGTGAATCATGGGGAAAAAATTTTACACCTGTCCAGATTTGTAAAAGCAATATGCGAAGGGGAAATCGAGCAGCATGTTTCAAAATACAATTATCATACCTCTGCCAGCACCTATTTGAAGAGAATAAAATATAAAACTGCCTTATTGTTTGGTCTTTGCTGCCAAGTAGGGGCAGAAATTTCCGAATGTGATCCCTATATCATTAGGAATCTCAGAAAGTATGGCATGGCTCTGGGGACTGCTTTTCAGCTAAAGGATGACCTGCTGGATGTGACAGGCAATGATGAAACCGTTGGGAAGCCCACAGGGAATGATATTTTGGAGGGTGTCTATACACTGCCTTTTTTATACACCATCCAAAATACTGCCTATGGCCAAGAGGTGCTGAATATATTAAAGAGACATCATTTTACAAAAAAAGATGTTACTGAAATCATTCATATCATAAAGCAGTCCGGTGGGATTCAATATACGAAAAATTTAGAGGACAGATATTACGATAAGGCTGTTTCCAGTTTAAAAAGGATACCGGACCATGAATGCACCCATATATTATTGGATTTGATAGAAATGATGCGGCATAGAATGAGTTAAAACCTGAAAAAATTTGATGGATGCCATAGGCATGCTACAGAAGATAAGGGGAAAGGGAATACTTTCCTCTTTTCTTGTAGACAAACCCTTGAGATTTGCCTTCCTGCTCAGACCTGCGCCGCTTTTCTAAATAAAAAAAATGGGGGAAAAAAGCGGCTTGCTGATTCGCGACGAAGCCTAAATCTCAAGGGTTTTTACTTATCCCATTACTTTTTCTACAGACTGAGAGAAAAGGGAATACTTTCCTCTTTTCTTTTTTTGAGAAAAGCCTTCTATTTTTATCTCTTGATTCCTCCTTTTGTAATAATTGCACCTATGAAACAATATATTATATTAATTACAATAGCATAAGGAGGGTATTTATGAACAAATCGTATGGAAGAATGGGTTTTGATAGACCAAAGATAAATATATACACCAGAAAAATAAGCTCACCTTTTTATGGAATGCGTAAAGGAAATGATTTTTATAAAAAAATATTGAGACAAATTGTTCTCTGTATGATCCTTGTCCTTGTTGTGATCCTCATCAAGAATATTAATACACCCATTACAAATAGGATAACGGAAATGATGAAAACAACGCTCAACCAGGAAATGGATGTAAAAAAATCAATGAAAAAAATTGTAAGATATGCCCAAGAAATTCCTGCTCTCCCCAATAAGATGATCAGTGTATTTCATGGATTTGGCAAGGAAGAAATTGAGGGACTCAGTTTTGTTGCGCCCATTCAGGGAGAGATTATTTCCCCATACGGAGAAAATATTGATCCTGTGCTGAACACAAAAAGTTTTCAAATAGGAGTTAATATATTGCCCGCCAAAAATCAGCCCATTGTATCCATTGCCGATGGGGAAATCATAGAAATTGGTGAAAGCGAAAAGTTTGGAAAATTTATCAAAATCCAGCATAAAGCAAACGTAAGCTCATTTTATGGAAATTGCTCCGAGATCATTGGAACAAAAGGAGAAAAAGTAAAACAAGGACAGGAAATCGCAAGATGGAATTACGAGCAAGGAAAGGATACTTATATGCATTTTGAACTATGGGTAAATGACCATGTGGTTGACCCGACCCACTATATCAAATTTGATAAAAAGAAGCTTTAGGATAGAGGGTGGCCCATCCATGACCTTTATAAAAATATATGGTATAGAGATCAAAATAAACCTGTTGATGTGTATTGCATTTGCTTTATTTTTTATTTTTGGATATATAGAAAATGCCCTTCTTTCTTTTATCGTTGTATTGCTTCATGAAGGGGCCCATACCATTGTGGCAAAAAGATTGGGATATCAGATTTATGATGTAGAGATATTTCCCTTTGGAGGGGTTGCCAGAATGGAAGGATCTATTGGTGTAAATCCACGACATGAGATGATAATTGCGGCGGTGGGACCTTTCTCAAATTTGTTGATGGCCTTTGCAGGATATCAAATTTACTGCCGGCTGATGACAAAACATGAATTGCTTCTTTTTTTTGTTTATTCGAATATGATGATCGGGATTTTCAATCTACTGCCTATGATTCCATTGGACGGAGGGAGAATATTTAGGGCATATATGGCCTGTCTTGTAGGATTGAAAAGGGCAACAAAAGCAGCGGTAGCGATTTCAAAAATTCTTAGTGTAGGAATATTCATATGGGGGCTATATATTCGTCGATATCATATTCTAAATTTATTCGTCTCTTTGATCGCTGTTTTTTTATACATTGCTGCCCACAGAGAATATAAAATGGCAGCTTTTATTTTTATGAAAGAAATTATGCAAAAGAAACAATGTCTTATGAGAGAAGGTGTGTTAAAGACGAGGCATTTGGCAGCGATGAAAAATACGCCGCTAAAAGAAATTATCGATCAATTTGTTCCGAAGAAGTATCATATTGTTGTGGTGATGGATAAAAAATGCAATATTCTAGGCTTTGTAACAGAGACGGAGGTAATGGATGGAATGGTCCAATACGGTTTAAATGTTACTTTAGAAAAGTTGTTAATGTATAGGTAAAATGATACAATAGTAATGCGATACAAAGGATGAAAATACAGGTATCGATGTCAGGATCTATACAAATACTAGAGAAGAAATCAATGGATGTATAGGAGGATCAGAGATGCACAGAATCAATTTGGATACATTGCTTTATCAAGTTGAAAAGCCTGCCCGATACATTGGCAATGAGGTGAACAGCATCGTAAAAAACTTAGATACAATTTCTATTCGATTCGGTTTTGCGTTTCCTGATGTATATGAAGTAGGTATGTCCCATCTGGGGATGCATATTTTATATAATCTTTTAAATGATCAAGAGGATGTTTTCTGCGAAAGAATTTTCGCCCCTTGGATTGACATGGAGGAATTGTTAAAAAAAGAAGGGATGCCATTGTTTACCCTTGAAACCCATAGTCCTATCAAAGACCTGGATTTTATCGGATTTACTTTGCAATATGAGTTGAGTTATTCTAATTTGTTAAATATGCTTGCCTTGGGGCATATACCAATCAAAAGCAGCCAAAGGGGGGAAGACGACCCTTTTATTATCGCAGGAGGACCTTGTGCCTATAATCCGGAACCTTTGGCAGACATCGTGGATATATTTGTTCTTGGTGAGGCTGAAGAGGTCATTTTGGAAATATTGGATAAATATCGGCAATGGAAAAGTTCAGGAAAGTTAAAGGCAGAGTTTTTAGAATCTATTGTCCATATACAAGGTGTTTACATCCCTTCTTTTTATGAAGTGAAATATAAGGATGATGGTACTATTCAGGAATTTATCCCTAAAAAAACAAGCTATCCCCAAAAAATATCCAAGCGCATTGTCAAAAATCTGGATGAGGCCTACTATCCTCAAAAAATGATCGTACCCTTTATTGATATTGTTCATGACCGTGCCATGGTGGAAATTTTTAGGGGATGTACCAGAGGCTGCAGGTTCTGTCAAGCGGGTATGATTTACAGGCCCATTCGGGAGCGATCTGCATATACAGTCAAAGAATTGGCCCATCGGCTTATAAAAAATACTGGTTACGAAGAGTTATCCCTTGCATCCTTAAGTACCAGCGATTATTCTTCCCTGTACCCATTGGTACGTGATTTGATTGATCAATATGGAGAGAAAAAAGTCGGTTTATCTTTGCCCTCCCTAAGATTGGATTCTTTTTCCCTTCAATTGATTGAAGAGATTCAAAAAATAAGGAAAACAGGATTAACTTTTGCTCCCGAGGCAGGGACCCAAAGGCTTAGGGATGTCATTAATAAAGGAGTTACGGAGGATGATCTGATGCAAGCTATGGAAAATGCCTTTTCTTTAGGGTGGAATCATGTAAAGCTGTACTTTATGATCGGATTGCCTACGGAAACTTATGAAGATTTGGACGGGATTGTAGATTTGGCTTATAAGGTAGTGGATACTTACTATAAGGTGCCAAAGGAAAAAAGAAGCAGAGGATTGAGTGTTACCATCAGCACTTCTTCTTTTGTTCCTAAAGCTTTTACGCCTTTTCAATGGGAGGCGCAAGATGCAACGGAAATACTCAAGGAAAAGCAGGCTTATTTGAAGAGCAAATTAAGACATAAAAATATCAAATATAATTACCATGATACGGAGACCAGCTTCCTGGAAGGTGTCTTTGCCAGGGGAGACAGAAGACTTGGAGATGTGCTGGTGAAGGCATGGCAAGCAGGCTGCAAATTTGACGGATGGCAGGATTATTTTCAATATGACAAATGGTGGAAGGCTTTTGAGGATTGCAATATAGACCCCCATTTTTATGCCAATCGAAAGAGGAATTGTGATGAAATTCTTCCCTGGGATCATATTCAAATCGGCGTAACAAAAAAATATCTGATCAAAGAAAACGAAAAAGCACAACAAGGACTTCTGACCCGGGATTGTCGGATGAACTGTACAGGTTGTGGAATCAATGAAGGATTTATAGGTGGTGCATGTTGATGTATAAGTTAAGAATACGATTTACGAAAACAGATTTCATGAAATTTATTTCTCATTTGGATTTGCTTCGATTAATGGAAAGAGCCCTTCGGAGAGCCGATATAAAACTTGTATTTTCCCAAGGATTTAATCCCCACCCGAAAATAGCTTTTGCTACTGCTGTTCCCATCGGATTGTCCAGTGAAGGAGAGTATATGGATATAGAAATTGAAGAAAAGGTAGATATCCCGTCTTTTATCCATAGACTGAATGGGCAATTGCCGAAGGGGATAAGGGTGGTAGCCTGCAAATATATTGATCACAGGGCCACGGCATTGATGGCAATGATCGATGCTTCTGCCTATATTGCCAAATGTGTCTTGGAACATCCTGTGGAGGAAGGTGACGTGAAGAAATGGTTGGCTCAATTTATGGCGCAGGAGGAAATATTGCTTTGCAAGACGACCCACAAAAAAAATAGAGAAACAAAGAAAGAAATCAATATAAAGCCTTATATTTATCATATGGATCTTGTACAGTATGATCCATTGTATTTCATCCTGAAAATGACCTTGGCAACGGGCAGTAAGGGAAATTTAAAACCAGAAATATTGATCGAAAAATTTAGGGAATGCACAGGAGCACCCATCCTATCGGATCAGGTGAGGGTTCATAGACTGGATCTCTATACTTTCATGGATGACAAATTGGTCACGCCATTAGAAATCAATGCGTAAAATTCTAGCCATATAGGGGGATGTCGGAATGAATGAGATTATTGTAGATTCAAGTTTAAATCAGACAAGGGTAGCATTGATGGAGGATAGAGAACTGGTTGAAATATATGTGGAAAGGGAAGACAATAAAAGAACTGTGGGGAACATTTATAAAGGAAGAGTAACCAATGTATTGCCGGGAATGCAGGCCGCCTTTGTTGATATTGGATTGGAGAAGAATGCTTTTTTATATGTAAAGGATGCGATTCCAGCCCATATGTTGGAAGACAGTGACGTGTCCTCCAAAGATATTTCTATCCGGGATGTAGTAAAGAACGGACAGGAAATTATTGTGCAAGTGATGAAGGAACCCATTGGAACAAAGGGGGCCAGAGTCACGACCCATTTAACTTTGCCGGGCAGATATTTGGTTTTAATGCCCTACGTGGATTATATAGGGGTTTCCAGAAGGATTGGAGCCGAAAAAGAGCGGGAGAGGCTTCGAGGGGTAGTAGAAGAGATTAAACCTAAAAATATTGGTGTTATTGCCAGAACGGCAGCAGAGGGAAAAGAGAAAAAGGAACTAAAGGAAGATCTAAAGTTTTTGCTGAAATTATGGCAAAAAATAGATAAAGAAAGGCATCTAGGATTTGCTCCCCGCATTGTTTATAGGGATTTAGATTTGCTGCAAAGAACCGTTCGCGACATGTTTACCAATGATATTGATCGATTTTTGATCAACGATAAGGAGAAATATAAATATATTGTAGATTTTGTGGATTTGCTCTCTCCTCATTTAAAAAGCAGAGTGGAATATTTTCAGTCGGATGTAGATATTTTTGATTACTTTCAGATTGAAAGTATGATTAAGAATGCCTTGTCTCGAAAGGTTTGGCTAAGGAGCGGAGGCTATATCGTGATAGATCAAACAGAGGCATTGACGGCAATCGATGTAAATACGGGAAAATATGTAGGAAGCACTGATTTGGAAGACACCGTGCTGAAGACCAATATAGAGGCTGCAAAAGAAATTGCAAAGCAGCTTCGCTTAAGAGATATTGGGGGAATTATTATTGTAGACTTTATTGATATGGGAAATAAGGAAGCTGAGAAGGAAGTTTTGAATATTTTGGAAAAAGCCATTGCAAAGGATCGGACTAAAACAAATATTCTTGGCATCACTCAGTTGGGACTTTTGGAGATGACAAGAAAGAAAGTAAGGCAGAGAATTGATTCTATTTTACAAAAAAAGTGTTCCAACTGTAATGGGACCGGCAAAGTTCTTTCAGAATATACGGTGATCCATCATATAGAAAAAGAGGTACGAAAAATTGTTCACCATACCAATGCAGAAGCAGTGCTGTTTGAGGTAAACCCTGCCGTAGTGTCTACATTGAAGGAGGAAAATAATCATTTTATTTCTGAACTGGAGAAAGAAACAAATTTAAAGATATTTATAAAAGGATCAGAGCTTGTCCATAATGATGCAATTCATATCCGAAGCGTAGGAAAACTGGATAAGGTTCAAGGATTGCTGCCTATATAAATTTCAAATAAACCGTTGACTTTTATAGGTTTGTATGATAACATGAATATCTGTAGGTAGCCGCGCAAATCGGGTTTGAAAACATATGTTACCTGGTATTTGGCGAGACTGGTTAGAGGAGGTGTAAATACAATGTACGCAATTATTGAAACAGGTGGAAAACAATACAGAGTACAAGAAGGAGACACGTTGTTCATTGAGAAATTGGACGTTGCCCAAGGGGAGACTGTAGAATTTGACAGAGTTTTGGCTTTGTCAAAGGAGGGGCAATTGACGGTAGGTGCTCCTGTGGTGAATGGTGCAAAGGTTTCTGCCACTGTAGTTGAGAATGGCAAAGGCCCCAAAATTATCGTTTTCAAATATAAAGCGAAAAAAGACTACAGAAGAAAGCAAGGACATCGTCAACCATACACAAAGGTAAAGATTGAAAAAATCAATGGATAAGGCAGATGGATCCATGATTAAGATTTACATTCACAGAGATGCCCATAAAAATATTATCGGTTATACGGTGCAAGGACACGCCAATGCTGCAGCATACGGGGAAGATATTGTGTGTGCCAGCATATCTATTTTGGCTCAAACTGCCCTTTTGGCACTCCATGAATTGCTTTCTATTGATGTGGCTTACGAGATAGACCACGGGTGGTTGTATTGCAAGTTGCCGATGAATCTTCCAAAAGAATTGTTTGATAAGGCAAATCTCATTTTAAATACAATGCTGATTGGCATCAAAGGAACTCAAGGAATGTACGGAAGATATATTGAGCTTCATGATGAGGAGGTGTAGGAAATGTTGCTGTTTAATATAAATCTCCAGCTTTTTGCAAGTAAAAAAGGAGTAGGTAGCTCTAAAAACGGCCGTGACAGTGAAGCAAAAAGATTAGGCGTAAAAAGAGCAGACGGGCAGTTTGTTAGTGCGGGAAGCATTCTTGTAAGGCAAAGAGGAACAAAAATTCACCCGGGCAATAATGTTGGAAAGGGTGGAGATGATACTCTTTTTGCAAGAGTAGACGGCATTGTGAAATTCGAAAGAAAAGGAAAAGACAAGAAACAGGTAAGCGTGTACCCACGAGAAATGGCAGTTGCTGAATAATGCTCACCCCATGTAAAAAACATGGGGTTTTCGTTTTTTTGTCCTACGGACAATAAAAGTTTTAGCGGGTTATGATGGGGATTTTATGGATATAATAAAAACAGTTGACAGTGTAAAGACAGTTGGTATAATAAATTTATTAGCAAATGAAGGAAAATAACAGCCCGGCAATAAAGATTTAAAAATGAAAATGTTGAATAGATGATAAAGGGTGATATATAATGTTTGTAGACAAGGCAAGAATATTCGTAAAGTCCGGTAAAGGTGGCGACGGAGCCGTTTCCTTCCGCAGGGAAAAATATGTTCCGGCTGGCGGTCCTGATGGCGGTGACGGAGGTAGAGGCGGAGATATTGTTTTTGAAGTGGATGAAGGGCTAAGAACTTTGATGGACTTTCGATATAAAAAGAAATATATAGCAGAAAGCGGTGAAAATGGGAAAGGAAAGAAAATGCATGGCAGGGATGGAGAGGACCTTATTTTAAAAGTACCTCCAGGAACAATCGTAAGGGATGAAAAGACAAACTTGATCATAGCAGATCTTACGAAACATGGGGATCGTGCCGTTATTGCAAAGGGAGGCAGAGGGGGAAGGGGAAATACCCATTTTGCCACACCTACAAGACAGGCGCCGAACTTTGCAGAGAGTGGAGGTCATGCAGAAGAAAGATGGGTTATTTTAGAGTTGAAATTGCTTGCTGATGTGGGATTGGTCGGCTTTCCAAATGTAGGCAAATCAACCATATTGTCCATTGTAACGAGTGCGAAACCCAAAATTGCCAATTATCATTTTACAACCATAACACCCAATCTTGGAGTTGTAGAGATCAATCATAAGAGTTTTGTTTTGGCAGATATTCCTGGATTGATCGAGGGAGCCCATGAAGGCATAGGTCTGGGGTTAGAATTTTTAAGACATGTGGAGCGTACGAAGCTGTTAATTCATGTAGTGGACATTTCTGGTACGGAAGGCAGAGATCCTATGGAGGATTTCCATCGAATCAATGAAGAATTAAAACATTATGATGAGAAGCTATCTCAGAAATATCAAGTAATTGCAGCGAATAAGATAGATCTGTTGGAATCGGAAGAGACTTTGCGTAAATTCCAAACGGTTATGAAGGAAAAAGGATATGAGGTTTTCCCTATTTCTGCAGCTGCTAATAAAGGACTCAGGGAACTGATGGCTTTTGTGGCCAATAAGTTGGACGAAATTGAAGAGACGCCGATTTATGAGGAAGCGGAAACTTTTCAATATTATGCACCGGAGGAGAATGAAAATCATAAAATTATTGTTAGAAGAGAGAATGATTATTATGTTATAGAAGGAAAACCTATTGAAAAATTAATTAACTCGACGAATTTTCAGGATATGGATTCATTAAGATATTTCCAGAATTTTCTTAGAAAGAGGGGTATTGTGGATGAATTAAAGGAACTAGGCATTCAAGATGGAGATACTGTGAAAATGTATGATTTTGAATTTGAATATTATGATTAATTTTTGAGATGGAGGTACAAAATTTCGTATGAGCTGTTTTAACTGCCAAAATTGTAAACAAGGAGCCCATGCATATTTCTGTCTGGACAAGAATGATTTTGTGATTAATGAATCCCATAATACTCAAATTCTCGAAAATAAAGAGAGAAGTGGCTGGAAAAAAGGAAATAAAAATTATGAAATCCATAGAAGAAAAGCGAGAAAAGAGGTTGAAGTATAAAAGGAGGATTACTTTGCTTACAGGAAAACAAAGGAGTTATTTAAAAGGCTTGGCAAATACGATAAAACCTATTACGCAAATTGGCAAACAGGGCATTACGGAAAACTTTATACACCAGCTTGAGGAAGCCCTCGAAGCCAGGGAATTAGTAAAGGTTCATGTGCTTGAAAACAGCCTGATGAATGCAAAGGAGGCTGCTAGTGAAGTGGTTCAGTTGACTGGGGCAGAGTTTGTTCAGGCCATAGGGAATAAATTTGTAATTTATAGAAGATCGAAAGAAAATCCTAAAATTCATTTTCCCCATTAAAAGATTTGTTCATAATCTTTCATAAAATCGGGCTTACGCCCGATTTTTATTGCTGGTTCCATTGGGATACTTCATGTTGTGTTATAATATGACATAATCGTATATCCTATACTTTTTTGTAATGAAGGCAGTATTACTTCAAATTATTTGTAGAATGGTGTATAATATTCAAATCAGATGATAAAACCCAAAGAGGTGTGCTTAGATGGATATAGAAACAATAATCGAACAAGCCGAGAAAAAGCAAAAAGAAATATATGACAAAAAAGAAAAAATGGAGCGAATCGCCTTGATGGGGGGGACTTTTGATCCGATTCATCATGGGCATTTGGTAATTGCGGAACAAATCAGGTGTGAATATCATTTGGATAAAGTTGTGTTCATTCCTGCAGGTATTCCACCCCATAAAAGCAATTTGCAGGTTGCCGATGCAAAGCACAGATATTTTATGACCCTCCTGGCTACGGTGACCAATCCCTATTTTGAAGTTTCAAAAATAGAAATTGAAGATGATCAGGTATCTTATACGATCCATACAATAAAGAAATTAAAAAAGATTTATCCTGAGAATACGGAACTGTATTTTATTACAGGGGCAGATGCCATTTGTGATTTAGATACATGGAAGGATGTAAAAGAACTGCTGCATCTTTGCAACTTTATTGCAGCCACAAGGCCTGGTCTTGAATCTCCTTTAATAGATGAGAAAATTGAGGAATTGCAAAGCAAATATGAGGCCAAGATTCGAAAAATGGATGTGCCTGCTTTGGCAATTTCATCAACGGATATTCGAAGGCGGAGAAAGGCAGGACAATCGATCAAATACTTGGTACCTGAACCGGTAGAGTATTATATCTATAAGAATGGCTTGTACAGATAAAAAGAGGTGCGTGTCCTATGGTAGATTTAGAACAGATTCATGGGATTTTAAAAGAACGCCTTAGGGAAAGTCGATATGTGCATTCGTTAGGAGTACAGAAAACAGCAGTGGAATTGGCCAAACGATATCATGCTCCTGTCGAAAAAGCTAGTATTGCAGGACTAGTCCACGATTGTGCAAAAGGATACAATAAAGCTGAATTGTTGAATTATGCTGCACAATTTGGTATAATTTTGGATAATGTGACAAGAAAGCAGGAGGAGTTGCTCCATGCCGTCGTAGGGGCTGAATTGGCCAAGAGGGAATTTCAAATAGAGGATGAAGAGATATTGAATGCCATCCGTTTTCACACGACGGGAAGAGCCAATATGACTTTGCTTGATAAAATTATTTATCTAGCGGATTATATTGAACCAAATAGAAAATTCCAAGGGGTGGAAGCACTAAGACAACAGGCTTTATCTGATTTAGATAAAGCTACTTTCATGGCTGTCAATCAAACAATTGCATATATTATTTTCCAAAACAAGTTGATCCATCATGATACAATTTCTGCAAGAAATTCTCTTCTAATGGATTTAGAAGGACTGAGACAGGAGTGAGCAAATGAAAAAGTTTTTTAAAGTACTCATCATATCCTTTGTCTGTTTTACCCTCGTTATGGGTACAGGACTATATATTTTTTTAAACAGCATCAGTGATGGTTCTGGCTCTGGAAGCCTAGATGGAGAAAATGATCTGCCCCAGGGGAAAGAACCTGTCCATGTACTTATACTGGGTGTAGATACCAAAGATGCAAAAAATACTGGTGTAAGATCAGATACCATTATGGTTGCTACCTTTGATCCTAAAATAAAAAAGATCGATATCATTTCTATTCCCAGGGATACCAGGGTAATCATTCGAGGACATAAGGGAAAAGATAAAATTAATCATGCCCATGCCTATGGGGGGACAGATCTGGCGATAAAAACAGTAAAGGATTTTCTGGGAATGCCTATTGATTACTATGTGAAGGTGGATTACAAAGCTTTAGGAAAGATTGTGGATGATCTGGGAGGCGTTGAAGTGGATGTACCCATGGATATGAAATATACAGACCCGTATGCAGATCCTCCCCTAAAAATTAACCTAAAAAAGGGCAGACAAGTGCTGGATGGAGAAAAGGCCCTGCAGTTTGTACGTTTTAGAAAAGGATATACGGATCAAGATTTGGGGAGAATTAATGCACAGCATACTTTTTTGAAAGCTTTGGCAGATAAACTGCTGGGTCCCCAGACGATATTAAAGCTGCCGAAGCTTGCGAAAACGTTCAGTACTTATGTGGAGACAGATATGCCTGTTTCTGTGATTACGTCCTATGCAGTACAGGCCGCAGGTATAAAGACAGAAGATATTAGTATGCTTACAGTCCCCGGAGAGCCAAAGCAGATCAATGGTATTTGGTATTTTATCCCTGATACGGAGCAGTTGAAATCCATGATTGCAGGTATTGCCAATGGAACAAGGAAACCCGTTGAAAATAGGGGCGATCATCAAGAGGCAGAACAGGAATTAAAGAGCAAGGCAACCGTGGAGGTATTAAATGGTTCGGGCATCGCCGGCTTGGCTACAAAGGTGGCAAAACAGCTAAAAGATGAAGGCTATGATGTGGTAAACATCAATAATATTAATGGCATGAAATACAGTCAAACCCATATCTACGATCGCAAAAACAAAGCCAGTGAGGCGAAGAAAATAGCAAAGTTGCTAGGGGTCAAAGATATAGAGACAGATCTGAACTATGAGGCAGAAGCAGAAATTACCATTATTGTCGGAAGTGATTTGAAAAGATAAACACCGGATATGTATTCGGTGTTTATCTTTTGCCACGGTAAAAGACAGATGAAAAGAATAAAAGTAATACATGGGCATTCCATTGTGTATATATTAACATGCATAAATTATGAAGGGGATGACGACATGGAAACTATGCTTGTTTTTATTATGTTTTTTATAGGACTCCTCATCATTGTAAAAGCCGGTGATCTGTTTGTGGAGGCAGCCGTATGGATTGCCATGGTGACAGGAATTCCCAGCATTTTTATCGGTGCTACTTTGGTGAGCCTGGCCACTACATTGCCGGAACTCTTTGTATCAGTAATCGCCACATGGAATGGTCATCTGGACATGGCTATCGGCAATGCCATCGGTTCAACCATTTGTAATATAGGACTTATTTTAGGGCTTTGTGCAACAATTTCGCCGATACCTATCCGAAGGAAATTTTTCACAATCAAGGGCCTGCTGATGATGGGGGCAATTTTTTGCTTTTATGTATTCGCTGCCGATAAAGAAGTTAGCAGAATTGAAGGATGGATATTGCTTATCTTGCTAATTCTATATATAATAATAAATATCTTTGAAGTTTACAATTACAAAGAAAACCGTTTTCAGATTTGTCATAAGGAAAGCAATGGAAAAGTCGCCCTATGGAGAAATCTCATAAAATTTTTCATTGGGGCTGCAGGGATTATATTGGGCGCCAGATTGTTGGTTGATAATGGTGTATTGATGGCGAAGATCTTCGATGTTCCGGAACAGGTCATCAGCTTGACCCTGATTGCCCTTGGTACATCTCTCCCTGAACTGACCACATCCCTTATTGCTATGTTGAAGGGGCATGAAGGAATTTCTGTGGGAAATATCATAGGAGCGAATATTTTAAACTTGACGATGGTGTTGGGAACATCTTCCCTTGTGGCCAATGACGGATTGCATATATCCGTGGAGAATATGGAGATCATGGGGAAAAGGCTAATAAATTTTCCTCAAACAATAGTCTTGGATGTTCCTTTTTCAGCGTTGCTGATGTTGATTTTGGTGATATGCGGTACGGCAAACAGAAGAATTGACCGGCAGCATGGGTTACTGCTTTTAGGATTATATATCATCTATTTGATTGTACTGGCGTATATTTCCTTTTGAAAATTATTTTTATCATGATGACTGAGGTTGGGAGGTTTTGCATGCTTACAGATTCCAAAAAACTAGCAATGGAGATTGCCAAGATCATTGATGACAAAAAAGGACAAGATATCTGCGTATTGAATATAGAACATATTTCCAGTTTTGCCGATTATTTTATAATCGCCAGTGGAACGTCTACCAGACAGGTAAAGGCAATCGCCGATGAAATTGAAGATAAGTTAATAGAAAAGGGTATTTTTCCGGATCATAAAGAAGGCTATGACACTGGAACATGGATTTTGCTAGATTATTTGTCCGTAGTTGTTCATGTTTTTGTAGAGGAAGAGAGACACTTCTATAATTTGGAAAGAGTTTGGAAGGATGCCATAAATGAAAATATTGACAAGGCATAGCAAAATTTTATAACAAAATTTTGTTTGACTGTGATTTGATGATGCCCATTGATATTGAATAGGCCAAAAAGGGGGGGTTTGATGAGCAACGAGATACATCCAATTTTAAAAAGTATGATTCCTATTGTAGAAGGAATTGCCAAAACCTTCGGAAAAAACTGCGAGGTTGTTCTGCATGATTTTAAAAATTTTCAAAGCTCTATTATAGCCATTGAGAACGGCCATGTGACCGGAAGAAGCCTAGGCAGCCCCATGACGGAGGTAGGACTCCAAGCTATACGAAAAGGAAACACAAACGATAATATTATTAATTATACGGGGAAAAGCACTGACGGAAGGGCATTGAAGTCCAGTACCATGTTTATCAAAGATGAAAATGAACATGTCATTGGATGCCTTTGTATAAATTTTGATATGTCTGAGCTTATTGTTGCCCAAAATGCCATTCAAGAGCTCACCCAAACGGAGAGCAAAGAGGATGTAAAACAAAATGATTATCTTACCAATAGCGTAAATGATGTATTAAGCAGTATTGTATCCAATACCCTTGAGGAATTGGGAAAACCGGTGGCATATATGAGTAAGGACGAAAAAGTGAATATTGTGAAAAAACTGGATGACCAAGGGGCCTTCTTAATCAAAGGAGCCATTGATTACGTGGCGAAGGTGTTGTGTGTATCCAGATATACCATTTATAACTACCTTGATGAAATCAGGGTAAATAAATAAATAAGCAATAGGAGGGTTTTCATTGGAAAAGATAGCGATACAAACCAATCAGGCACCGGCAGCAATAGGACCGTATTCCCAGGCAGTAAGGGTAGGCAATTTGGTATTTACTTCAGGACAATTGCCTGTAAATCCCACAACCGGTGAATTGGTTACGGGAGACATCCAAGCGGAAACAAGACAATGTTTAGAAAATGTAAAAGCAATCCTAGAAGCTGCAGGAACATCTTTAGATAATGCCATAAAATTAACGGTATTTATTAAAGATATGGATCAGTTTGGAAAAATCAATGAGGTGTATGGGACATATTTTCCAAAGGACAAACCTGCCCGCTCCTGTGTGGAAGTTGCCAGATTGCCGAAAGATGTAAACGTTGAAATTGAAGCCATCGCTGTAATCAAATAATTTGAAAAACGATGGTGACTCATGATTTGTTTTTAAGTGGTCAATAATAATGTTGGCCACTTATTTTATGTGCATTTGTCCATGAAAGAATATATCATTTCTGTATTGTTAATAAAAAGTATATATAATAGATATTGAGTGGACGGCCTAAGAATGATATGATAAAATGGGTATGCTTGGAGAGAATAGAGATGATCCATCTCTATGAAAATAAATTGTAAATATAGGAGGTTATGCTATGCACAAAAGATTGTTTATTCCAGGACCAGTAGATGTTGCTGAGGATGTATTGCAGAAGTTGGCAACACCGATGATAGGACATCGTACAAAAGATGCCTCTGCGCTGCAGAGAAGTATCACTGAAAAAATGCGCAAAGTTATGTACACGGAAAACGCTATCCTGTTGTCTACTTCTTCAGGAAGCGGATTGATGGAGGGAGCCATCCGTTCTTGCACAAGAAAGAGGGCGGCTGTATTTTCCGTAGGAGCATTTGGAGACAGATGGTATAAGATGGCTACGTCCAATGGGGTCCCGGCTGATAAATTCTCTTCAGAATTAGGACATCCGACAACCCCTGAGATGGTGGAAGAGGCTTTATCTACCGGAAAATACGACTTAGTGACCATTACGCATAATGAAACATCCACAGGTATTATGAACCCCGTTGAAGAAATTGCTGAAGTAATAAAAAAATATCCTGAAGTAGTATTTTGTTTAGATACCGTAAGCTCACTGGGAGGAACAAAAATTGAGGTGGACAAGCTTGGGGTAGACATCTGCATTACATCCACCCAAAAATGTTTAGGATTGCCTCCGGGAATGGCCATTTGCTCATTTTCACCTAAAGCCATTGAAGCTGCAAAACAAGTAGAAAATAGGGGATTATATTTTGACCTGTTAGATTTGTATAACTACATAGAAAAGAAAGATCATCAATATCCTTCAACACCTTCCCTGCCCCATATGTTTGCATTAGATTATCAGTTAGATAAGATATTGGCTGAAGGACTTGAAAATCGTTTTGCCCGTCATCTTGAAATGGCAAAATATGTTCGTGCTTGGGCAAAAGAAAAATTTGAAATGTTTGCATCTGATGAAAAGTATGCATCCAATACATTAACCACGGTGAAAAATACAAGGGAAATTAATGTAGGAGATTTGAATAAGGAATTGGGCAAGCGTGGCTATATGATTTCCAATGGATATGGAGACTTGAAAGAAAAGACATTCAGAATTGCCCATATGGCTGAAACTACCTTGGATGAAATCAAAACATTATTATCTATCATCGATGAAATCTTAGGTTTATAATGGAGGCATAGATTATGAAAAGAATTTTGGTTACGGACGGAATGGAACAAAGCGCTGTTGCGGCATTAAAAAATGCCGGTTTTGAGGTTGTAGAAGAATTCTATGAGCCGGAAGTGTTAAAGGAAAAAGTGAAAGAATTTGATGCAATTGTGGTTCGTTCCGCAACAAAAGTAAGAAAACCGATAATTGATGCTGCATTAGAGACAAAACAATTAAAACTAATTATCCGTGGTGGTGTAGGGGTAGACAATATTGATGTGGATTATGCAGAGGAAAATGGCATAAAGGTAATGAATACGCCCATGGCAAGCAGCGCATCTGTGGCAGAACTTGCCATAGGTCATATGTTCGCCATTGCTAGACATATCCATATCGCCAATGTAACCATGAGACAAGGAAAATGGAACAAAAAACAATATGAAGGAATTGAACTGGCAGGAAAAACCCTTGGCCTCATCGGCTTTGGAAGAATCGCCAGAGAGACAGCCAAAAGGGCAAAGGCTCTGGGAATGCATGTAATTTATACTAATAGGACAGGAAAAGTAGAAGGATACGACGAGTATACCTATGTACCCTTCCATGAACTGTTGGCAAAGGCCGATTTCATATCCTTGCATATTCCTGCAGGGGCCAACGGGGCGCCGGTGATAGGAAAAGAACAATTTGCATTGATGAAGGACGGCGTTTACTTGATCAATACGGCTAGGGGTGGCGTTGTGTGCGAAAAAGCATTGATTGAAGCATTAGATTCAGGAAAAGTTGCTGCAGCTGCCATTGACGTTTTTGAAGAAGAGCCTACAAAAAATGAAACCCTCTATACCCATGACAAAGTGTCTCTAACGCCTCATATCGGCGCATCAACAGTAGAAGCCCAGACACGAATAGGAGAAGAAATTGTTGAGATTATTACAAATTTTTTTAACTAGGAGGATGAAATATGGCAGTTGTTAGACCTTTTAAAGGTATCAGACCTCAACCAGAATTAGCAGATAAAGTAGCATCTCTTCCTTACGACGTAATGAACAGAGAAGAAGCAAAAGAAATGGCAAAGGGCAATCCCTATAGTTTTTTACATGTTGGCAGATCAGAAATCGATCTAGATGATTCGGTGGATGCCTATGATCCGAAAGTATATGAAACGGCACGACGCAATTTGGACAAAATGATTGAAGACGGCATTTTGTTCCAAGATGCGCAGCCAATGTTTTATATCTACAGACAAATCATGGATGGCAGGGTACAAACGGGTATCGTAGGTTGTACCTCCATTGATGATTATATGAACGATATTATTAAAAAACATGAATTTACAAGACCGGAAAAAGAAGTAGACAGAATCAATAATTTTGATTATTGTGACGCCAATACAGAGCCCATCTTCTTAACCTATAAGGCCAATAAAGAAATCAATACCATTGTGAATGATTGGATTAAATTCCACAAACCTGTATATAATTTTACTACCGATGACGGCATTACCCATATTGTATGGGTAATAGACAATCAGGATTTGGTAAATAAAATTCAAAAGATCTTTGCCGATATTGATTATCTATATATTGCCGATGGACATCACCGCTCTGCATCTTCCGTAAAAGTAGGCTTGAAGAGAAGGGAAGAAAATCCTAACTATACGGGGGATGAAGAATTTAACTTCTTTATGTCCGTTATTTTCCCGGATGAAGATCTTTTCATCATGGATTATAACAGGGTAGTAAAAGATCTCAATGGTTTGACCAAGGAAGAATTTTTAGATAAAGTAAAAGAAAAATTTGCAGTAGAGGTTTATGAAGGAGAAGGACAATACAAACCAGAGAGAAAACATACTTTTGGAATGTATTTAGACGATACATGGTATAAACTGACAGCGAAGGAAGGCACCTATGATGATAATGATCCTGTGGATCGATTGGATGTATCGATTCTCCAAAAGAACCTTCTCCATCCGATTTTAGGAATCGAGAATCCTAGAACCGATAAGAGAATTGATTTTGTGGGAGGAATCAGAGGACTTGGAGAATTGGAAAAAAGGGTAGCCCAAGACATGACTGTTGCTTTCTCCATGTATCCTACGACAATTGATGATTTAATTTCTATTGCTGATGCAGGCGAAGTAATGCCGCCCAAGTCTACTTGGTTTGAGCCAAAGCTGAGAAGCGGATTGTTTGTACATCGATTATATTAAGAAAAAAACAAAGTCTTCCGTCGAATCTTTCAACGGAAGACTTTATTATTTTTTCTTGCTTTTCCATCGGTTCCTTTCGCCTATGGCAGGCTGCACAGAAGGAAGAATTATGTCCGGATGCTTTAAGGCCTTGCTTTTTCTGCGGCGTATTCGGTGCCAGGTAACATAGGTCCGCCATCCTAAATATAGGAACAGTAGGGATAAAATTAGCCGTATCACTGTTTTTGTCTTAGATTTTTCATGAAATACGATCATCCCAATGCCTTCACTGGCTTTCACAGATGTTTCGGCAATTAAGTTTACTTCACCAAGTATTTTTTCACCGGAGGTGTAGATAATTTTTCCTATAACATCTCCCTGATGGATAGGCGCCCGAAGGTCCTTTTCAACTTTTATCATTTGGTCCACAGGGGAGATTTTTTCATGAATAGGCACTGCCTTATATAGGGCTTTCTGGGTAATCAAATTCAATACTTTTTCCTGACCACCTTTAATGGCAACCGTTTTGACATTTACCCCGGCATCAGCCAGTTTGACAAACTGAAAATTTTCAAATCCATAGTCGATGAGTGTTCTTGAATCCGCATAAATATTTGTGCCTTGGGCTTTCAAAATGACACTGATCAGTCGATGACCATCCTTCTGGGCAGAAGTAACAAGACACTGTTGCGCTTGTACAGTATATCCTGTCTTGATTCCCTCCACAATATCGTATTTAATATCGATCCATTGGCCCCTGTAATTTATTTTATTTCTTCCCCCAACACCCCATAAAAAACGGTTGGATGATTTCAAATAACGGGTTTCCGACTGTTTATTCGTTGGAGGAATTTGATACCGAACGGTCTTTGCAATTTCAGGGAATTTTGGCAGGGTCATTGCATACTTTGCAATCATAGCCAAATCATAGGCTGTCGTTACATGCTCGGGATCGGGCAGTCCGTTTGGGTTCACAAAATGTGTATTTTTTGCTCCCAGCTCTTTTGCTCTTTGATTCATTAATTTGGCAAATTCCTCAACGGAGCCGGAAATGTGTTTTGCCAAGGCGACGGCAGCATCGTTTGCAGACTCCACCATTAAAGCGTACAGAAGTTGTTCTACGGTAAAAATTTCGCCTTCGATAGCATAGATTCTGTTGCCTTCGGTAAAAGGAGTATCCTTATCAATCACAACCGTATCCTGCAATTTTGCATTTTCCAAGGTAAGAATGGCAGTCATGATTTTTGTGGTGCTGGCAGGATACATGCGTTCATGGGCATTTTTTTCATATAAAACATCCCCGGTTTCTGCATCGATCAAAATACCGCTGGGAGCTGATATTTCTGGGGGTGGCACCACAGCGAAAGAGGGATTTAAGATAGCATTTATGATTACAGCAACTAGAACGAAACTTAAAATCTGAAATTTTTTCATCAGTTCACCCCGTAAAAACTTTTTTTATGTACTATATTAGTATAACAAAAAAAACAAAAAAACTTAAGGAAATTTAAAGAGAAAATGCAGATCAAGAAAGGAGAAATGGGAAGAAAATAGAAATGTTATAAAAAAGTACTGGGGGGAAAACTGTGGAATTTACAAAAAGGGAAAAAATTTTGAGCGTCGCCGTGATATTGATGTTGCTTTTATTGATTGGCAGCCAATATTTGACTTCTCATTGGAAAGAACCGCAAATTACAGTATATAAGGAAGACAGTCATCGGAAGATAACGGATGAACAGGCAGATAAGGAAACAAACCATGAACAAGAGGAAAAAATAATCATGGTGGATGTCTGTGGAGAGGTTTTTCAGCCAGGTGTTGTAAGTTTGAAAGACGGGGCAAGGGTGATCGATGCCGTCAAGGCTGCGGGGGGATTGCTGGATACGGCAGATCGCAGGCAAATCAATTTGGCGAGAATCGTGACAGATGGGGAGCAAGTATATATTCCAAAGATTGGAGAAAATATGATGGAGCAGGGAAACAAAAACATGAATCAAGATACTGCAATGCCTGTACAGAAGAAAGGGAAGATCAACATCAATACGGCTTCTGTTGCAGAGTTGGAAACCTTAAACGGGATTGGAAAAGTTTTGGCGGAAAGGATTGTGCAGTACCGTCAAGAAAATGGAAATTTTAAAGAAATAAAAGATATCATGAAGGTATCGGGTATTGGGGAGAAAAAGTATGAAGGGATAAAAGACTGTATCACAACCCAATAAATGGATGGATTTGCCCTTTTGGCCCAACTATGCTAAACTAAGACAGAGGGGGGTGATGAAAAGTGTCAGAGAAGGTACACAAAAGGCTTACGGAAATGACGGCAAGTTCCGGGTGAGCAGCAAAAATTGGTCCCGAGACCTTGGCACAGGTTCTGTGTCATTTGCCTAAAATTGAAAGTGACCGATTACTGGTAGGTTTAGATACTTCTGATGATGCTGCTGTATATAAACTCAATGAAGAGACGGCCATTATACAAACCCTTGATTTTTTTACGCCAATCGTGGATGATCCGTATATGTATGGGCAGATTGCCGCAGCCAACTCCCTGAGTGATGTCTATGCCATGGGAGGACAACCCTTACTGGCAATGAATATTGTTTGTTTTCCCAATTGCCTATCCTTGAACATTTTAACAGAGATTTTAAAAGGTGGGGCAGATAAAGTGCGGGAAGCAGGAGCATTGTTGGTGGGAGGACATACTGTGGAGGATAATGAACCGAAATATGGTCTTTCGGTCACCGGACTGGTTCATCCAGAAAGAGTGGTGACCAATGCTTCCGCAAAACCCGGGGATGTACTGATATTGACAAAGCCCTTGGGAACGGGGATTTTGAATACGGCTTTCAAAGCCGGAATGTTATCGGGTGTTCCGATGGAAAGAGTAATGAAGGTAATGGCCACACTGAATGATGTGGCAGCCAAAGGCATGCACTTTGTAGGTGTCAATGCCTGTACCGATATTACCGGATTTGGATTTTTAGGACATGCCTACGAAATGGCAAAGGCCAGTGATGTAAGCTTTGTGATAGATTCCGGGAAAATCCCTATGATGGAAAAGACCATCGAGTATGCAAAAATGGGATTGATTCCTGCAGGAGCCTATGCAAATAAAAAATATTTAAAGGATCAGATCGAGTTTTATGATACTGTACCATTGCATATGCAGGATATTCTATTTGATCCGCAAACGTCGGGGGGGCTGTTCATTTCATTGGATAGAAGGAAAGCGGAGCCCTTATTAGCTTTTTATGAAGAAAATCTAACGGTGGAATATGCCGTTGTAGGGGAAGTAATTGAAAAAGGAGAAAAAACCATATACATACAATAACCAAGAACTCTTTTTACAAATGTTTTAGGCAGGAAGCCAAATCTCAAGGGTTTGTCTACAAGCTATTACACTCCTATGGGAGTGTATTATTTTTGTACTGTAGCAAGCAGAATATGGTATAATTTTATGGGATTAAAGACGAGAATGAATAGTACAATGAATGATTTTGAACTGAGGTGAAAAAAATGGCTGATAGGAAGGCCTTGTTTACGCAAATTCCAAAAGTGGATGACATTTTAAATGAAGACAGGATAAAAATCTTGCTGACAAAGGTGCCGAGGACTTTGGTATTGGATGCTGTTAGGGCAAATATTGAAGACATCAGAAGGCAGATCGTCCAACTGCCTGATGGGGAGATCGAGAAATTTTCCATAGATGATGAGGAATTGATTCGTAGAATTTTGTATGATGTAACGGCAAAAAACAGAATGAGCCTGACGAAAGCTATTAATGCAACGGGAGTGGTACTCCATACAAACTTAGGCAGGGCTTTGTTGAGTGATGCAATTAAAGAGGAAGTTTGGAACGTTGCTAGCAATTATTCCACCTTGGAAATTGATATCAAGACGGGAAAAAGAGGTTCCCGGTATATCCATGTGGAAGAAGTAGTCACAAAATTAACGGGAGCAGAAAGTGCCCTTGTTGTCAATAACAATGCCGCTGCTGTGATGCTGGTTCTAGGGACGATTGCGAAGAATAAGGAAGTAATTGTTTCAAGAGGTCAATTGGTAGAGATCGGGGGATCCTTCAGGGTACCTGAGGTAATGGAACAAAGTGGTGCAAAACTAAAGGAAGTAGGAACTACCAATAAGACCCATGATTTTGATTATGAAAGAGCCATTGGCGAAGAAACCGCTGCTTTGCTGAAGGTGCATACCAGCAATTACAAAATATTAGGCTTTACCGAAGAGGTAAATTTGAAGGATTTGGTCCAATTGGGGAAGAAGTATAATATTCCTGTCATTGAAGATATAGGCAGCGGCACATTGATTGATTTTTCAAAATATGGATTTGTGAAGGAACCCACGGTGCAGGAAAGCATTGAGGCAGGGGCGGACATCGTAACTTTTAGCGGTGACAAACTGCTTGGGGGACCCCAGGCGGGAATTATTGTAGGAAAGAAGAAGTATATAGATTTGATGAAGAAAAATCCCATGACAAGGGCCTTCCGCGTGGATAAAATGACCTTGGCGGCCTTGGAGGCCACCCTAAGACTCTATTTGGATGAACAAGAAGCTATCAAGAAGATTCCCACACTGCACATGCTGACAATGCAAAAGGAAGAAATAGAGAAAAAGGCAGAGGGATTATATCGTCTGTTGACTGAAAAAATCAGTCCATCCTTTACAGTTGAGAAACAGAAGGGGTTTTCCCAAGTAGGAGGAGGGTCTATGCCTTTGGCGGAACTTCCCACCGTATTGATCCAGATAAAATCCTGTACATTTTCTGTCAACCAGTTGGAAAAAATGCTGCGAGAATATAAAATTCCCATTATTGCCCGTATACAGGAAGAACAGTTGATTTTGGACGTGCGGACGATTAAGGAAAATGAATTTGACATTATTGCGGAAGCATTCAGGGAATTTACGGATTTTTAAAGGAGAGATCACATTGAAAAACGTTATTATAGGAACATCAGGACATATTGATCATGGCAAGACCACACTCATTAAAGCTCTGACCGGTACGGATACGGACCGTTTGAAGGAGGAAAAAAAACGGGGAATTACTATAGAATTAGGATTTGCCCATTTTGATCTCCCCAGCGGGAGGCGGGCAGGTATTATTGATGTACCTGGTCATGAAAGATTTATTAAGAATATGCTTGCAGGGGTTGGGGGCATTGATATTGTGCTTCTTGTCATTGCAGCCGATGAAGGATTTATGCCCCAGACCCAGGAACATTTAGACATATTATCGATTTTGGAAGTAAAAAAAGGGATCATTGTACTCACCAAAATTGATAAAGTAGATGAAGAATGGCTGGATCTCGTAAAGGATGAGATAAAGCAGAGGGTCAAGGGAACATTTCTTGAAACGGCACCCATGGTGGCGGTATCTTCTACAAAAGGAACAGGTTTGGATGATTTGATTCACCATATTGATCAAATGACAGAGGAGACTGAGGAAAAGGATTTGCATATTCCTTTTCGATTGCCGATGGATAGGGTATTTACTTTGCCAGGGTTTGGAACGGTTGTAACAGGGACACAAATAGAAGGAATTCTCAAGGAGGATACCGTCATTACGATTTATCCTCAGGATATTCAGGCCAAAGTAAGGTCAATTCAAGTGCATGGGGAAAAAGTAAATGAATCCTATGCCGGGCAGAGGGTGGCTGTAAATTTGGCGGGCATAAAGGTAGAAGAGATAGAGCGGGGAAATGTACTGGCAGAAAAGAATTCCATGAAACCTACCATGATGATGGACATCAAATTAAACTTGTTGGAAAATGCCAGCCGGCCTCTAAGAAACAGGGACAGATTACGATTTCATCATGGAACCAGTGAAATTTTCTGTAGAATTGTACTGTTAGATCGAGAAGAACTGCAGCCGGGAGAATCTTGTTACGCTCAATTGCGGCTGGAAGAAAATACGGTGGCCAAAAGGGGAGACCATTTTGTGGTGAGATATTATTCACCAATGGAAACCATAGGCGGTGGTATCATTTTAGAACCCAATCCACGGAAACATAAAAGATTCAAAGAGGATACCATTGAGGAACTAAAAATTAAAGAAGAAGGTAATCCGGAAGAGATTATAGATAAAATCATCAAGCAGCATGGAGATAAATTTCAAACTGCAAGGTTTTTTGCTGCCCAAACAGGTTTGGCGGAAAGTATGATCGATGATATCATCGAAAAACTTATCAAAGAAGGCAGCGTGATAAGGTTTGCCAATCATATTACCCATCGGTCTTATTTGGAAAAAATTGAAGAGGAAATGATCAGGATTTTAAATGAATATCATCAAAGGAATCCCCTCAAAATTGGGATGCTAAAGGAAGAATTAAGAAATAAAGTGATGCCCCAAGGGAAAGGAAGGCTTTACGACAGCTTTTTGGAATATTTTGAAAACAACCAGGTGATAAGGCTGGAAAATAACTATGTAGCTTTGAAAAATTTTGAGATCTACTATACACCGGAACAAAAAAAGATAAAGGAAGAAATTGATAGGATATATCGCGAAGGAGGATATACCCCTCCATCTCCGGAAGAGGTTATCAAAAAAGGAAAGAATGAAAAGGAATTCAGGCGAGTTTTTCATGCCCTTGTGGAAATGAACCGATTGATGAAACTGGACGAGGAAATTGTCATTCATGCGGAGCATTATCATAAGGCTATTGAAATTGTCAAAAATTATATTCAAGAACATGGGGAGATGACCCTATCCCAATTTAGGGATTGTATAAATACTACGAGAAAATATGCGCTGCCGCTGCTGGAGAATTTTGATCAAAATAAAATCACAAAACGGGTAGGAGACAAGAGAGTTTTATATTAGCTACCAAATATGGTAGCTTTAGCTTGTAGACAAACCCTTGAGATTTGGCTTCTTGCTCAGACCTGCGCCGCTTTTCCAAATAAAAAAACAAGGAAAAAAGCGGCTTGCTGATTCGCGACGAAGCCTAAATCTCAAGGGTTCTTACTTATCCCGTTGCTTTTTCTACAGACTGTAGCTACCAAACACGGTAGCTTTTATCTTGCATTCGTTGACAAAAAGAATTATGATTAAGGTAGCGAATCATGTAGAACCATGTAAAATTAGATAAAATATAGTGATATAATTCATAGGAGAGATATACATACTTTTTTACTGATCAGGAAAAGATATCCTTAAAAAAATTGATGAAATCCTCACCTATGAAGAAGATATCTGGGACAAAAGTTTGAAGAGGTGATTTTGTGGCATACAGGTTATTAGTTGTTGATGATGAACCTATATTGTTAAAGGGGTTAAAGTATAGTCTTGAACAAGAAGCCTATGAAATCGATACGGCTGAGGACGGAAATGAAGCCCTTGAGAAAGCATTCAGCAATTCCTATGATCTCATTGTATTGGATTTAATGCTCCCGGGAATTGATGGACTTGAGGTATGCAAAAGGATAAGGGAAAAATCAATGGTTCCCATTATTATTCTGACGGCCAAAGGAGAAGATACCAGCAAGATATTGGGTTTAGAATACGGTGCCGATGATTATCTTACGAAGCCTTTTAATGTGTTGGAGCTTAAAGCGAGAATAAAAGCAATTTTTAGAAGAGTACATGTCAGTGATACTGCTACGCCTACGAATATCATCAAGATCGATGATTTTATCATTAATACATTGGGCCGAAAAGTGAACTTGAGAGATTCAGAAATTAATTTAACGGCCAAAGAATTTGACTTGCTATTGTTGTTGGCTTCCAATCCCGGTAAGGTTTACAGCAGGGAAGAACTGCTGGAGATCATCTGGGGATATGAATACTTTGGAGACTTGAGGACTGTGGATGTCCATGTGAGAAGGCTCAGGGAGAAAATTGAGAAAAATTCTAGCCAACCGGAGTATATTTTAACGAAATGGGGAGTTGGTTATT
The DNA here is from genome assembly GCF_001562415.1 of Thermotalea metallivorans. Taxonomy (GTDB): domain Bacteria; phylum Bacillota; class Clostridia; order Peptostreptococcales; family Thermotaleaceae; genus Thermotalea; species Thermotalea metallivorans. The sequence goes on along the minus strand of NZ_LOEE01000019.1, from coordinate 37,008 downwards.
ATTTTCGGGTTAAGTAGAAAATTTATTAGCATTAGGTGGAAGCTTGTTTCCACCTATTTGCTATTAGGAATTCTTACATTGCTATTAATCAACTCTTTCATTAGCGAAGCCATCCGAATCAATTATATTAACCAAAAAAAAATACATCTCTTTACCCAAGGAAATATTATTGCGGGAAGAGTGATTAATGTTATAGAAGATCGTATTGTAGAGAGTTCTGGGCTAGAAGAAATAACAAAGGAAATCAGTAAAGATATTAAAGCCCGTGTATTAATTGTAAATAAGATGGGATTTGTTGTCAGCGATTCCTATGATGTATTAAAAGGTTCTCCCATAAGACACTATGAGCTTCAAGAATCCTTAAAAGGAAAAGCTGTTGCAAAACAACATAATTTAGAAAAATACGGAAGAACTATGTATGTGTCCGTTCCTATCATTCTCAACACAAAGGTCATTGGCGCTGTCTTTATTTCTGCTTCTCTGGAAGAAATTTATCAAAATATTCATGATATTATGCGAAATTTTTTATATTTGTCTTTGATCAGTATTTTGATCACTGGATTTATAAGTTTTGTTTTTGCAAAATTAATTTCCACACCCATAGAAAAATTAACCGATAGCATTATGAAAATTCATCAGGGAAATTTGGATGAAAGGGTGGAGATTCGGGGAAATGATGAGTTGAGTAATCTAGGAAGTGCTTTTAACTTAATGATTACTAAACTGGCCCAAGTCGAACAACAAAGAAAAGATTTTGTAGCAAATGTTTCCCATGAGTTAAGAACCCCTCTCAGTGCCATTAAGCTGTTGGCTGAATCCCTCTTGCATCAGGAAGATGTGAAGGCTGAAACTTACAGGGAATTTTTACAGGATATTGATACGGAGGTAGATCGGCTAAATAAAATCATAGAAAATTTATTGGCGTTGGTTGATATTGATAAGGGAAAATTGGAATTAGATTATCAAATCACCTATGTCAACTACCTGATTGAAAATGTCATTCATTCTTTAAAACCCTTGGCAGACAATAAACAGATCGAAATGGTGTTTTATGAAAGGGAAAAAATTCATATCAAACTGGATCAGATTAAAATACAGCAGGCATTGACCAATATCATTCATAATGCAATCAAATATACGCCCAATGGGGGAAAAATAGAAATTTCTTTATATCCGGAGTATGAGGACGTTGTTATCAAAATAGAGGACAATGGCATTGGTATTCCGGAAGAGAGCCTGCCGTATATATTTGAAAGATTTTACCGTGTAGATAAGGCGAGGGCAAGAAGTACGGGAGGAACAGGATTAGGCTTGGCGATTTCACAACAAATTGTTGTGTTGCATCAGGGAAAAATAGAGGTTGCAAGTGAAGTGAACAAGGGAACTGTTTTCTATGTTCGACTACCCAAGGAAGTTAGGGTGCCCAATTAGCTTTGTAGCAGGAGGTATCAATATTGAAAATACTTTATAAGGCATTATTTTTATTGCTAGTCATGATCACCATAGGGGTGAGCATATACAATTATACGCAAGATTTTGATATTGGCTATAATCAACCGCCGATTCCGCCGGTACCGGATCAGACGAAATATAGATTAAAACTATATTTTGGAAGTCCCCGCAATAACCGGTTGGTTAGTGAGGAAAGGGTGATTGTAAGCACTGAACAACAACCTGAGAAACTTATTGTGGAAGAGTTGATCAAAGGGCCAAGAAACAAAACGTTGAAACCTTCTATTCCTCCAGAAACGAAACTTCTCTCTATCAAAACCATCGATAATGTGTGCTATGTGAATCTTTCCAGGAGTTTTTTGGATACCTATCGCTGGGATTTAATGAACGAAGCCATTACCATATGGTCGGTAGTGAATTCATTAACAGAGATTCACGAAATTCAGGCGGTGCAGTTCTTGATAGAAGGAAATCGAGTTGGTGCCATAGAAAAATATTATTCTTTAAAAGAACCTTTTTATAGAAATGAAGAATTGCTAAGAAAAGAAGTGATTACCCCTTTTGATACCTTTAACGTTTTCCTCGAATATCTGCGGGCCGGAAATTATGACAGTGCCTATAAAATGCTGTCAAAGCCCAGTATAGAAAAAGTTGATTTTCTCAAATTCAAATTAAATATGGGAACGTATATCCGAGAGTTGAGGGACTATGAAATTACGAAATATCAAACTCAAAAATACAGCAGTAAGGTGGTGCTGCAGATGACTTATGAGAAAAAACCTACGGCAATCACATATTTAGGAGATGAGTTTACGGAAAGCTGGGAGATGGTATTTGAAAATGGGGAATGGAAAATTGTTATGCCTATATAACGAAAGGTGGGGATTAGATGAAAAAAATTGCTATTTTGATTCTTGCTGTGGTACTCATCTTTAGTACCAGCGGATGTGTGCCACAAGAAAAACAGACGGAAGTATTGCGTTTTAAGGTTTTTTTTGCCGATCGCAATAATGAAAAAATTGTTGCAGAAAGCAGAACAATCAAATTAAAGCAAAATGATAATAAATATGAAAAAGTGATGGAGGAATTAATTCAAGGCCCAAAGGACAAAAATTTAAAAATGAACATTCATCCGAAAACGAAAATATTAGGTGTGGAAAAATATAATGATATCGCCATGGTAAATTTATCGAAGGAATTTACCCAGACCAATGGGGATATTCAACAGATGATTGCCATTATGACTGTGACCAATACATTGACTCAGTTTGAAGAAATCAATAGTGTAAAAATATTGATTGATGGAGAGGAATTCAGATCATCCGATGGCAAAATCCATGGAGAATTTCGAGAATTCTCCATGGATGGAGATGCTGCCAACAAACGGAGTATTGTCTTATATTTCTCCGGTTCCAATGGGGACAAATTGATAAAAGAAATGAGAAATATAGAATTGCAGGTCAATGAGAAATTGGAGGAAAGAATTATTCGAGAATTAATCAAAGGACCTAGAAGGGATGATTTACATAAAACAATTCCTGTAACCACAAAGGTCCTATGGGTGAAGACAGAAAAGGATTTGGCCGTTGTAAATTTATCGGAGGATTTTATACGGGATCATTGGGGAGGAAGCGCAGGGGAGACCATGACCATTTTTTCTATTGTGAATTCTCTTACGGAACTCCCTCATATTACAAAGGTGAAGTTTTTAATTGAAGGAAAAGAAAGAGAGGTATTTATCCATTATGTCTTTCATGAACCATTTGAGAGGGATGAAGGCTTAATTGGAAAATAATTAGAACTTCAAATGACCACCATTTTTTAGTAGAAAAAATAAATCTATTGGTATAATCATAACAAGAGAAAGGGGTGTTCAGTATGAAAGAAATTGATTTTACTATGAAAGAAATTGCTACATGGCCTCCAAAGGGACTAGAGGAAATCGCTGATTATATAAGCTATATGAAGTATAAATATAAAATAAATGATCAGCCTATAAAAATAGATGAAATCACATTGGCAAGTAAAGAGGGCTTTGTAAAGGATTGGTTGAGGCTTGAGGAGGATGAGGTATGGAAAGATTTATCGAGCAATGGGGGTGACCAAGAAAATTTCAGTTGAACAAAAAAAATAAGTATGTTATAATGTTCAAGTGTTAATAATCAGTAGGGCATGGGAGTAGATGGGTGCTGGTGTGCCCTCTGGTCTTCAAAACCAGTTTGAGGAGTTAAGAGCTTCTCAGGTGGGTTCGATTCCCACGTACTCCCGCCAAGGAATGCATTTTTAACGATTGCAGTGATTTATGCTGTAATCGTTTTTTTATTTTTAAGAATTACAATATGATAGTGATAAAAAAAAAAAAGCCTAGACAGGCTTTCTTAAAAATGGGTAATTCGTGAAAAACTCCTTGATGATATTATAATAGAGAATGAAAATAATGTCAATAAATAAAAGAAGAAATCGAATTATGTCGAATGAATAAATATTTATAACTGTTCTATGATTTTCTGTTGCCCCTGATTTTCCATTGATAGGAGAGTTCTATGATGAATGAAAGAAAAGTTATATGTATAATCCCTCAAAAAATGGCAATAATAGTCAATTAGATAGAGTAGGAGGGATTTTATGTACAGGAGAAAAAAGCGTAGGGGAAAGTTTATCGCAGGATGCTTTATTCTACTCCTATTAGGATTTGTCTACGGGTATATGAGCAACAACAGGGACGTGCCGAATAAACCGAATACGGGAGAAATAAAAGTTTCAGAATCCAAAGGAGAAAAAATACAAAAAGACAATCAGCCTAACAATGGAGATATGGATCCAAGCCAAGCAATGGTGGAGTCCAAGCCTCCCTTTGGACAAACACGGGATGTAACGAAGGATAATCTAGTAACAGATCAAACAAAGCTTATTTTCAAAACATATTATCAAAAATCAAGGGATACTGTAACAGAAGAAAAAAGTGTTCCCGTTGCTATGGTTGGGGAAAATCTGAAAAAATTGGAAGATTATTTGCTTGAGCATTATGCTGGTTGGAGCATAAGAAGTGTCAACAAGGATTTTGTTGAGTTGTATCGGGTAAAGGAATCCCTTTCCCCTCATTATTACATTGTGAAAGAGAAAAATGGTTTTATAGCAATTTTTCAGATTGACGAAAATGGAAACGATGTATTGATAGAACAAACGGAGATTCCTGTTTCAGGATTAAGCGACGTGGATAGAAAAAAATTGAAAGAAGGTATACCAGTAAAAGACATTGAGGAAATAAACCAAATACTTGAGGATTACAGCAGTTGATGTGCATTCATTGTGAATGCGCTTCTTTTTTTGCATAGAAGGGATCAAAAAAAAAGAAGGAATATGAAAGAAAACATCGAATATATGTTTGTATAAATAATAAGGAGATGTTACAATGATGATATTAGGAATTGATCCGGGGATTGCAATATTAGGATATGGTATCGTAGAATATAAAGGGAATCAGTTTAAAGCCATTGAATTTGGTGCAATATATACCGATGCTAAGGATAGCATGCCCTTGAGACTTGAAAAAATATATCATGGCTTAGAAAAGATTATAGATAAGTATAGGCCTGATGCGGTGGCTATTGAAGAGCTTTTCTTTAACAAAAACACCAAGACGGCATTGCTGGTAGGACATGCCAGGGGTGTAGCAATACTGGCGGCTGCCCATAAAGGAATTCGTATTTATGAGTATACGCCCCTTCAAGTAAAACAAGGGGTTGTGGGGTATGGCAGGGCAGACAAGAAGCAAATTCAAATGATGACAAAAACACTTTTAAACCTGAAAACGACACCCAAACCCGATGATGTTGCAGATGCTTTGGCTGTGGCTATTTGTCATGCCCACTCCGGAGTGTTTGAGGGGTTGTTCAAAATCAGGTAACTTGGGGGGATATGTTTGTTTCAATATATAAAAGGTACATTGAATACCATTGGAGAAGACTATATTGTAATTGAAAATGGAGATATTGGCTATAAAATATTTACTTCAAACCAAACAATGATGGACATCAGGGGAAAACATGAAAAGGTCACCCTTTATACACAGATGATCCTTCGGGAAGATGAGTTGAGTATCTATGGATTTTCCAAAAGAGAAGAACTAAAGATGTTTCAATTGCTAACCACCGTTACCGGCATTGGTGCAAAGGTTGCCCTTGGAATTTTATCGTCTTTTCCTTTGGGAAAATTGGCGGGAATGATTGTATCCGAAGATATCGCAGGTCTTACGAAGGCCCAAGGTGTCGGCAAAAAAACAGCCCAAAGAATCGTTTTGGAATTGAAAGATAAAATTGATCAAAACATTGTGTTCCTGGAGCCAACGTTTGCTCCGACGGCATCGGTGACAGATGATCCTGATGACGAGGCAGTCAGTGCATTGATGGGATTAGGCTACAACAGGGCTGAGGCTTTATCGGCAATTCATGCGGTAAAGGACGGCAGCATGAACCTTGAGGACATAATCAAAAGAGCATTGAGAGTGTTAGCAAAGTAGAAGGGAAAGAGGGATGCCATTGTATAATCAATTGGAAGAGAATAGAATTATCAGTAGTACCTTAAAAATGGAAGATTATGAAATTGAAAATACTCTAAGACCAAGAACATTAAATGAATATATTGGGCAAGATAAAGTAAAAGAGAAGCTGCAGATTTTTATTGATGCTGCAAAAATGAGGAACGAATCTTTAGATCATGTACTATTGTATGGACCACCCGGTTTGGGGAAAACCACCTTATCCAATATTATTGCCAATGAATTGGGGGTGAATATCCGTATTACCTCCGGACCCGCCATTGAGCGCCCGGGAGACTTGGCTGCAATCCTGACAAACCTGGGGGAAAATGATGTTTTATTTATCGATGAAATCCATAGGCTGAACAGGAGTGTAGAGGAGATTTTGTATCCTGCCATGGAGGATTATGCTTTAGACATTATTATTGGGAAAGGTCCCAGTGCCAGATCAATTCGACTGGATTTATCAAAATTTACCCTAATTGGTGCAACCACAAGGGCAGGGCTATTGACCTCACCCCTTAGGGATAGATTTGGTGTGATATGCAAACTGGACCTCTATCGAAATGAGGATCTGAATAAAATTGTTTACAGATCTGCTGCAATTTTAGGAACTGAAATTGAAGATAGGGCAGCGGAAGAAATAGGGAAAAGAGCTAGGGGAACGCCGCGTATTGCAAACCGCCTGTTGAAAAGGGTGCGAGATTTTGCACAAGTGAAAGGCAATGGGAAAATTTCCTTTGATATTGCCGTAAACGCCCTGGATTTATTAGAAGTGGATGATTTGGGACTGGATATGGTAGATCGAAATATTCTCTTAACTATCATTGAGAAATTTGACGGGGGGCCTGTAGGTTTGGATACGTTGGCCGCAGCCACAGGGGAGGAGAGAAATACCATAGAGGATGTGTATGAGCCTTTTCTTCTGCAATTGGGTTTTATTCAGAGAACGCCAAAAGGCAGAATCGTTACGAAACTGGCTTATGAACATTTGAGCATAAAAGAAAAGGATGCAATGAGGTGAAGATATGAGTGGTTTTGGAAAAAGTATTATGATGATTGGCGTGATCTTGGTTGTCATCGGGCTCTTGCTTACCATTGGATCCAAAATAGGCCTTGGCAAATTGCCGGGAGATATCTATTATAAAAAAGGTAATTTTGTATTTTATGCTCCTGTCATGACTACAATCATCCTGAGTATCCTGTTGACCCTCATCGCCAACATTTTCTTTAGAAGATAACTGCCGGGACAACCTGCAGTTATTATTCTTTTCTGATTTATTTCAAAATCTTTACAATGAAGAAGTTTTGCAGGATATTATTGGATTTTGTCGAAAACTAAAAAAGTGGAAATATCAAAACATAAAGGAGCGAACCAGATGAGAAGGGCAAGGCAAATCATATTTCTATTTGTGATGATGGCATTGACAAATATGTTTTTATCCATTCCAGTTTACGGATATGATAAATCCAAAATACCGGAATATATTCGAATCGGTCTAAAATATGGCGAAAGTGCTACCCCTTTGGTTTCTGTTTATTCCAAAAACGGTTTGGAATTGGGTTATTTTGCAGGAAATGAATTTCGGAGCATTTTCAGCTTTTTGGGAAACGATGAGATTATCGTGAGGAAAGACAGCTATTTTATGGCATTCAACGGCTCTTTTTTAGAATATCAGTACGATGAGCAGCGGGATATGTATAATACCAATCTGCAAGGGCCTATCCATATTCAAATTGGTTCTACATTTCAAACCCGGGAGGAAGCTCAAAACTTTTTAAATACATTGCCTCGTCTCCATACGACTCCCTATCTGTCTTATGAAAACGGATGGAAGGTATGGACCGGATTATTTACCAGCATGGCAAATGCCCAAGGTGCTGCGGAGAATATACGATTAAGCTTACCCGAGATGGAAATCAGCTTTGTTCCCCAGCATGACAAAAGGATACAAATTTTGTCCAAATCAGGGGAAGTATTGTGTATGCTGAATCTGGGCGAAATGGAATATCACTTCAGACCTATTCCACAAAAAGATGGCGGAAATTTGATAAGGCTGGATGGGAAAAATTTTAGAGGAAGCATCATCATCCGAAGGTATAGCGGCAGCGATTTTACCGTCATCAACAGGCTGCCTTTGGAGGAATATCTTTACGGTGTGGTGCCGAAGGAAATGTCAGGAACATGGCCTTTGGAAGCCCAAAAAGCCCAGGCCGTGGCTGCTAGAAATTATACAGTGCAAAAACTGGGAGCCCATAGCCAGTACGGATTTGACCTTTGTGCTACTACCCACTGTCAGGTATACGGCGGCTATGATGGGGAGCATGAAAGAAGCCGAAAGGCCGTAGATGAGACAAAAGGCAAAATCCTGACCTATAAAGGAAATATTGTTACGGCTTTTTATCATTCAAACAGCGGAGGACATACGGAAAATAGTGAAAATGTCTGGACTTCTCCTATCGACTATCTAAAAGGAGTGAATGATCCCTATTCCGTCGGTTCCCCCAACGATACATGGTCCTATACATTGACAAAAGAACAAATTCAAGATATTCTGAACAGTAAACAACTCTCCGTGGGAGAGGTCAACGGCATAAAGGCAACAGAATACTCTCCCTTTGGAAGAGTTTTAAAGTTGGAAATACAAGGGACCCAAGATAAGAAGATTTTAGAAAAAGAGAAGATAAGAAGCATATTTGGCTATAATAATATCAAAAGCACATGGTTTACTATTCGGACAGATGCTGCTGCCACTGTCATATCCGGCTCTACATTCACACCTCAGCAAATAAATGTGGAAAACATATATGTCATTACGACAGAGGGAATAAAGCAAATGGACAATGGGCAACCGAATATTTTTGTTTATAATGGATCTGAATTAAAAAATGTATCTTTCCGTGCTACCAAATACGTTTTCGACGGAAAGGGTTGGGGCCATGGGTTAGGGATGAGTCAGTGGGGAGCAAAAAAAATGGCAGAAGATGGCTATACCTATGATCAAATCCTAACATACTATTATTCTGGAACAAAGATTGAATAAGGAGACATGAAAAATGAAGACAAAGGATTTTTATTTTGATTTGCCGGAAGAGTTAATTGCCCAGAAACCTCTAGCGGACAGGGAACAGTCTCGATTGATGGTTGTCCATAGGAAGAATGGTGGGATTGAACATAGAATTTTCAAAGAGATTGTTGAATATTTCCAGGAAGGGGATTGCTTGGTATTGAATAATACCAAGGTGATTCCTGCTCGCCTATTTGGGGTAAAGGATCATTCCGGGGGAAAAGTAGAATTTCTTCTATTGAAAAGGATAGAGGGTGACCGATGGGAAACTCTGGTAAAACCTGGCAAAAAGGCTCGTATCGGGGATATGATTGTATTTGGTGATGGAATACTAAAGGCAAAGATTGTAGGATATGGGGATGAAGGATCGAGAATCGTTGATTTTGTGTATGAGGGTGTTTTTGAGCAGATATTGGATCAGATTGGTATGATGCCCCTTCCCCATTATATTAAGGAACGTCTGGAAGACAAAGAAAGATATCAAACGGTCTATGCGAAATATGAAGGCTCTGCTGCTGCTCCTACCGCAGGTCTTCATTTTACCCATGAACTTTTAAACAAACTGCAGGAGCGGGGTGTAAAGATAGCCTATATTACCCTGCATGTAGGGCTTGGAACATTTCGACCTGTAAAAACTGAAAATATCTCGGAACATAAGATGCATGCCGAATATTTTGAGGTATCTGCAGAAACTGCAGACCTAGTAAATACTACCAAGAAAAATGGAGGAAGAGTGATTGCAGTAGGAACTACATCTACCAGAACATTAGAGAGTATCGCTGACGACAGGGGGATGATCCGTCCTTGTGCAGATTGGACAGATATATTTATCTATCCCGGGTACAGATTCAAAACGGTAGACGGCTTGATCACAAATTTTCATCTGCCCGAATCAACCCTTGTAATGTTGGTCAGTGCATTCAGTAGTAGGGAAATTATCCTGCATGCCTATGAGGAAGCTGTGAAGAATCGTTATAGATTTTACAGCTTCGGAGATGCGATGCTCATAGTTTAACAGATTTTTTTCAGAGGATATAGAAGCCCGAAAGCCCTTATACCAAGCGGTATAGGGGCTTTCTGCTATTCTTCTGATTTGTATAAAAATCTGTGTTCCAGACCATTTTTGAAGCGAATTGATACGATTTTGCCGTTTTTTATACAAAAGTTTTGAATGTGTCCATACTTATATACTAACATCAACTGACCCGCACGGATACAAGAATATCATTAAGGCGGTTTGTATTTATGGAGATATTCCTATACAACATCTTATAAAGATGAGCAGGGAGGCGGCGCGATGATAAGAGCTATTGATTACGCAAAGGTTGAGACGATTTATCCGTTTCTTGCCAAACGGATTGACGAAAATAAATTTCAAGATGCAAAAATCATAAGCATTTACCAAGACATGAAATATTCATGCCTTTGGGTAGACTTGCAAGGACCAAATATCGGTTATGCAGGTTGGGCCGTTGCAAAAGTACAGTTTACTCCAAATTGTAAGAAACCTGCAATGCTTTTGGAATTTGAGGAAGTGGACGGACCGTCTATCATGTGTCGTGATATGGGAATTCATTATTTGCCCTTCAAATCGATTTAAGACCGCCAAGCAGCGTTTTATTTTGCACTGACGATTTTTTACCTGTTTTAAAAAAATAGGCCGTATATGGCCTTTTTTCGTTTGGTAAAAAATGAATGTCAAATTGGTAATAAGTGTATAGCTCTTTTCTTGACAGCATATCAATATTTCGATAAAATTTGAATATAATAAAGGTGGAGGTGTAGAAAATGCCGATTATTAGACCAAGCTCAGACTTAAGAAACAACTACAATGAGATTTCGGAGTTTTGCCATAAATACAAAGAACCGGTATATATCACAAAGAATGGTACGGGAGACCTTGCGGTTATGAGTATTGAAACATATGAAATGCTTGTCGGAAAATTTGAGTTATATACTATGCTTGAAAAGGGATTGGACGATATTAAACATGGGCGCGTAAAACCTGCAAATGAAGTATTTGCACGGATAGAAAGCAGGTTGCGAAATGTTAAAGTATAATCTGGTTATTGCGGAAGCGGCCGAAGCGGACCTTGATGAAATTGCAGACTATATTTCATATGAGTTAAAAGAGCCAACTACGGCTTTAAAACAGCTTGCAAGAATACAGGAGGCTATGGCGACTTTGGAAGAATTGCCGGAACGTCATAGCCTTGTGCAAGATAAATACTTGGCAGCGAAAGGAATAAGAAAGCTGCCGATAGATAATTACCTGATATTTTATACCGTGAACAAAAGTACAAATACAGTTAACATTGTCCGTGTTCTGCATGGTAGACGTGATTGGGAAAGCATATTATAGCGCCTATCCTGCTTCCCGTGAGCATGGGAGATGCGATGCTCTTGATTTGATTAGGAAATTTTAGGAGGTACTATTTTTATGGCAATAAAATATGAATTGATCAAAGAATGCAGACAGAGCGGAGCCAGATTGGGGCTCTTGCATACGCCCCACGGAACCATAGAAACACCCGTATTTATGCCTGTTGGCACACAAGCTACGGTAAAGGCAATGACGCCGGAAGAATTAAAAGAAATCCATGCACAAATCATTTTAAGCAATACATATCATTTGTATCTTAGACCCGGCCACCAGCTCGTTGAAAAGGCGGGAGGCTTACACAAGTTTATGAACTGGGATCGAGCCATCCTGACAGATAGCGGTGGCTTCCAAGTATTTAGTTTGGGAGACCTAAGGAAAATTTCGGAGGAAGGGGTGGAATTCAGATCCCATTTGGATGGGTCGAAACATTTCATCAGCCCGGAAAAAGCCATAGAAATAGAAAATGCATTGGGTGCCGATATTATTATGGCCTTTGATGAGTGTGCACCTTACCCTGCGGACAGGACATACGTAAAAAATTCTTTAGAAAGGACAACCCGATGGGCCAAGCGTTGCAAAGAAGCCCATAAGAAACCGGATCAACAGGCGCTGTTTGGCATTATTCAGGGTGGTATGTACAGGGATCTGAGGGAGCAAAGTGCCAAAGAAATTACGGCATTGGATTTTCCTGGGTATGCTGTGGGTGGCCTTAGCGTTGGAGAGCCAAAACCATTGATGTACGAAATTTTGGAGTACACGACGCCTTTGATGCCAAAGGATAGACCCAGATATCTCATGGGTGTAGGCAGTCCCGATTGTCTTATCGAAGGGGTCATACGGGGAATCGACATGTTTGATTGTGTTTTGCCTACAAGAATCGCCCGAAATGGTACTGCCATGACTTCTTTCGGCAAGGTGGTCATCAAGAATGCCCAGTATGCAGAGGATTTTGCGCCATTGGATCCAAACTGTGGCTGCAATACCTGCAGAAATTATTCCAAGGCCTATTTACGGCATCTGTATAAGGCGCAAGAGATTTTATCTGCTCGTCTGGTTACTTATCATAATCTTTATTTCCTGCTGAATCTCATGAAAAATATCCGGGATGCCATAAAAGCCGATCGACTTTTGGACTATCGTAAAGAATTTTTCGAAAAATACGGTTATGAAGTTTAACCTATAAAAGGAGTTCTAATTTTTTCGTTGAATATATATTACTATTATAGAAAGGGAGGGAAAAAAGACACATGAACTATAGTGCGTATTCACCAATCATCATGACTGCCATATTTATTGGCATATTCTATTTCCTCATTATAAGGCCCCAACAAAAAAGGGATAAGCAAATCAAGGAAATGAGGAACAATTTGAAAGTAGGAGACCAGATCTTAACCATAGGCGGCATATACGGTAAAATTATAAAATTGAAAGATGATGTTTTGACGATTGAAGTAGGAGCAGATAAGACAAAGCTGCAGATTGCAAGATGGGCTGTAGGGAATATCAATAAAAATGAAACACCTATCGAATAATGGGGATAGATTTCTATCTCCATTTTATTTATTTTATAACCTTTGTGTTTTTAAAGTAAAAACAAGGGTATCAAATAGAACACCTCGTTTTTATTTAAGAAAGCCCGTAGGATTAGCAACCTCGCTAATTTTAGCGTTATAAAAAAACACAATCAGTGATAAAGATATTTTCATGGGAATCTCTCCTTTGCGATTTCGTTGTCACTTAGAGATTTCCATATTTTTATTTTAGTGAAATATGGGTTAAGTGAGCACTTGTGATACTTTTACAGCGGTTATACAATCATCATTCTGCAAAAGTTGTGTTTCTATATGGGCTATCGTAAGAATAGTTATCTATAAATAGCTAAGAGGGGGATACGTGATTGGATATGGGATTATGCAAAAGAATGGATATTGATAAAATAAAGCTTGCTGTAGTGGGACTGGGATATGTAGGAATGCCCATTGCACTAGCTTTTTCTAAAAAGGTAAGGACCATAGGTTTTGATATCGACAAAAAGAAAATTAGGAAGTACTTGGGTGGAGAAGACCCTACCAGAGAAGTCGGAGACGAAGCCATTAGAAATTCCTTGATTGATTTTACTTGGAAGGAGGATAAATTAAAAGAAGCCAATTTTATCATTGTAGCCGTTCCGACACCGGTGAATGGAGATAAAACACCGGATTTATCTCCTATAATCAGAGCTTGTGAAATACTATTTTATACACCGTGCACAGCATCTTGGCTGCTATCCCCAGATTGTCATGGCCAGCAGAAAAATGAATGAAGATATAGGGGTTCTTATAGCAGATGTTGCGATGAAGATCTTGATTGAAGCAAATAAACCAGTAAAAAATGCAAATGTATTTATCATGGGAATTACATTTAAGGAAAATTGCCCGGATATCCGCAATTCGAAGACAGGGGATATTGCGAAACGATTGAAAGCGCATCAAATCAATGTCCAGATTGTAGATCCTGTTGCTGATAAAGAGGATGTGCAACGGATATATCAGATAGAAATGACAAAATTGCAGGATGTCCGGGAAGCAGACTGCATTATATTTGCAGTTGCCCATAACGAGTTTAGAACAATGTCCTATAAGGAACTAGATGCTATGTACAAAGAAATGCCCTTCAACAAAAATATTATTATTGACGTTAAAAGCATATTCAATAAAGAGGAATTAGAAAAGAAAGGCTATATTTATTGGAGCCTTTAATAATGGAATGCTAGCTTTTGCAACTTTTCAGGTATCAGAAACTTTTATGAATATTTGAGGTGAACTATGTCAGGAAAGGATATTAAATTTATTGCTGTAGGGACGGTCTTCTTCCTTCTATTCATTCTCATAGGTTTTTTTATAAGATTCTATATAAAGTCAGAATTCAGCAACATAGCGACCATGAAGGATATGGAGACAATGAATAGAAACCCATATGATGCTTCCATCCTCATTGATACTGCAATAAAAAATCTTAAAGAAAGTCCAAAAAAAGCTGAAATTATAACAGATGTCCGTACTGGAGAAAAAGTTATGGCATTGTCTTTTAAGGGCTTATCAGATCCGGATACCACGCGGGAGATCTTGCATTTAATGTCGGTCTACGGTCGCAAAGGAACTTTTTTTCTCCCTGGCATTGCAGCGGCAGAAGATGCCGAAGCAGTTCAGGCGATGGTAGATGGCGGCCATAAGGTAGGCAGCAATACCTTAACTGGCTTGAAAAACTTGGAAGAGTATGGATTGGAGGAACTTGTAGTTGATTTTTGCAGGACCAACAATATTATTAAAGTTTTAACAAATCAAGAAAACATCTTGCTTTTATGCAACGGAACCAAGTATACTCCCAAAGTATTGCAGGCAGCTTTCGCCTCCGGCAATAAGAAAGTGGTGAGCATCAGCCATTACATCAGCTATCAAAGCTTTTCCACATATACCCAGGTACTTGATTATATAAAAAGATTAGACGATGGTACGATTTTCACCATTAAGTTAAACGGCACATTGGATGAGGACGAATATGTGTCTGTAAAAAAGCAGGATAAGCCGGCGGTGGATAAGCAACCGGGCATAGATGTCCAGAAGGAAACAAAAAACCTTTCTGAAGAAGAAAGATTATTGCAGGTAGTGGAATGGATTCTCAAGGCTTTAGATGAGGTTCAATACAAAACGGTTTTTGTAGAAGACATATCACAATATAACGATCCGAACTTTAAAAGGTTAAGTGAACAGAAACAGGGGGAACTGGCCAAGGTTTATACGGAGGCACATACGGGCAGTAAATACATCTCCTTCAAGAAACCAGTACAGAAAGAAATGGGTACGAAAGAAATCAAAAGAAAAAATCAGATAGAAGCCCTGCGAAAAAAAAATAACGGTAAATTAGCGGAAGAGATCTATACCATTTACACGACGGAGCAGGCAGTAAGCTACACTTTTTCGGGAATCGCCAATACTGCGGTATTAATCGATGTGTTGCAAAAATTAGATGAATTGAATGGGAAGGGCACTTTTTTCGTAACGGGAGAGGAAATCGAAAATTATGGAGATGCCATCAAAAGCATAGCATCCGCAGGACATGAAATTGGCATATGCCTAAAAGTGACGGAAACAGCCGATTACTATTCTACATGCAGCAGCATCCTGGATATTCAAGAAAAGATAGAAACTTTGTGCGGTAAAAAACCGACGCTGGTACGATATGCCTATGTCGTGAATATGACGGATGAAGTGTTAGAGGCAATATCCAGTACTGGATGCAAGGTGGTATGGCAGGATTTATCCTTTGCCAGCTCCAAGGTAGGAAAACAGGGCACTTTTGATCAAGTCCTTGCATATGCCTATCATAAAGGCAACATCAGTGTCCCACGTGGATATATTGTATTCTTCCGCATGGATTTTTATGAAGATAACAGCCTGATAGGCAAATTGATGGTGGACTTTACCAAAAACAGGGTTGATACCGTTGCTTATCAAGACGACATAGAGGACAACGGTTCTTCCTACCGGATAAAGACACTAGAAAGCCTTATGAACAGTAGTTATGTCTATCAATATCCTGTTCCTAAAACGAATATGCTGTCTTCGGTAAAAGACAAGATCTATCCGGGACACCTGAAGGATAAAACGAATGAGGGAATATTAGAGAAATTAATCCAAAGGTATATAGGAAATCCGGAAGCCAATACTCCTGCTACTCTTCCTGGATTTTCAGAAGAAGAACTGTCACGGCTAAATACAGCAGGAACTTTTACGGACGATAAGGTCATATTCTTGACTTTTGACGACTGGAGCTCCGATAAACCGGTAAATCAGATATTATATGTACTCAAAAAATATGATATCAAAGCATCCTTTTTTATCCGTACAGAATATATGGAGGCGAATCCCAATTTACTGCGTGCCATAGCGCTGGGGGGACACGATATCGGCAGCCATACGGATGCCCATTTACCTTTTGCAAATTCCCAAAGCTTCCAGGGTGAGGATGACGTTAAATCTGTATTTATATCATTGTCGGAGGAAGAAATCAGCAGTAGAAAAGAAGACCTTTGGACTTCTTACAATAAACTGCAATCTGTTATAGGCGATATTGAGATAGATGGTATTCCCGCTTTGAACAAAATCTTTAGACCGCCGACCCTGGCTATGAGCAAGGAAGGTATGAAAGCGATACTGGATATGGGATTTACCTATATTGTCAGTGGTGATTTCAGTACCCATGATTATGCAGCAGAAAATGCAATGGAATTGGCAAGTACCATTCTTACCGGCATACAACGGAGAAATGGGTCCTATAAAACCCTGGGCAATGGAAGTATAATCATTCTGCATATGTCCGACGACAGTGATATGCCCAATAGGGAGAATGATATCACCGCAGAAGCATTGGATATTGTTATTCCAAAGCTGTTGGAAGAGGGATACCGCTTTGTCAGATTGAGTGAATATTTATCGGACGAGGAGTAAGAGGGTTTCGTATGGTGAAGAAAACCGAGGGAATGGACAGGGGGAGTTGAATGATAAAAATATTTAACAAAAATAAAAATATGGAGGAAATACTTTTACAGCCAAAAGAGGACCGGCGGCTGCTTTCCAATGTTCCTGATATAAGCAATTCCCGCACCAACAGGGACAGGCGAGGGGATAAATATACTGGTTCAGCAAGGGAGAATATTAATGATTTTATTGTTAATAACCAGGCAGGGATTCGGTATAAAGTCAACTATGATGTAATCGTAACTTATAAAAGAGGGGGAAAAAAAACATCCTTTCGTTGCTTGGGAAAAGATATTTCTATGACGGGCATTTTATTGCAGATTCAGGACAAAACCCATATTGAACACATGAAAGAAGCCCATAGGATATCCCTTAAATTTGAGATTATTCCTGGTTCCATGCCGGAAGGTATGGAAATGAAAGTGAAGATTCCTGCAAAAATTGCCAGAGTCAGCGAAACCTCCCTTGGAGAATATTTATGCGGTCTCGTTTTTGAAAAGGGATTGTCTGCATATTCCTATGCAAGAAAAGGCAGATATGCCCTTATGTTTTCCAGCTTGCTTTTGTTTTTTATCGTTGGGATTATCGTGCTGATGCGTGCCGAGAGCATTATTTACTTTAAATTCAACAAGTGGCTGTATTTGTATAGCATTATTGCGGCTGTTTTTTTGCTCAGCAAGTATTTCTTTGGATTTTTATACCGGGAAGTACCAATCGATATTGATTATACACCGGGGGTAAGTATCTTGATCCCATGTTTTAATGAAGAAAAATGGATACAAAAAACCATTCTAAGCTGCATTAACCAGGATTATCCTGTGGATCGGCTGGAAGTAATCATTATTGATGACTGTTCCACCGACAGATCCGTGGAAAAAATAGATGAAATTGTAAAAAAGCTGCATCATGAGGCGGAGCAGTTTCATGCAGGGGAACGTGTCAAATATATCGTGCAAAAGAAGAATGGTGGAAAAAGAGAAGCTCTTATACGGGGGGTATTGGAAGCGAAGCATGATTTAGTCGTTTTTGTGGATTCCGACAGTTTCTTAAATCCTTTTGCCATAAGGTCTTTAGTCCAGCCGTTTAAAGATCCCAAAATGGGAGGCGTTGCCGGCAGAACCGATGTTGCCAATACCTATACGAATATATTAACCAAAATGCAAGCTGTCCGTTATTATATTGCATTCCGTATGGTAAAAGCTTCTGAAGCTTATTTTGATGCAGTAACCTGCTTATCGGGCCCCTTGGCGTGCTATCGGAAGGAAATCATCCTGAAAAATAAGGAGGCATGGCTCAACCAAAGATTTTTGGGGCAGAAGGCTACTTTCGGCGATGATAGGTCCATGACAAACTTTGTACTAAGGCAATACAGGACCAGCTATCAGGATTCCGCCATCTGCGCTACCATTGCCAAGTAAATATAAAGTATTCCTAAAGCAGCAGATGCGGTGGAAGCGTTCATGGCTTCGGGAGTCCCTCATTGCCGGAACATTTATGTGGAAAAAGGAACCCTTTGCAGCTTTAACCTTTTATATGGGATTAGTCGTCCCCATTGCAGCACCTGTGGTAGTTGTATACAATTTTATTTATGTTCCCTTATTCTATCAGGTATTCCCTATGACATACCTGGTGGGTATCCTGTCAATGGCTTTGCTTATGAGTGCGGTGCAGTTGATGCTGAGAAAGAGTACAACATGGCTTTTCGGCTTTCTCTTTTGTTTATTCTATGAAGCAGTATTGCTATGGCAGATGCCCGTAGCTTGGTTTACTTTCTGGAAATCTACCTGGGGAACTCGCATGACGCCCAGCGATAAGCTGGAACAGCAGAAAAAAAGAAATAAAATGGAAAAAGCCAGTTGAAAAATTGGAAGATATAAATTTATATAATGGGGAATAAGAAAAACAAAAAAGCGATATAAAAATTTTTATATAAAGTATTGTGAGGTTGCCTATGAGTTTACTGCATTTGAATAAAGATCAAAAGAAAATATTCAGAAGTACGTTGGAAATCATTGTACTTATTGTCCTTACAGTAAAAGTCATCCAAGGGCTGTTTGTTTTTGCAAAATATGAGCCCTATGACAAACATGATCTTAAAATTTTGTCCGAAAAAGATAAAGGATTCATTGCGATCTCCTATCTGGCGGTGGACAGGGACGGTACTGCAGCAATGATTGGTGCAAAGAGACTTGAGGAGCATTTAAAAGCACTGCATGATAACGGATATGTCACCATTACCCAGGAAGACATAGAGAATTATTATAAGAATGGTGCTCCCCTGCCTGAAAAGTCCCTCTTTTTAATGTTCGAGGACGGACGCAGGGACACTGCTATATTTGCCCAAAAGATTATGGAAAACTATAATTATATCGGGACGATGCTAAGCTATGCAGATAAGTTTGACAACCGGGATATGAAATTTCTTTCGCCCGAGGATCTTAAGCATCTGGAGGGCAGCTCCTTTTGGGAACTGGGTACCAATGGATACCGTCTTTCGTATATTAATGTTTTCGATCGTTATCACCATTATTTAGGTGAGCTGAGTGCTGTTGAGTATTCGAGGATGCGCAAATATCTAGGCAGAAATTATAACCACTATCTTATGGATTATATCAGGGACGAATATCAGATCCCCAAAGAGAGCTATTCTGAAATGAAGGAAAGAATCAGCAATGATTACAGACGAATGGAAGAAATATATACTAAAAAATTGGGAAAAATTCCAAGACTATATGTGTTGATGCATTCCAATACAAGCAGCTATGGGAGCAATAAAACAGTAAGCAAAATTAACCGGGAATGGATGTCTAAGCTGTTCACCATGAATTTTAATCGAGAAGGCAATTCTTATAATAACAGAGAATGTGATATTTATGACCTTACCAGAATGCAGCCTCAAGCCTATTGGTATACAAATCATTTGCTAATGAGGATTGCCGATGATACAAAAGCAGCTATCCAATTTGTTTGGGGAAATGAAAAAGAGAAGGAATACTGGGAACTCATAAGGGGTGCAGCCGAATTTAGGGACTCTGAAATTGTTCTTACTTCCGTTCCACAGGGAAATGGATTGCTTCGCTTAAAAGACAGCAAAAATTACAAGAATATTAAAGTTTCTGCATCCATGACAGGCAATAAATTAGGCTCCCAAGCAATCTATCTAAGGGCAGATGAAGATTTGAAAAAATACGTGTGTGTGAATATCCAGAACAATTGGCTAATTATCAAAGAAAACGGCGAGGTATTATATAGTCTTGACTTCAATGACTTTGACGAAATTGAATTTCAATCGGTAGAAGAAAATAAACGGGAAGCTTTATGGGCTGAATATGCAATATATAAAGAAGGAAAATCATTTAAAAATGAGACCAATATGGAAAAGCAGTTCAAACCTTCTGAAAAGAAAGCAAGATCTGTTGAAGAAGGAGCCGAAAAGTATATACCAACCATAGAGATCAGCGAGGCAGGAAATCGAAAAGTTGATATTACCCTGTCCGATAACCGCCTGACTGTATATATTGACAATAGAAAAGCAATCGGTGATTTGCTCTTAAGCAAAAGGGATGGGGGCTATGTTTATCTTGAATCTGCCTGGGGAGCCTATGGGTACAGCCAAAGAAACATAGCAGATGATGTATATGACGGTGTTTTCAGAGATTTATTAATTACAGATATAACGGACAGTGATGAAAATAATGGCGATGGGTATGAGAAGAAAACGGTATTATATGATAACCGGCTGCATGGATTGGAAAAGACCGAAGCAACTATCAAAAAACAATGGAATGATTTAATCAATTGGTTTATAAAAACGTTCTAATGATATTTTTATATCAATGAATAATCATTATAAAATGACTTCATCATCGGGAGAATTTTAACCATAAATTTTAAAAGAAAAGGAGAAAAGAATTGATGAAGAAAAAGCTGGCCCTATGGCTTCTGTGTTTCGCTATTATCTTCCTTATGGGTTGTGGTAATAATTCAGACAAGAATACTAAGGAAAAGCTCCAGACAACCCCGAGGATAGAAGAAAGCGACAGTAGAAATACCGGAGAAAACAGGGAAGGAAGGAATAGGAAAATCTCCGTTTGGACGGTATACTGGGATACGGATATAATGGATGAACTTGATGCCATGGGAGAAAAGGTAGGTGTAATCTGTTATTTTGCAGCTTATTTTGATAAAGGGAAAAATCCATTTATCCCGAAAACTACAAAAGAAATCTATGAAATAGTAAAGAAAGCCTATGGGGATGGCCGCTATCAAAGTTATTTAACTTTTGTGAACGACCTTATTCAAGAAGATAATAAATCTTCATTGAAGGACACAAATTTATTATACTACCTGTTGTCTACGGAAGAAGGAAGAAGGTGCCATATTGATACTATACTTTCCATGGTTATGGCAGAGAGATATGATGGTATCGAAATCGATTATGAAGGCATTCAGGAGGATACTATCCTCTGGAACTATTTTATCCGCTTTATAGAACAGTTATATGCTTCCGCAGCAGAGAAAAATATCTTGGTACGAATTGTGCTGGAACCTGATGCACCTGTAAGGGAGTTGGCATTTCCAGAAGGGCCGGAATATGTTATGATGTGCTATAACCTTCATGGATATGGTACGAAACCCGGCCCAAAAGCCAATATTGATTTTCTAAAGATAATGATTGATAAAATGAAATATATTCCTGGAAAAATCAGCTTTGCAATCGCCACAGGCGGATTTGATTTTTATGGGGACGGGAAAGTAAAACAGGTTACGGAGGCGGATGTTCTTGACAAAATGAAGGAATATCATGGGAAATCCCGCAGGGATGCTTCGAGCCAAAGCATCGTATTCAACTATACGGATAGGGAAGGGATATCCCATGAAGTATGGTATGGGGATCATAAAACCATCGATGCATGGTTTGGCATTCTTGAAGAAGCGGGAGATTATGGTCTGTCATTGTGGCGTCTGGGCGGAAATATAACTATACAGCACTAAATAGTACAATCCTTACCTTACCTTGATGAAATATAGGTCAAGGGAATGCCTATATAATTTTCATAGGATAAAAGTTCCATCACTTTACGGACAATGTTCTAGTAATATTATCAATATACCGGCATAAATATGATATAAGAATTCCTGAGTGGGGTGATGATCTTGCAATCCAATAAAAGAGTTGACATCCGAAAAACCAGTATATTGACAGTGTATATGAAGGGAATCCTTTCCGCCTGTATTTTTTCTATCTTTGCGTTTATTTTAATGGCTTTATTGATTACATATACGAGTATATCTGAAGCGATTATCCCCATTGTAACTTCTATTGTCATGGTAATAAGCGTTGCCATGGGCGGCATGTACACAGGGTTCAAGTTAAAAAGGAAGGGATGGTTCCACGGAGCCATGGCAGGTTTATCCTTTGTGCTGTTGATCACTGCAATAGGGTGGGTTTTTTTAGATGATTTTTCAGTGGGAAGGCTGATGCTTTACAAGATGCTGACAGGAATGGCGGCAGGCGGTATTGGCGGCATGATCGGTGTAAATTTAAAATAAATGGCTTTTATAAAAGATAGGTTTATGTTATAATTTAGTAGAAATTACGATAGAGGAGGAGAAAAGGATGAAGCATATTCAGACATTAACAAATGCAACGTTAAAAAATAGTGCGGCAAAAGGCGGATGCGGAGAGTGTCAAACGTCTTGTCAATCGGCTTGTAAAACATCCTGTACAGTTGCGAATCAAACATGTGAAAATAAATAATACATACCTAAAAAAACAGCAATAGCATTGAGGTTGCTGTTTTTTTACTTGTCATAGAAAAAAAGTTTATATACAATAGAATAGTGGTTTATATCAATTAAAGGGAGGAGCATGAATGATACACAAATTTAAACAGGACGATGTAAGAATCGTTCTAGATGTGAATAGCGGCGCTGTTCATGTGGTTGATGAAATTGTTTATGATATATTGAATTATTATAGAGAAAAAAATAACGATGAAATCATCGCTTTGCTTGCTGGAAGGTATCCCAAGGAATCTATACGAGAAGCCATCGATGAGATTAGGACCTTGGAATCTGAAGGACTATTGTTTACAGAAGATGGCTATTCCAGTCATCCTGCATTTCTAAATAGAAAACCGGTTGTGAAAGCATTATGTCTTCATGTAGCCCATGACTGCAATATTCGATGCAAATATTGCTTTGCCTCCCAAGGAAACTTTAAAGGAGAAAGAAGCCTTATGCCGCTGGACGTGGGGAAAAAAGCTTTAGATTTTTTAATTGAGCACTCCGGTGCAAGAAAAAATCTAGAAGTGGACTTTTTTGGCGGGGAACCCCTTATGAATTTTGATGTGGTAAAGGAGCTTGTGAATTACGGGCGAAAAAGAGAGGCAGAAACGGGAAAAAGATTCAGATTTACTTTGACAACCAATGGGGTTTTGCTGAATGAGGACAATATGCAGTATATCAATGAACATATGGACAATGTGGTTTTAAGTATAGACGGAAGAAAAGAAGTAAACGATAATATGAGATATACAATCCACGGCAACGGAACCTATGACATGATTGTTCCTAAACTTTTAAAAATGGCGGAAATGCGAAATGGAAAAAGCTATTACGTACGAGGGACTTTTACACGGGATAACCTTGATTTTTCTTCCGATGTATTGCATTTGGCGGATTTGGGATTTAAAAATACTTCGGTGGAACCTGTGGTGGCAGAGGCAGACAAAGCCTATGCCATTCGGGAAGAGGACTTGGACTATATTTTTGAACAATATGAAACCCTTGCCAGAGAATATGTAAAAAGGCATAAGATGGGACAAGACTTTCATTTCTTTCACTTTATGATTGATTTATCTCAAGGTCCTTGTGTGATCAAAAGACTTACAGGTTGCGGCGCAGGAGCAGAGTATTTGGCCATCACACCGGAGGGAGATATCTATCCGTGTCATCAATTTGTGGGAAATGAAGCCTTCCGGATGGGAAATATTTTACATGGAGAATTTGAAAAGGAACTGCAAATTTCCTTTGGCAATGCCCATGTGTATAATAAAGAAAAGTGCAATGAATGCTGGGCAAAATTCTATTGTAGTGGAGGTTGCCATGCCAACGCTTATCATTTCCACAAGGATATCCATATACCCTACGAAATTGGCTGTCAAATGGAAAAAAAGAGAATTGAATGTTCACTCTTTATACAGGCAAAATTGATGAAAGGGGAGGCATGAAAATGATTTTGGAATATCAGGGAAATAAGCCCCAGATCCATGAAAGCTGTTATATAGCAGAAAACGCCGTAGTGATTGGACGAGTAAACATGAAGAAAAATGCAAATGTCTGGTATGGAACAGTGATTCGCGGGGATGGCAATGAAATTACCATCGGCGAAAATACTAATATCCAAGACAATTGTACCGTGCATATAAATGATGATATGCCCACGGTTATCGGAGATTATGTTACAGTGGGCCACGGGGCGATTGTCCATGCATGTACCATCGGCAATTGCGTACTGGTGGGAATGGGAGCGATTGTTCTCGACAGGGCGGAGATTGGAGATTATGTAATCATCGGTGCTGGATCTTTGATTCCGCCAGGAAAAAAAATTCCTTCGAATTCATTGGTTGTAGGCTCACCGGCAAAGGTGATCAGAGGGCTTACAGAAGAGGAAAAGGAACATTTAAGGCGATCTGCCGAAAAATATGTACAGTTGGCAAATGCCCATAAGAAAGAAAACAGATAGGGAAGGTGAATGGGGATGAACTTTAAAAATGTATTGGCCTTGTTGCTGATATTGGCAATTATCGCTGCATCTGCTATTATAGGCATCTATGGATTGGAAATAGGCAATGTAAAAATCAATCCTATCCGTGAATCCATGAGATTGGGACTGGACTTGAAAGGCGGCGTATTTGTGGTATTAGAGGCAGAGACAAATGCCACTGGTGATGATTTGGATAAAATCATGAATCAGACGAAGGAAGTCATAGAGCGCAGAGTAAATATTATGGGATTAACAGAGCCCAATATTGTTCGTGAAGGTGAAAAAAGAATAAGGGTTGAACTACCGGGTGCTCAAAATGCCAGTGATGCTATTGAAGCCATCGGAAAAACAGCCCAGCTTCAATTTATAAAACCCAACGGAGAAGTGGTTATTACAGGAAGTCAGGTAAAAAATGCAGAAGTGGTATTTGAAAAAGACCGCGGAAACATTCCGTCGGTTGCCCTCGAATTGAACAGCGAAGGGGCAAAGGCATTCCAAGAGGCCACAAGGGAACTGGCAGCGGCAACAAACATCAATGACAAAATCATTGCTATCGTACTGGACAACGATGTTATTTCAGCACCAGCTGTACAGAATGAGATACCCAACGGCAAAGCACTCATCACAGGAAATTTTACATTAGAAGAGGCTTCTGAATTGGCAGCCCTTATCAGGGGAGGAGCATTGCCGGTGAATTTGGTAGAGGTACAGACATCGGCCATAGGTCCGACCCTGGGGATAGATTCCTTAAACAAAAGCATCGATGCAGGAACAATTGGCATTATTCTGGTTTTTCTATTTATGTTGGTCTACTACAAATTGCCAGGTTTGATTGCCGACATTGCATTGGTGCTGTACACTTCTATTGTTTTATGGACAATGGTTGCCCTGAAGGCGACACTTACATTGCCGGGTATTGCTGGATTGATCCTTTCCATCGGTATGGCTGTAGATGCCAATGTCATCATATTTGAAAGAATTAAGGAAGAATTAAAGAACGGAAAAACTTTGAGAGCCTCTGTAAATGCAGGATTTTCCAGGGCCTTAACAACAATTATAGATTCCAATATCACCACAGTCATTGCAGCCTTGGTGTTGTTCCAATTTGGTTCGGGACCGATCAAAGGTTTTGCAGTGACGCTGATGATCGGTATTTTTGCCAGCATGTTCACTGCTGTGGTTGTTACTAAAATACTTTTAAAATTATTTATCAGTTTTGATGTATTTAGAAACACGAAATTATATGGGGCGTAGAAAGGAGTGGATACAGTGAAAATTGTAGAAAAAAGCAAATTATGGTTTGGTCTTTCTATTGCCATGATTGTGATTGGTTTGCTAGTGGGATTGTTCAGAGGTTTTAATTTAGGAATTGACTTTACTGGCGGAACAATGATGCAAATTCATATTGGCAAAACCATCAGCGTGGATGAAGCAAAGGATATTACATCGAAATTTGCTTTAGATGCAGATATTATCCATGCCGGTGATGAGAAACAAGAGATTATTATCAAGACCAAAAAAGATTTAAACAATGAACAGAGACAGGAAATATTTGATGCTTTTAAAGAAAAATATAATTTAACGGATAAAGATTTTAGACAGGCAGAGCAGTTTGGCCCTGCAATTGGCAGCGAAATCAGCAGAAGGGCTTTGCTTTCCATTATTATAGCTGCTGCAGGTATGCTTTTATATATAAGCTATAGATTTGAATTTAAGTTTGGCGTGGCCGGGATCATTGCGTTAATCCATGATGTACTGGTTGTGATTGCCATCTATGCCATATTTCAAATTCCCATGAACAGTTCTCTTGTGGCTGCAATCCTGACGGTCGTGGGTTACTCCATCAATGATACCATCGTTGTTTTCGACAGGATCCGAGAAAACATCAAATTTATGGGAAAAGCCAGCTATGGGGAAATTGCCAATCAAAGCATTACACAAACCTTATCCAGATCAATCAATACTTCATTGACAACTTTGCTTACGATTGTAACCCTGTATATTTTGGGAGTAGAATCGATTCAACAGTTTGCCCTTCCTTTAATTGCCGGAATTGCAACAGGTGCCTACTCCTCCATTTTCATCGCAAGCCCCATTTGGGTAATCTGGAAAAATTGGGAGAAAAATAGAGGGAAATATCGAACAATATCATAGGAATCGTTGATAAGGCAATAATATCAATAGCATATTATTGCCTTTTTTTCTGAAGATATAGATTTCCATCTATAAAATGAATAAATCTTAGAGGAGAAAAACATATTTTGCAGAATAAGTTCAATGTTATGAACGATTTTTATAATGGGGTGATTCTATGCAAATTTGGTTTATTATCTCACTTTTGTTTGCAATCCTAGTGGCATTATTTGCCGTAATGAACTCGGATCCGGTTATCATCAAGTGGTTTTGGGGAAAATACGAATTTTCTCAAGCAATTGTGATTTTGGGTTCAGCTGCCTTAGGGGCAATCATTGTAGCTTTTTTAGGGATTTTTCGGCAAATTACCCATGCCTTAAAAATCCGCGAATTGGAAGGGCACATCAAAAAACTGGAAAAAGAGAACGGCGATTTGCAGGAAGAGCTGGCAGCATGCAGCAACAAAAAAAATGAAGAGGGTGCTATGGAAAAATCTTTAGAAATGACTGGGGAAATCCGGGAAAAGACAGCAGAAAATAATGAAAGAATCTAACTATTGAATGCATTGGGAATATATCATATAATAGGTTGTGAGTGCTAAGTAGAAGGGACGTGTAGAAAGGGAATCTGTTTATGGTTTCATGGTGATACATCCGTTTTTCAGGGTTATGGCCTTTTACCAAAACAAACCTTTGCCTATTTCAACTTCAGAAACACGAGGAGGAATTGACATGGATTTAAAAGAAAAAATAAGAGTAATACCGGATTTTCCGGAGAAGGGGATCCGCTTCAAGGATATAACTACTTTATTGAAGGATGCAGATGCCTTTCGATATGCCATTGATCAATTTGCAAAAGACTTACAGGACAAGGAATTTGATTTAATTGTCGGCCCTGAATCCAGAGGGTTTATCATTGGGACGCCCTTGGCCTATGCGATGAAAAAGGGATTTGTACCTGTCAGAAAGCCAGGAAAGCTGCCTGGGGAAACCATTCGTTCTGAATATAAGCTGGAGTATGGCAGCGATATATTGGAAATACATAAGGATGCCATTCAACCCGGTCAGAAGGTCGTAATTGCTGATGATTTATTGGCTACGGGCGGAACTATTTTGTCTACGATCAAGCTGGTGGAAGAATTGGGTGGAGAAGTTGCAGGGGTACTGTTTTTGATAGAACTTACTTATTTGAACGGGAGAGAACTGTTAAAAGGTTATGATGTGAAAGCTTTGATTCAGTATTAGAATAGTGGTTGGAGATCCAACCACTATTCTATATCTTTTGACAAATTTGTGGATTGTCTACTATTTTTTTCATAACATTTGTTATATAATATATATAATATTTTTTAAAAAGCGATGATTCCATAATTATGTAGTACAAACAAGGTGATAAAATGTTAGAGAATTTATTGGCGAAAATTCAGCAGTATAATTCCAATAGTGACTTGAGCTTAATTATAAAGGCATATAATTTTGCAGAGAATGCCCATGAAGGACAGGTTAGGAAGTCAGGGGAAAAATATTTTGTACATCCCGTGGAAGTAGCGAAAATTTTAGTAGAGTTGGAGATGGATGATTCTACGATTATAGCGGGTTTATTGCACGATGTCATTGAGGATACAAAGTATGGATATGACCAGATCAAAAAAGAGTTTGGCGAGGAAATTGCCCTGTTGGTGGAAGGTGTTACAAAGCTTGGAACTCTGACCTATGAGACCAAGGAAGAAAGGCAAGCAGAGAGTTTGCGAAAAATGTTCATAGCCATGGCAAAGGATATCCGTGTGATTATTATTAAACTTGCCGATCGCTTGCATAATATGAGAACGTTGAAATATATGAACGAAAATAAAAAGAAAGAAAAGGCCATGGAAACCTTAGAGATTTATGCCCCCATTGCCCATAGACTCGGTATTTCCAAAATAAAATGGGAATTGGAGGATCTTGCTTTGCGTTATATAGACCCGGAGGGCTACTATGACCTTGTGGAAAAGGTTGCGAAGAAAAGACGGGAAAGGGAAGAATATATCAATCAGGTCATAAAGCAACTGGAAGAGGCCTTGAGGAGTGTGCAGATCAAATTTGAAATCAGCGGAAGGCCCAAGCATTTTTATAGTATTTATAGAAAAATGGTATATCAGCATAAAACCTTTGAAGAAATTTTTGACCTGACAGCTATACGCATTATTGTGGATACCGTAAAAGACTGCTATGGGGTTCTGGGAATTGTTCATACCATGTGGAAACCGATTCCTGGCAGATTTAAAGATTATATTGCCATGCCGAAGCCCAATATGTATCAATCCCTGCATACTACCGTCATCGGGCCCAAGGGAGAGCCTTTTGAAATTCAAATCCGGACTTGGGAAATGCATCGCATTGCTGAATATGGGATTGCAGCCCACTGGAAATACAAAGAAGGAAAAACCGGGGAAGAAGATTTTGATGATAAATTAAGATGGCTGCGGCAGCTGCTGGAATGGCAGAGGGATTTAAAAGATCCGAAAGAATTTATGGAATCATTGAAGATTGATTTATTTACCAATGAGGTGTTTGTTTTTACGCCAAAGGGAGATGTCATTGATTTGCCTGCGGGGTCAACGCCCATAGATTTTGCTTATAAAATTCACTCTGCAGTAGGAAATAGCTGTATTGGGGCTAAGGTTGATGGTAGAATTGTCCCTTTGGATTATAAGTTGAAAAACGGCAATATCGTTGAAATTTTGACATCCAGCCACAGCAACGGACCGAGCCGGGACTGGCTGAAATTTGTGAAAAGCACCCAGGCAAAAAACAGAATTCGACAATGGTTTAAAAAGGAGAGAAAAGAAGAAAATATTGAAAAGGGCAGGGAAATGCTTGAAAAGGAGATTCGAAGAAACGGCTATGACATACAGGCCCTTTTGAAACCCCAATGGTTAAATGTACTGGTAAAAAAATTCAATTTTAATGGCATTGAGGATCTCTATGCGGCCATCGGTTATGGCGGAATTATGCTCAATCAGGTAATTCCAAAGTTGAAGGAGATGTACAAGCAAGGCCAAAAAGAAGAAAAAACCATAGAAGATTCTCTTACTGTGCATAGCAAGCAATATAAGCCAAAACAAGATAAAAAGGATACCCAAGGGGTAAAAGTCAAAGGCATTGACAATATCCTTGTAAGATTTGCAAAATGCTGCAATCCTGTACCAGGGGATGATATTATTGGTTTTATTACGAGAGGAAGAGGTGTATCCGTTCATCGCAAGGATTGTGTAAATGTGGTGAATGAAACGGATGCTGTAGATAGATTCATTGAAGTGGAATGGGATGAGGGCAGACAAATATCTTATCAGTCAGAAATCCAGATTATTGCGGCAGACAGAAAAGGTTTATTGTCGGAGATTACTAATGTGCTGTCTGAAACCAAGCTGACGGTTACGGCCGTGAATGCGCGGACAAATCGAGAAAAGATTGCCATCATTAATTTGACGGTAGAGATCACCAATGTGAACCAGTTGGACAAATTAATCAATAAAATACGAAATATGCAAGGAGTTATCGATGTATACAGGGTAACTTCATAAAAAATAGAGAGAGGAGACAGAGCATGCGGGCAGTAGTACAACGGGTCAGCAGTGCCAGTGTAACAGTTGACAATAAAATCACAGGAAAAATCGGAAAAGGCTTTTTGGTTTTGTTGGGCGTAGAAGAAGAGGATGATGAAAAAGATTTGGAATATATGGTAGAAAAGGTTACAAACCTCAGGATATTTGAAGATGAAAATGAAAAAATGAATCTTTCTCTAAAAGATATCCGTGGGGAATTGCTTGTGGTTTCTCAATTTACTCTATTGGGCGACTGCCGCAGGGGCAGGAGGCCAAGTTTTTCCACGGCGGCAAAGCCGGAAAAAGCCAATGCGTTTTACTTAAAATTTGTTGAAAAATGCAGAGAAAGCGGTTTAGCAGTTGAAACAGGTGTATTTCAGGCCCATATGGAAGTAAACCTATGCAATGATGGACCTGTGACCCTGTTGATTGATAGCAAAAAAACCTTTTAGCTTAGGAGGAAATGGTCTTGATCATCGAAAGGATACTTGCAGGCATATATGCCACAAACTGTTACGTGATTACTTGTGAAGATACAAAAAAAACAGCAATTATCGATCCCGGTGGAGATGGGGACGATATAGTAAGCTATATTGACAAAAATGGATTTGACCCTGTCTTCATCATTTTAACCCATGGTCACGGGGACCATATTGGCGCGGTGAATGAAATTAAGCAAAAGAAAGGGATTCCCGTGTTCATCCACAAAGATGATGGGGAAATGCTGGGCAATGCCGATAAAAATCTTACGAGCTTCATGAGCGGACCCAAGATAGAATTCATGCCGGATACATTATTAAAAGATGGGGATGCGATTGAACTGGGAAATTTAAAACTCCATATCATTCATACGCCGGGGCATACCCGCGGCAGCATCTGCATCAAAGTGAATGATGTGGTTTTTACAGGAGATACGCTGTTTGCAAATTCCATTGGCAGAACAGATTTGGAGGGAGGCTCCTTTGAATTAATTATTGATTCGATTAAAAGAAAACTGTTGGTGCTGGATGATGAGATAAAGGTTCTGCCAGGCCATGGACCGGCAACCACCATTGGTATGGAAAGGATGATGAATCCCTTCATCAATCGATAAACAATGCATATCCCTGAAGAAGAATGGTCAGAATAATCAATAGATGATTTCTTCGGGGAGGTTATGCCATGGCAAAACGAATTGGAGATTATATTAGCAACCGAAATAGGGAGAGATTGAAGGATATTGATTTTCATGATTTTATGGACATGATTGATTCCGGCCTTAATGATGAAGAAATTGCAAAGGAATTGGGCGTTCATAGACAATATGTAGAGAAATTAAAGCAGGAAATGAAAAAGGATTATTAGGCAAGGGGAATGGAAATGATGAAAGTCTTGTTGAAAGGGCATGATTACAAATACGAGGTAGGAGAACTGCTGAAGTTGTTTGTGCCCGGCAATCGGATTCAATTTTTGAATGAAAAAGCTTTGGGAGATAACCAAAGCTTTTTATTAGTAAGCAGCTTATGGAAAAAAGGAGAAGGTGTCATAGCTGAATGCGGCTTGTTCTGTGGGAGCAAGCAGATTTTAAGTAAAAAGTTATCTTATAAAGATGTAGATACTCTAGGGCATGAGGGACCCAAAGGAATCAAAAGGGCAATAAAATTATCGATTTTTCATGTTTTGTCCGAGCACTTTCATATGAGCCCGCCCTGGGGAATCCTCACAGGCATCAGACCCAGCAAGATTGTCCATGAGTTGATGGATCAGGGAATGGATGGAAACGCCATTGAGCAACAGTTAAGGGATGATTATAAGATCAGCAGGGAAAAAATAAATTTGGTGATGGAAATTGCCCTAAGAGAAAGGGCTATCCTTGAATCAAATGATGCCTTGCACTACAGCTTGTATATCAGCATCCCCTTTTGTCCTACCAGATGTGTTTATTGTTCTTTTCCGTCAAATCCTGTGGGGAATGAAAAAAGGGATTTGGTATCATCCTATTTGGATGCCCTGTATTTTGAAATCAGAGAAACGGGAAAGTTGCTCCAAAGCTTGGGAAGGAAAGTAGATACCCTATATATTGGCGGTGGAACCCCGACGGTCTTAGGGGCCCATGATTTGGATCGGCTCATCAGGGAGGTCAAAGAATATTTTGATTTCAGTGAGGTAAGGGAAATCACCGTAGAAGCCGGCAGACCCGATACAATTGACCGGAAGAAGCTAATGGTCCTAAAGGAGCATGGGGTAGGCCGGATCAGCATCAATCCCCAAACCATGAATGAAATTACCCTGGAACGAATGGGAAGGAGCCATTCACCTCAAGCCATCAAGGATGCCTATGCTTTAGCAAAAACGGTGGGATTTCAAACGATCAATATGGATCTGATCATCGGCTTGCCCGGTGAAACACCGGAGATGGTTGAGGAAACCATGAAGGATTTGTTGGAAATGAAGCCGGAGAATATCACAGTCCATACATTGGCGGTAAAAAAAGCTTCCAAATTGAAGGAAAACTTGGAAGCATTTGAGCTGGCCCAGGAAGAACAGGCAAAAAAAATGCTGGGAATTGCAGAAGGATATGCCCGACAAATGGGATTGCATCCTTATTATATGTACCGACAGAAATATATGGTGGGGAATTTGGAAAATATAGGATACTGTTTGCCGGGTCATGCTTGCAGATACAATATACAAATTATTGAGGAAAGACAGTCCATTATTGCCCTTGGGGCGGGGGCAATATCAAAGATATACTATTCCCATGAAAACCGATTGGAGCGAGTTCCTAATGTAACCAATGTGGAACAATATATACAAAGGGTAGAAGAAATGGTAGAAAAGAAAAGAATTGAGCTGGAAAAACAGGAAACCGTCTTGACAGGCAATAGGACCTAAATTATAATAATATAAATTAGTATATGAAAAAAGTGATGATAAGGAAGAGTAGATATAAGCCTCTTTTCAGCGAGTTGAGGACTGGTGCGAGCTCAATACTGCAGGTTATATCGAAAGACACCTTTGAGCTTGCAGTCTGAAAGCCATCGTAGGACTGCACGTAGTTCGGCGTTAACGAATTGGAGTGGGAATTTCCAAAAAGGGTGGCACCGCGGGATATAAACTTCTCGTCCCTATGATACTGTGGGATCGGGGAGTTTTTCATTTTCTAAATGAATAGAGGAGGGGTATGATGCTTACACAAGCACCGAGAGGAACAAAGGACATATTGCCCAGTGACGCATATAAATGGCAATATGTAGAAAAACTTTTTCGAGATGTATGTGAAAAATTCGGATACAAGGAAATTCGAACACCAGGATTTGAACATACGGAGCTGTTTAAAAGGGGCGTTGGGGAAACAACGGATATTGTTCAAAAAGAAATGTATTCTTTTAAAGACAACGGGGGGAGGGAAATCACCTTGAAGCCGGAAGGTACGGCTCCCGTGGTGAGGGCTTTCATTGAGCATAAGCTGTATGCGGATACACAACCTACGAAATTGTATTATATAACCCCTTGTTTTCGATATGAAAGACCCCAGGCGGGCAGGTTGAGGGCATTCCATCAGTTCGGCGTAGAAGTGTTTGGAGCAGATAATGCCTCCATTGATGCGGAAGTCATTGCCATTGCGATGATGTTCTATCGCCAATTGAGCATCACCAACTTGGAACTGAGGATCAACAGCATTGGCTGCCCTGAATGCAGAGGAAAGTATAATGAAACACTAAAAACCTTTCTAAAGAGCAAACTTGGCCATTTATGCAAAACTTGCCAAGATCGATATGAAAGAAACCCTATGCGTATTATCGATTGCAAAGTTGAATCCTGTAAGGAGGAGCTGAAGGATATTCCTTTGATGCTGGATCATATATGCTCCGACTGCAAAGAGCATTTTGAGCGTTTGAAAGAAAGCTTGGAGCTCATGGGAATTTCCTATCAGGTGGATCCCACAATCGTTCGAGGATTGGATTATTACAGGAGAACAGCCTTTGAAATCGTATCCTATGAAATAGGCTCCCAAAGTACAGTATGCGGTGGGGGACGATATGATGGGCTGGTGGAAGCTTTGGGAGGACCGGCGGTGCCGGGGGTTGGTTTTGGCATGGGCATAGAAAGGTTATTGCTGACTTTAGAAAATAACCATATTGAAATACCTCGGCCCAAAGGATTAGACATCTTTATAGCCACATTGGGCGAAAAGGCTGGAAGAGAGGCTACACGGTTATTGTACAAACTGAGAATGGCAGGTATTTCAGGCGATAAAGATCATATGAACAGGAGTTTGAAAGCCCAGTTCAAATATGCAGATAAGTTGAATGCCTCCTATACCATTGTAATAGGGGAAGATGAACTGGAGAAAGATGCTGTGGCTTTGAAAAATATGAAAACCGGTGATCAGGTGGAGATAAAATTAAGCAATATTCTCTGTGAGTTAAAGGACAGATTAGGCAAGGAGGAATAAAAATGGCAGAATCATTGGGAAATATGAAGAGAACCCATATGTGCGGAACCCTTGGGCCCCATCATATTGATGAAGAGGTCACCTTAATGGGATGGGTACAAAAAAGAAGAGATTTGGGAGGGCTCATCTTTGCTGATTTAAGAGATAGGGCAGGGATTGTCCAAATTGTATTTGATAAGGATATTTCAGAAGAAGCCTTTGCAAAAGCTGAAAAAATTAGAGGCGAATATGTTATTGCCATCCGTGGGGTGGTGAAGAGAAGGCATGCGGTAAATCCCAATTTGCCTACAGGAGAAATTGAGGTCTTTGCCAGTGAAATGAAAATTCTGTCGGAGGCCCAAACACCGCCTATCTATATAGAGGATGAAGATGATGTATCGGAAAATCTGCGATTGAAATATAGATACTTAGATTTGCGAAAGTCTAGAATGCAGAAAAACCTCATGTTCAGACACAAGGTAGCAAAGGTTGTCAGGGATTTTTTGGATGAAAATGGTTTTATCGAGGTAGAAACACCCATGCTGACAAAGCCCACGCCGGAAGGGGCCAGGGATTATCTGGTACCCAGCAGGGTAAATCCGGGGAAGTTCTATGCCCTGCCCCAGTCACCCCAATTGTTTAAACAACTGTTGATGGTATCCGGTATGGACAGGTATTTTCAGATTGTAAAATGTTTTAGGGATGAGGACTTAAGGGCAGACAGACAACCGGAATTTACACAAATTGATATTGAGATGTCCTTTGTGGATGTGGAGGAGGTTTTGGCCATAAATGAAAAACTTCTGCAAAGGATTTTTAAAGAAACCATGGGGATTGACATTGAAATTCCATTGCAAAGAATGTCCTACCGTGAAGCCATGGAAAGATACGGCTCCGATAAGCCTGACGTTCGATTTGGGTTTGAACTGAAGTGCATCAATGACATTGCTGAAAATTGCAGTTTTAAGGTATTTGCAGATACAGTAAAGAACGGTGGAGACGTGAGAGGCATTAATGTAAATGGTTATGGAAACCGATTCAGCAGAAAAGATATTGGGAAATTAGAGGATTACGTAAAAACCTATGGGGCGAAGGGACTTGCATGGATCAAAGTCACGGAAGAAGGTGTAAATTCTCCCATCGGAAAGTTTTTTCATGATGCAGAAATGGATAAAATCCTCCAAAGATTTGATGGAAAACCAGGAGATTTGTTGCTGTTCGTTGCCGACAAGCCCAGTGTTGTATTGGATGCCTTGGGCCATTTAAGGGTAGAAATAGCAAAACAGTTGGGGATATTAAATAAAGACGAGTACAAACTCCTCTGGGTCACAGAATTCCCCCTTTTCGAATATGATGAGGAGGAAGGAAGATATGTGGCAAAACACCACCCCTTTACATCGCCTATGGAAGAAGATCTGGAATTGCTGGAAACAGCACCGGAGCAAGTGAGGGCAAAAGCTTATGACATTGTATTGAACGGCATCGAGTTGGGAGGAGGAAGCATTCGTATTCATAGTACCGAGCTGCAGCAAAGAATGTTTAAAGCATTGGGCTTTACAACAGCGCAAGCCTGGGAAAAATTCGGCTTTCTGTTGGAAGCCTTCCAATATGGTACACCACCCCATGGAGGAATCGCCTATGGGTTGGATCGTTTAGTCATGTTGTTAACAGGAAATGACAGCATCAGAGAAGTCATTGCTTTTCCAAAAACACAAAATGCATCATCTCCTATGACGGAGGATCCTTCTGTTGTTGAGGAAAGGCAATTAAAAGAATTGCACATACGAGTTGTTTTGGACCAAAACCAATAAGACAAGCGGGCACCGACAGGTGTCCTCCGGAACTTGCAGGCAAACCCTTGAGATTTGCCTTCCTGCTCAGACCTGCGCCGCTTTTCTGCATAAAAAACAAGGAAAAAAAAGCGGCTTACTGATTCGCGACGAAGCCGAAACCTCAAGGGTTTCGCTCATCCTATTGTTTTTTTACAGACAGAGAAGGCGCCGAAAGGGGCCTTCTTTATGTGCGCCCGGCATGGGCAGTAACTTGGCGGTGAAAGTCCGCTATGGGCTTGGCAGTGGGAACCATTAGCCAAAGGCAAGGGTGTCCATCGTGAGGTGGAATCTGAAGGAAGCCGGAGGCAAAGTC